>CAZGHW010000037.1:0-20597 GCA_964525695.1 uncultured Rheinheimera sp. | reverse complement strand
TCAGACCTACGAGTGACAGAACCATCCGTGGTCACACAGCTAAAAAACCAGTCGTGTTTACGACCCCAATGTCTGACTGCCCCGCCGCTTCGCATCGGGTCGAGTCAGACCTACGAGTGACAGAACCATCCGTGGTCACACAGCTAAAAAACCAGTCGTTTTTACGACCCCAATGTCCGACTGCCCCGCCGCTTCGCATCGGGTCGAGTCAGACCTACGGTAGTGGCGTACCACACAGTCGTGGTCACGGACGGAGCCCACCACCAGCGGCAACTAAGCCGCTACCTTACCGAACAGCCTGGTGCGGCTGAATCAACTGCCGCCAGCTAACATTACTCTGGCCCATCACCATAAAATCCGGATTGGCCAGGCTTTCGCGCTGGTTGTAACTAAGGGGAGCGAACTGGCTGTCGAGAATTTTGCCGCCGGCTTCTTCCACAATAATATGCACAGCACCGGTATCCCACTCGCCGGTTGGACCGAGTCGTAGATAGCAGTCGGCGCCGCCTTCGGCCACCAGACAACTTTTCAGCGAACAGCTGCCAAGCGCAATAAACTCAACCTGCTGCTGCGCATCCAGCAACTGCTGGATATGTTGCAGCGGCTGGCGGCGGCTGACGGCAATGCGTAATACCTCGCCCTGCTGATGTTGCCGCACCTGAATATGATTAATCAGATTGCGCTGTTGCTTAAAAGCACCATGACCGCGGGTGGCATAATAACAGATATTTTCTTTCGGCCAGAAAATGACACCCAGTGCTGGCCAGCCGTGCTCGACTAAGGCGATACTGACGGCAAAATCACCGCTGCGGGCGACAAATTCCTGGGTGCCATCCATCGGGTCAATCAGCCAGTAACGCGGCCAATCTTGCCGTTGCGCCAAGGGCACCAGGTTACTTTCTTCGGAGATGATGGGGATATCCGGCGTCAGTTCAGATAACCGGTCTAAAATAATGCGGTTGGCAGCGTAATCCGCCGTGGTGACCGGGCTATCATCAGCTTTTTGACAAGCCTGATAATCCCCGCTCTGGTAAAGTTGCCATAAGGTTTCTCCAGCTTCCCTGGCGGCAGCTTTCACCGGTTCGAGCAATCTACTTAAAAACATCCTGATGCGTATCCAGATACTTTTTTGCCAGAAACAGGGCAGCGATACTACGGGCTTCGGTAAAGTCGGCCTGCAATAACAACTGATCCAGGTCTTGCCAACGCCACCTGACCAGTTCTAACGGTTCAGGTTCATCCCCTGGCAGCGATGCTGCATAGAGTCCGGTGGCCATGACAATGTGCATTGTAGCATTAAAATACCCCGGAGCCAGCGCCACGGCTTTCAGTGCGACTAAAGTTGCAGCACCAAAACCGGCTTCTTCTTTTAATTCACGGTTGGCGGCTTGCAGCGCATCTTCACCTGGATCAATCAGCCCTTTGGGAAAACCGAGCTGATAATCATGGGTGCCGGCACTGTATTCGCGGATCAGGTAAAAATGCTCCGGATCCGGACAAGCCACCACCATCACAGCGCCACGACCCGAGCCTTGCATCCGTTCGAAGGTGCGTAATTCACCGTTACTGAATTGCAGATCCAGTTGTTCAATTTTAAATAACCGACTCTGCGCCACCACTTGCTGGCGCAGGATTTGCGGTTTTTGTTTGTCAGCCTGACGTTCAGCCATACCTTTGCCTCTGCTACAATGCATTTTCTGCGCCCTACTATACCCAATCGCCACTCAAATGGACACGGGCAAAGGCGTCAATCCGGCGTTGTCTGTTGCTGTTACAGCACAGTGCAACCTCAGCTTAAACAGGACTTCGTTATGCTTGACTGGTCAGCAATTGACACTGTGTTACTGGATATGGACGGCACTCTGCTGGACCTGCATTTTGATAATTATTTCTGGTTGCAGCATTTGCCACAACGCTACAGCGAAATCAGCGGCATCGCACTGCACGACGCCAAAGCTATGCTCAAAGCCGAATACGATGTGCTGCAGGGCAAGCTGGAATGGTATTGTCTGGATTATTGGGCCAAACGTTTGCAATTGCCCATTACTGAACTGAAACGTGAAGTGATGGATAAAATTGCCATGCGCCCGGACGCGCCGGCCTTTTTGCAAGCCTTACTGGACAGCGGCCGCCAGGTGGTGTTGGTAACCAATGCCCATCCGGATAGCTTGTCGCTGAAAATTGAAAGAACTGAACTGGCGCGTTATATCAGCCAGTTGATTTCAACGCATGAATTTGGCGTCACCAAAGAACAACAAGCGCTGTGGCAACAATTACAACAACGGCTTGGTTTTGATCCGGCCCGCACCTTATTTGTCGATGATAGTTTGCCTATTTTACAGGCCGCGGCAGACTTCGGCATTCGCCATCTGCTGGCCGTCGCCAATCCGGATAGCCAGCAACCGAGCAGAGACATCCGTGACTTTGCCGCTATCAGTGATTATTCGGTGTTATTAGCCGACATCCGCGCGCCACGCTAACCGGGCTGCCGGCTATTGCCAGCGGGAGTAAAGTCCCGCTGACAACCTATTATTGCCGCTGTAACTGTCCCTGCAAATTCAGCGGGAAACGGCCAGCTGCATCAGCTTGACCGACAAACTGCATCGCCTGATGCACCTCTTTTGGCATACTGGCATCAGGTTTTAGACTGCCACTGATCCGATAGCTATCCGCCAGCAGCTCCGCTTTGACTAATAAACCAAGCGGATTGCCATCACTGGTCTGTAAACTGAGATTACCGTCAGCACAAGCCAAAGTGGCATCAATAGCAGCTAAATCAATCCAGCCAGCAGGGGTTTTAAATCTGGCTTGCTGCCAACTGGCGGTGCCAGTCGCCGCCTGACAATAAGGCAGACCGCTTTGATACTGCTGCAGATTAATCACCAGCATGCCACTGGCGTCCACCGGCATCGGCAATTGCACTTGAGACATCAAACCAGACATCGGCAATCTCAACACCGACTGCGTCACCGTCACAGCCGTCGGACTGAGTTCAGCCTGTAACTTCAGATAAGGCTGGTCTTGATCTTTTAATTGCCCGCCGTCCAACAGCAGCCCTAACTTACCGCGCCACAGTGCGCTGAGCTGTAACTGCCAACTTAATTGCGGTAAATACCAGGCCCCTTGCTGCACACCCTGAATCTGTCCTGACCATAAAGTGCCACTGACCGGACCTAACTGCACGCTGGCGGGCAGCGGTACTAACTTTAGCCACAAACTGGCTGGCGTCAGCACCAAACAGAACAGCAGATAGGCCAGGATCCCTAAGCCCCACAACATTGATTTTTTCATGTTAACGCTTCGCACCCACCCAAATTGCCGCCATCGCTGGATTGATGGCGCGGTAAAATATTGTCAGTCGCATTATTCAATCACCAGTCGACGTACCCGCACAGTGCCAGGGACATCCGCCGCCGCCACTTCAAATTGCACCAAACGCAGGCCATGTTGGTACTGCAATTGATGCAACCAGCTTAACAACGGCTCAAAAGGCACATCTTCCAGCGACAGCTGCAATTGTTCGTTTTGCGGTTGCATCCGACTGACCTGAATATTAAATTCACGTGCACTTTGTGAAATCACTTCGGTCAGGCTGCTGCTACTGCGCACCGCTGTGCCGGTTTGACTGAGTTTAGGTAACTGTGTTTGTAACCAGACCAATTGTTGTTGGGCTGTCTGCACTGCCAGTTGCTGGCTTTGCCTGCTCTGATGCAAAGGCTGCCATACTAACCAATAAAAGGCAGCAAGGCCGCAAACCACAGCCGCCATCGTCAACAACTGTTGTTCGCGCTGTTGCAGGGACGCCCAATAAAGTTGCCATTGTTTCATGATTTCCCCCGCAGGCTGATGGTGCCTTGCACCTTGCCGCCAATATTACTCAGTGCGCCTTGTTCCACCTGAAAACCTTGCTGCTGCAACTGGGTTTTTAACTGCTCAAAACTCTGAAAACTTGCCGCTGTGGCCTGAAACTTCAGTTCAGCCTTCCGACCATCAAAGCGCAGGTTATCCAGGATAAACTCCGGTTGTTGTGCCAGCAGCGGCTGGACTTTGCTGAGCAAGCCTAAGAAACTCTGATTTGGATCACCGCCACCAGCGGCCGCTAATTTGCGCTGCACCTGGCGGGTTAAATTCACAATCCGTTCTGATGGGAACTTACTTTTGTATAAAGCGCTGGTTTGGGCTCTGAATTGATCTGCTTGCCGCTTAAATTGCCAGGCCTCCAGCGCGACCGAGCCCAGATACAGTACCAAGGTGGCACCGGCCAATAAAATGCTTTGCTGCCATTGTTGCCAGTGTTTGTTCTGTGGTTTTTTCGGCGCGTACTCACCTTGCAGCAGGTTAAAACTCTGGGTCGGTAATTGCCGGGCTAATAACGCTAAAGGTAATTCCGCTGGCGCCAGTTGATGTGGCTGTAACAGTTGTGCAGGCCAGGGGCTGTAACTCAACACTGAAGGTAACTGTAATAATGCCAGATAATCAGACCACCAGTTTTGGTCAACACAACTGACTTGCCATGGCCCCTGTTTTAACAACCATTGCGACTGGTTATGGCCTTGCGCAGCCAGTTCAATGGCGACCGGCTGCTGTTCCAGGTCCGGTAATAACAAGGCATCCGGCACCATCCGCTGCGCGGTAAAACCAGCTTGCTGTAACCAATCCAGCCATTGCTCCAGCCGTTGCCGGCTCAGCACCGCCACTTGTTGCTGATACTGCTGTTCCTGCTGCAGCGTTTTGGCTGGCAGGATCAACAACTGCTCAATATCTTCCGCCTGATCTTCTTCCAACATAAAAGGCAGCGCCTGTAACAGCTGCCGATTCGGTTTACCGGGCAACGGCACTGTTTTGAGGATCACATCACAAGCCGGTACTAAAGCAGTGACTGGGCGCTGTCCCAGCCGCTGCGCTAAAGCGGGTAGTTCAGTGGCGTGCGCCAACCGGCCGGAAGCAATCACTTCTTCCGACAGGGCCGACCACACCAGCCAGTCCACCGCTTGCTGCTCTGTACTACCGAGCCGAATTATTAATTGTTCATTCACCCTGGGCCTCCAAAGCGCCGAGCGACCACTTGTACTGCTTGATTGTCATCAACTCTGAATACTGAGGTCAATTTAAAACTGCTGTCTGGCAACTGCACTGTCAGTTCAGCCTGAAAATAACGGGAGCGGATATCAAACATGCTTTTGATATTGGCAGGCACTGACAATGCCGATAACTGACTGCTACTCCAGAATTCATCGACATTGCTATAACCTTTCTCCGGTCTGCTGTTAATCAAATCCACTGCCGCATCCTGCTGCAACCCTGGGATCAAGGCGGCCAGCACTGGCGCCTGCTGCTCGCTGATGGTATTTACATTCAGCTGCAATAAGTCTTGTTGCGGGATCACACAGACCAAGGGTGCTACCAGCGCATAATCTGCCGCTGTCATATCCAGCAACAGCCGTAATTCCGATTTACTCACCATCAGGCTATTCGCGCTGTAGTAAGGAAATTCGAGGCCGGCATAATCATTTTCTTCGGCACCACCGGCATTTTGCAGCACATTATCGCTATCCAGCCAATCGGTCAGACGCGCCGCCAGATATTCCGCTGGCATCGATAGTTCGGGCGCCGATTGTTCCAGCAAACGCTGAAAAGCCAGTTGCGCTGGTAACTGCGGTTTGCCATCCGGGCCTGGTGTACCATTCGCCTCAGCATTTGCTGGCGGTTCTGTCGCCGCTGGCTCCGCCTGGCCAGGCTGTGGATCCTCAGGCTGAGCAGCGTCCGGCTGACCGGACTGACCTGCCGGACGACCATTATTGTTATTTTGCTGCCGCTGCGCTTTTTGCAGCGCATTCAAATTAAAACAGCTTTGTAAATCGGTCAGGGTGCCACTAATAGTGCCCTGCTCCACCGGAAAAGTCGCGCCTTTGGCGGCCCAATCCTGGCTAAGATTGACATTGTCTTTACCCACCGCCGTGCGTTTAAGCAGGCGCCTGGAAAACTCTTCCGCCCCCAGCGCCAGCCATAATGCTTGCTGTCGATCCTGCAAGTTGATTTGGCGTTGCAGTTGCAGTTGTAACCGGCCACTCATGCCGACGGCGATCACCACGACCAGCGCCACCACCATCATCACGGCAATCAGCGCCACACCTTGTTGACGTTGACGCATCAGGTTAACCCCGCTGGCAGGGTAAAAATACGCTCAATATCGCCGATCGTCGGTTGCTGCAAGGTGAACTTCACCGCCTTTGGGTATTTTTGCTGATTCCAGCTGTCCTGCCAGACTCCTTCGGCATCTAAAAACAGCACTTTAAAGCCATCAACGTCTTCCAGCAGCAACTGCACTTGCGGTTCGGTGCCGGTCACTGCATCTGGATATAAATAAAACAGCCGCTCTAACCGGCGTTCTTTTAACCGGTAGCCAACCAATTGCACTTCGCTGCGCGCCAATACCATGCCCGGATTGGTCCAGCCAGCATGGCTAAACGAAAGTCCACCATCATCACTTTCCAGCCAGTTATTGCCACCGGCCAACAAAACTTTATTTGGCGCTTCGCCATTGACCCTGATCTGGCGTGGCGTGATCTGCCACAGGTCGCGATCCAGCAACATCATCACTTGCTGTAAACGCTGTAATCTTTGCATCGCTTGTTGCGACGCACTGTCACTGCGGGTGACACTGTCCAGCACCGCCACAGAAGCCAAACCGACCAAAGCAAAAATGGCTGTGGCCAACAACATTTCGATAAAGGTAAAACCACGGTTATTCATCGGCTTTCCCGATAAAAGTTTGCAAACTGTACAGTACCCGCGCCGGTTCATCGGCCGGACTGACTTTGACCGTCAGTTGGCGAAATTCTGGATCAAGTGTTTCAGCCGATTGCAGCTGCCACAGCCAGCGCCGGTTCGCCATCGTCACTTCGCCCTGACTTTTGGCTTTTGGCGGCCAGGTTTTCTCCAGTTTGGCTTGCTGCAACTGATTTTCAGCAATAAAACTGACCACCGTCATTTCTTCCAGTTGTGTCACAGCCCGGATATGTTCACTGGTGGCCCGCATCACCGCCACCCCGGCAATGGCAAAAATTGCCATCGCGACCAGCAGTTCCAGTAAAGTAAAACCTGCTTGCCGGTGTTTAACGATCACGGCTCACCTCAGAACGTTCCAGCGGAATACTGAACACGGCTTTCAGTTCTTGCCGCCAGACAGGTTTGTCACTTTGCTCGCTGATACTGAGCAAAAACGGCGTAATTTCACCGGAGGACAAAATAAACACCTGCGGCAGCCGTGGATCTCGTTTTTGTCTGGGCAAGGTTTCAAAGCCGGTACTCAACTGTGGCTGACCGGTTTTTTCCGCTTGCTGTTGTTGTTTTTCTTGCTGTTTTTTCTGTGCCAGTTCGTCAAAGCTGTTTTCTTCAAACAAGGCATCTTCTTCCTCGTCTTGCCATTCGACCTGACTGAGTAAATTACCTTCACTCCATTCCAGCCCTTCCAACTCTAACTCGACGGCAAAACCAGCCGGAAACTGGCGTGGTCTTAACGCTTTTGGCTGGCTGATGCTATGCCATTTATCATCTTTAAACAGCATAAAACGATAGCCTTCGGCATTAATAAACAAACCCAGTTCCTGCTGCTTCAGCATGGCGGTTTCAGACGCCAGTTGGATCAATTGTTGTAACTGTTCGGTTTCTTTACTCAGCCGCTGATCCCGGCTATCGCCACTAAAACTGATCACCACAGATACCGCCAGCATGCCGATCAATAAAATGACCAGCAACACTTCGACTAACGTAAAGCCGCGTGGCGGTAACCGGGTTGTCATTAGTTTTGCTGCTCTGGATTATCCTGGCTCCAGTTGCCGATATCATCTTCTGTGCCGGCAGTGCCATCAGGCCCCATCGAGAACACATCAATTTTGCCCATTTCGCCCGGGCTGACTAACTGATAATCACCATTCCAGGGATCTTTTGGCAGACGTTTGACATAACCGCCATCCGGGAACGAGCGTGGCATAGGTTCGGTGGTCACTTGACTCACCAGCGCTTGTAAACCTTGTTCAGTAGTCGGATAAAAACCATTGTTCAGCTTGTACATGTCCAGCGCATTTTCCAGTTGCTGCACGTCCACAGTGACTTTTTGCAAATCGGCTTTTTCCTTGTTCCCCATCAGGTTAGGCACCACCATACTGGCGATAATGCCCAGGATCACGATCACCACCATCACTTCTAATAATGTAAAACCACGTTGTTGTTGCATTGACTTAACCCCCTCCAACTAAATTATTTAACGCTAAAATCGGCTGCAAAATTGCCAGCACAATAAACAGCACCATGCCTGCCATCACCGAAACCAATACCGGCTCAAACACCTTCAGTGACACTGTCACTAAGGTCTCAAATTCCCGATCCTGGGTATTTGCCGCTCGCTCCAGCATGCCGTCGAGCTGACCACTTTTTTCACCGCTGGCAATCATATGCAACATCATCGGCGGAAAAAGTTTGGTCTGATCTAAGGAACTGCGCAGCGAAGAACCTTCCCGCACCCTTAACGTAGCCTCAGCAAGCGATTGTTTCATATAAGTATTATCCAGTACATCGGTGCTGATCCGCATTGCTTCTAACAGCGGCACCGCACTGGCGTTTAAAATACTTAAAGTACGGGCAAAACGAGCGGTATTCAGACCCCGGCTGACTTTGCCAAGCATGCCGGCCCTGAGCAAGATACGATCATATTTCAGCCGGAATTCCGGCTTTTTCAGCGCGCGTTTGAGCATCACCACCGCTAGAAAAATCGCCAGCACGACCAACAGCCCGTAGTTGCGCAGGAAATCACTGGCCGCGATCAAAAACAACGTCGCGCCAGGCAGGCTCTGGCCCATATGGGAGAATTGCTCGACAATTTTGGGCACCACAGCGGTCAACAAAATACTGATCACCGCCACAGCAAAAAATGACAAAATCGCCGGATACAACAAAGCCTGCATAATCTGACTACGCATATGCTGGCGCTGTTCAGTATAATCAGCTAATCGATTCAGCACTGCATCCAAATGACCGGATTTTTCCCCAGCCGCCACCATAGAGCGATACAAATGATCAAACACATAAGGAAATTCGGCCAAGCCTTCAGCCAGACTATAGCCTTCCACCACTTTGGACCGCACCGACATCATCATGCTTTGCAACCGTGGTTTTTCACATTGTTCTGCCACCGCCTGCAGCGCATTTTCAATGGGTAATGCCGCTTCCACCAGGGTGGCAATTTGCCGGGTGATTAACGCCAAATCGCTGGCACTGATGCCACGGGCAAACCAGTTGCGGCCACTGGCTAACATTTTTTCCTGTTGTGTCGCCAGCTCCAGACTGACCGGGGTTAACTTTTGCTCACGCAAAATTTGCCGGGCATGACGGGCATTATCGGCTTCCAGCACACCTTTGCTTTTGCGGCCGCGCGCATCCAGCGCCTGATATTCAAATGCTGCCATTATGCGTCCTCACGGGTCACCCGTAATACTTCCTCCAGCGTGGTAACACCAAGCAACACTTTGGAAAAACCATCCTGACGAATACTGGGGCTTTGGCTGCGGACATATTTTTCAATACTTTGCTCGCCCTTGCCGTTATGGATCAGCTCACGGCAATGCTCATCGACCACAATCAGCTCATGGATACCAGTTCGACCACGATAACCAGTCTGGTTACACTGCTCACAACCGACAGCCCGGTAAATTTTCTGCTCGTCTTTTTTCTGGATACCAAGCAAAGCCCGCTCTTCTTTATCCGGCTCGTGCGCTTCTTTACAGTGCGGACATAAAGTTCTGACCAGCCGTTGTGCCAGCACGCCGAGTAAACTGGAAGATAATAAAAACGGCTCTACGCCCATATCTTCTAGCCGGGTGATAGCGCCGGACGCGGTATTGGTGTGTAAGGTGCTGAGCACTAAGTGACCGGTCAAACTGGCCTGCACCGCAATCTGCGCAGTTTCCAGATCGCGGATTTCACCGACCATCACCACATCCGGATCTTGTCGCAGAATTGCCCTTAAACCACGGGCGAAGGTCATATTCACCTTGGTATTGACCTGGGTCTGACCTATGCCTTCCAGTTCATATTCAATCGGATCTTCCACCGTCAGGATATTGCGATCCTTGGTATTAATATCGGTCAGACCGGCATACAAGGTGGTGGATTTACCTGAACCTGTTGGGCCTGTCACCAGAATAATACCGTGTGGTTTTAAAATCAGTTTGGCAAAATTTTCCTGCACCGACAGCGTCATGCCCAAGTCGGCCAGATTCAGGTGTGAATTGTTTTTATCCAGTAACCGCAACACCACCCGCTCACCATGACTGGATGGCATGGTCGAGACCCGCACGTCTACGGCGCGACCGGCAATCCGCAAGCTGATCCGACCATCCTGCGGTACCCGCTTTTCGGCGATATCAAGTTTGGCCATGACTTTGATCCGCGATACCAGCAAACTGGATAACTTGCGGTTTGGTTTCAGCATCTCACGTAAAATACCGTCGATGCGAAACCGCACCACCAGCGCTTTTTCAAAGGTTTCAACGTGAATATCGGAAGCGCCTAACTTAATGGCTTCCCCGAGCATGGCATTGATCAGTTTGATGATAGGGGCGTCGTCTTCGTTTTCTAACAAATCTTCCGTTTCCGGAATTTCATCGGCCAGTGAGGCTAAATTCACTTCATTGCCAATATCCTGCATGATCTGCTGCGCTTCGCTGGAATCACGCTGATAAGCAGCTTCCAGCATGGCTTCAAATTCAACCGCCGATAGTTTATGCAACACAAAAGGCGCCGCCAGCACCCGCCGCACTTCTAACAGTGCCGCTGGCTGAGTGCCGGGATGGATTAACAGCTGCCAGCCGTCCGGTTGGGCTTGCAGCAACACGCCATGGCGCTTGGCAAAACCAAAGGGTAACCGGATCTTTGGACTGGCCAGTTCAGGTGCCAGTACCGTCATTTATTGTTGCTCCTGCGACTTCGGCTGTTGCTTAAGAGGATCAATCTGATCCAACCTTTGCTGAATTTCCGGCGGCAGTTCGCGCTCCTGACCCCAGACTGGGATTGCTGGTGTTTCGGTGTTTGGCATCAGGTTAATGCCATCATCTTGCTGCGTCAGTTGTGTGGCGCGCATATAGTTGTATTTACGCTGGCTGACTTCACTCATCACACCGCCATCACGAATAATGGTCGGGCGGATAAATACCATCAGATTACGTTTTTTCTTCTCTGATTTATTCGAACGGAATAATTGGCCAAGCAGCGGAATATCGCCCAGTAACGGCACTTTGGACACACTTTCCTGCACATCTTCGTCAATCAGACCGCCGAGCACCACAGTGGCGCCATCATCGGCCATCACTGTAGTTTTGATTTCTCTTTTACTGACGATAGGGTTGCCTTCAATTTCGCCAGCCCGGCCAGACACTTCCTGCTCAATCATCAGCTTCACCGCATTGCCTTCGTTAATTTGCGGTGTGACCTTTAACTTGATACCAATCTCCAGCCGATCCAGGGTGGTAAATGGATTCGTACCGCCCTGGCCAGGACTGGTGGTGGTTTTGATTGGGATTTCTTCACCAACAATAAAATAGGATTCTTGGTTATCCAGCGTGGTGATATGCGGCGTCGCCAGAATGTTGGAGTTACTGTCGCTGGACACAGCTTGTAAAATGGCACCCCAGTCATTTTTGACAAAACCCAGCATAGCGCCATTCAAGCCACCCAAAGCTTCACCGAGTTTGGTATAGTCGCCTGGTGTCGATGGATCTTGCACTGTGGTGCTAGGCACGCCCGGAATGGTCGATTGTACCACTCTTGGCGGCGGGGTAATTTTACGTGCCGACGCCGCAGCTGCTGCCACGGACGTGATAGGGGTACCGGCGTTGGTAAACTGCTGCATGCCGCCTTCAGCGCTGATCCACTGCACACCTAAATTAATACCGGCAGTTTCACCGACTTCCACGATAATAGCTTCCACCAGCACCTGAGCCCGGCGTACATCAATCTGTCTGATCACATCTTCCAGACTGCGGATCATATCGGGTTGGGCTGTGACAATAATGGAGTTACTTTCAGCATGACTTTCAATGCTGATATCGCGGTTGCTGCCACTGCCACCCCGGCCACCGCCTTGAGCGCCGCCCTGGCCCTGAGCAGGTGCTGCGGCTGCCACCATGGAGTTACTGACACCCTGCAATACCTTGACTAAATCTTCGGCTTTGGCATATTTCAGATAATAGACTCTGGTATTGCCCAGACTTTCCTGTTCGGCGTCCAGTCGTTTCACAATATCCGCCGCCCGTTGCCGTGCTTGCAATTCGCCCGACACCACCACACTGTTGGTGCGTTCGTCGGCGACAATTTTTGGAATTAAAAATTCCGGCTGCTGATCGCCTTGCCCTTGTTTTTTATAGATGTTTTCCAAAATTCTGACAATTTCAGAGGCCGAAGCATACTTCAACCGAATGATTTCGATATCTTGATTACCGGCTTTATCGACCCGCTGGATGATATCCACCAACCGGTTCACTGCTTCGGCCTGGCCTGTCATCATAATGACGTTGGATGGATCATAATGCACCACATGACCACCACCGGACTGATCGGTAAATTGACGCAATAACGGCGCTAACTCACGGACTGAAACGTTTTTAACCTGCACCACCCGAGTGACCATTTCGTCACCGATGCCAGTATTGTTATCGCCCACCACCGGAATGTTGGAAGTTTTGGCATCTTTTTGCCGTACCACTTTGAGTACACCGCTTTTCATCTCAACCACAGAGAAGTCATACACTTCCAGCACGTTTAAGAAAAATTGGTAATACTGGGCTTCGTTCAGCATTTCATAGCTGCGGACGTTAATCCGGCCCCGCACTTGTGGGTCAACGATGATGGTTTTGTTTAAATTTTTACCGACAATATTAATGAATTCATTAATTTCGGTGCCTTTAAAATTTGGTTGGTATTCAACAGCTGCGGCGAAAAAACTCAGCAGCGTCAAAGAGCCTGCACCCAACCAGGCCAGCAATGCCGGACGACGGATAAACTTTAAATTCATTGAAGGAGAACCATTATTTGCTGATTATTGTTGCGACAGGCTAAACAGAACATCTTTAATCTCACCGTCACGTTCCACTTTGATTGAGGCTTCTTGTGCCTCGCGTAATTCATTGATCACGCCATAAGCCTGCTGCATATCATTCAACCGCACTCCGTTGATTTCTATCGCAACATCATTCGGCTTTAACCCCATCCGGGCGAATAACTCCGGATCTTTGCCGGGTAATAAGGCATAACCATACATCTGGCCATTGCGATGCCGTGGCGTCACCCGAATGTAATCAAAAAATTTTGCCGGTTCAGCCAGCATTTCACGCCGCATGCTGGCGATATCCATTTGGATTGGGCTGACTTCCATCGGTTCAGGTTGTGGCCCGACATCAGTCGCCACCACAGTACCGACAGCGGCATTTTCATCACTCAGCCGCTGATATTCGACACCATCCAGCATCAGGGTTTCAAAGCGGCCGGCCACCTGTAATAACACCCGATCTTCCAGTACTTGTTTCAGTACGGCTGCTGTGCCTTCGATTTGTTCATCAACGGCATAGACCTGCTCCACCCCATTATTCTCAATGATGGCAGTGCCTTGCTCTGGTTTTAACCGGGTTGCCACCACGCCGGTCAGTTTTAAATTCAGACTGGTTTGTGGCGCATCGGTCAGCACAGGTTGGGCGACAGCAACCTCCTGCTTGGCCTGATAACGACCAAACAAGGCGGCAGACTGTAGTTGTGCCAACGAAGGAGACTGATTGACAGTTGATGTATTGGCATTGCTGGTCGCAGCTAAGATGGCCGCGGGTGGCGTCAATTGTTGCCACAATGACCAGGTCAGCCGGGCAGCCAGCCAAGCCAATAGGATCACCAGCACCAAGCTGAAAATGCGGTTCAAAGTCGTCACTGGCAAACGTTGGTAAAGAGTCCCGGAAAGCTGCTGCCAGTCTAGTTGTTTAAGCGTAAACCTGTTCATGAAGTCTGTTTCTAATCTCAGTCAAATTTTATCTTACTCAGTTGAACGCCTATCAACAAGGGTGGCACGAAAATTTACCAAATAATAACAAGGTATCTCTGCTCAGAGCAGACAACCATCACGCAGCTGCTGGAGGCCAGCTATGCTTTATGCTATGTTCGCGCCAGAATGCATGAGGTAACTACTGTGGCACAAACACAAACCGGACAGCAACATAGCACAGCCATATTACGATTAGATAAATGGTTGTGGGCCTGTCGTTTTTATAAAACCCGCAGTCTGGCAAAAGACATGATAGACGGCGGTAAAGTTCAGTATAATGGTCAACGTTGTAAGGCCAGTAAAACGGTGGAGCTGGGCGCAACCATCCGCCTGACGCAAGGCACCGATGAAAAAACGGTGATCGTCAAGGCTTTATCCGAGCAAAGGTTATCGGCACCGCTGGCACAGCAACTATATGAAGAAACAGCCGAAAGTATCACAATGCGGGCTGAGCGCGCGGAATTACGGAAGTTAAACCTGTTATTTGCGCCTCATCCTGACACTAAACCTGACAAAAAAATGCGGCGACAATTGTTGCTGCTGAAATCGCAACAATGAGGGTGTTATGAGTTCGTCTGATCAACTGGTCCGGTTTTTATTCCGCGAAAAAGATGTGCGCGGAGAAATAGTCAAAGTTGCCTCCAGCCTGGATTTGATGCTGCAAAATCATCAATATGCTCATCCGGTGAAACAATTACTGGCGGAACTGGTCGCCGCGACCAGCCTGCTGACGGCTACGCTGAAATTTGAAGGCAATATTGCCGTGCAAGTGCAAGGCGATGGTCCGGTTCGTTTTGCTGCCGTCAATGGCAATAACCAGCAGCAGTTCCGCGGCGTGGTGCGGATGCAAAGCGAAATTCAGGGGGATAGCTTTATCGATCTGATTGGCCAGGGTTTTTTGCTGGTCACTATCACCCCAGATCAAGGCGAGCGTTATCAGGGCGTGATCCCGGTCAGCGGCAATAGCTTAGCCGAAACCTTAGAAGCTTATTTTAACCAGTCGGAACAATTGCCAACGCGGATTTATCTGCATACTGACATTCAGCAGCAGCATAGTAAGGCCGCTGGTTTGTTATTGCAGGTGTTACCGGTAGACCAAGACAAAGCGAAGCTGGATTTCGCTGAACTGGAAACCCTGACCGACACCATCACTGCAACTGAATTGCTACAACTCAGCCCGGAAGACATGTTGTATCGCTTATTCCACCAGGAAGTGGTGGAATTATTCCCAGCGCAGCCGATTGAATTTGTCTGTGGTTGCTCCAGAGAAAAATGTGAATCGGCCATTATCAGCTTAGGCCAAACCGCCATCGAAGAGCATATCGCCGAAGGCAAGCTGGAGATCAGTTGCGAATACTGCAATACCACTTATACCTTTGAAGCCAATGCGCTGATTGAATTAGCCCACAAATTCTAACCTGCTATCGCGAGACCGGCACACCATGTGCCGGTCTCACTATGATCTGTTGGTTTTTCTGACAACTTTTGCAACCAAAACTGAAAGCAGACAACTCAACATTCAACAGCGCTATTCAATGTTGTACCTTTTCAGCCAAGAATCCGTCTTTTCCAACCAATTAATGCATAAAAATGCACTACAAAGCGCATGATAACTGCATAGCTTACTTTTTTAGCAGAAATGCATGAAGAATTTGTCGCCGCTTGCCCAGTTCTGCGGTAGAATGCGCTGAAAGCATACACCTACGACAACACAACTCTGTACCCCAAGGAGTCAGCTGATAATGACCGCTCAATCTATTCGCCATGTCGATTTAACAGTAGCAGATTTAGTCGAACACGCCGTTCGCCGCCAGGAAGGCATTTTGGCCGATAACGGTGCATTAGTGGTCAAGACGGGTCACCGCACAGGTCGTTCACCAAAAGACCGTTTTATTGTCAAGGAAGCCAGCACTGAACAGGATATCCAGTGGGGCAATGTGAACCAGCCAGTTTCGGCCGAAATCTTTAATGCCCTGTGGGATAAAGCCGCGACTTATCTGTCTGATGTTGAACATTTTGTCTCTCACCTGGAAGTGGGTGCAGATCCTGAACATTACCTGCCGGTCATAGTACAAACTGAAACTGCCTGGCAACATGTGTTTGCGAAAAACCTGTTTATCACGCCAGAGCGCTGGAATGTGGCTGATAAAGCGCCATGGCAAATCATCAACGTTCCAGGTTTTACTTGTGTACCTGAGCGGGATGGCACTCATTCTGATGGTACCGTGATGATCAACTTTGCTGATCGCAAAGTGTTATTGGCCGGTATGCGTTACGCTGGCGAAATGAAAAAAGCCATGTTCTCAGTACAGAACTTCCTGTTACCTGCCAAGGGCGTGTTACCGATGCATTGCTCTGCCAACGTCGGTGATGAAGGTGATGTGACTTTATTCTTTGGTTTATCTGGCACAGGTAAAACCACTTTATCCGCCGATCCAAAACGTAATCTGATCGGGGATGATGAACACGGTTGGGCCCCAGGTAGCGTGTTTAATATCGAAGGCGGTTGTTACGCTAAATGTATCGACCTGTCGAAGAAAAACGAGCCGGTGATTTGGGATGCCATCCGGTTTGGCACTATCCTGGAAAACGTCGTGCTGGATGCCAACCGCACACCAGATTACAAAGATGCCAGCCTGACACAAAACAGCCGCGCCGCTTACCCATTAGCCCACGTGGAAAAACGTGTGCTGGCCAATCGCGCCGGTGAACCTCGTGCTGTGGTCTTTCTGACCTGTGACGTCAGTGGTGTGTTACCACCAGTGTCAGTCTTGTCTGAAGAAGCTGCTGCTTATCACTTCTTAAGTGGTTACACCGCCAAAGTAGGCTCCACTGAAATTGGCTCAACCTCCGCCATCGAGTCGACCTTCTCTACTTGTTTTGGTGCGCCATTCTTCCCACGCCCGGCTGGCGTTTATGCTGAGTTGCTGATCAAGCGGGTGCGTGAATTTGGTAGCAAAGTCTATCTGGTGAATACCGGCTGGACCGGCGGTCCGCATGGCGTTGGTCAACGTTTTGCCATCCCGGCTACTCGCGCTATCATCGATGCTATTGTGTCAGGTGAACTGGCCAAAGTGGACACTATCCACTTGCCACAGCTGAACCTGAATATTCCGGTGGCCGTGCCTGGCGTTGACAGCAAGCTGTTAAACCCACGTGATACCTGGGCAGACCAAGCACAATATGATGAATACGCCGCCAAACTGGCAGCTGAATTTGCCAATAACTTCAAGAAGTATGATGTGTCTGAAGCTATCCGCAATGCCGGTCCAAAAGCTTAATCGCTAAGGCCGTAGCTGTCACAGCAATAAAAAAATCCGCCACGGCGGATTTTTTTATTGCTGTCAAACGCATCTGTACCCTGCATCAATCAGCCGTCACTGAATCCAATGACAAGCCTGAGTTTAAACCTGTGCTTGCTTGCTTTTAGCCGCGGTCTTTTGTTTCAGTGGCAAATACACTGTGGCGACCAGACCGCCAAAGGCATGGTTATGCAAAGTGATTTCACCATGGTGCATATCAACAATTTTCTTGATAATGGCCAACCCCAGCCCCGAACCTGCGCTGCCACGGGCGGTATCCCCCTGGGTGAATGGTTCAAACATCTGCGCCATCTCAGCTTCCGGGATCCCGGGGCCATGGTCCCGCACTTGCAAATACACCCGCTGACTGCCTTTTTCGTAGCCAGTACTGACCTCTATCACGCCCTCTGAATACTTAAAGGCATTTTCCAATAAATTAGTCAGCACTCGTTTGATGGCGATACGCCGCAGTGGTACCTGAGGCAAATAACTGGCCAGTTCAGTCTGGATTTGCCGCTGCTGTAACCGTTCAGCACCGACCTGCTCCAGTACTAAGGTATTTAAATCCTCCTCACTGGGGGCTTCTTCTTTGTGATGCCGGATGTAATCAATAAACTGGTCAATAATGGCGTTCATATCTTCAATATCATTTGCGATGCCATCACGGATCCAACTATCCGCTTCACTCATCATTTCGCTGGCAAGTCGAATGCGGGTCAAAGGTGTGCGCAAATCATGTGACACCCCAGCCATTAATAAAGCACGATCTTTTTCCAGTTGTTTAATGCCCTTGGCCATATGATTAAAAGCGCGGGTCACGGCAATCAGCTCGCTGGAGCCCACTTCTGGTAGTGGCTCCGGTATATCACCCCGACCCACTCTGAGCGCCGCCTGCTGTAAGCCCTGCAGTGGCCGGTTTAATTGCCGGGCAAACCACCAACCGCCTGCCACACTGAGAAAACCAATCAGCAGAATATAAATTTGTAACGGTTTAAAATCCGTTTCATTGAGGCCACTAAGCGGGATTTTTACCCAGTATTGCGGCGCCTGCGGCGGTCGCACCCAAAAGGCAAAACTTTGCTGCTGTTCAATACGGACTTCCGCCGGCCCGCCGAGCTCACGCGACATTTCATCGGAGAAATACGGATAATGCATGGCCTGCGCCAGCCCTTGTTGCATGGCCTGGTTCTGGTTATAGACTTCGATACCGGTCGCTTGCTGAAATTTGCGTGTCAGCTCTTCTGACAAACCGGCACTTTCGTCACCCACTTCAATAAATACCACTTTGATTTGCTTGGCGATCAGGTGCGTGGTTTGCTGCAAACTGGGGCTGATCACATACACCACCACCAGAAAATAAGAAACCAACTGATTGATTAACAACAAAAAACCAATCAAAAACACCGTTTTCCCAAAAGCACTTGCCGGTAAAAAACGCATTTATCCGGCGACACCATCAGGCACAAACACATAACCCAAACCCCAAACGGTTTGAATGTATCTAGGGTTGGCCGGATCATCTTCAATCATCCGTCGCAGCCTTGACACCTGCACGTCGATACTGCGCTCCATCGCCGAATAATCACGACCACGCGCCATATTCATCAGTTTATCGCGTGATAACGGTTCACGGGCATGACTGACCAGCACTTTGAGCACGGCAAACTCGCCACTGGTCAGCGGCATCAGTTGATCGTCTTTTTTCATCTCACGGGTGGCCAGATTAAAGCTGAAAGGACCAAATTTTACCAAGGTTTCTTCCTGGGTCGGCGCGCCTGGTACTTCTTTAGCTTTACGTCTGAGCACAGCCCGGATCCGCGCCAGCAGTTCGCGTGGATTAAAGGGTTTGGGGAGATAATCATCAGCGCCCATTTCCAGCCCAATAATGCGATCCACTTCATCGCCTTTGGCGGTCAGCATAATGATTGGGATTTCGTTTTCCTGTTGGCGTAATTTACGGCAAATGGATAAACCATCTTCGCCGGGTAACATCAGATCCAGCACCAGCAAATGGAAATTTTCCCGCTCCATCAATCGCGTCATTTGCTCAAAATTGGCGACACTGCGCACAATAAAGCCTTGTTCAACCAGATAACGCTCCAGTAAAGCCCGCAGTCGCATATCATCGTCGACCACTAAAATTTTTGTTGTTTCCTGAGTTTGCATCTTTTTGGTCTCTGCCACAGAATTGGCTTCACTATAAACCAAAAAGTGCAGTCGTCGATCGGCACACTGTGCTTTCTGTGTTACAAATCATTTCTGCCAACTCACTAACTAAAAATCGGTAACAGCTCGCCAATCTGCTGGTGATTTACTATAAAAATCATATTGTTTTGTTTGAATGCGCCAGATGTAGCCGTGACCTCGCAGCCAGTCGATACAGCTTTTTTGGCTAGTTTTTGCTACTGTAGCAGCATCTTTATTTCGGATTGAATACCGGTATGCCACAGTTATTCCACCCTTTACTACAACAAGCAGAACATTTTTTAACCCAACCAAACTTTCTCTGGCAGCTTGGTATTATTCTGCTGACCAGCCTGCTCAGTGGCTGGCTGAATCAGCGGCTGAGTCGTTTGTTGATTGACGATGGCCGCAACAAGCTGCGCCATGTCGCACTGCGGGGCTCACAACGGATTTTTTTGCCTTTTTCATTAGCGTTATGCTGGTGGCTGGCTGCTGAAATCATGACCAACCTACAGCTGCAGGCATCCTTGTTGCATTTGCTACAGCCTTTCGCCCTGGCGCTTGGTGTGATCCGGCTGCTGGTCTATATGCTGCGCAAAACCTTCAGTGATAGTCCTTTGTTAAAAACTCTGGAACCGCTGATTTCGACCTTGATTTGGCTGGTGTTGGTGCTGCATCTGGTCGGTTGGCTGCCAGCAACCCGTGCTTTACTTGACCAGATTGCCCTGACCATTGGCAGCAGCCGTATTTCGCTCTTGATGGTGATGGAACTGCTGATGCTGGTGACGGCGGCTTTTACCATTTCACTGTGGCTGGCAGATCTAATTAATTTGCAGGTGAAAAAGTCTCGGAGTATCAGCCCAAGCATGCAGGTGGGACTGGCGAAATTTAGTAAGTTTTTCCTGGTCACTGTGGCATTTTTAGTGGCACTCAATGCCGCCGGTATCAATATGAGCTCGCTGGCGGTATTTGGTGGCGCCTTAGGTGTCGGCTTGGGTCTTGGCTTGCAACGCATTGCGTCCAACTTTATC
>CAZGHW010000036.1:0-45396 GCA_964525695.1 uncultured Rheinheimera sp. | reverse complement strand
CGAAGATACCAATGTTTCTGTATAAGGATAAATCTGCTGACATAGTCATCTCGATAAGCTAGGGTTTGAAAATAGGGCGACAATATACAGGATTTTATTCTGATTTGCCCGAAAAAAAAGCAGCCCAGACGGCGAATTTCACCTGACTGTCATCTGCTGGTGCAAAGCTGTGGCGGAAACTGTCAAAACAGCAGCCGTATCGCCATCAAAACGGCTATTTTTGCGGTATTGAACCACCGCATAAAAGGCCGGTACTGCGGCACTGGCCTGCGTCCGTCGTTGTGCGATAACAACAGCCACAGCGCAGTGCTTTCAAAAGTTATTCTTCCAAGATAAAAGGTTTAATCAGTTGAAACAGTTCACGAAATGCCTTGGGCGGCTGATTTTTTTCCTGTTCTTTTTTTGCATTGCGGATCAGGGTGCGTAATTGTTGCACGTCCACAGCCGGATAAGCAGCGACAAATTCCGTCAGGCTGTCGTTATTGGCAATCAGTTTATCGCGCCAGTCTTCCACTAAATGGAATTTACGGGTCGCTGCCTGATTGGTATTGCGAATAATCGCCAAACCGCGTTGCAATGGTTCTAAATCGCGGGTCCGCATTAAACGGCCAATAAACTGGATATGACGGCGTAAAGCTTCGTGCTTTTTGCTCAGTTTGTCAGCCAATTGTAAGGCGTCAAGCAATTCAGCATCCAGTGGTAGTTTGGCGCGGTTGGCGGCACTTAATGACACCAGCTCTTCGCCCAGTTCCTGCAATGCCAGCATCTCTTTTTTAATCTGCGTTTTACTTTTGCCTTCTTCGCGATCCCAATCATCGCCATGGGTAAAATCGGTAATATCTGCCATTCGTTGGTAATTCCATCGGAAAATTGCGGCAAGTATATCAAAAAAGCCCGTGCTCGTCGCGCTTCGCGCATCCGGTTCGGTAGATGCTGTGGTAAGCTTGGCAAATATTTGCTGCAACTGATAAAAGTGATTCCATGACTGCACCTAAACCAACCATCTGGCAAGAAATTGATGAAGTAAAAGCCGCCGTCAGCCAGGTGCTGGCGCATGCGAAAGCACTGGGCGCCAGCAGTGCTGAAGCATCCATGAACCGTACCCGCGGCCTCAGTGTAGAAACCCGCCATGGCGAAGTTGAAACTGTTGAGTTTAATCAGGATGGTGGTCTGGGGATCAGTATTTATGTCGGCCAGCGTAAAGGCTCCGCTTCTACGGCGGATTTGAGCCCGGCAGCGCTAAAACGCACTGTGGAAGCGGCGATAGATATTGCCCGTTACACTTCCGAAGATCCATGTGCTGGCATCGCTGACCGTGACGCGCTGGAGTTCTCACCACCAGATTTAGATTTATTTCATCCAGCAGAAGTCAGTACTGCTGAAGCTATTGCCTATTGTGTGGCGGCGGAAGAAGCAGCTTTTGCCACCGACAGCCGCATTACCAATTCGGATGGCGCGTCCTTTTCATCCCACCAGGGCTTAAAAGTGTATGGCAATAGCCATGGCCAATTGGTTGGATATCCTAGCAGCCGGCACAGTTTGAGTTGTTCAGTGATTGGTGAAGCTGGCGAGGATATGCAGCGGGATTACAGTTACACCGTCAGCCGCGAGTTAAGTCAATTGCGGGCTGCGGCTGACATCGGCCGGGAAGCTGCGCTGGAAACGGTTAATCGGTTGAACTGCCGTAAGTTAGGCACGCAAAAAGTGCCGGTTGTGTTCCGCGCTGATATTGCCAGTAGTTTGTTCGGCCATTTAGTTTCAGCCATTAGTGGGGGCGCCATTTATCGCAAATCCAGTTTTTTGCTGGATAAAGTGGGCCAGCCGGTGTTGTCATCTAAGGTCAATATTATTGAATTGCCGCATCTGGTGCGTGGCCTGGCCAGTAGTCCGTTTGACAGCGAAGGGGTGAAAACCAGAGATCGGCAGATCATCACTGATGGTGTGTTGAATCAATATCTGACCACCAGTTATTCTGGCCGTAAATTGGGTCTGCCCAGTTCAGGTCATGCTGGTGGTATTCATAACTGGCTGGTCAGTCATGGCGATGCCGATTTAGCGCAACTGCTGCGCGATATGGGCACAGGCTTACTGGTCACTGAGTTGATGGGACAAGGCGTCAATGGCGTCACTGGCGATTATTCCCGTGGTGCTGCTGGTTTCTGGGTCGAACACGGCCAAATTCAGTACCCGGTGGCCGAAATTACCATTGCCGGTAATCTTAAAGAGATGTTTTTTGATATTGCCGCCATCGGCAATGATGTCGACAAGCGGGGTGGCGTGTTGACGGGTTCTGTATTGATCAATCAAATGCAGATTGCCGGTCATTAATGATCAACCGGGCCTGTGGTCACTGCGACCAGAGGTCACGGCTGACGATGTTGAAGTGAATGAAAAAGGGTGTCGTAAAAATGAAAAGGATGCTGGGGTTAGCGGCTGCTGCAGCGCTGTCTTGCAATGCTACAGCGCAGTTGCTGGATGGGTTTGTTTATTATGGGGCGGCGTTGCAGGGTCATGCCTATGAGGATTTAGTGCTGAAAAACCGCTTGAATGCACAGGGCAGAAATCTTGGTTATCGCCTATTTACCGGTTATCAGTTTAATCGTTGGGTGGGTCTTGAAATTGGCGCACAGCAACTGGGTGATGCCGATTTTTTGCTGAAAAATACCACGAACACCAATGTATTGGCGCAAACTGATTTTAAGACCAAAGCGCTGGATGCCAAGCTGGTACTGAGCTATTCCTTTGCCGATGACTGGTTTGTCCGGGCACAAACCGGTGTATTGGCTTGGCGGAACAGCAGAACCGATATCAGCTTGTCGCCACTGACCAGCACTAAGCTGAAAACCAGTGGTCAGGATACATTGTTCGGTGCTGGCCTCGGCTATTCCTTCAGCCAGGATTATGCCATGACGCTGGAATTGGAAAAATCCAAAGTTGCTGGTCAAAAGGTGACGGGCATTAGCCTGAACCTGATGACCAAATTTTAAGCCGGCGGATAAATAACGCAGTCGATCGGGCAGACCGCGACACAGGTCGGCTGCGGATAAAACCCTTCGCACTCTGTGCATAAGTCCGGATTAATCTGATAGATTTTATTGCCACTGGCCATCGGCGTTAAACTGATGGCCTGATTTGGACACTCCGGACCACACATATCACAATTGATACAATCTTCAGTAATCAACAATGTCATCAAGCACAGCCCTGAGTTGTTGCTGTTTGTTCAGCTGGTAAATCTCTGATCAGTAGCACAAAATCACTTTGCATACCGACAGGCAGCTGCAGTTGGACCCGATGCCCGGCACCAGGGGCACGCTGGATGGCAACGCCATGTTTATCCCAGAGGGCTGACAGTCGAAGTTGCTGATTACCCTGTGGTGACATCAACAGCAGACTGTCGCCGACCGAAAATTGATTTTTCACTTCAACCCAGACCCTTGCTGGTTGCTCGGTTGGGCTAGCCGAAACCCAGCCATCCACTTCGCCGACAAATTGCTGTAGGTCACTGCCGGAGGCACTTTTCTGGTAGTTTTGCAGCTCTGCAATCGGGATATGCCGACGTAAAAAACCTTCGGTATAACCGCGCGAGGCTAAACCATCCAGTTCAGTCAGGAGTTCTGAATTAAAAGGCCGGCCAGCGATGGCATCATCAATCGCACGACGGTAAATTTGTGCGGTGCGGGCGGCGTAATAAAAAGATTTGGTGCGGCCTTCAATTTTCAGTGAATGGACCTGCGCTCTGGTCAGGCGATCGACATGTTGTACGGCGCGTAAATCTTTTGAATTCATAATATAAGTGCCGTGCTCATCTTCAAAGGCGGGCATCATCTCGCCCGGTTTTTGCGGGTCTGTTAACAAAATGACTTCATCCCGTGGCTGGCTGGCATGTAAGCTGGCTGGCACAAATTGACCCACAGCATTTTCGCTGGCTGGCGTGACCTGATAAGGCCAGCGACAGGCATTGGTACAAGTGCCTTGGTTGGGATCGCGTTTATCCATGTAACCTGATAATAAACAACGGCCGGAATAGGCCATACACAAGGCGCCATGGACAAAAACCTCCAGCTCCATCGCCGGTACTTGTTGCCGGATCTGTTCAATTTCTTCCAGTGCCAGTTCGCGTGACAGAATGACCCGCTTGATGCCCTGTTGTTGCCAGAATTGCACTGCAGCCCAGTTCAGGGTATTGGCCTGCACTGACAAATGCAGCTCCAGGGCCGGAAAATGTTGTTGCAACAGAAAGATCACCCCAGGATCTGACACAATAAAGGCATCTGGCGCCAGCGCGACGACGGCCCGGATATCTTCCAATAAGGTGTCCAATTTAGCGTTGTGCGGCGCACTATTGAGCACACAATAAAACTTTTTACCCAACGCATGGGCTTCGGCAATGCCGATGGCCAATGTTGGCAAATCAAATTCGTTATTGCGCACCCGCAAGCTGTATCTGGGCATCCCGGCATAAACGGCATCTGCACCGTAAGCAAAGGCAAATCGCATCGCTTTTAAAGTACCGGCTGGTGACAGTAATTCGGGCCGGAAAGTTGCTGCTGGCGACATGTCGGCAGCATGATGTGACGTATTCACAGAAAACCTCATCGCGAGCTAGAAAAAATGGCGCGGATTATCCCAGTTGTTTGGCTGGCAAATGTTGATCTGGCGCAGTGTTAGTGTTGAAAGTTCTGTGAGAAAGAGGTCTGCCTGTCAGCGTGGCTGGTTGTGTTGGATTCAATGGTGGCTGTCCTGAATTGAAAGTGCATGGATTGGTGGCTGTCCTGAATTGAAAGTGCATGGATTGGTGGCTGTCCGAAATTGAAAGAACGAGGGAGCTGACCTCGCAGCCAAGTCCAGCTGTTTTGGCATATGTTAGTCCAACACTGAATTGTCAGATGTAATTACATTTCTATAATGACAAGCCTGCAAAAGTCAGGTGTATGAGCAATGACAACATTTTTGAAACTCAGTTTATGGCAACAGGTGTTGCTGGCACTAGCATTTGGCGTGTTGGCTGGTGTTTGGCTTGGCCCGGATGCAGTGGTTTTAAAACCATTGGGGACGTTATTTTTAAATGCCATCAAAATGCTGGTGGTGCCCTTAGTATTTTTTGCCTTAGTGCAAGGCATTACGGCTTTGGGCTCTGGGCAGAAACTAGGCCGATTGGCGGTGAAAACAGTGGGGTTATTTTTACTGACAGCGATGATTGCCAGTGGTCTGGGTTTATTGGTTGGTAGCTTGTTTCAGTTTGATGCCAATCCAGCCTTGGCGCAGACGACCGTAATTGCCAAAGAAATTCCGCCAGTGGCACAGGTGCTGACCGATTTAATTCCAACCAATATCATCAGCGCTTTTGCGGCTGGGAATGTGCTGCAAATTATTGTGTTTGCCGTGTTATTTGCCATTGCCATCAATGCCGCTGCCGACAAAGCTGAACCTATTAAAAAAGTGATTCATGCCGGTGCTGAAGTGATGTTTGAACTGACCAGGCTGGTGTTAAAACTGACACCCATAGGTGTGTTTGGTTTGATTGCCTGGGTGGTCGGCCAATATGGCTTGGCAACTTTGCTGCCGCTTGGGAAATTTATTCTGGCGATTTATCTGGGGTGTTTGCTGCATATGCTGCTGACTTACGGCGCTTTGGTTAAATTATTCACCAGGATGCCGGTTGGGCAGTTTTTCCGCACTATTTTTCCAATCCAACTGGTGGCATTCAGCACCGCCAGTAGTTATGGCACCTTACCGGTCAGCTATAAAGTAGTGACTGAAGATTTAAAAGTGTCAAAGGAGTATGCCAGTTTTGTCTTGCCACTGGGTTCGACCATCAATATGGATGGTTGTGGTGGTATTTATCCGGCGATTGCGGCGATTTTTATCGCGAACTTGTATGGTATTCCGCTGCAATTGACCGACTATTTATTGATTGCCGGTACTGCAACAGTGGCCTCTTTAGGTACTGCTGGGGTGCCTGGTACAGCTTTGGTGATGCTCACAGTTACACTTAGTGTGGTCGGGTTACCGTTGGAAGGCATTGCATTCATCGCCGCTATTGACCGGGTGGTTGATATGATTCGAACAACGACCAATGTGACTGGCGATGCGACAGTGGCCCTGGTGGTCGCGACACAGGAAAATTTGTTAGTGAGCGCGCCGCAGTCGATAGCGACCTCCGATATCCTGACGCTGCAGGCACAAAGTGCCGATAGTTGTGCTATTGCGGGTCAAAGATCTCAGCCAACTTGACCTGTATCAGCAGTAAATCTAGCAATGGGAACGAATCTGGCTAGCACATCACGCCGATTTTTTGGGTCATTTTTTGACAGCTGACTTTAGGTGGCTGGCCTTGATTGTGTTGAAATCGGTGGGTGGCCTGAAATGGCCTACCCACCCAGTGCGCTAGCTTTCTGGCTGTAGTTGATGTTGCCATAACAACTGACCTTGTCGGTTACGATGGCTGACTGTCAGGACTTGGCTGGTTGGATCAATATCCATCTGGCCAAAAAACTGATAGCCAGCACTTGGCGGCGAGTTTTGTGGCATATCGGTTGGAATGCCAACAAAACGTACTTCTGGACCGAAGGTATTGTCGAGCTGACTCGGGCCAAAAGTACCTGCATGCAATGGGCCACTGACAAACTCCCAGAATGGCTGAAAATCTTTAAACACAGCACGCTCAGGTTGATAATAATGTGACGCCGCATAATGCACATCGGCGGTAATAAAATGCACATTGCGGATCTGCTGTTGCTGAATAAACTGTAATAAGCGGCAAAATTCCAGTTCACGACCTGCCGGCGCGCCATCACCGTTGGCCATATTTTCGGCAATCTCACTATCTTTATTGGTGACTTTGAGGCCAATCGGCATATCACTGGCAATAATTTTCCAAGTCGCAGTCGATGCTTTTAAGGCCAGTTGCAGCCATTCGAGCTGTGCCGGCCCAAGATAATCGGTTTCAGCCGATTCGCTACTTTGACGATTGAAGGAATTTGGCCCACGATAGCTGCGTTTATCGATGATAAACAGCTCCAACAGTGGACCATAGCTGAAATGACGGTAAATTTGCCGGCTGTCATGAGGTTGTTGCCGGATCGGGTTGCATTGAAAAAATGCCGCTCTGGCGTGCTCTGCCAGCAGTGAGACACTTTTTTCCTGGTAGCGTTCATCAGTCAGTTGTTGGCCCGGATACCAATTGTTGATGACTTCGTGATCATCCCATTGCTGGTATACAGGCACCTGTTGATGGAAAGCCCGAACTTGTGGGTCGAGAAAATTGTAATAATAACGGCAACGAAAATCGGCGAGTTGCTGGGCAACCTGATTGATACTGCGATAGGGGGCAGGGATGAGATTGTTCCAAGGCACTGAACTTTGTGGGTGTTTTGGTAATATTGGGCCGTCCGCATAAATCAGATCGCCACAATGCACCATAAAGTCAGGTTGTTGCTGCAACATGGTACGGTAGGTTTGCATGCCACCTTGCGCCGGATCTATGCCATAGCCTTGGCCTGCAGTATCACCGGACCAGCAAAACCGGATGGGGACTGCTGTGGTCGGTGCTGTTTTAAATTGGCCGGTCTCACTGATACCTAGTACACCAGGCTGTTGTAGACTTTCAAAAATGACGCGGTAAAACCAGCGTTGACCAGCAGCTAAACCATGCAGTATCGTTTTGGCATTATAATCCTGTGCCGCCAGTGCACTGTCACCATCAAAGCGAGATGGATTGCTAAAATCTGCACTGAGGCTCACTTCAACCCTCATTAAGGCAGGTTGATCCGTTTTACTCCAAATCACCGCACCCTGAGCTGTGACATCACCACTGCTGAAACCAAGTGGAAAGGTGGGCGGGGGGCTGGTGAAAGCATTACTTTGCATTTGAGCCTGTATGATTGGGGCTGGTAGCAGAGTCGTCGGCAGCAGGATTTTGCTTCCTACGGTTAAAAAATCACGTCTGTTCATCAAAGTTCCGTCTGCATAGTCACTTCCACACCACGAGTGGCAGGGGAGGTCATAAAATAATGACATGATGGCTGAAAGCAATGTTGTAACTGCATGATATGTCTTGCATTAACAACATCTAATGTCATAACAAATTCCATCATAACGGCACGATGTTGCAATTTGATGTAGCCCGCCTGTTGCATCCTGCAATCAAGGCCACCCACCGAATGCTATTTATCCCAAACATTTGAGGCCATCCAAGCTATGCAACGTCATAAAAATGATGCACGCTGAGCGCAAATATATTTGAACTTAGGTTTTTTCTTTCAAGCGAGAGTTAAATTCGGGCGGGATCACATTATTTTCGGTACGAAAAAATCAAGTCAAATAACCTCGCACCTACGTTTAGGCCGTGGTTGCAGATGTATGTTTTTCGACAAATTTTACTAAGTTAACCAAAGCATTTTCGGCAAGCAACTTGGCCTTGAAACCAGTGCTGACCAAATGCTTGGCACAATTGTTTGACGGCTTTCGAAGGGCCAATCGCAAAGTGAAAACTTTGTTCCAATTTTCTACAATTATGTAGCCATTGATTGGGAGCAATGCCCAAGCTGATGAGAGTGGGCGGAATTTGGCTCATAGTCATTATATGGATTTCAGGATGGATATGCTGGCCAGTCCAATCAAGAAGTTCTAAATAATCCTTAAAACGATAGGGGATATGTTCCTGCCTGCTTTGTGCATCGATGTCATCAGAAAAAGGCAGTAACTTGCCATGAAAATGACCTCGAATCGCATTGCCAAGCCGGTTTTGGATGCTGGTATACTCTGAAGCCTGCGGAGATTCAGCGATTTTTGCACGCATGGGATTGAGATCAACATAGGCCATCACGCTAAGAAGCGCTTTTTCCCCAAGGAGGGCCTGGCATTTAAAACGACCTTCCCAAAAGCGGCCAGTGCATTCGTCTTCAATATTGGCAAGTCTGGCAATGTATTCGTTTAAACAACGCATAAACCAACTGATATCACAAAGCCTGTCTCGATACTTTTCTACAATGGCATCAATAACTTGCCTTTCAACTTCGCCACAGGAGCCGCCAGAGAGTTCATGTTCAACCAGTGCAGGTAAGTGAAAAAGCATCTGCCAATGCTGCAAAACCTCGAGTTTGCTCCAGCTTTTAGCTTTGGCTGTATCGACCCGGACAACAAGATGATAGTGGTTAGTCATCAGGGCATAAGCGGCGATGTCAATCGCGAACATTTGCGTGAGCAGCGTCAAGCGTTCAGTCATCCATTCGCGGCGATGTTCGAAGTTGTAAGTGTCTGTGATACCGCATAAAAAAGCCCGTCTGACACAGCGACTGACCAGGTGGTAGTAGCTTGTTTGACTCAATGCAATTTGTTGTTTCCGTGCTCTGGGCATGGCAGCGATCCAAATGAATAAGTTTGGTTAAAAATAGTTTAAATGAAGTTAATTTCAAGTGGTTTTTTATGATTTCTTTTGTCGATGACGTACTGAACGTTGAAATAGATAACACTCGTTATTCAAAAGTCTATTTGGTTTCGATTGGTGGGTGGCCTCAATAGTTAACCGGTGTGCGACGACACCGGTTAACATTGTTGGAATTATTTTGTTGTTTGCAGATGTGTTTTGAAAAAACGCAGCATTGAACTTTGCAGATGCAGCGTGGTTCCTTGCCCTTCGTACAAGCCATGGCTGCGATTTGGATAACTGAGCATATCAAATGCTTTGTTGTGTTTGATCAGTTCGTTAATCAATCGCTCTGTGCCTTGGTAATGCACATTATCGTCGCCAGTGCCATGGATCAGCAGTAGTTTGCCTTGCAGGTTTTTGGCATGAGTGATTGGCGCACTTAGTTCATAAGCCTTTTCATTACCCGCTAAAAGACCACTGTATCTTTCCTGGTAAATAGTGTCATACAACCGAATATCGGCCACTGGCGCGCTGGCAATGCCAACATGATATTGTTGCGGATAGCGGAATAGCATATTCAAAGTCGTTGAACCACCGCCCGAATGACCATAAATACCAACCCGCTGAGCATCGATAAATGGATACTTTTGTTGCATCGCTAACAATGCATCGGATTGATCTTTGGAAGACACCACACCTGCCAGTTTATAAATTGATTTACGCCAGTCTCTGCCCTTAGGCGCCCTGGTGCCGCGGTTGTCGATAGAGGCGACGATAAAACCTTGTTGTGCAAGTAATTGATGCCACAGACCCTGACTACCAGACCAACTATTACTGACCATTTGCCCCCAGGCTTCACCATACACATAAAAAATAATCGGATATTTTTTATCGGCAGAAAAATTGGTTGGTTTAATCAACCAGCCATCCAACACCATGCCATCTGAGGCTTTTACCTGGAAAAATTCCAGTGGACTTAATTGTACTTGTTTGAGTTTTTCCGCAAGTTGTTCATTTTTAACCATCATTTTTTGCACATGATGATCCGGTAAGGCTATTAATGAAGTTTGTGGCGGTGTGGATTGATTTGAGAATCGGTGGATGGCCCATAAACCGTCAGTCGAAATTTGATAAGAGTGCTGGCCACGTAGAGAGGCGGGTGTGATTCTTTCCACCTTGCCCGGCTGACGCCATGAGGTGCGATACAGCTCGGTTTCACCTTGATTGACCTGAGCTGCCAGGTAATAAACCCAACCCGAGGTTTTATCGACATGGACCACCGACGTCAGATCATAAGCACCTGGTGTTAAATCAAGCAGTGGTTTGCCATCTAATGAGGCTAAATACAGATGACGCCAGCCGTCACGCTCGCTGATCCAAAGGAAATTCTGTTGATTTTCCAGCCATTCTACTTCGTAAATTTGATCAAGAAATGCTGAGTCACTTTCCAGCATCAGTTGTCGGGTTTTACCGTTGTTAATATTAGCCAGCAGCACATTGTTCTGCTGCTGAGGTCGATCAACTTGTTGTATCAACAACTGATCGCTGAAGGGAGTCCAGGCTAGCTGCGGCACATAATCATCGCGTTGCTTTGGACCCAAGTCAATCCAGGTATTTTTTGCCGTATTGACATTGACCACTGCTACATTCACCCAAGCATTTTTTTCGCCCACTTTCGGATAGGGGAATTGTTGCAGCGTTGGATACAATGCGTCGGTGTTGTTAATCATGGTAAAAACTTTGGCATGACTGGTATCAAATTGCCAATACGCCAGATGCTGACTATCCGGACTCCAACGAAAACCATCGGCCAGCATAAATTCTTCTTCATAGACCCAATCTGTCGCACCATTTACCAAAGTGCTACTGCCATCAAAGGTCAGTTGACGCTCATCTTTAGCTCCGATTTTTTGTACATACAGGTTGTTTTTATACACATAAGCCAGTTGCTGGCTGTCTGGCGAGAACTTGGCAAACATCAGTTGCTTGGATTCAATATTGCGACCGCCGACAGGGTGTAACGTGCGGCTGGTTAAATCAAAAATCCAGTAGTCGCCGCGGGTGTTTTTCCGCCAGACTTTGACACTATTGGTAAAAATCAGCAGTTTTTTCTGGTCATCTGACCATTGATAATCCTCAATGGTCAGCGGTGCTTTGGCGCCCACAGGCGTTAATTCACGTGCAGTCACCAAAATGTCACGACTGCCATCTTTTGCTTGATAGCGGACAATATCATGACCCATGTTGTCAGTTTTTGAGTCTGATTGATCCGTCGTTTTTGTAGTATCAGCGGCTGGTGCTTCCAGTACTGTGTAAGCCTGCTGCTGTTTCAACCAGCGGATTTGAGGCACAGCTGCAGTTTTAAACTCTTGCTTTTGATAGATTCGTTCCAGCGACAAACTACTTTTGGCCAGTTCTGGACTGATATTTGTCTGTTGGCTGGGGGTGGGTGAATGGCTGCATGCTGCCAACAGGCAGAATGCAGCACTCAGACTTAGGATCTTATGCATTATTATTTTTTCCTTGGATGAAACATGGTCCCGATAAGCCTTTCTTAGCGTTCGGAGATCGCCGTTTAACGGTCATGGTCGCACAGTATGCCGTTGTCATTTCACTCTGGCAGCGCAATCAGCTGAGTGTCGTCCTACCCTAAAGCAGCCATCATTCGCGGCAAAGACAAAAGCGATGTAATACCTTCACGCAAAGATTAATCGATCAGCGTTGCCGCTATTGCATCTGATAGCAGGCTAGTTCTGTTGAAGGATTGACAAAACATCTATTTTGTATGATTAATAGTATTAATTGTTGGTGGAGAGTAATTGATGATGACGGCGGCGGAAGATTGGCAACTGTTGCGATTAGATGATGGCGCAGGTTTGAAGGTCGAGGTACTGACATTAGGAGCTACAGTCGCTGGTATCAGCTTTAACGGTCAGCAATTGACGTTACAACAGCCGGAGTTACTGCTTTATCGACAAAATATTGGTTATCTTGGCTCCACCATAGGGCGTTATGCCAATCGAATAGCCAAAGGTCAGTTTCAGTTAGCAGATAAAACAGTACAGCTGGACTGTAATACGCCGCCTCATCATCTCCATGGTGGTCACTCTGGTTTGTCTGGCAAAGTCTGGCAAGTGGTAGCCGCAGATATGCGGTCGGTCGAGTTGTATTGTGAATCTGCGGATGGTGAAGGCGGTTATCCGGGGTTTTTACGGGTCTGGCAGACCCTGAGTGTAGAGCAGGGTCAGTTAGCGTTGACATTTCGGGCCCTGTCAGATCAGGACACTATCCTTAGTCTGACCAATCATTGTTACTTTAATCTCGATGGCAGTGCCGATATTGCCGCGCATCTATTATGGCTGGCTGCCGATCATTATTTACCCATTGATAAGTTAGGTATTCCCACTGGTCAGATCAAACCCGTGGTAGGCACTGCTTTTGACTTCAGCCAGCCAAGATTGCTGGCTGAGGCTCTGCAGCAACCAGATCCGCAATTATTGCAGGCGTCCGGCTTTGATCATTGTTTTGTTCGTGGCGATGATCTTTGGACAAAGGTTGATAGTGATGCCCGCTTGATGGCCAGATTATTTTCCCCAGCCAGCGGCGTGCAATTAGAGGTCTTCAGTACGTTACCTGGCTTGCAATTTTATAGCGGAAACTTTCTGGCTGCGCCTCACCAGCGGCGTCAGGCTTTATGTCTTGAAGCTCAGTATTGGCCTGATGCGCCAAACCAGTCCGGATTTCCTTCTGTGGTGTTGGGTCAAGGGCAGCTATACAAGCATAAAATAATTTATAAATTCAATAAGATGTAGGTTTCCCTGCCAAGGGCAAAGGATGAGCATTTCAGGACATCCACCAATTAAAGTTATCAGTCAAGGTCAGTTTCAGTTGGTTTGATGTTCATGTTTAAGCGACAGCTTTGGTGGATGTCCTCAATTGTGGTGTGTCTCATTTGGCTGTGGTGACAACATGCTGCTTTTTTCAACATTGTTTGAGCTTGGTGCGGCTAAAAAGGTTGAACTTTAGTCATAATTGAAGTATTTATAAGATAAATAAGCTTAATAAAAAGCAATGGCAATAAAACAACAAAGACAGGGGTGTTGTAAGATGACAAAAACAAAGAGTGTAACTTTCAGTTGGAATGAGCGCCAAACCTTCGCCAAACGTAGTGCGCTTAGCCTGGCGGTCGCCGCTGTGCTGGCGACAGGTAGTGCGGTGGCAGAGGATTTGCCGCAGCAGGTCCAGACCGCAGCCCAGCAAGCCGCTGAACCACAAATCGAAGTGATCGCAGTTCGTGGTATCCGCAGCAGCTTAAAATCTGCCATGGAAGGAAAAAAGAACTCTTCTATGGTCTCTGATGGGATCAATGCCGAAGATCTGGGTAAGTTTCCGGATTTAAACGTCGCTGAATCACTGCAGCGCATCACCGGTGTATCGATCGACCGGAGTGGTGGTGAAGGTCAAGCTGTGACTATCCGTGGTTTTGGCCCGCAATTTAACACTGTACTGGTCAACGGCCGTCAGTTTGCGACTGAAAGTTCTGGCCGTGAATTTAACTTCGATGTGTTGGCGGCGGATCAAATCACTGGCGCAGAAGTGTTTAAATCGACCTCTTCAAAACTGCAGGAAGGTGGTATCGGCGGTACTGTCAACGTCACCACAGCCCGGCCTTTTGATTTTGATGATTTACGCATAGTCGGTTCTGTCAAAGGCATGTACGAAAGTTTGTCCGAAGAAATTTCTCCGGCCGCATCTTTGTTAGTCAGCAACACCTTTAACGATGATACCTTCGGCGTATTGCTGGCAGTCAGCCATCAGCAACGCAAGGTTCAAATTAACCAAATCGCCACTGCCGGCTGGATGGGTGGTCAAACCGTTTCTAACGCCCGTGATGGCGTGTTGTTCAGCAATGCTTATATTCCGCGCAACTGGGATCAGATCATCGATCAACAAGAGCGTGATCGCACCAATGCCAGCCTGGTATTACAGTATGCGCCGTCAGAAGATGTCACCATTACACTGGATGGTTTAGTTTCGAAATTTGAAGTCGACTCTCAAGTGACAGATTTAGCGTCCTGGTTTGAGTCGGACCGGGTTGGCAGTGGTCAGATTGACCCGGCAACCGGCACTTTATTAAAGTTCACCCAAGAAATTGGCTTGCATCAAGGCAGTGGTAATCCAGCGACAGACTTCGTGTCTCATACCCGCAATTCGCGCGATATCAGCAATGATGCCTTTGGCCTGAACGTGGAATGGAAAATCAATGACAAGTTAAAAGCTGAATTTGATGTGTCGACCACCTCTGCCGAAAATGACCGCGCTGGCCGTGACCGCTTTAACGTGGTGGGGATGATCAACAACTATACCTTTGATGCCACAGGGGCTATTCCAACTGTTGCCCATGATGGATTTGTTGGTGGTTCCTTGCCAGACGCCAACCGCGCCCGGATGCACGTCAACGAAAAAGGTAATCAGTTCAGTAATTTAGATGAAATTAATGAATTCAAAGCCGACTTTGAATATCTGCCTGATCATAACGTGTTTGAAAAAGCCAACTTTGGTATTTACCGGCAGGAACGGGAAAAATCCAGCTTTCAGAAATATGACTCGCCTTGTACTTTCTGTGGTTACGGTGTTGCTGCACCACTGGATGCGATTAACTTCCAACCATTTACTGCCAAAAACTTTTTCCCAGGCCTGATTGATACCTTTTATTCTTATGATGGCGATTTGATGGTGAAATATCTGGCCGATAATGGCTTTGCCATTAACCCGACGCTGCGTAATAACCGTTACACCATCAATGAAGACATCACCAGTCTGTATATGGACTTCACTTTGCAATATGACCTGGCCGATATGCCATTGACGGTTAATCTTGGTGCGCGTTATGCCACCACAGATGTTGCGGTAGCCGCAGTGCAGAGTTTTCTCACTGACTTGATCCCAACCACGGATGCAACTTTATTCGCCAGGGTCTATGGTCCGGCGACAGATATTACCAAAGGCACCAGCTATGCCAATCTGTTACCCACACTGAATATCAAACTGGGTATTGCTGATGATATGGTATTGCGTTTTGCCAGTTACGATACGATCACGCGCCCGACCATGTCACAGATGTCGCCAGCCACTACCTTTAACGAACCGCGCCGGCAAAACCTCAGTGCCAGCGGCGGTAATCCAGAGTTGAAGCCATTCCAGGCGCAAAACTGGGATTTATCCTACGAATGGTATTACAACGATGCCAACTTGTTCAGTTTCGCCGTGTTTAATAAAGAAGTGGAAGATTTTATTCTCACGCTGACGGGTAACGAAACCTATAACATGACGGACAGAACTGGCCCTGCCTTTAATTGTAGTCTGACTAACTCGGCGCTCTGTGCCAGCCCGGTGGTCGGTACCACCAATGAGCTGAATGGTAGTTCAGAAGTGTTTACTGTCAGCCGGCCACAAAATGGTGAAACTGCCCGCATCACAGGTTACGAAGTAGCGTTAACCCATATGTTTGACAACGGTTTTGGTGTGACCGCCAATGCGACTGTGGTTGACAGCGATATGAAGGTGACTGCAGACAGCACCCAGAGTTTTGCACTGGAAGGCTTAGGTGATTCACAAAACCTGGTGCTGTTCTATGAACAGGATGTGTGGCAGGCCCGGATTGCCTTTAACAACAGAGAAGGTTTCCTGCGTGCACTGGATAATGGTTTTAACGGCGAGCCGATTAATACCAAGACCTTTGGTCAGTGGGATATCAGCGCCAGTTATGACTATAACGACTACCTGACCATCTTCATTGAAGGTATCAATATTACTGAAGAAGAACTGGTGCAAACCGGTCGCTTTGGCAATCAGATCTATTCGATTGAAGATAACGGTTCTCGTTACGCAGTTGGTGTGCGTGGTTCATTCTAAGCGATGAAGACAGTGGTGGCGCAGAGATAATGCTGCGCCAGCAGGGTCAGGCTTGCCTTTGCAAGCCTGATGACGACAACACTTCACTTTGCTGCGGCTTTGCATCATTGCATGCAGAGACAACATCCGGAACCGTTGCAACAACTCTGTTGTCAGCAAGGCTGAAGTGTTACCTTCTAGCAGCAACTTTTTACTTTACAGTGAGCAGAACCATGACACAGGCAGTGAAAACAGTGGTCATTGTGGGCGGCGGCACTGCTGGCTGGTTATCGGCGGCTGTGATTGCAGCACAACATCAGAGCCAGCAACCAGACGGGCTGAGGGTCATTCTGGTCGAGTCAGCCGATATCCCCAGTGTTGGCGTCGGTGAAGGTACCTGGCCGACGATGAAAAACACCCTCCAACAAATTGGTTTAAAAGAGCGGGATCTGTTCAGTGCTTGTCATGCCGTGTTTAAACAAGGCGGCAAGTTTGTCGATTGGGTGCATGGCAACGGCGATTTTTATTATCACCCTTTTACCTTGCCACTCGGCTACGGCCGGTTAGATTTAGCGCCATATGTCGACGATATCAGTCAGTATGCGCAGCGCAGCAATTTTCAGCAGCAAATTTGTGAAGCCGGACTGGCGCCCCGCACCTTGGCCGATAGCGAATATCAGGGGCAATGCAATTATGCTTACCATTTGGATGCCGGCGCCTTTGCCGATGTCCTGAAGCAACATTGCAAAACCAAGTTAGGTGTACAACACCTGGTTGCCACAGTGCAACAGGTGATGCTGGCTGCCGATGGCAGCATTGCCGGTTTGCAACTGTCCGGACACAGCACTCCGCTGACGGCCGATTTATACATTGATTGCAGCGGTTTTACCTCGTTGTTACTGGGGCAGGCATTACAGGTGCCGTTTCAGGCCGTGGATCATTTGCTGTTTAACGACAGCGCGCTGGCGATGCAAGTGCCTTATCCAACGCCAGACGCTCCAGTGGCTTGTCATACCATTGCCACAGCGCAAAATGCGGGCTGGATTTGGGATATTGGCCTGACGCATCGTCGTGGTGTCGGTCATGTCTACGCCAGTCGTTTTCTCAGTGATGACGAAGCTGAGCACAATTTACGCCGTTATCTTGGTCCGGCAGCGGAAGGCATCAGTGCCCGTAAAATTAGTTATCAGAGTGGTTACCGGCAAAAATTCTGGCAACACAATTGTGTGGCCATTGGCATGTCCGCTGGCTTTGTCGAACCGCTGGAAGCCACTGCTATTATGCTGGTGGAGATTTCGGCTCGTTTTGTGGCCGACAATCTGCCAGCCGATCGCAGTCTGATGCCGTTGGTGGCCAATAGGTTTAATCAACAAATGGACTATCGCTGGCAACGTATTTTAGATTTTCTGAAATTACACTATATGTTGACCCAGCGGCCAGAACCCTATTGGCAAGCGCATCTTGATGTGGCGAGTTGGCCACAATCTTTGCAAGAAGATTTGGCCTTGTGGCGTCATCGCGGTCCGGTGATCGCAGACTTTCCCAGTGCACTAGAGTTGTTCCCGGCCGCCAGTTATCAATATGTGTTGTATGGCATGGGTTTTAAACCAGATTTTGCCCCGCAATCCTATTTATACCAACAACAGCAGCAAGCCAGCCAAATTCTGCGCCGGAATCAACAACTGACGACGCAACTGTTACAAAGTTTACCGCCGCACCGCGCTTATATCGAGCAGTGGCTGGCCGGAACCCGAGGTTAAGCATGCAAATCACCGAATTAAACCCAACCAGCATGCAGCAGTTGCTTGTGCCAACTGCTGCGGCTGGGCATTACGCGGCCCGGCAGCATTTACTGAATCTGCGGGCGCATGAAATTGGTCGGGTGCTGTGCGATTTACCGGTTTTTTTCAGCCGCGCCAGCAATGGACAATACCTGATCTCAGCTTTATGTAGTTTTGTGCCAGGCCAAAATCTGTGGGTGCAGCAGGCCCAGTGGCAAGCGCTGTACCAACCGATGTGTTTACAGACCTATCCATTATTTTTACTGGGTGGCCCAGATGCAGCAACGTCACGGCTGGGGATTGATTTGACTGCGCTGCAGAGCACAGCTGCCACGGCCGCGACTTCAACAGCGACAGCACCAAACCCGACTTTAGGTGAAGCATTATTTGACAGCAGGGGGCAACCTACTTTGTATCTGAGCCGACAGCGCGCTTTGCTGGAGGCGGATGTCGAGCAGGATTTTCTGACCTATCAGTTTTGCCGCACCCTGGTACAGTGGCAATTACTTAAAGCGGTCGATTTGGTGCTGCAGATGCAGGATGGCAGTCTACAAACCATTCAGGGCCTGGCCACTGTGGATGAAGACAAGCTAGCTAGCCTGAGCGCAGCGCAGTTGGCTCAATTGCAGCAACAAGGTTATCTGGCGTTATTACATGGCATCTTGATGTCGATTTATCAGTTAAATGCGTTGATCCGCCGGCATAACCAGCGGCCTGAGTTACCAGCTGTGAAAACCGTCCGGTTGGAGCTTAGCCGGTCTGTCACAGCTGGCTGAGTTATTAGCCGCAGTTTTTTGCAAATTTTCCAGAGGTTATTTTTGTTATGTCCGACAATCAGCTCCAATTTATTGTATTTACGTTGGTGACGGCCCTGATCGGCTTGTTAACCTATTTAAAATGTCGCGGCCAGAATCGGCAGCAACAGAGCCAGAACAAAGAGTATTTTTTGGCAGGCAGCGGCTTGAGCTGGATTTTTGTCGCAGGCTCTATCACCTTAACTAATTTAAGTACCGATCAACTGGTGGGCATGAACGGCAACCAGATGGCCTTGTTAGTATGGTGGGAACTGGCCGCCGTGCTGGGGCTGATTATTCTGGCGAAAGTGTTTATTCCGGTGTACTACCGCTACAACTGCACCACCACCACTGAATTATTGGAAAAACGCTATCACAACAAACATATCCGCGCTGTGATTGGCGGTTTGTTTTTCCTCGGCAATGCGCTGATTTATATGCCAGCGGTGATTTATTCCGGCGCCTTATTGATGCAAACCATGTTTAAAGTGGATATTCCGCTGATCTATATCGCCACGATTTTTGCTTTGGTAGGCGCTGTTTACGCCTTTTTTGGCGGTTTGCGGGCGGTGGCGGTCTCGGACACTTACAATGGTGTGCTGGTGCTTGGTATGGCGGTGCTGGTGGTGATCCTGGCGCTGGTGGCGATTAACTTTGATTTCTCTGGCATCCCGGCTGAGCGTTTGACACTGATTGGCGATGAAAACTCCCCCTTGCCTTGGCCTACGCTATTGACCGGGATGATTTTTATTCAGATGTATTATTGGGGCACCAACCAGACGATCACCCAGCGGGCGATGGCAGCACCCAGTGTAAAAGAAGCGCAGAAGGGCGTATATGCGGCGGCTATTATCCGCATTGTGATAGTGCCGGCTATTGTCGTGGTGCCTGGCATCGTGTCTTACAAATTATATGGTGATATTGGTGACACAGCTTATGGTCGGATTGTGTCTGACTTGTTGCCGAGCTGGCTCAGTGGCATTTTTGCGGCGGCAATGGCGGCTGCTGTGTTGTCGACTTACAACAGCTTGCTGAATTCTGCCACGGCTTTGTATGTTTGTGATATTCACGAAGCTTATGTCAAGAAAAACCCGGATGTGATTAAACTCAGTGGTTTTGTCACTATGGCGCTGACGTTATTGACGCTGATCCTGGTGCCGGTCTATCAACAAGCCGACAGTATTATTAACTTATTGCAGCAACTGAATGGTCTGCTCAGCATGCCAATCCTGTCGATTTTTATTGTCGGTTTATTGTTTAAAAATGTCGATGCCAGAGCTGCGATTGCCGCGGTGTTGTTTGGGGTCTTGCTGTATGGTTCACTGACTTTCAGTTTTTCTCCTTTCTATTCCAGCTGGCATTATATCCATCTGATGCCGATAACCTTGTTCAGCTGTGTGGCCTTTGCCTTATTGCTCAATAAGTTTGTTTTTGGCAAGCAGACCGCCTGGTCAGGGAAGTTGGAACCATTGCCGGAAGGTCGCTGAACCGCTTCGCGAAAGCAATGCTGAGACACTGATAAAAAAGCCGCAAATGCGGCTTTTTTTATCGCTGTCACTTACTGCTCGGGACAGGCAGCCTGGTGCAGGCTGGCTGGTACAGGCTGGCTGGTACAGGCTACCTGTCCCGACGCAATCAGCCATGAGTGGTGGCGAGTTGCAATACGGCCACATCAAATGGCGCGAGCTGGCTGCTACCAATCAGGAAGCTGGCACCTGCCGGGGCGTCGAAGCTATGGCTGCTGCTGCCATAGTTAAAGACAAATTGCAGCGAGCCCCGTTGCACCACACGCAGGTCATCGTTCAGGCGCAACAGCGGAATGTGCTGTGCAGCGGCGAGCTTGGCAAAAAGGTCTTGCAGGAACGCCTGACAGGTTAAAGTCGCGACGTAACAGCAGTTACCATGCTGCACTACGGCCGGTGTTTGATCATGATAACGTGCCAGGACTGTCACATCCGCTGGGACTGCTAACTCTTCGCGCCAACTGGTACTTTGGTACTGGACGGCAGCAGCGCTGGTCTCGGTAAAGTGCAGGCTTTCGTAACAATCCGGTCTGATGGTTTCGGTACTGAGCACTTTGACCGGGATTAATTGTTGTAACAAGCCCGGACCTAGTTGTGGCACCAGTGTGAGCTCGGCGGTTTTTGCCCCTGACCGCGGTCCAAATACCAGCAGCGCCTGACTGGCTTTGCAACGATCGATAAAGGCCTGACTAATAATAGGTAAACAAGGCGCGACCACCAACTGATAGCCGGTTAACTCACTGTCCGGCGAAATAAAATCAACTGCCAGACCTAACTGACGCAGCGCGCTATACCAGTTAAATTCGACTCTGTGCTGATTAAAGCTATCGCCCTGACGTTCAATTTCGGTCACCCACTGATTTTCCGTGGTCATCACAATCGCGACTTTGGCCTGGACTTGTTGGTCTGCTAAATCAGCGACTAAGGCTAATTCGTCGCGCACTCTGGCAATCTCGGCATAAGCACTGGCTGGCGAGTTGTCGTTGCGTTTAATGCCTGCGTGCATTTGCTCCTGGGCAAAAGGCACCTGACGCCAACGGAAATAACAGACGGTATCAGCGCCATGGGCGAAAGCTTGCCAGGTCCAGAGCCGTACCATGCCCGCTTCTGGTCTGGGGTTATGCCGGGCCCAGTTCACCGGGCCTGGTTGTTGCTCCATCACCCAAAAACCGCTTTGACTGATGCCACGGCTTTGGTCAAAAGCGTAACTGGAAAAGTCAGGATGGCCGGTTCGCATAAAACGTTTAAATTCGTTGGCTGGTGCATTGGCAAAAAACAGATCGGTGCGGCCCAGCGGATAGTTGTCATAACTGACAAAATCAAGGTTTTTTGCCAGCGCGAAATTGTCAGTCTGGGTATCGTGCATTGGAATAAAGTTGTGGGTGATAAATTGACCCGGCGCATATTGGCGCAAAATCGCGACCATTTCATCGTGAAACTTCACCACTTGATCCGAGCTGAAACGCCGGTAAGCCAATTGATGTGATGGACTGGTTTCAGTCACGGCCAGGATCGGTAATTCGATTTGGCTGAAGTTCTGATATTCCATTGACCAAAACACATTGCCCCAAGCTGTGTTTAGGGTGTCGATATCACCATAAGTCTGTTGGCACCAGTGTTGGAAGGCCGCTCTAGCATTGCGGGAACCGCTGTGGGTAGTGTCATGGCAAGCAATTTCATTGTCAGTCTGCCAGCCACAAATGGCCGGATTGGTTCCATAACGCTGCGCCAGCACCTGAGAGATCCGCATCGCTTCGCGACGATAGTTTTCACTGGAAAAATCATAATGCCGCCGTGAGCCAAAGCCACGGCTGTGACCGGTTTTAATATCCACTGGCAGGATATCCGGATATAAATCAATCAACCACTTCGGGGGGGTGGCCGTTGGGGTGCACATGATCACCTGTAAACCCGCATCGGCCAACGTTTGGATGGCACGGTCCAGCCAGTCAAAGTGAAAAACGCCAGGAGCAGATTCTAACCGCGACCAGGCGAACTCGCCGATCCGGACATATTTCAGCCCAAGTTCGGCCATTTCTTTGGCATCAGTCGCCCACATTGCTTCCGGCCAGTGTTCTGGGTAATAACATACACCTAACATGTTTTGCTCCTTGTTGCCGCCAACGATCTGCTGAACGGCGGTGAATGACGCTCCAACCAGACCGGCTGGACGCAACGCTAATTTGTATGATATATACTATTATTATTTGTGATGGCTGTCTAATGCTATGGCTGTGTAGTCACTACAGCTTTCACCACAAATTGCGTTGCCGTGGAGATGCAGGACAGCCATCAATTATTGGAGATGCAGGACAGCCATCAATTATTGCTAAAAAGTGGCGGGCCTGAATGGAATTTTAAAAGGTGGCTGGCCTGAAATGAGTTTTGAACTGTGGCTGGCCAAAAATTTACTGACGGCGGTTGCCGTGGAGATGTTGCTGCATGACGAGTCCTGACGCTTTTATTAGTTTACACAGTGCCAAGTTAACTTTATTGCTCGATTGCCGGCAGCGCACGCCTGCGCTGTTGTATTTTGGTGCCCGCTTGTCTGCACAGACGCAAGGCGAGATGCTGGCAAGGTTGGCCAGTCGGCAGGAAGCAAAATGTTCACCGGTGTTTGAAGCGCCCGTATCATTATCACCGCTCAATGCGGAAGGTTTTACCGGTGCGCCAGGTCTGGAACTATCCGATCAACAGTTCGCCTGGTCAGTGGGGCCGCAGTTGACTGAGGTGCGCCGGTTAGCTGAGCACAGTGTCGAATTTGTCAGTCTTGACAGCCTGCGTGGCATTGAACTGACGCATCATTTAACGCTAGATCCGGTGACCAATGTGTTAGCCGCCTGGACCGCGGTGCGTAATTTGTCTGCCAACACAGTGCAGGTACATTGGTGTGCCGCCCCCACACTGCAATTACCAGATCATCTAACTCAGTTAACCAGTTTTGAAGGTCGTTGGTCTAATGAATTCCAACGCCGTGAGATTGATTTATTCCTTGGCAGTTTTTTGCGTGAAAACCGCAAAGGCAAAACCTCGCATGATAATTTCCCGGCGGTGTTACTGCACAGTTCGCACACAGGTGAGCAGCAAGGCGAGTGTTATGGCTTTCATTTAGGTTGGTCCGGTAATCACCGCACCCGGCTGGAATTACTGGCGGATGGCCGCAGTTATCTGCAAATGGGTGAACTGTTGTTGCCTGGCGAGCTGGCATTGCAGCCGGGTGAAAGTTACCAGAGTCCAACTTTATATGCATCCTTTGCGGCGGATGGTTTTAGTGCCTTGTCGCGTAATTTCCACCGCTTTGTCCGGCAACAGTTGTTAAGCAAGGCGCAGCGGCAAAAACCACGGCCTGTGCATTACAACACCTGGGAAGGTATTTATTTTAACCATGATGTCGACACCTTAAAGCAATTGGCGGACTCAGTGGCAGCGCTTGGCGTCGAACGTTTTGTGCTGGATGATGGCTGGTTCAAAGGCCGGCGCGGCGATTTTGCCGGTCTGGGTGACTGGACTGTCGATAGCGCTATTTATCCTGAGGGTTTGACGCCGCTGATCAGCCATGTCAATGCGCTAGGGATGGAGTTTGGCCTCTGGTTTGAACCGGAAATGGTTAATCCGGATAGTGATCTGTACCGAGCCCACCCGGATTGGGTGCTCAGTACTGCCAATAATCAGCAACTAAGATTTCGCAATCAATTGGTGCTGGATTTAAGCCGGCCTGAAGTCAGCCAATATTTGTTTGCGGCTATTGATGCCATTTTGCGGCAGTACCCACAGATTGTTTATATCAAATGGGACATCAATCGTGATCTGAACCATCCGGGTAACGGTGTCGGCCAACCGGCAGTACACCAGCAAACGCTGGCCTGGTATGCGCTGGTGGATAAACTCAAAGCCGCCCATCCGGGTTTGGAAATTGAAAGCTGCTCCTCCGGCGGTGCCAGAGTGGACTATGGCGCGCTGGCGCATACCGATCGGGTCTGGACCTCGGACTCGAACGATGCGCTGGATAGGTTGCAAATCCAGCGTGGCTGCTCGTTCTTTTTCCCATCGGATGTGATGGGCGCTCATGTCGGGCCACGTGATTGTCATATTACCGGCCGTCGGGTCAGTTTAGAAATGCGCGCCGCCGTCGCCATGTTTGGCCATATGGGCATAGAAATGGACCCGCGCGAATTAACCGCTGCTGAGACACAGGCCTTAACTGCCGCCATTGCTTTGCATAAATCACAACGTGAATTTATTCACAATGCCGATTTGTACCGGTTAGATCCAGATGGTTATAGCTTGAATTTTGGCTTGGTGGCGCCTGAAAAGCACAAAGCGCTGTTTAGCTATAACAGCATCACAGAAACCGCCCGCACTATGCCGCCCAGATATCGATTTGTTGGCTTATCGCCGCAACAATCGTATCGGATCAGCCTGGTATGGCCGTTGCAGCTGAAAGAATATTCAGCTTCAGTGCTCAGTCAGATTGAAGGGGCTGTGGTGACCGGGGAGGCCCTGATGCAGTTTGGCTTGCAAATGCCGATTACGCATCCACAAACCTCATTGGTGTTTGAATTGCTGGCGGTGTAACACACTGCCATCAGCACGAACCGTGAGCACTATAGCCACTATAGCTGACGGTTCGTTCACCCCAGTTCAGTCTGGTTATTCTAGTTTCGATTCAATCAGTTCTAACGCTTCGTCCAGAATGGTTTCGACGGCTTTTTTCGCCCGATCCGGATTGCGTGATTTGATGGTGTGCAGAATTTCCGCGTGTTTTTGCACGTCCGCGCCAGGAACGCCTTTGATCCTATTGGTATAACGAATACTAACCCGCAGCGCGGTACTAATAAATTCAGTCAGTTGCAGAAAAAATCTGTTATTGCTGGCCGCCAGAATACTGGTATGAAAAGCGATATCAGCTTCCAGCGGATCATCCAGGCCTTGTTCGGCTTCTACCATCCGTGCCAGTGCTTTTTCAATGGTTTCCAATTGTTGGTAAGTGGCAGTGACTGAAGCCAGCGCGGCCGCTTGCGGTTCCAGCGCGACCCGCACCTGGGTAAATTCTTTTAATAATGCCAGCGAAGGTTTGCTGCTAAGGATCCACTTTAAGACATCGGTATCAAACATATTCCAGCTGCTTTCTGGTAAGACCCGGATCCCTTGTTTCGGCCTGGATGAAATCAGCCCTTTGGCTGATAACATTTTCACCGCTTCACGGGTTGAGCTGCGACTGACATCATATTCAATACAAAGATCGGCTTCAGAAGGTAAGCCTGTGCCAATTGGATAAACCCCCTGCACAATGGCTAAACCTAAATCATGCGTCAGTTGGTGGGTTAAATTCTGTCTTGGTTCAGTCTTCATCTGCAGCTATCCCTGAATTTTCATTAACATAATATATCATATTAAAATACCTACAGATATGATATAACTTTTTCTGACTGTTGGCTTTTTACCCATTCTTTTTATTGTTACTGCAGTCAATTTATTATTTTTAAAACATATTTTTCATTTTCATCGTTGTTGTATTTTCGATTCCTTTGTATAGGCACAATGATTAAATCAGATAAAACCGGAGACATTCAGGTGACTGCAACCACGTTCTATCCCAGCCTGAAACAGAAAGTTGTGTTTATTACCGGTGGAGCCACTGGTATTGGTGCTGCCATGGTGCGTAGTTTTGCCGCCCAGCAGGCAAAAGTGGCTTTTATTGATATTGATACTGAGGCCGCAGCAGTATTGCAAGCGCAATGTGCACAGCCGTTGTGGTTTAGAGCTGTTGATGTCACCAACCCAAGCCTGTTGCAGCAGGCCTTGCAAGATGCCGCAGCGGCCCTGGGTGGGCTGGATGTGCTGATTAATAATGTTGCCAATGACAAGCGCCAGCCCAGCACTGAGGTGTCAGTGCGTGACTGGCAACAATGTATGCAGGTCAATCTGGATCCGGCCTTTTTTGCCGCCCAAAGCGCTTTTTTGCTGATGCGCCGGCAGCAGCAAGGTTGCATTATTAATTTCAGTTCCATTAATGCTTTGTCAGGTCAACCGGAGATGGCCGGTTATGTCACTGCCAAAGCCGGCTTGATTGGCCTGACTAAAGCGCTGGCAAAAGACTTTGGCGTGGATGGTATCCGGGTCAATGCCATTATACCGGGCTGGGTTGCGACTGAACGGCAACTGGCCAGTTGGTTTACGCCGGATGAACAGGAAAAATGGCTGGCGGCTGCAGCCTTAAAACAATTTATCAAGCCGCAGGATGTGGCAAATTTGGCGCTGTTTTTAGCCTCTGACCAAAGTGCCTTGATCACTGGCCAGGCCATTCGTATTGACGGCGGGAGAGTCTGATTGCGCCAGCCGGAGCCGGCCTTGTGCTGTTATATCGCGGTCGATTGGGGCACCAGTCATCTGCGGGCTTATTGTTGTCAACTCAGCCGCAACGGTGAAGTGACGGTACTGGGCAGTTTGACCGGGCCTGGGGTGAAAAAAGTCCAAACGGATTTTAAATCGACCTTGTTGACCTTGATTGCTCCCTGGCTGGCGCAATATGGCCAGTTGCCGGTCTATCTGGCGGGCCAAATAGGTTCCAGTATTGGTTGGTTGGAAACTGCTTATCTGGCTTGCCCAATCCGGCCGGAACAAATCCTGCAGCATCCACAGTCATTAGTTTGTGATCATTATCAAATCAGTATCATGCCAGGCTTAAGTTGCCGTTTACCAAGTCAGCAATTTGATGCCATGCGCGGTGAAGAATTACAAATTCTCGGTTTATGCCAGATGTATCCTGAATACGAGCAGGGCGAACATTTATTATGTTTACCCGGCACCCATACCAAGTGGGTATTACTTAGAGATGGCGTGATTGAATATTTTAAAACTGCGCTGACCGGTGAATTGTTTGATTTATTGTGTCATCAGAGCGTGTTATTACCGAAACTAGCGCCAACTGAGCCGTTTTGCTGGCGTAGTTTTGCCACTGGTGCTGCCCACAGTCTGCACCAGCAACAACCAGATTTATTACATAGCTTGTTTAGTGTCAGGTCACGCCAGTTATTTGCTGGCGACTCGGCCACTGAAGGCCGGGCTTATTTATCCGGATTGCTGATTGGCAGTGATATCAAAGCGGCGATGCAGGCGGTGGAATGGCAATTTCCGGCCGAAGTGGTGTTGATTGGTAATCCAATGCTGCGGCAGTGTTTTAGCCAGGCGCTGACCAGTATGGCGATTGATACGGTGTCGATTGATGTGACCGCCGCCACTTTAGCGGGTTTTGCCAGAGTGGCGCTGGCCCAACAGCTGATGCCGGATTAATCCGCTGCATGGAGCGCTGCTGGCCATCGCACAGGGTTTGCTGCAAGTTTGATGCCTCACCGCAGCGCCTGATTTCCTCTGTCAAAAGCTTTGACTGACACTGTGCCGGTCAAAGCGAGCTGGCGGTCAGCGCTGAAGCCAACTGCCGGTCTGGCTGCAACTGCGCTGTCCTGCTTTGCAGATATTGTTGCAGCCGTTGCTGCTGAGCTGGATCGAGCTGTAAGCCCAGTTTAGTGCGTCGCCACAAAATATCGTCGGCCAGCACCGCCCATTCGTGCTGACACAGATAATCCACTTCGGCTTGATATAAACCAGCACCAAAATGCTCACCTAAATCAGCGATACTGGCCGCCTTTAATAACAAAAGATGGCTGCGGCTGCCGTAACTGCGCAGGTATCTTTGCTGCACTGCGAGCGGCAGCCAGGGATATTGCAACTGCAGTTGTTGCGCCAGGCTGTCGCGGTCGGCGAAGTCACCGCCAGGCAGTGGCGTATCTGCGGTCCAGCGCGCTGTCATCGTTGGGAAATAAGGCGCTAACCGATCAACGGCTGCTTCAGCCAGTTTACGATAGGTGGTAATTTTGCCACCAAATACTGATAGCAGTGGCAGTTGGTCGGCGACGACGCTGAGCTCCAGTTTGTAATCACGGGTCACCGCCTGGGCATTGACGGATTCATCATCCAGCAAGGGTCTGACGCCGGAAAAACTATGCACTATATCGGCACTGCTCAACTGACGCTTAAAATAACTGTTGCTGATCTGCAGCAAATACTCAATTTCAGCTTGGCTGATGGCGACAGCGGCCGGATCGCCTTCATATTCTACATCTGTGGTGCCAATCAGGGAAAAGTCCTGCTCGTAGGGGATGACAAAAATAATACGTTGATCGACATTTTGCAGCATGTAAGCATGCGGCTGATCATGCAGTTTTGGCACTACAATATGACTACCTTTCACCAGCCGGATCTGTTGCGGGGTTTTTTCCGTCAGGGCATCGCTAAATAATTGCGCCACCCAAGGGCCGCCCGCATTAACGATAGCTTTGGTTTTCAAACTGATGGTGGCTGCGGTTGCTTCGCCGCTGGCGGTGAGTGGTTGCAGCGTGACCTGCCAGTGATCCTGCAGCCGGCGCGCGGCAATGCAACGGGTTCGGGTAAGAATACTGGCGCCATGTTCCTGGGCGGCGACGGCATTTAGTACGACCAATCTGGCATCATCGACCCAACCATCTGCATACTCAAAACCACGGCTGATTTGCCCTTGTAACGGACTATCAGCGCCAAAGCGGATGCCACGCGAAGCCGGTAAGGTCAGCCGTTTGGCCAGGTTATCGTATAAAAACAACCCCAGCCGGATAAGCCAGGCAGGCCTTAAATGTGGCTGATGTGGCAAACGAAACACTAATGGCCACATGATGTGAGGCGCATTTTTTAACAGTACTTCGCGCTCAGCCAACGCTTCCCGCACTAAGCGGAATTCATAATGTTCCAGATAGCGTAAACCACCGTGGATCAGTTTACTGCTATTGGACGAAGTGGCGGCAGCCAGATCCTGCTGCTCACATAACCAGACGGTTAAGCCCCGACCCGCAGCATCGGCTGCAATACCGGTGCCATTGATGCCTCCCCCGATCACCAGCAGATCAATGTCTGTTTCTGTCGCGCTCATCTGCCTCACCTTATTTATCATACAAATAATATATATCTCATGATAATGGTTCAATCTGACAAAAAACAAGCGGCAAATGGTCTGAACAGTGAGATTTTTCGACGCTTTGCCACGTGCTGACGACCAGCCAAGCTCCTGCCGCAATTCGACAACTGCAGGGGGGGCGGCTGCTCCATTTGGTGCGGCGTGCAACGTGCGGCGTGCAACGTGCGACTGCTTCTGGTTCGTCCCGTTACAGTCGAACCTGGGCCACCGCATGCTGCCACTTAGCGTATAACAAATTACGTTGCTCAACACTGATGCCAGGTTCAAAACGCCGTTCGCAGTGCCAAAGGGTGGCCAATTCAGCAGTTGAAGCAAAAACACCTGCTTGTAATCCGGCTAAATAGGCCACCCCAAGTGCGGTCGTCTCGATAATTTGCGGCCGCTCGACCACAGCGCCAAGAATATCGGCCAGAAAACTCAGCACCCAGTTGTTTTTCACCATACCGCCATCGACCCTGAGCACTTTCGGTCTGAGTCCGTCGCGTTCCATCGCTTTTTGCAAATCTTTGGTTTGATAACCGACCGACTGCAGTGCCGCCGCCACTATCGTACTGATGCCAGAATCGCGCGTTAAGCCAAGAATAGCACCCCGGGCATTAGGGTCCCAATATGGCGCCCCCAAGCCGGTGAAGGATGGCACCAAAAATACACCATGATCCAGTGGTACATCCTGTACCATGGCTTCACTTTCGCCGGCATGGCGCAGCAATTTCAGCCCTTCGACAATCCATTGCATGGTAGCGCCCGCCATAAAAATACTGCCTTCGATGGCATAAGTGACTTTGCCATTCAGCCGGTAAGCTACAGTGGTCAACAATCTATTATTAGATTTTAGCGCCGTATCACCGGTGTTCAGCATCAGAAAACAGCCAGTGCCATAAGTGCTTTTTGCCATGCCTTGTTCAAAACAGGCATGGCCAAATAAGGCAGCTTGTTGATCACCGGCAATACCGCATACCGGGATGGCGGCACCGAACCATGTTGGCAAGCAATGGCCAAAATCAGCGGCACTATCCATCACCTCTGGCAACAAGGCGGCCGGAATATTAAATAACTGCAGCAGTTCTTCATCCCAGCATTGCTGGTGGATGTTAAACAACATGGTACGGGAAGCATTGGTGGCATCCGTACGATGCACCTGACCCCCCGTCAACTGCCACAATAAATAACAATCGACAGTGCCAAAGGCCAGTTCACCACGATTGGCGCGCTCGCGGGCGCCGGGCACGTGATCGAGGATCCAGCCAATTTTGCTGGCGGAAAAATACGGATCCAGCAATAAACCGGTTTTATCGGCGATCAATTGACTGACGGCGTCACTGTGTAAGGCTTCGCAATAAGCAGTGGTGCGTCTGTCCTGCCAGACAATGGCTTGATACAGAGGTTCTCCGGTCGCTCTGTCCCACACCAAGGTGGTTTCGCGCTGATTGGTAATGCCAATTGCCACAATTTGACTAGCGCTGATCTGCTGTTGGGCGATGACCTGGCGGCAAGTGCGTAACACCGTCTGCCATAGATCGGCCGGATCATGTTCAACCCAGCCATTATCCGGATAATGCTGAGTGAATTCTTCATGGGCACAGGCCTGCGGTTTACCATCCAGCGAAAACAGGATAGCCCTGGAGCTGGTGGTACCTTGATCAATTGAAAGTAGATATGATGTCATTTTTTGTCTTCGTTATTTATCATATAAATATGACTAGATTGCCGCTAAAGCGCGATCTTGGCAACTGAAATTTGCAAAAAAATCAGGCAAAGTGCCGCCGTACTGCCAGTCAGTAGTCTTGTCTGCGGCGGATTTGGTCGTCTTGTCGTTATTAAAGCATGAAGATAACTTTATTTCTTGTTAAGCTGCTGCGGCAACAGCTAAACAGGGATTCAGGTGTGAGCAGGGTAAAAGTCAGTGAACTGTTCGCTGTCATTCCAGCAGGCAATATTTTAGGCGAAAATGTGCTCTGGCATCAGGCGCAGCAAGCTTTGTATTGGATTGATATCGAAGGCGCACTGTTACAGCGTTATCAGTTTGCCCAGGCGGTGGTGGAAACTTTTGTTTTACCACAGCGGGCTGGCAGTTTTGCTTTTTTGCAGGACGGTGCTCCTTATCAACTGGTGGTGGCCTTTGCTTGTGGTTTTGCTTTGTATAACTTTCAAACCGGCGCGACAAAGTGGTTGGATCAACCGTTGCCGGAGTCAGCCAACAGCGGCTTGCGTTTTAACGATGGCCGGGTTGATCGGCAAGGCCGGTTTTGGGCTGGCACTATGGTGGAAGATGAACGTTTTGCCCGGCAAAGTGCCCGTTTATATCAATTGGCAGCCAATGGCCGCGCCATTCCAAAGTTACAAGGACTGACGATTTCAAATGGTTTATGCTGGAGTCTGGACGGACGCCTGATGTTCCATGCTGATTCACCGAAACATCAAATCCTGCAATATCAGTTCTGTCCCGAAACCGGCCTGATCAGTCAACCTCAGCTGTTTGCTCAGACCCCAGATAATGCCCACCCAGATGGTTCCGCCATTGATGCACAAGGTTATTTATGGAATGCGCATTGGGGCGCCGGTCAGGTAGTGCGTTATGCCCCAGACGGTCGGGTAGATTTAGTATTGAGCCTACCAGTGTCGCAGCCTTCCAGTGTCGCCTTGTGCGGCCCCAACTTAGATTTGCTGGCTGTGACCAGTTCCAGCCTGGGGCTGACTGCCAGTCAATTAGCAGCACAACCCCAGGCGGGTCACTTATTTATTTATCAGTTAAGCGGCGTGCAAGGCTTGGCCGAACCGCATTGCCACTGTGCAGCGTCCTGGTTGTCAGCCACCACCACTGCCTTGTTGCCATAACAAGCCTGTGGCATAACGTGGCGCAAAGCCAGTAAAACCAAGCTCTTTGCCAGAGGCATCTTTGCTGGTTGGGCTGGCAGGCAACTGCAGATAACGGCACTGACTGGCGACCGCTTTGACATGGCAATCCAACATCGCCAGCGCAAAATGTTTATTGATTTCATTCAGGGTGCGGTTGGACCAGGCCGGTTCATAATAATGGCCGAGATCCAATTCATTGCTGCTAGCGGCCTGTGGTGACGGGTGTGGCGCAATATTGTGACGCGCCTGCTGATAGGTCAGCAGGTATTTATCCTTGCTGCCGCTGTGTTGGAATAACCAGCGAATACCGTCGTACCCAGAAATATCATCCTGATCGCCAGCAATATATAACATCGGAACTTTGATCTGCTGTAATGCTGGTGCTGCAAACAGCTGATGCTGCCCGCCCCAGGGCGCCAGCGCAATCGCCGCTTTCCAGGCTGGATCAACCTTCATCTGTGCGGGTGCCTGGCCCCCGGCACAGGTATTAAGTAACTGTTGCAACTGATTGATTTGCTTTTCATCTTTGCTGCCGGTAAAAGCGGCAGTGCTGGCGGCTGAAAAAGCGTAACAACCGCCGACTGTGTTGACGGCGCCAAAACCACCCATCGAATAGCCAATCACTGCCGCTTTAGTACCATCCAGTTGTGGCTGTAAAAAGGTGTTGCTGCTGCGTAAATGCGACAACACAAACTGCTGGTCGCGGGAGCGATTGAATAAGGTGCTGACAAATCCGGCAAAAGGGGCTTTTTTCATATCCACTTCGGCGTTGGTGGAGTCGGTGTGATCGATGGCTGCCACAATATAACCGTGCGAAGCCAGATGTTCGCCAAGGTAAAACATGATGGTGCGATAACCTGTGTAGCCATGGGACAGCACTACCAACGGAAACTTGCTACTTTGGTCGATGGCGCTATCGCGGCTGGCATTGGCCTGGATGCTAAAGGGCACGCCACTGCGACTCTGGTTCTGATAGCTGGTCAGCGCCGCCGCCTGACGTGCCGGGTACCAGACTTCCAGCCGTAGCTGTCTGTCCTGTAAGCTTTGTGTATTCAGATCCAACTGCGCCGGATTGGTGATGGTCAAGGTACTGACCCCAACCGGATAACTGCCGCGCGCCGATAGCGCCGGCAATACTTCGGCGGATAATGCTGGATAGAGTTGTTCGGCGCTCACCGCTTCGGTGGCTGCGCTTGACAGACTCGCAAGCGCCAAGGCGCTGGTGAGTGTCCGCAGGTAACAAGGTGCTTTTGATGGCATCAGATATCTCCCCTGGTCGAGTAACGCCGGACTTCTGTCCGGTCTGTGGTTGCTGGCGCCAGCCCTTTGCAGTGGTAGCGCCAGTGGTGCTTCGTGTCAAAACTCACAACTGTGCTCAGAGCAATTCAATGGCTAACCCTGTACCTGCCTGACACACATAGATATCTGCCTGCAAGCCAAAACGCGGTTGGTACTGTGCTTGTACTGCTGCAGTCAAAGCGGCAACGGCGTCGGTTGGGCATAAACAAACAATAGCACCGCCAAAACCGCCACCTGTCATGCGGGCTGCTGCTTGCTCACCCAGTGCCGTCTGGCAAATTTCAACCAAACCGTCGGTGGCTGGCACTGTCACGGCGAAATCCTGTTGCAGCGATTGGTGCGAGGCCGCCATCAACTGACGTAATGCAGCCATATCCTGTTGTTGTAAGGCGGTGACGGCTGCCAGGACTCGGTTGTTTTCGCTGATCACGTGACGGGCGCGCTTAAATTCAGTCTCAGTCAACACCGACTGATGAGCATCGAGCTGCGCCAGGGTGGCATAACGCAGACTTGGTACCGCCATTTTAACTGCAGCTTGTTCGCAGTCTTGCCGGCGCTGATTGTATTCACTATCTACCAGTTTACGCGGGTAATTAGAGTTAATAATCACCAGCGCCAGATCGGCTGGCACTGGCACTGCCGTGCTGCTTAAGTCCTGACAGTCAATCATCAGCGCTTGGCCCGGTTGGCCTTTGGCTGAAATCATCTGATCCATGATGCCGCATTGACAGTCCATAAAATCATTTTCAGCTTGTTGGCCAAATAAGGCGATTTGTTCCGGGCTCAATTGCAGGCCGGCTAACTGACTAAACACGCCACCGACCGCCACTTCCAGTGCCGCCGAGGAGGATAAACCCGCCCCTTGTGGCACGTCACTGTAAATCAGTAAGTCGGCGCCAGGTAATTGATGGCCAGCGCGTTGCAGCACAAAAGCCATGGCCCGGACATAGTTGCCCCATTGTGATGGGCCTGCTTGCACCGGTTTATCCAGTGCAAAAGAATCGTGCTCGCCCGGATAATTCAGTGAATGCACCACCAGTTGCCGATCGGTTCTGGCGCGAAACAGCACCTTGGTTCGGAAATTGAGTGAACAAGGCAATACAAAGCCTTGATTATAATCGGTATGTTCACCAATCAGGTTGACCCGGCCCGGCGCGCTGGCAATGCCGTTGGCACTGGCTTGATACATGGCAGCAAAGTGTTGCAGCAGTTGATCATTGGTCATCAGAAAGTCCTTGCTTGTAGTGAGTCGTGCTAGCGGCTTGTAAAATGGCGGCCGCAGTTTCCGGGCTGATATCGCGCTGGCTTTCGGCCAGCATTTCATAACCCACCATATGTTTTTTTACACTGGCGGAACGTAATAGCGGTGGATAAAAATGCGCATGCAAGCGCCAGTGTGCTTCGTCTGCGACCGGCATTGGTTGCCGACCGGCCGGCGCATTATGCCAACCCATGGAGTAAGGAAAGCTACACTGGAAAATATTGTCGTATTTACAGGTCAGCACTTGCAGTGCTTCGGCCAGGGCGCTGGCCTGACTGTCATTCAGTTGCCCCAGATGTTGCAGATCATCCTTGGCCAAGACCAGGGTTTCAAAAGGCCAGGCGGCCCAATACGGCACTACCACCAACCAATGTTGATTTTCAAACACCAGACGGCGGCCATCGCGCTGTTCGGCTTGAACATAATCTGCCAGTAAAGCACGGCCATGTTGCTGCCAGTAGGTCAGTTGTTGCTGATCTTCCTGCTCGATTTCAGTGGATAAATAAGGATGAGCCCAGATTTGACCATGCGGATGCGGCTGGGAGCAGCCCATGATGGCCCCTTTATTTTCAAATACTTGTACACAGCTGTAGTGGCTGGCTAAATCCAGATAATGCTGCTGCCAGCATTGCACCACGGCCAGTAATTCAGGGTGGCTCAGCTCCGGCAGGGTTTTATCATGCCGGGGTGAAAAACAAATCACCCGGCATTCGCCATCGGCCAGTTGACTCTGAAACAGCGGATCGGGCTGGTCAGTCTGTAGGCTAGCGTCGGCTGCAGGTCCCTTTGCTGGCAGTATGGCGCCAAAATCATTGGTAAAAACATGGGTATAGGCATAATGCGGATTTTGTTCGCCATTGGCGCGGACATTACCCGGACAGAGCGGACAACTGGCATCATGCGCTGGTAAGGTGTCGGCCACGGCTGGTTCGGTGGCGCCAAGCCAGGGCCTGTTATTGCGATGGGGCGACACCAGCACCCAGCGGCCCGTCAGTGGGTTTTTCCGGCGATGCGGACGTTCAGGTTGATTCATACTTCCTCCAGACCTGCAGGGTAATTTTGTTGCCAGCGCCAGGTGTCGCGGGTCATATCGGTTAAATCAGCCAAGGTTTGCCAGTTCAGTTCACGTTGGGCTTTACTGGCATCGGCATAACTGCTGGCGATATCGCCAGGGCGTCGGGCCGCCAATTGATAAGGGATCTCTTTGCCAGCGGCAACGGCAAAGGCATGCAGCATGTCCAGCACTGAATACCCCTGGCCTGTGCCAAGGTTAAAGGCATGAAAACCTTGCTGTTGTTGCAATTTTAATAAGGCCGCGACATGGCCATGCGCCAGGTCCATCACATGAATATAATCACGCACGCCAGTGCCATCTTTGGTGTCATAATCGCTACCATACACACTGACAAAAGGGCGTTTGCCAACAGCGGTTTGCGCGATATATGGCAGCAGGTTATTTGGAATACCGTTCGGACTTTCGCCGAGCAAGCCACTGGGATGCGCTCCGACCGGATTAAAATAACGTAAGGTAATAGCCAGCCAGTTCGGATCGGCCTGCACTAAATCCTGTAAGAGCTGCTCAACCATGACTTTGCTCCAGCCGTAAGGGCTGGTGGCGCGGATTGGGTGCTGTTCATCAATTGGTAAATAATCTGGATCACCATAGACAGTGGCAGAAGAGCTGAACACCAATTGTGTCACGCCACACTGCTGCATACTTTGCAGCATGCTTAAGGTCGCTGCGACATTATTCTGATAATAACGCAGCGGTTGCTGGGTCGATTCGCCGACCGCTTTTAGCGCAGCAAAATGCAGCACCGCTTGCGGCTGATGCTGTTGTAATACCTGTTGCATCAACTGCGAGTCAGCAATATCGCCTTCGATAAACTGAAAGCGCTGCCCGGATATTTTTGCTAACTGCTCCAGCACCTTGCTACTGGAATTACTCAGATTGTCCAGCAACACCGGTTCAATGCCGGCCTGATGTAATGCCAGACAGGTATGGCTACCGATAAAACCAGTGCCCCCTGTAACCACAACTTTCATCGCAACCTCTTGACAGAAATAAAGCAGACTTAAAAATATATCATTTATATGATAAATACTACTATTGTTGTGTGGAATAATTCAACACTGAGGCGAGGGGCATTGCGGGAGTCAAGTGTTGGTTGCAATGGGTGGGTGGCCTGAATGGCGGTGATGATGGGTGGGTGGCCTAAATTACAGAGTTGGCGCTAACGGCTGGTTAACTGCCAACATTGATTAAAGGCTGGATGTTGTTGTTGCTGATGACTGGCGATCAGCAAAATGCCAGCTTGTTGCCAGCTGACCAAATGATTCAGTAGCTGGTCGGCTGTGGTTTGATCCAGCCCGGCAAAAGGCTCATCCAGTAACAGTATCGGGTTGCGTTGTAATAATTGCCGCGCCAGCGCAAAACGGCGCAGTTCACCGCCGGATAAGCCCACTCCATATTGGCCCAACAAGGTCCGTAGTCCTTGCGGTTGCTGCTGTAACCAGCCTTCTAAGCCAACCAGTTGCAGCACTTGTAACAGCTGTTGATCGGTGGCGGCAGGATCGGCCAGTCGCAATTCGGCGGCAATACTCAGCTGAAATAACTGCGGTTTTTGCGGTAAATAACCAATCAACTGATGACGCTGCTGCGCAGACCACTGGGCTAAAGGTAAACCGTTGAGCAAAATTTCACCGCCGTGCGCTGCCAGATCGCCAGCTAAGGTCTGTAACAGACAACTTTTACCGGCCCCTGAAGGTGCTTGTAGCAAAATCACGTCACCCCCAGCAAAGCTGCGTTGTTGTGGCGCAATCTGCGCGAGCGGCGTGGCAAAGCCGATGCGTAATTGCTGCAGACTCAGGCTGCATGTGGCTGCCAATGGACTCTGTACTGATGGCCTTGCCAGGCACACCGCAGCGTCAGCCGCCTGAGTTGGCAATAACAGTTGATCAACCCGATCCCGTGCCGCCAGGCTATAACCCAGCGCCGTTTGTAACTGAGCTAAAGGCGCAAACACTTCACCTAGCCCCAACCAACCCAGCAACAATCCGACCAACACAGCAGCAGGCAGCCCTGCTTGCAATACCAGAGGGGTGGCCTGACTGCCAAGCCAAACCAAGCCTGTCAGCAACAAAACTTGACTGCCGAACTGGGCCAGTAACATGGTCAGTTGCAATTGCCGTTGTAGCTGCTCAATGTCGCGGTCTTGCTGTTGCAGTTGTTGCTGCTGCGCTGACCAGCGGCCAAACATCAGCAAAGTGGTCAGCAGCTGTAAACTCGCCAATAACAGTTGCCGGCGCTGGCTTTGCGCCTCGACTTCGCGTCGTGCCAGTCGGATCCCCAGTTGCTGTAGCAGCAGCGGCCACAACAACAGTTGCGCTAACAACAACCATGCTGTCGGCCATAGCAGGGATGGGGCCAGTAATTGCACCGCCAGCAAATACAACAAAGCGGCCAGGCTGGCCCAGCTCCAGGGTAAGATCACTTTCAGAGGGAACTGATCCAACAGTTCAATATCTGCCACCAAGCGCTGTAATTGATCGGCACTGCCGGGCCGGGTTAATAACGATAGTCGCAGTGTCGACTGGGCGCTGAGACTGGCAAAACTATGTAGTCGCAGTGTTTTCAGCAATGACAACACGCTATGGTGCGATTGCAAGCGCTCGGCATAACGGCCTGCGGTGCGGCTGATCGCCAGAAAACGGATCACGGCACCAGGTCGCATATAATTAAAACTGCCAGCCTGAATGGCCGCGATGCCCGCCAGTGCCGCCGCACTGATAAACCAGCCGGAATAAGCCAGTAAGGCCACTGTGGCGATTAAGGTTACAGCGCCAAGCAAAAAGCTCAGGCTCCAGCCCAGTCGGTGTGACAGCCATAGCTGCCGTAGTTGTAAGCCTGATGTGGGCTTAATTTTTTGCATGACTTTCCTCTGCCCGCAACAAAGCCAAGGGCTGTGGCGCTATCAGCCGGCCTGCGTTCAGTGCAATCACCTGATCCAGCCACTGAAACATTGAGCTTTGATGGCTGGCCACTAACAGTAGTTTGCCTTCGGATAATTGTTGCAGCAGCTGTGCTATCTCGCAGGCACTGGCATGATCAAGCTCGGCCACTGGTTCATCCAACAGCCAGATTGATTTCGGTTGTAATAACAAACGTGCCAGCGCCAGTCGCTGTTGTTGACCGCCGGATAAACCGCCACCGCCCTCGGTCAGGGGATAGTCCAGACCTTGCTGGCGAGCTAAAAAATCCCACAGCCCGGTTTGTGCGAGCACGTTTTGCATTTCACTGTTGCTGGCATCGGCTTTGGCCAGTCGCAGATTGTTGGCTATAGTCCCTGCCTGCAATTCAGTCTGTTGTGTCAGATAAGCGATCTGCTGTCGCAACAGCGGTAATTGCGCTGGGGTCAGTGCTTGTTGATCCAACCAAATTTGCCCGCTGTAGGGCGCAAAACCAGCCAGTAGTTGCAGTAAGCTGGATTTACCGCTGCCGCTGTCGCCTTTGAGTAAATAACGTTGACCCTGTTGCAGGGTTAGCTGCTCAAACGCAAGTCGAGGGGCCAGCGCTGAACCGACCTTGATTTGCTGCAAGCGCAGTTGCAGTTGCAATGGCGGCAAGCTGCTGCAATTGGCGTCCGCAGTCAAAGTGTTGGCCTGTGCCAGTGGTGTCAGATTCAAACTGGCGGCGGTGGCCTGGGCTTTGGCGTGGTAGTCGTTGCCAAGCTGACGCAGCGGCTGATAAAACTCCGGCGCCAACAATAATATAAATAACGCGCTTTGATAAGCCACCGGCACTTGTTGCTTTAACCAGGGCAGTTCACCCAGTAAACCCAGCCCCAGATAGAGTGCCACTAACGCAATGGCTACCGACGTAAATAACTCCAGCACCGCTGTGGATAAAAACGCCAGTCGCAATACCCGCATCGTGCTGCGCTGATACTGCTCGGCCGCACCTTGCAGATGGGCAGTCGCCACTTCTGTGGCATTGAGGCGTTTTAACAGCGGTAACCCCAGCAGAAAATCATACAAGCGGCCACTCATCCTGCTGAGTATATGCAGCTGTTGTTGACTGGCTTTACTGGCTTCCCGTCCGACCAGCACCATAAAAAGCGGTACTAAAGGTGCGGTGAGGAGTAATAATAGTGCGGCGAATAAACTGTGATAAGCCACTGCCGCGGCAATAGCAAAAGGCGCTAGCACCACTTGCACCAGCTGTGGCCGGTAGCGGCTGATATAGCCATCCAGCGCATCGACCTGTTCGGTCAGCAGCGCTGATAAAGAACCATCGGCGCCAAACTGTTGCCGGGCCGGGCCCAAAGCTGCTGTATTGGCCAGCAGTTGTTGCCGGATATCGCTGCGCAGCCGGCGACTGACCTGTTGTGCCAGTAATTCTTTGCCAGACAGGCAAAGTTGCCGTAGTAAAAACAGCGCGGCAAACCAAAGCCAGTCACTGAAGGCTGGCGCTTGTTGCGCCAACAGCTGGCTGGCAAGACTGGCAAAAAACCAACATTGCGCAATGAGCAGCGGTACGCTGCAACCGGCCAATAAGGCGGCCAGGCTGAGCGTACGGCGATAAGGCTGTAACCATTGTTGCAACAATGCCGGTTGCCGACGCGCATTGTCTTTGGCAGCAGCCGGGCGCTGGCGGACGGCGCTCGGCTCTGCTGTGGCTAGCTTAGGATTGACCTGACTCAGACTCTTCTCCGGCGTAACCATTCAGTTCCAGCCACATGGCATTAATGATGCCAAAAGAACAGGCCAGTAACACTCCTAAAATCCAGGCGAAATACCACATAGATTGCTCCTTTAGCGAATTAATATAAACCGTGTGGGTTGTTACGGATATGCTGCTCATTCAGCCGGCCAAACATTTTGACATAACTCCAGATGGTATAAGCCAGCACCAAAGGTACAAAAATACAGGCCACAATAAACATGATTTTTAACGTCAGTTCGCTAGAGGTTGCATCCCATAAGGTCAGGCTGTGGTTTGGATTGGAGCTGGATGGCATGACAAACGGAAACATGGCGATGCCAGACGTCAGGATCACCCCGGCCTGCCCCAGGGACGTCAGTAAAAACGCCAGTGCCCCTTTGCCTAATTTGCTGCACAGACCCGACAGCGCAAAAGCGGCGATACCCAGACCAGGCGCCAGCCATAGCAGTGGATAACTGGCATAGTTACTGAACCAGGCATCGGCACGCACTTCGACGGTTTTGCTGACGGCATTATTAATGGCGTTATGATCCAGCACGCTGGTCACCACATAACCATCGATGCCGGATTTTAACCAGACACCGGCCAGCACAAATAACAAGGCCGCGCCAAAACCGCTGATCATGCCGACCGCGCGGCTTCTGGCCAGGACTTCACCTTCAGTTTTCATTTGCAGATAAGCTGCGCCCTGACTGACAAACATCAGCAGGCTCAGCACGCCGACCAATAGAGCAAACGGATTGAGCAAGGCAAAAAAGGAGCCGGTGTAATGGATACGCAGCAAGTCGTCAAAATGAAACGGCACCCCTTGCAACAAATTACCAAAGGCCACGCCAAAGATCACCGGCGGAATGGCAGAACCTGCCGTCAGTGCCCAGTCCCAGTTGCTGCGCCAGTTGGCATTATCCAGTTTAGAACGATAGTCAAAACCGATAGGCCGCAAAAACAGCGCTGCTAAGGTCAGCATCATGGCCAGATAAAAACCACTGAAAGCGGTTGCATATACCGGTGGCCAGGCAGCAAATAAAGCACCACCGGCGGTGATTAACCAGACCTGATTGCCATCCCAGTGCGGGGCAATACTGTTAATCATCACCCGGCGCTGTTCATCATTGCCGCCTACTACTTTTAATAAAGCGCCGACACCCATATCAAAACCGTCGGTGACGGTAAAACCGATAAAAAGCACACCAATCAATAACCACCAGATAAATCTTAAAAATTCGTAATCCATGTTACACCTCCTGCGCTTTGCCGTTTTCCAGATCATATTTACCTGTATGCAAAGCCGATGGGCCTTTGCGGGCAAAATGCTGCATTAACCAGATTTCAATTACTAAAAACACTGTGTACAAGGCACTGATCAGCGCCAGACTGGTCCAAATTTGGCCAGCCGTCAGCGCCGAAGCTGCTAAGTGAGTGGGTAACACTTCACCGACAGCCCAGGGTTGACGACCATATTCAGCGACAAACCAACCGGCTTCACAGGCGATCCATGGCAGGGGCAGGCTCAATACCGCCAGTTTTAAGAACCAGCGTGGTTTTTGCTCCAGTCGTTTGGCGCTAAACCAGAACGCCAGCGCAAACACCAGTAACATGATAAAACCAGCCGCCACCATGATGCGGAAGGCCCAGAACATCGGCGCCACCTGAGGAATAGAGTTATCCACCGCTTGCTGAATTTGCGCAGGCGTGGCGTTGGCTGGATTGTCGGTATAAGCGGTCAGTAACAGACCATAACCTAAGTCTTTTTTCACTGCTTCAAAGGCGGTTTTGGTGGCTTCTGATTGATCACCGCCACGCAATAACAGCAATAAACGGTAAGCTTCCATGCCGTTGACGATACGATGCCGGTGCATTTCTTTTAAGTCTTTTAACCCCAGCACCTGTTTATCCAGTGAACGGGTGGCGATCAGACCCAGTGCATAAGGCACTTTCAGTGCATAATCTGTGGTTTGTGTGTCGCTATTCGGCACGCCAACAAGGGTAAAAGACGCTGGTGCCGGATGGGTGTCCCATTCCGCTTCGACAGCGGCCAGTTTCACTTTTTGCACATCACCCAGCTCATAACCGGATTCATCGCCCAGCACTATCACAGAAAGCGATGCGGCCAGACCAAAAGCGGCGGCAATGGCAAAACTACGGCGGGCAAAGGCTAAATCGCGGCCTTTGAGCATATACCAGGCCGAAATAGCCAGTACAAACATAGCGCCTGTGACATAACCAGCGGAGACGGTATGGACAAATTTCACCTGGGCCACCGGGTTAAAAATGACTTCAGAGAAGCTGGTCATTTCCATCCGCATGGTGGTGTAGTTAAATTCAGCCCCGACCGGGTTTTGCATCCAGCCGTTGGCGATTAAAATCCACAGCGCCGATAAATTTGAGCCCAGCGCTACTAACCAGGTGACGGCTAAATGTTGCACTTTGGACAGGCGATCCCAACCAAAAAAGAACAAACCGACCAGGGTCGATTCAAGGAAAAATGCCATCAGGCCTTCAATCGCCAGTGGCGCACCAAAAATGTCGCCGACATAATGCGAATAATAAGACCAGTTGGTGCCAAACTGGAATTCCATCGCCAGGCCGGTGGTGACGCCCAGTGCGAAGTTAATGCCAAATAATTTGCCCCAGAACTTGGTCATGTCCCGGTAAATTTCTTTACCCGTCATCACATAGACTGACTCCATAATAGCCAGAATAAAGGTCATGCCGAGGGTGAGTGGAACAAACAAAAAGTGGTACATAGCGGTAAAAGCAAACTGCAAACGCGATAGATCGACGATATCCATAAACCGTCTCCTGGCAGGAAAGTTAAAAAAAGCAGTGTTTAATCTAGCCGATTATTTGACGGTTGATGTTGATGCGTATCAACGAATTGGCGAATGCAGAATTTTTTTGCGGCTGCTTAGTCAGTGCTTTGACTGGCTTGTAGCACGCGCTGACGCTGTGTTCTGATGCCGGCAACTATATCCGGCGCCAGTTGCCGCCACAGCGGATGTTGTTCGGCCAGATAGTAATTATCGTGCGGGGAGGGTAGCCAGTCTTGTCGTAATAACTGCCTTGCCAGTTGGTTGGCTTGCTCCGTCAGACCTACCACGCACAGCAGCTGCAGATCCAGACTGTCGGCTTCGGTTTGGCCATCGACAAAAGCAAGGATCTCCGTTTGCCAGTCTTGGCGTACCGTCTGGCTTTGTGTCAATAACCAATACAGCACCAAGACTTGTTGTTTGTTGGCCAGCGCTTGCCGGACTGCGGCCTGATGATCATGAGCAAAAGATGGATACAACCGCAGAAAATCCGGCGCTAACTGGCGTGGATCGACATCATCTGGCAGTAATAACGCCTGTAACTGAAACATGGCATGCTGGGGCCTGCTGGCCGCACGTTGTTGTAATAAGCGTCGCGCCGCGGCAGGTTCGCGTCGGGCTTGCATCAGCATAGCCCGTGCCAGCAGCACAAAATGATGGGATGGATAGCGGACAATGGCTTGTTCCAGCGTTTGTTCGGCGCGGTCAAATTGCTGCAAACTCAGCTGGATCAGCGCAAGATTAACCAGTCGACCCGGTTGTTGCAGCCGGTCCGGAAAACGCTGCGCCCATTGTAAAAAGGCGATAGCCCGGGCTGCAGTCAGTGGCAGCATTTCCAGTTCATCCAGTGCCCGATCTGAATAATCGGCCTCTAACAATAACGCCTGTTGAAACTGGGCGCGCGCTTCACTGAGCATGCCATTGCCAATCAGGCTGTAAGCATAATGTCGTTTGAGTGAACCCGACAACGGGTTCAGTCGAATGGCGTGTTGCAGCAACGCGATGGCCTGTGGATATTGATCTTGCTTGCGGTGCAAAGTGGCACGCCACAACAGCGCCTGGCTGTTGTCAGCATCCAGCGCCAGAGCCTGATCCAGATAACGACCAGCCGCCACCAGCTTATCTTGTGACAATAACAAGGCGCCAAAGCTCGCCAATGCCGGTGCAGAGTCCGGCTGCAGTTGCAATGCCTGCCTTAGCAAGGGTTCACACAGTGCCAGCGCTTTGGCCAAAGACCAGTCACTGTAAATATGCAGCGCATGATAGCTGTTGCAGAGTTCGACCAGGAGCGGCGCATACTGTTGTTGCAGCGGCAACAGCTGTTGCAACAGGGCAACTCCCTGGCTGATGTCGCTGGCGTCGGTTTGTTGCACCAGCCATTGGGCTTGTTGATATTGCTGCCATTGTGGCCAGCTAAAGCCAGCCGCCGGCGGCAGTTGCGTTTGTTGGGCAGCGATGGGAACTGGCTTGGCCGCAGTGGGCTGGCCTGATTGGTTAAAGGTCGGAGCAAAGGACCACCAGAGCGCAAACAAAGCGCACAAACACAGCACAGCAGCCCCAAACTGAAGTACGACCCGGCGCGGCAGTGCGTGCTGGCGCTCAACCCTTGGTTTGGCAGTTGGCTGCGCTGGCGCGGCAATCAGCGCGCTGCTGGGGTGGTGGTCCTGTGCCGACGGGTAGCGCACGGCAGTTTGCAACAGACGATAACCTTTGCCATGGACCCGCTCAATCAGCCGATAAGGTTTTTGCTGATCAGCCAAGGCTTTACGCAGCTCTGCCACCACTTTATACAAAGAGGCATCCGAGACCACCAACCCTGGCCAGACGCCTTGCAACAACTCTGCATCTGTTAAAGTCCGGTCACCAGCCTGCAGCAACAGCACTAAAGCAGTCATCACTCTAGGTTCTAGTGGCTGTGCCAGGCTGCTGTCAGACTCAAGCGGATACAGCCGATGACTGTCCGGCTCTATCCGCCACTGGCCGAGTTGCCAGCTATGCGTGTGCCTCTCAGTGCTCAAGCTGTTGCTCCTTGCAAGGTGCTGTTGATGGTTGGGTTTCAGATTAACACATTGA
>CAZGHW010000035.1:0-46946 GCA_964525695.1 uncultured Rheinheimera sp. | reverse complement strand
CCACCGAACGTACCGCAAATGCGCAATTACACCGACTTCGCTTTTGCAAGCTAACCCCTCAAACACCGGCGCAGCTTTGCTGCGTCCGAGTGCTTTGACTTGTTATATGCTTTACAATGATTTAGCTTCCTTTTTCTTAGCTCTTTGTTTTTTAAGATTTTCAATGTGTGAGGTAAGGCTATCAAGAAAATTAATCATATTTTGTCGACTCCTATCTATTAGTTCAATTTCATGCTCTCTAGCAAACAAAATTTGTCCTCCACTCCCTATATCAGCAGGATCCATGTTTCTATCGCTTAAACGACGCAATAAGAACATACCTCTATCGTCGAATGATTCATCTTCAATTCTATATGAAATACTTGTATTTGATTCACATAGATTCGTTACTGGTGTATACCTGCAATAAAAAATCCATAACTCTTTTTTCTCAGAACTTGTATAAAAATCTCTGCACTTTCTGATTGAAGCTAAATTCGGTCTAGAACCTGATTTAAGTTCATTATGACCTTTTACGTCTATAAGTAAGTCTATACTCCGATCACCACTAGGAGATATCCAGGTAAATGCAATGTCTTCCATTGCTCTTTGTGATTCAGGTATGTGGCATTTTTCAAACGTACCTTGAATTCCCTCTATTTTGGCGCCCATTTTTTTTGGAAGAGATGTTAATATATAGTCTTCTATTAATCTTCCGCCAATCTCTGAGATAGTTTTATCAGAAACTTCCCAATTAAAAGATATATTTAGCTCCCCTCCCTTTAATGCTGATGAAAACAATAAAATCAAATCATTTGTTGCAACATCCAGTAATTCTTCTTCCATCTAATTAATACTTCTCCAATATTTTACTTACCATATATTCAATAGCCACCAGATTTAGTTGATATTCTTTCGATGGAATTATTTTCCTGTTAACACATATATCGAGATAGTCATAATCACCATCAGACAATTCTGAAAAACAGTCACTTATAAATTCGTAGTCATCAAAATTTATCTCATTTACAGTGCGCGAATGTAAATCTGACAGATTCTTTAACGAATTATTTTGAATTATTCTATTTATTTTACAGTGTAAATTTAATACAAAGTCGTACAACCCTGCTCTCTTTATCCATGTACCAGAATCATCATTGTATACATAACCCTCTTTCTCTTTCGTTGAATAAACCCCTGCAATAAAATCGATATCTTCCTGATCTATATTTAAAGGATTTGGAAATGGAATACTAGAAATGGGCTGCTTATATAGCTCATACTTAGGCCCCTTCTTTTTGCAATTTCTTTTCAAGTAATCCTTTGATGCGGAACAATTAAGGTATGCACAAGCAAACTTTAAAGGTATGATCTGCTTTACATCATCCTTGTAGTAAGAATAAAAAACATCCATGGATGAATAAAACTGCTTATTTGAGTATACAAAGAAAGGGGTTTTAGACCTTGATGGATTGAGAATTTTCTCTCCATCATACGGTATATCTGGCCTTGCACCTACTAACTTCCACCACTTACCCACCTTTTCATTATTAATAAGTGAATATGTTTTAAACCTACAACTTAATATCTCTTTGAATTTAGAAAGATGCTTACTAATATTTGGAAATTCTTCTAAATTTTCAATTAGCTCTGCATGTATTAAGTAATTTTCTTCGTTGTTTAACACGCCACACTCATTTATATCACTGACTTTAAAGAATGGCTTTAATAATTTGTTTTCTTTGGCTGTTAAATTAAGAGATGCGATCTCTTCTTTCGTTAATATGTAAATTCCATCACCGAGACTAATCCCTTTATTTTTTATATATTCTTGATTTTCTTTTACAAAAACATTTTTCTTGTTCACCTTGTCAGAGCCTGTTTGTATTCCTGGCTGCACAACTAAAAAATCATCTAAGGAAATACATTTATCTTTCTTATTTACGTCAGATTGTGTTTTTGAGAAATACCATGGGGATCCGATGAGTTCGTCATTCGTTAACTTGACTCTATTCAGTACAAATAAACCATCATACCTACCAAGACTCTTATTCTCTTTGGCTAATTCTATTGATTCATCTATACCTTTCTTAGATTTCCACTCATCTTGATTCTCTGCCACCCAAATATCGTCATATGAGATGTGTAATGTATTTCCTGTTAATTGTCTTTGAGAACTATTTTTTTTCCTTAGGATTAATATTATGTTCTCTTGGCCAGAGGCATTTTTAAAAATCTTAATCTTTCCAAAATCATGAATCTCAAGGATTTCGGTGTTTTCGGTAATATATTGCCTTAGCTTGTCAGCTTTAGTCGCCGTTAGCCAATACTGCGTGGTAATTAGACAAACAATCCCTCCTGGTGAGCACATGCTTATAGATTGAATTATGAAAAAATAAAGATAATCAGATTTAGAAGTGTAGTAATTGGACCAAAAAACATGATTTTTTAGGGGTTCAAAAAGATTTTTATTATTCTTTTGACCAATATAAGGTGGATTGCTTACGATTATGTCGTATGACTCTGAAAATAAATCTCGTTGTAGAATTGAATCAAAAGAGCGAACAACCACTCTATCTTGCAGATTTGGCCTGGCTAGACAAGTATTAACATAAGTTAGCCATGCTGAGAATGGCTGTATATCTACCCCATGCAACGATTTATAATTATTATATTTTTTCGCTATTTCATAAAGAATAACGCCATTTCCGCAAGCAAGATCACAAATTTTTTTGTTTCTAAAGCCATAATACTTAGATATTCTCAACAACATAAAATCTACAATATCTTTAGGCGTAAATACCTCGCCGTGAGATTTCTTTTTCTCTTCGGTGTTTAGATACTCGCAGAATATTTCAGGCCAAAAAATGTCACTTAATTTTATATTGTAGAATTCTGTTTCAATTTGCTTCGCATGCTTTAGGCTTAAATTCGATTCATAGCTGTAGCCAACAACATCAAGTTTATTTTGATTTTGGAAATTATTTAAAGTTAATATAGCAAGCTCACTTAAAGAAAGCTTTTCTAATTCATCGTCGCTACGGCCATTTGTTTGAAAATACGCCATTAACTCTTCTTTAATTTTGAAAATGTTAAGGTTGTTATTTTCTTGTTTCATTTGCAGTTTACACTAACTATCACTGATTACCTTGTATTTTACTTTAGCTTGTCCGATTACCCAACTTAATTCTATCGGTCAGAGGATTATCAGTCTTGACTAGGTCTGTCGAGTTCATAGCCAGCCTTAAATAAATTACTAGGAACGTCCCATTCGCCAAATGCCCGACAGATGCCCAAACCAGCACCACCCGATTTGGGTGTTTTACCAGCTTGCACATTAATTTTAAGGCTAAGCATATTTTTTACTACAAGCTCACAGTCTTCTACAGACCAGGACGAACCAGAAGCCAGTGCAGACTTCTTTGTTAGTTCTGCCTCAAGAATTACTTTGTCTATGAGACTAATGAACTTTTCTTCGAGATTCATAGTGACACTTAACTATCGCCTAAACGGCGAGCAACTTGTTGCGAGTCCAGCGGCCAAAGGCCGCGTTGTTTAAGGCGCTTGTTAGAGTTTTATTACTCGATTTTCAAATACCTTTGGTGAAGCTTTTCTACATCTTCTCTGCTCAGTAATTTACCTTCAGACTCTCGAATTAATAATGTTTCCATATAAGAGAGAATATCGCTGTGAGACAACGATTTTTGATTAGGGAAAAGATCATCCGGTGCAATTTCAAAATCCAACCAACTACCATCGTCATCAAACGCAATATGGGAACCCCATCTTGAAATAAACAGTTCACCATCCCGCTCGTCGAATACAATACTAATTTCGTAATAATAAGATTCTTCGTCAAATGATTCTGAATATGGAAACTCTTCGCCATTTTCACTAATTAATACTTTATCGTATGACATCGAAGTGACTCTAACTTTTTAGCGTTTTATCCGGCACGCAGTGACGGACAAACGTCTGTTGAACGGGCTCGGTACGCTTCTTGATTGGTATGACTGATGCTAATGGAATTTGTATTTTTGCGGAACTACCTTTTTACAACTTTTTAATCTTTTTAAAGTCAAAACGTCCAGCCTTTTGCGATATTTTCCCTTTCTCTCACTCTCTTGGCGAGCTTAAACGGCTTTTCATATCAATGATTTTTACACATGCAAAATAACCCCCGGTAAGCACGTTGGCTTACTTTTTTATTTCATTCAGCAAGCGCTATCCCGTCAACTATCTGGTCGTTTTAGCGCTGGATGGCCTGCCAGTTGCAACAAACCCACTTTACAGTGTGGGCAATGCCACTGGATTTGTGCATGTCCTGCGCTCGTTTCCGACTTCTGCTGCCGTCGTCGCTTTCCCTTTTCTTGGCTTCTTATCAGCATTAGCTTTTGCTTCCTGCATCGATTTCCCAAGATACCAAAGTGTCTAATCCGCATCAGGCCTTTGGGCAGCACATGGCTTAAATAACGCCGGATAAATTCATCGCCCCCAAGAGTCATGATTTTGCGTTTATTCTCATCCTGATAATCTCGGTAGCTAAAACTCACTGTCGTTTCGTCTACTTGCTGCAAACGACTTTCATGCAGCATGCCTTTGCGCGTATACCACCTTGCGCCATTCATTCGCCACGCACTTACTCGAAGCAGGCGTCGATATTCGCACCGTGCAGGAGCAACTGGGGCATAGTGATGTGAAAACCACCCAAATTTATACCCATGTCTTGCAACGTGGCGGCAATGCGGTAAAAAGCCCGCTGTCGTTATTGGTACAGTCGTGATTGCAGCTTGCGCTTTGCACTGGCTGCCACCATTCAAAGCGGCCATTCGAGCCAAAGGATATGCAGCCTGGCGGTTTATCAAATAAAAAACCGACGCTATCACTGGCGCCGGCTTTTACTTTCAACTATAACTACAAGGATAAATTAAAACCTGTAAGCTACTGATTTAATTAACGATAATCTTCAGGGCTAGGGCAGGCACACATTAAATTTCTGTCCCCATAAACGTCATCAATCCGGGTGACTGTTGGCCAGAACTTGTTGTCGGCAACATACTGCGCTGGGAAGGCAGCGTATTGACGATCGTAGACGCGATCCCAGTTGGCGTCGAAAATATCTGCCATAGTGTGCGGTGCGAAGTGCAGTGGGCTGTTATCCGCCGTCCACTCGCCTGCTTCTACCTTGGCAATTTCGGCACGGATTGAGGTCATCGCTTCGATAAACTTGTCCATTTCCACTTTTGATTCAGACTCAGTTGGCTCAATCATCAGCGTACCAGCCACTGGGAATGACATGGTTGGCGCGTGGAAACCGTAGTCCATCAAACGCTTGGCAATGTCCATCTCAGTGACGCCAGTTTTTTCTTTCAGCGGACGCATATCGATAATACATTCGTGCGCCACACGGCCATTAGTACCTTTGTACAATACCGGGAACATTGGATCCAGTTTGGCGGCCATATAGTTAGCGTTCACAATCGCCATTTGTGTGGCTTGACGTAAACCGTCACCGCCCATCATTTTGATGTACATCCAGCTGATTGGCAGAATGCCAGCGCTACCAAATGGTGCCGCCGAAACTGCACCGTTGTCGGCGCCAGTGCCTTCAATTTTTACCACAGCGTGGTTTGGCAGGAACGGAGCCAGCTGTTTTTTCACGCCGATTGGACCCATACCCGGGCCGCCACCGCCGTGTGGAATACAGAAGGTTTTGTGTAAGTTTAAGTGAGAAACGTCAGCACCGATAAAGCCTGGAGAAGTCACGCCTACCTGGGCATTCATGTTAGCGCCATCCATATAAACCTGACCGCCGTGCGCATGCACGATGTCACAAAGTTCACGGATAGATTCTTCAAATACACCGTGCGTCGACGGGTAAGTCACCATAATGGCGGCTAATTTGTCTGACACCGCTTCGGCTTTGGCTTTTAAATCAGCCATGTCGATGTTGCCGCTTTTATCACAATCCACCAATACCACTTCGAAGCTGGCCATCGCCGCTGTTGCCGGGTTAGTACCATGGGCTGACACTGGAATTAAACAGATATTACGGTGTGAATCACCACGGCTTTCGTGGTATTTACGAATGGCGATCATGCCAGCGTATTCGCCTTGTGCACCTGAGTTTGGTTGCATCGACATTTGATCATAACCGGTGATATTCACCAGCCAATCGGCCAGTTCGCCGATCATTTGGTAATAACCTTGCGCCTGATCTTTTGGCACAAACGGGTGTAATGACGCAAATTCTGGCCAGGTCACCGGGATCATTTCGGCAGTGGCGTTCAGCTTCATGGTGCAAGAACCTAACGAAATCATCGCATGGTTCAGGGCTAAGTCTTTGTTTTCAAGTTTTTTGATATAACGCAGCATCTCAGTTTCGCTGTGATACTGGTTAAACACCGGGTGCGTTAAGTATTTCGACGTCCGCACTAAATCGGCTGGAATTGAAGTAGAGCCGTTGGCGACAATAGCAGCGTCTAAGGCAGCTACATCTAAACCATGACCAGTGCCAAACACGATATCAAACAGCTGAGCGATATCAGCAGCAGATGTTTGCTCGTGGAAGCTGACGCCTAAAGTATCGGCCAAATCAGTCCGTAAGTTCACACCAGCAGTTAAACCACGGGCAATCACGTCGCTGCGATTAGCCACTGTGAAAGTGATAGTGTCAAACCAAGTGTTGTGGGCAAGCTTTATGCCTTTGGCCGTTAAACCAGCAGCAAACACGTCAGCAGAGCGATGAATGCGCTCGGCGATGTTTTTCAGGCCAGCCGGGCCGTGGAATACACAGTAGAACGAGGCCATATTGGCCAGTAAAACTTGGGCAGTACAAATGTTGGAGTTAGCTTTTTCACGGCGAATATGTTGTTCGCGCGTTTGCATCGCCATCCGCAGCGCCTGATTACCACGGCGGTCTTTCGACACACCAATGATGCGGCCTGGCATCGAACGTTTGTAATCATCACGAGTGGCAAAAAACGCTGAGTGTGGACCACCAAAAGCCATTGGCACACCAAAACGCTGGGCTGAACCGACCACCACATCTGCACCTAATTCACCTGGCGATTTTAACAGCAACAGCGCCATTGGATCTGTCACGACGGCAACAATAGCTTTTTTCGCTTTTAAATCAGCAATCAACTCGGCATCATTACGCACTTCACCCGTGGTTGACGGGTATTGGATTAAAGCACCAAACACATCGTGGTTGACGGCGTCAGCTGCTTTACCCACGATAATGTCAAAACCGAACATGTCGGCACGGGTACGCACCACATCAATGGTTTGTGGATGAACGTCATCAGCAATAAAATAAGCGTTTGCTTTGTTTTTGGTGACGCGTTTGGCCAGCGCCATCGCTTCAGCTGCGGCAGTGGCTTCGTCCAGCAGGGATGCAGACGCTAATTCCATGCCGGTTAAATCTAACGACACTTGTTGGAAATTCAGCAGTGCTTCTAACCGGCCCTGGGCGATTTCTGGCTGGTACGGCGTGTACGCTGTGTACCAACCTGGGTTTTCCAATACGTTGCGCAGGATCACATTCGGCGTATGCGTTGGGTGATAGCCCATACCGATGTAAGATTTGAACATTTTATTTTTGCTAGCGGCAGCTTTTAAATAAGCCAGTGCATCCGCTTCTGTGGTCGCTTCGCCAGTCGCCAGTGGCGTCGTCAGACGAATACCGGCAGGGACAGTTTGCGCTATTAATTCTTCCACGCTGCTGACATTCAATTCAGCTAACATAGCCTGAGTCTCTACAGCGTTCGGGCCGATATGACGGCCGATAAAGTCAGTATGGTTCGCAAGTTGCGACAGGGTTTTCACAGAAGTGGTCATGCCTGGAATTTCCTAAAAAGCTTAACGGGGGCAACGAAGGTGCGTTGCAGACCTTGCAGTTACGCTGCGAAGTTCTGTTTGGGCTAGTCCGTTGCTTATTTAACTATCTTGAAAAATTTTACTTTCTCACTTATCCACTGGTGGCGAGTCACCGCCTGGGGATAAACAAAACCCCGCATTGCGGCGGGGTTTCAGTGGCCCTTGCGGGCTTATTCGGCGATAGAGGCGGCGTATCCGGCGGCATCTAACAGCGCAGCCACTTCGGCTTCGTCGGCTGCTTTAATCTGGAACATCCAGCCATCGGTGTAAGGTGCGCTGTTCACTGTTTCCGGTGAGTCATTCAGCGCTTCGTTGACGGCCACAATTTCACCAGAAATAGGCGCGTAGATATCAGAAGCGGCTTTTACCGATTCAGCAACTGCCACGTCGTCGCCCTGAGCAACAGAGTCACCCACGTCTGGTAATTCCACAAACACCATATCACCTAACAGGTCTTGGGCATGTTCAGTGATACCAACAGTGTAAACACCGTTACCTTCGCTGCGAACCCATTCATGTGATGAAGCATATTTTAATTCTTGTGGGATATTGCTCATGATTTTTCCTCGGACCTTCACTCGAAGTTTGGTTGTTAATTTTGTGAGTCGCGAGGCGGCTACCACCACCCCGCATTAAACTGTCAGCGACTTGCAACGCCGTGGTTCAGTTTAGATAACTTTTTTGCCCATACGAACAAAACTTGGTTTTACCACTTTGACCGGCACCAGTTTACCACGGATGTCGACTTCTGCAGTGTCACCAACCGTTGCTGGTACCCGTGCCATCGCAATGCTGTAACCTAAGGTTGGTGAGAAAGTACCTGAAGTGATTTCACCCTCGCCGCCTTCAACCACCACTTTCTGGCCATGACGCAGCACACCTTTTTGCTCCATCACCAGACCAACTAACTTGAAAGTGCCGGCAGCACGATGTTGTTCCAGCGCGGTACGACCAATAAAGTTACGGTCGCTTGGTTCCCAGGCGATAGTCCAGCCCATATTGGCCGCCAGTGGCGATACGGTTTCATCCATATCCTGACCGTACAAATTCATGCCTGCTTCTAAGCGCAGCGTGTCGCGGGCACCTAAACCGGCTGGTTTGACACCCGCATCTAACAGTTTTTGCCAGAAATCAGCAGCTTGCTCGTTTGGCAGCGAAATTTCGTAACCATCTTCACCGGTATAGCCTGTGGTGGCGATAAACAAATCACCGGCTTGCACGCCAAAAAATGGTTTCATGCCAGCTACAGCAGCTTGTTGCTCAGCAGAAAGTAAGGTCGCAACTTTGGCTTTGGCATTTGGGCCTTGCACCGCAATCATGGCAAATTCTGGACGTTCAGTCACAGTCACGGCAAAAGCAGCGGCTTGCGCGTTGATCCAGGCTAAATCTTTTTCGCGGGTGGCGGAATTCACTACTAAGCGGAAGAAGTCTTCGGTCATGAAATACACGATCAGATCGTCAATCACGCCACCGGTTTCATTCAACATGCCGGTGTATAAAGCTTTGCCAGGCACTGTCAGTTTGGCCACATCATTGGCCACTAAATAACGCAGAAATTCGCGGGTGCGGGCACCGTGCAGATCAACGATGGTCATGTGCGACACATCAAACATACCGGCATCAGTACGGACAGCGTGGTGTTCTTCGATTTGAGAACCATAGTGCAGTGGCATATCCCAGCCATGAAAATCGACGACTTTTGCGCCTGCTTCGATATGTTTGCCAATTAACACTGTTTGTTGAGCCATCAGTACTATCCTCTGAATGCCGCAAGGCGGCTGTTGTCTGGAAGACATCCTGCCCGCCAGCAAAGCCTGCTGTTTATGCAGTCGTCAGTGTGATGGCAAAAGGGGTAACAACCTGAGGTTTTACCACTGTGACAGCAACAACACTGAATAACCACAAACGGGTTAAGGACTAAAAGTTGCGCCGGATTATAACGTAAGGGGCTACAGGCCAACAGCCCCTTATTAATTAGATTTAATAATGCGAAAATAAACTTATTGGGTTGCTTTTGCCCTGAGCATGACCGCAGCAATGCTCAAGGCAGTAATTCAGCGCGGGCTATTTTGGGTAAATCACCCTGATTTCCCAAAGCGGCAGCCATAATTTTACTTTTCACCACAGGCAACTGATCGGTAACTTTCATGCCGACAGCTCTGACCAGCTTTAACAGCGGTTGTGGTGCCATAAAACCACGTTTAAACAATTCCATCGCTGCAATCAGTTGTTGCGCTTCCGCTTTACGCCAGCGCTCATACTGACGCAGCATCCTGCTACTGACCGGTTGGCCGTGACTTGCCATCTGTTGATCTATTAGTTCAGCTAATGCAGCCACATCCATCAGCCCCAGATTCATGCCCTGACCGGCCAATGGATGTATGGTGTGAGCGGCATCCGCCACTAACACCGCTTGCTGCCGCTGCCATTGTCTGGCATAACGCATTTTCAGCGGATAACTGGTGCGGCGACTGTCGACTTTCAAGACTCCCAACACCGCCTGACTGGCGGCAGTCAGTTGTTGATTAAATGAAGTTTCATCACAGGCACAAAGCTCAGCCGCTTGCTGCGGCGAGGTGCTCCAGACAATAGAACAGAGCTTCGGATCCGCCAGCGGCAATAACGCCAAAGGGCCGGTCGGTAAGAACACCTGACGCGCAGTGGCCTGATGTGGTTGTTCGGTGCGGATGGTGGCCACCACCGCATGATGATCGTAATCCCAAAAATTTTGCGCCAGCTGCAGGCTTTTTCTGACCTGAGATTCAGCGCCATCAGCGCCGACCAGCAGTTTAGCCAGTAGTAAACTGCCATCGGCTAAGGTTAATAAACTTTGTTGCTCGGTCAGATGAATATCTTTGATCAGCACTGAAAAACGGCACTGGATCTGCGAATAACTTTGCACTTTTTGATACAACTGCTGGCGTAACTCTTCGTTATCCACCATATAGCCAAGCGCCTGCTGACCTTCATCGGCAGCGCTAAAATTGATGCGGGCAAAACTATCGGCTTCCCACACCTGCATCTGCTGATAAGCCGGTTTGGCACTGAGGGATGACCAAACCCCGAGCTTGCTCAGCACACGCTCAGCCGCTAAATTCAGCGCGCTGACCCGCTGCAAAGTTGGACTGCCAGGAACAGGTGCCGGGCCTTGATCCAGCACTGTGATCGACAAGGCTGAGCTGTGCTCGGCTTGAGCCAGCAGCAGCGCCAGCGTTAATCCGGCACTGCCGGCTCCGACAATGATCACATCAGAGGTTTGCATTTTTAGGCTCCTGCCCGGTATTGCGGGTCAACTCAGTCAGATGAAGCTGATTGATCTGTTGTTGTTGCCGGGCCAACGGCGTCAGCCCCATGGTTTGACCGGCAAATAGCTGTTTTAGTCCCTGGCATTGCATCAGCGCCGAAAGCGCTAAATTACGCCCCAGTGCCAATAATCTGGACTGATTGGAAAACAGTTTCACCATGCCATCGGTCAGTTGGATCACCTGTCGCATATCGGCAAGACGCAGCTGTTGATAATGGCGCCACAGCGGATAACAACCGTAATCCATACCATCACTGAGCGCAGTGCTGCCACTCTGTAACCGCAACTGGCTCGCCAGTGCGGTGATGGCGGCAATATCCCGCAGTGCTAAATTAAAGCCCTGCCCCGCGATCGGATGCAAATTATGCAGGCTATTGCCGCAGAGTAAAATCCGATGCCGGGCCGCTTCAGTACTGTATTTCAGTGCCAGCGGATACAGCTGACGCTGACCGGCCGCGGTAAAGATACCGGCGCTATAACCAAAGGCCTGTTGCAGCGCGGCCAGAAACTCAGCTTCCGGTAATTGCAGTAAAACTTCAGCCTCTGCTGGTGCTAAAGTCCACACCAGCGAATAACGCTGCCGGGTCAGCGGTAACAACGCCAGCGGACCATTAGCGGTAAAACGTTCATAAGCTATATGCTGATGACCGGCAGCAATGCCAATATTGGCAATTAACGCGGTTTGCTGATAAGGCTGCACCTGAGTCTCAAATCCCGCCAGTTGCCGGGTTGGTGAGTCGCCCCCTTCGGCCAGCACCAGCAGTTGACAGCTCAGTTGGCGGCCATCATTCAGTTGCAGTAAGTTGTGGTCAGTATACTGCTGCACTGCACAGATACGGGCGGGTCTGAACCAGCTTAAGGCACCGCTATTGGCATAGTGTTGTAACTTTGGATACAACAAGGCGCCCAGCCATTCGATTTCAATCACCTGCCCCAGACTACGACGGCCAAATTCGCTGGCATTAAGCACAGCTTTACCAAAGTGGCCACGATCAGACACCTGAATGGTTTGAATGGCGCAACCATGCTGGCGTAAATCCTGCCACAGCCCCCATTGTTGCAACAATTCCACGCTAGCCGCCGACAAGGCAATACTGCGACTGTCAAAACTCAGCGCCGGTGCCTGAGCCACTTTGGCTGCACTGGCTGGTTGTTCCGTTGGTTGTACCCTTGGTTGCTCAACTTGCTGTTCAGCTTGTTGTTCAATGATCGCCAGCTTCAACCCAGGTTGTTGCTGCAACAACACCAGTGCCAACATCGCACCTGTCATGCCGCCACCGGCGATGACAATATCAAACTGGTTGGCGTTATTGTGACGCTCAGCTGCCACCGCACAATTCTGGCCTGCTTGCACTTAATGTCCCTTAGCTGCAGCCATCAGCTGCTCAATTGCGGCAATTTCTTTAGGCACAGTATCTGTCAGGTTAAGGTGACCCTCTTTGATCACCAACAAATCATCTTCGATTCGAACCGCCAAATCCCACCATTTTTCATCACAGGCAGAACCGGCCGGAATATACAGGCCAGGTTCGATCGTCAGCACCATGCCTGGCTCAAACGGTCGTTCAGCGTCAGCTACTTTATAAGCGCCAACATCATGCACATCCAGTCCAAGCCAATGACCCAAACCATGAATAAAATACTGTTTACAGGCTTGCTGTTCGATAAGTTCAGTCAGGTCGCCTTGTAAAATGCCAAGTTCCAGCAAACCTTTGGTCAGTTCATACAGAGCCGCCGCAACAGTATCTTTACTACTGTTGCCAGGTTTCACCTGAGCACAAGCTGCGTATTGGGCATTCAGTACCACTTGATACAAAGCGGCCTGCGCCGGGCTAAATTTGCCGTTTACCGGGAAAGTACGGGTAATATCCGCCGCATAGCCCTGTAACTCACAACCGGCATCAATCAACACCAAGTCACCATCCTGCAACTGGCAGTTGTTATCGGTGTAATGCAAAATACAGCCATTGCCGCCGCCACCGACGATGGTATTGTAAGCACAGTCACGGGCACCTTGCATGGCAAACTGATAGCGGATAATAGCTTCGAGCTGATATTCCCACATGCCAGGCCGACACTGTTGCATGGCCTGACTATGCGCTTGCGCACTGATCCGACCGGCTTGCTGCATCAGCGCAATTTCGGCCTCGTCTTTGATTAACCGCAGCTCTGCAATCAGCGGCCGAAAATCCTGTAATTGCACCGGTGCCAGATAACCACGTTTTGGGTATTTACGCAGCGTGGCCAGCAAAGTAAAGACTTTTTCATCAAAAGCCGGATAAACGCCCTGGGCATAAATCAGTGTTTGTTTTTGATTGACGGCAGCAAGTAACTCAGTATCAAGCTCGGCCAGACTTTGCGCAGGCAAACCAAAGTCGCTACTGGCTTTGACAGGACCAAAGCGGCGGCCCTGCCAGATTTCGGCCAGTTGATCTTTAGGCCGGCATAACAGCAATTCGCTCAGCTCACCACTGGCATTTTTTTGCAGTATTAACAGCGCATCAGGTTCGACAAAACCGGTTAAATAATAAAAATCACTGTCCTGACGAAAACTAAACTCAGTATCCCGGCTACGGGTAATTTCCACTGCGGCTGGCACTAGCAGCACAGAGTTTAACGGCATCAGCGCCGCCACTTTGGCGCGACGCTGAACAAAATGGGCCACCGACATCGGTTTCTCCTGCGCAAAATTTTGCTAACTAAAAGTCTGTAACCGGCAACGACTGCCACCGGTGCATCAGTGCAGCGTTTTAGCGGCCACTTCGCTGATGGTAAATTTCTGCCCGACTTCATTAAAACAAGTCAGCACCATCAAGCGGACATGTTCCAGCACCAGATAATAAGATTCTTCGTTTTCGGCTTCGCTGCTGTCATCTTCAGTGTAAATATCAATACGGGTCACTTCGGATAATTGTTCAATGGCATCACGCACATCAACGCTGACTAAGGACAAATCGGTTTGTTGAATGGCAAAACCGACCAGAAATGCCTGCGCCCACTCCACCATCGCTTCCAGCCGTTCCGGCAAGGAATCATCATCGCCCGGCAGCAATAACACCAGACTGTAATCTGGGTCCGCCAGTTGGCGGGCGGTTTCGGCAATTAATTGTTCGGTAATTGCTTTTAAATGTGCATTCAGCGCCTGCCCATCGTTTAAGAAGTCGGACAATACTGGTAAAATCGTCGCCGCATCCGCCGGGATACCGGCACTGAGCATACCGGCAATCAAACCATGTAATTCGGCAGCTGAGGCCATCACTGCATGTTGATCCAACTGACTGGTCCAGTGATCGTAATTAAGTAAGAGTTGCGTGGTCATATTAATCCGGCATTAACAGTAAAATTGGCACTATGCTATCACCGCCAGCCCCACAGCGCCAAGTCGGCCCGCGTTGGCCGGCCATTTGTACAGCACTGTCAGACCGAATTGTAAGATACAAAGGACACCATGTACCCGAAAAAGCAAGAAACAGCCCCAGTTACCAAAGCCAAACCAAAACAATTGACCGTTTCGGTACTGGGTCGTCATATGAAAATCTCCTGTCCGGCCGGTCAGGAAGAAAAATTACAAAATGCCATGCTGGAACTAGAACAGCGTGTTGGCAATACCCGTTATCAGCCGGGCGTGCATGGCGCCGAAGATGTGTTGTTAATGATTGCACTAAATTTGTGCAATGAGTTGCTGGAATTGAAAAAGAACGCAGATTAAGGCTTACCTTGTCACTTTGTAGTGATATACTTAGCCCCGTTCTCTGGGTTGTTTGTGATCAAGCTGATGTCCCCGAGCCGATAATTGTTTATACATAGGAATTCTTATCCAGCACTATTGTGCAAGCCCGGCTCGTACCGGGAAGCCTGCGGTGCTGATTTGACTTCCGCCTTGAACCTATGGTTCGAGGCTAACGTTTGACACGGCAACCTTGAGAACACTTTTCCATTCGATATTGGCGTTTGCCGCCCCTGCCCGGTTTGACCCTTACTGCTTTTTACCGCCTGCTATGTTATGTTCAGCACCACCTCAATCGATACCTTGTTTGTGATGCCAAATCAGCCCATCTTTAACGCTGCCAACCCGACGTTGCGACAACAACTTCGCAACGACATGCGCCGCCGCCGCCAGGCGTTAAGCCAGGCTGAGCAGCAACAAGCTGCCGCCGATCTAGTCAGCGCTTTTGCCGCCCACGCTGTTTTGCAACAGGCCGAGCATATTGCCCTCTATCTGACCAATGATGCCGAGCTTGATACTTCGCTGTTAATTCAGTGGTTATGGCAACAAGGCAAACAGCTGTATCTACCGGTGTTGCATCCTTTTGCGCCCGGCTATTTATTGTTTCAGCGCTATAGCGCCGACACGATGATGCGGCCGAACCGTTTTGGCATCCCGGAACCTGAACTCAATTGCAGCCAGATTTGTCCGCTGTCACAACTATCGCTGATTTGTCTGCCACTGGTGGCTTTTGATGCGGCAGGCAATCGGATGGGGATGGGGGGTGGTTTTTATGACCGTACCCTGGCGCAACTTCCAGCCTTTAGCAAATCTCTGCCGTTGCAGGACTGTGGCCAGCAACTTCAGCGCCCTATGTTAGTTGGCCTGGCACATCAATGTCAGCAGCTTGACGCTTTACCGCAGCAAGCCTGGGATATTCCGCTGCACGCGGTACTGACACCAACAACGTTGTTTGTTGCTGGCAAATAATACTGGCAGCTTCAGCGCCAATTCAGCTTTACACCTAACAAAACAACCCTGCTGGGTGACAGACCACTAGCAGCGAAACACTTTTTTGGTATACTCACCGCTTCGCAGTCACTTTATGGTTTATATGGAAATCCTGATCCTTGTCAGTTTAATCTTGCTTAACGGCATTTTTGCCATGTCTGAAATTGCTATTGTCACAGCCCGCAAATCGCGACTGACCGCGCTGGCGCACAATGGAAAATCCTCCGCTGCTATTGCCTTAAAACTGGCCGAAGATCCTACTCAATTTTTATCCACAGTGCAGATTGGGATCACATCTATTGGTATCCTGAACGGTATTTTCGGTGAAGCTATCCTGGCGGGGCCTTTTGCCATCTGGTTACAAGGTCTGGGCATGCCGGTAGCTTTTAGCACTGTTTTTGCCACAGTGCTGGTGGTTATTGTGGTCACTTATGTCTCTATCGTGGTCGGTGAGCTGGTGCCTAAACGCATTGGCCAAATCAGCGCTGAGAGCATTGCATGTGTAATGGCAAAACCTATGCTGCTGCTGGCATTGCTGACCAAACCTTTTGTCTGGTTATTGTCTGGTTCCACCCATACGTTGATGAGGCTATTTGGTTTTTCACAGAATCAGGAATCCAATGTTACCCACGAAGATATTCATGCCATGTTGCAAGAAGGTTCCAGTTCAGGCGTGATTGAACAAAACGAACATACCATGGTGAAAAACGTGTTCCGGCTGGATGAGCGCAGTATTTCCTCCTTGATGGTGCCGCGCTCTGACATCGTGTTTCTGGATGTCGAGAATAGCATCGAAGAAAACCTGCAGATTTTGACCCAGTCGCCGCACTCACGTTTTCCGGTTTGTCGTGGCCATGCCGATGATTTAATTGGCGTAGTTTCCACCAAACAATTACTGGTGCAATCAGTTTCCGGTAAACTGACCGACTTAACTGAACTGGCACAGCCATGTAACTTTGTCCCCGACAGTCTGACCGGCATGGAATTGCTGGACCATTTCCGTACCTCTGGCAGCCAGATGGTGTTTGTGGTCGATGAATATGGTGATTTAAAAGGCTTGGTGACCTTGTTGGATTTGATGGAAGCTCTGACCGGTGAATTCAGCCAGGATGACGGTGAAGATATGATGGTGATCACCCGCGACGACGGCTCTTTATTACTTGATGGTTTATTACCGGTGATTGATTTAAAAGATTGCCTGAATATCAATAAGTTACCTGAAGAAGACAGCAACAGATATCAGACCCTCAATGGCATGATTATGTTGTTATTAGGCAAGATGCCACAAACCGCCGATAAGGTTGAAATTGGTGCCTGGTCGCTGGAAATTATCGATATGGATGGCAAACGGATTGATAAAGTGCTGGCAATGAAAAAGCCTGACTTTGTCGATCAAGATGATTTATCCAGTGATAGTGACAAATCTGGTTGATGCTCATAGTCCGACTGCCGCGCCACGACAGGTGTTGTGGCAGTCTGACAGCAGCGGGTAAATTTATTTTCGGCTAGCGGCCTTTTTTGTGTCAGCAGGATTGAATGACAACTCAATGGAAAAAGCAATGGCCGACTTTATTTGCCCGCTCTGTCAGCAACCCAATCAATGCCTGGCTGGCACCAGTTTGGTCCAGCATTGCTGGTGTATGCAACAACAATTCCCGTCACAGTTATTAGCCAAAGCCCCTGACCAAAGTAGCTGTATTTGTCAGTCCTGCCTGCAACAAGCGCAGCAACAAGCCAAAACCGCAGTTGCTCAATCAGCGCAAGCAGTGCAGCTATTTAAACCAACTCAAGACGAAAACCCGACCAAAGCCAACTGAAAGACCAATCTCTGACAAGCAGCAATGCGCGTCGCCAAAACTACCGCTGATTTCCCTCCGCTGGTCGCAGACACTTTATCGACTGCGCAGCGTCGCAGCAATTTCATGGTAGGCTCAGTTGGCAAAAAAAGCTGGCCATTTGAAGCCAGCACCACTAACACTTCACTCTCAGGAATCAGCAATGCGATTAACACCCTGGATGACATTATCGTCCGTGATACTACTGAGCGCTTGTGCCGCTACCACCGCCAGCAAGACATCAGACAACAAAACCGCCCAAACCACTGCCGCCAGCACAATGACCACAGGAGCAGTCAAAGCCGACGCCAACAGAATTGCTGCCCATATGGCTTTTCTGGCCGATGATAGCCTGGAAGGCCGTGATACCGGCAGCCGTGGCCATTTGATCGCCAGTCAGTATATTGCCAGTAATTTTCAGCAGTTGGGTTTACAGCCAGCTGGTGATAACAAGCAATTTTTCCAGCAAGTGCCAATGAAAAAAAGCATGTTGGTGAAAAACAGCAACGAGCTGGTTTTTCACATCAATGGCAAAGCGCAGAAACTGGCTTATCCAAAACAATATTTCACCAGCGCCAGCGGCCATCAGGGCAAAATCAGCGTCGATAACGCTGAACTGGTGTTTGTCGGTTATGGTCTGGTGTCGAAAGAGTTCGGTCTGGATGACTACGCCGGTTTAGATGTCAAAGGCAAAATTGTGGTGGTGTTACCTGGCCGGCCAAGTTCGCTGCCAAGTGAAGAATCGGCACATATTGGTTCTCAAAAGCAGCAACTGGCTGCTGAACACGGTGCCGTCGGTGTGTTTACCCTGCATACCCCGATTGAAGAAAAAACCCGGCCTTATGCCAACAGTCTGATGTATTTAAATTCACCAAGAGTACGCTGGGTCAACCAGGATGGTACTGAAGCCAATGATTATCCACAGCTGAAAGCTGGGGCTTATTTGCATATGGATGCCGCCAAAATGCTGTTTGAAGGCGCGCCACAAAGCCTTGAGCAAATTTTTGCCATGCTGGAGAAAAAACAAAGTCCAAAAGGTTTTCCTTTAACTGCCAAAGCCAGTTTCAGCCGTGAATCTGAACATAAAACCATTCAGAGTCAAAACGTTGCGGCAGTGTTGCCAGGGTCAGATCCGTTATTAAAAGATGAATATGTGATAGTGACTGCTCACTCTGACCATATCGGTATCGGCAATGACCTGCGCTCGAAAGATAAGATTAATAACGGTCTGATGGATAATGCCGCTGGTGTGGCCATTTTGTTAGAAACTGCCAGACTCTATAACGAAAACCCAATCAAGCCAAAACGTTCTATTTTATTCCTGGCGGTGACTGGTGAAGAAAAAGGTTTATTAGGCGCTGATTATTTTGCCCACAACCCGACCCGGCCAATTAAATCTTTAGTCGCCAACGTCAACCTGGATATGCCGGTATTGTTATATCCATTTGCCGATATGATTGCTTTTGGTGCCAACCATTCATCGCTGGGTGCCACTGTGGAACGAGCTACGGCCAACCACGGCATTAAATTAAGTGCAGATCCAATGCCAGAACAGGCTATTTTCACCCGTTCAGATCACTACACCCTGGTGAAAAAAGGCGTGCCTTCAGTGTTTCTGATGACAGGTTTTACTTCAAAGGATCCGAAGCAAAAAGGTGGGGATATTTGGGGTAAATTTTTCGCCAAGCATTACCACAAACCAACCGATGATATCGCTGGTTTAACCAAAGATTTTGGCCCTATCCGTTATGATGCCGGTGCCTTATTTGCTGATATCAACTACGATATCGGGCTGGAAGTTGCTAACACCACCGCACGTCCGGTTTGGTTAAAAGAATCATTCTTTGGCAAGGTATTTGGTCAGGAATATAACAAACAGCAATAAGCTGCCTGGAGATCCAATTGAAGTGGCTGGCGTTAAAATAGTCAGCCACATCAACAGCATATGCTATCTTTTTGCTGTTATCAGTATCAGGATTGCCGCTACGCGGCGCCCTAATTCAGCTTTGAACTAGCCTTTTTATGCCTCAACGTTTACACAAATGTACTGTCACTTCTTCCCGGTCGTGATACAGGTGCTTGGCCTGAAAAATCACCCGCATACCGGCTTCATCAAAACGAGCCTGCATTTGTGCCAGTACTTCCTGTAGGGTTTCGTAGCGTTTTTTCATCGGCAGTTTCAGGTTAAAAATACTTTCCTGACACCAGCCGTTGATCAGCCAATCACAAATTAATTGGCCAACGCGCTGCGGTTTTTCAATCATGTCGCAGACCAGCCAGTGCACATTGCGTTTTTCCGGCTGAAATTTAAAACCATCAACCTGATAATGTTTGACCTGACCGGTATCCATCAGTTTCTGATCCATCATGCCGTTATCAATGGCCACCACCATCATAGAGCGGATCACCAACTGATAGGTCCAGCCGCCAGGGCATGCCCCCAGGTCGACTGCGTTCATGCCTGAGCTAAGCCTGGTGTCCCATTCATCGCGTGGGATAAATTGTAAAAAGGCTTCTTCCAGTTTCAGCGTACTGCGACTAGGCGCATCATGCGGAAACTTCAGCCGGCGGATACCATTTTCCAGTTCACTGCTATTTTCCGGATAAGAAAGCGCCAGATACGCTTGTTGACCAGATAACATAAACAAATGCAGCACCGGCGCCCGCGATTGTTGTTTTGGCAACATCACGCCAGCCTGCCGTAAGCTTTGCCGCAGCGGCACCGTCAACTTTCTTGCCAGCGTCGATAACTCTTTGCCTTCATTGGTGTCAGGATATTCCACCCGAATTTCACCACAAGTGGTTAATTCTGCAGCCAACGCCTGCGCCACCACAGCGCCAACACGGTCACCGGCCGGAAAATCAATCAGCTCACCAACCAGCAGCGCCCATTGCCGGATAAACACCAGTTGTTCAAACGGAAAATCACGGAAAAAATTGGCCAGGGCGGCACTGTCATAAGCTTCAAACAGCACAAAAGCACTGTCATTTTTTAGTTTGCAGTAACCGAAGACTCCATGCTGTCCCGCTTTGTCCTGAATTTCGGCCGCACATTCTTTTTCAAAACCAGCGCGACAATAAAGTAAAAGTTGTTTCATGTTATTTCCTGATCCAGGGCGTGACAGCCAGCAACAGCCAACTGACTAACAGCAACTGACCGCCGAGTGGCGCCAGCTGCGAAAAATGCATCGGCAAAGCAAAAATCCCTGCCCACACTGTGTATACAAATAGCCAAAGGCCAAGATGAAAAGCTGCAGCCACTCCCAACGGCCAGCAGATGGCCAGCCGGCTCGAGGATGCCGCTGTACGCTGTAACTGCAAATGACTGATCGCCAACAACGCCAGCGCCTGAAAGGCCAAAACCGCAGTACTGCTTAATAAGGCACTAAAGGCACGACTATCCAGACTATGACTAAAGACATGCGAAATTGCCGCCGACATGCCGATCACCACAGCGCCGTAACAGGCGGCCAGTGAAAAACTAACTTGCCAAAATTTTTGCATCAATAAACTCTCTTGTCAGTTGAGCGGCCTGCTGGATTAACTGAACTTGATTCAACTGATGTTTTTTCAAGCTTTGTAAATCATGATCGCCACCGGCTAACCAGTGTAATTGCAGCGCTGGCCAGTTGGCCTGCTCAGCAGGAGTAATCAAATCAGGACCACCAAAGGCATCCCGTTGCCCCTGCAACAGCAGCGTTGGTACCGTTAAATGTGGCAAATGTCCAACCCGACTGGCCAACTCAGCTGCCGACAGCGCTAAACTTTTTTTCGCAGGTGGTCGAAACGGATAGCCGTACACCACCACAGCCGCCACTGCTATTTTTGGCTGCAACTGCTGCGCCAGTAATAAAGTGGCCAGCCGTCCCCCCATCGATTTACCCGCAAGTAGCAGTGGTAAATCCGTCGGTAACTGACTTAACCATCCGCTCAGTTCCTGCTGCAACACAGCTATTTTCGACGGTGGCTGTTTTTTTCCTTGCAGTGACTTTTGCATATAAGCAAAGTTTCTGGCCCAGACTTCGATGCCATGTGCTGCCAGCGCCTGCGCCAAGACAGTTAAAAACTCACTTTGCACAGGCGCACCAGCGCCATGACAGAGCAGCAATCTGGCAACCGGTCTTACCGTCTGATACACCAGCCACGGCGCTGCCGCGACCTGCTCAGTGCACACTGCCGTTGTCATTAGTCCGTCACTGCCGCAATATTAAACTGCTGTTCTTTAAAGTCTTCCTGCTCACGTTGCACCAAGGCATTCATCCAGTGCCGGAACGCCGCAATTTTACCAAGCTCAGTCTGACTATCCCGACAGACCAGATAATGCGCATCTTTGGTTTGCAATACATGATTAAAAGGCACAATCAAGCGGCCAGAATTAATATCCGGCTGCGCCAGCACATTATGCGCTAATGCCACCCCCTGACCATGGATAGCTGCCTGCAACACCATAGCGCTGTGACTGAAAATCGGCCCCTGATTAACATTAAAATGCTTAAAGCCCTGGCTGGTAAACCAAGCTTTCCAGGCATCTCTGGTGGTGTCATGCAACAGCGTATGAAAACGTAAATCAGCTGGCTCATTTAAAGGTTTGGCCCGGTTCAGCAGCATCGGCGAACAAACTGGTAGCAGATATTCAGTATGCAGTTTATCCGCATGCAAATTGCGCCAGCTGCCACGGCCATAATAAATCGCCACATCAACATCGTCAGTCAGTGAACCTTCTTCTGAATCAACAGCCCGGATCCGCACATCGATATCGGAGTGCAGCTCACTGAATAAACTGAGTCTCGGTACCAGCCACTGAATGGCGAAACTCGGCTGTAGACTGACCGTTAACGAGCCTTTGGCACCGCGTGCCAGCAGTTTTTCTGTCGCTTCATGCAACTGCAAAAAAATTTCTTTAATATCAAGAAAATAACTCTGGCCTTCTTCAGTCAACAACAAAGAGCGGTTTTTCCGCATAAAGAGTTTCAGACCCAAATGATCTTCTAACGCTTTGATTTGATGACTGATGGCGGCCTGAGTGACAAACATCTCTTCAGCCGCCTTCGTAAAGCTGAGATGGCGGGCTGCAGTTTCAAAAGCTTTTAACGCATTCAGCGGAGGTAACCGGCGCGCCATAACTCACCTATGAGAAAAAAATGGCTTAAGCTTTAGCCTGCGGCACATAACCTTCAACTGTGACATCCTGTCCTTCAAACAAAAACTGCTGCATCTGTTCTTCCAGCAATTTGCGATGTTCCAAATTCATCATATTCAGTTTCTTTTCGTTAATCAGCATGGTCTGCTTGGCTTGCCATAAGGCAAAAGCTTCTTTGCTGATATTGTCGAAAATCTTTTTACCAAGCTCACCCGGATATAACTGAAAATCCAGTCCGGCGGCGGTTTTGTTAAAATACTGACAAAATACTTCACGTGCCATTTTGCGCTCCTACTCAGAGGTAACTTAAGCTGAACTGCCAGTCACAAACTGGCAGCAACCATTGAATGGCGAGCATTGTAATCTATTTTGCCAAGCTCTGCTCAAGTGGCAAAGCCAGAACATAAATTACTATTTTTTACCTACGCTAGACTCGATAAAAACCCGGATCGGCGCTGGCAAGCCAATCTGCGCGAGTTGACTGCTGTTGTACCAGCTGCCAACAGCCAACTCCTGTACCTCGGCTGTTACCGCTGCATCCAGCGCCCAGACCGTGGCATTAAGTTTATAATGGGTAAACTGATGCACAAACTCGCCTTGTTTCTGTGCCTTCGACAACAGCGCAGAATCGGCCTCGACCTGCGGCAAGGACCAGAGTGATGCCCAGATGCCTGGGACCGGCCTTTTTTGCAAAAACAACAAATCGTTTTGCTGTAGCCATAAAAAATGACCGTCTTTGGTTGGCACGGTCTTTTTTGCTTTGGCCGTTGGCAAGCTATCCACCCGGTTTTGTAATAGCGCCTGGCAACTGCTTGCCAGCGGACATTGCTCACACAGCGGTTGTCTGGGTTTACAAATAGTGGCGCCTAAATCCAATAAGCCTTGGGCAAAACTGCGGCACTGCGTCTGTGGGGTCAGTTGTTCCGCCAAAGCCCAGAGTTTTTTATCCACCGCACTGCTGCTGGTTACGCCTTCGATAGCAAAATATCGGGCATAAAAACGCCGGACATTGCCATCCACAATAGGACCGTATTGATCATAAGCAAAAGACATAATAGCGCCAGCGGTATAACGCCCCACCCCTGGCACCGCCAATAACTCAGGCAAAGTGGCCGGAAATGCGCCCAGTTTGCTGATATAAAGCGCTGCTTTGTGCAGATTGCGGGCCCGGGCGTAATAACCCAGGCCTTGCCAGTGCGCCATCACCGTATCGTTATCGGCGCTAGCCAAGGCTTCAATGGTCGGAAAAGATTGCATCCAGCGCTGAAAATAAGGGATCACAGTACTGACCTGTGTCTGCTGTAACATCAGCTCTGACACTAACACCTGATAAGGCGTCACCTGTAACTGCCAGGGTAACTGATGACGACCATGACTAAGTTGCCAGTTAACTACCTGATTTTGAAAAGCTTTGACTTCTGACTGCGTGAACATAACAAAATCCTGTAAATTGCTGGGCGGCAGTCTAACCCGCAATTTTGTTGCTGCCAATGCAAAGTCGGTTGAGTAGCGCGGCGTTACAACGCATAATGTGCGCCGCAAAAAATTCCCGCCGGAGTGTCCAATGACCAAAGCAGAAACCGATTTAACCGCTGAAGTTGTCAGCGCTGAGCCGACTGACCATGCTGAGCAGCCAAAATATCTGCGCCGTATCCGTAGTTTTGTGCTGCGTGAAGGCCGGCTGACCAAAGGCCAGCAACGTAGTCTGGAGCTGTTTTGGCCAACCATGGGTCTGGAACATCAGGCCCAGCCATATGATTTCAGTCAGGTGTTTGGCCGTAATGCTGATCTGGTGCTGGAAATTGGTTTTGGCATGGGCAAATCGCTGGTGGCAATGGCAAAAGCAGCACCAGAACTGGATTTTATCGGTATTGAAGTACATAAACCAGGCGTTGGGGCTTGCCTCGGTGAAGCCGAAGCAGAAGGCGTCAGTAACTTACGCTTATTTGAACATGACGCTGTCGAAATTCTCAATGACAGCATCGCCGACAATAGCCTGACAACAGTCCAGTTATTCTTCCCGGATCCATGGCATAAAACCCGGCATCACAAACGCCGTATTGTGCAGATGGAGTTTGTGCAATTACTGCGGCGTAAACTAAAACCTGGTGGCGTCTTTCATATGGCGACCGACTGGGAAAACTATGCCGAACATATGCTGGAAGTGATGACTGCCGCTGAAGGTTATCAAAACCTGGCGACCGATCAGCAATATGTGCCACGCCCGGATAACCGGCCTCTGACTAAATTCGAAAACCGTGGTGTTAAACTTGGCCATGGCGTTTGGGATTTAATGTTTAAGAAGATTAATTAATGCTGACCCCGCAAAGCCAATTAATACTGCGTAATCTCGCTGATTTAACCGGTAAAGTGTTGCTGGTTGAACCTATGGCCGATGATTTAGCCCGTGAACTGAGTTACGCCGATAGCAGTTTGCAGTTACATTGTTATACCACAGATAAAACTGTGGCAACCTGCTGGCAAGCGCAAAGCCAGGCGTCCTGTTATTTTGCTGCTGATTTAGCCAGCACCGATATCGCCACCACAGTGTTTGATACTGTGGTGTTGTTTTATCCAAAGAGCAAAGAGCAGCTTGGTTTTACCCTGGCGCAGTTGGCTGGTTTGATCAATGCCGACAGCCAGATTTATCTGGTTGGGGACAACAAAGGCGGCATTAAAAGCCTGGTCAGTCACGCCGAAAAACTCGGCCTTGGTGCGCACAAGCTCGATAACGCTAAACACTGTTTATGGTTTGCCTTAAACGATTTGGCGGCAAAACCTTTGCCGAAAGTCGCAATGCAACAATTTCAATGTACTGTTCCAGCAACTGTGCCAGGAGCTAGTGCCTCAAACCAATTCAAGTTTTGTTCATTACCTGGCGTATTTAACCACGGTAAACTGGATGCAGGCACATTACTGTTGCTGGAAAACTTAAAGCATATCCAACAAGGCAGAGTACTGGATTTTGCCTGTGGTGCCGGAATTGTCGGTAGTTTTTTACTCAAAATGCAGCCTGGGTTACAGATGTTCAGTTCTGATGTCAGTGCCTTAGCAGTTGCCAGTAGCAAAGCCACTTTTGCCTTGAATCAGCAACAAGCAACTGTATTAGCAGCAGATGGTTTACCTAATGGCACGCCGCTGTTTGATCATATTGTCAGTAATCCGCCCTTTCATACCGGTTTAAAAACCGATTACAGTGTGGCGCAGAAATTTATTGATGAAAGCAAAGCGAAATTAACCAGTGGCGGTAGCCTGACATTGGTGGCCAATGCCCACTTACCTTATGCCGACTGGTTAAAAGCAGCTTTTGGCAATGTCAAAGAACTGGCTAGACGTCAGGGTTTTGTGGTTTATTTCTGCCGGAAAAACTAGTATTTGCAGGCAACTGAAAGCTGTGTTATTTCAGTTGCCTGTCTGATTGGTTAATCAGCTAGCACTATTTGTCGTTGCTGATACAAGCCCAGATATTCTTCTTCGCCGCGCCATAAAGCTGGCACCAGATATAACTGACCAGCCTCCACCCAATAAATCGCATTTTGCTGAAACTGCCTTGCAAGCTGCAAGGCAAGGTTTTTTTCACATAACACAGCCCAGCTTTTTTCCTGAAAACTCAGATCCGGTGAAGAACCGATAATAGCGCGGTAGGGCAGTTGATGCAGATCAAGATGACTTTCGAATTCGCAGTCTAATCTGAGATTATGATGCGGATGCTGCACTGCTCCAGCCGGATTTTGTGCACTGATAATGGCAAAGTTAACTGCGTCCCCCAGGGGTTGATAGCAGATAAAAACACTGCTTTTATAGCTTTCCCAAAGATCCATTACCGGCTCCTGTCAGCTGTTGTGTCATGACACTGTACCAGGCTGAAATGACAGTTGTGGCGCACCGTTTTCAGCCGCCACTCACTATAAATGGCCAGAACAAATTTGTCAGGCCGGTTTGCTTAATTTAATGAAAGTGCATAACATCAAAGCTCTAACTATCTGACATTCATCAAGCTTTACTGGACGGAATCATGAAGCCCTTATTGCGCACCACATCCATCAAAGGCGCCCTCAGTTGGGTTGTGATGCTGATCTGTAGTATTACCCTACTCGCTTCACTGACCATTTCATCGTTACAGGACATTAGTTTTCAGAAAAAAAAGCTGGTAGACCAGTTACACGCTTATGCCAACATTCTGGCTTTTAACTCCCGCACCAGTATTTTGTATGACAATGCTGAGATGGAGGATGGCAGGTTAAAATCTTTTGAAGCTGTGGACATTTTATACAATATTCATATCTATAAATTAACTGCAGAAACCAATGAACTGAGCTTTTTTTCCAGTTATAACAAAAGGGATGTCGGTCCTTATCCGACTCAATTTGACAATGTTGAAGCTTTGCTGGAGCCGCATTTTGACGGTGAGATCATAGAAATTACCAAAGCGGTTGAATTTGAAAACAAGATTATTGGTTATGTTTATTTGCGAGCCACCTTAGCCGAATTAAATAAGTACATGCAAAACAGGATCTTATTTGATTTATTAATTGCAGTCATAGCTCTATTCTGTGCATTTTTGATCAGTATCCGGCTGCAAAAACGTTTTACCCGCCCGATTGAAAATCTACTGACTGTGGTGCAAAAAGTCACCAAAGAAAAGAGTTATTCCATGCGTGCGCCAGCGGCTGAGATTGAAGAGCTGCATATGCTGGGACGGGCTATCAACAATATGCTTGATCGCATTGAGCAACAATTTAACAAGGTACAACAAGCAGAGCAGGAAATCCGGCAGTTAAACCAAGGTTTAGAGCAAAAAATTAACGAGCGCACTTTGGCGCTGAAAAGCTCGAATCAAGATTTGCTGAACACGCTGGAAACCTTGCACCAGTATCAAAATCAGATAGTGGAAACAGAAAAAATGGCCAGCCTTGGTCAGATGGTGGCCGGGGTGGCGCATGAAGTAAATACCCCCATTGGCTTGGGTGTTACCGCCTCAACCTTGATGCAAGATAAACTGGCTGACATTCAAAAAGCTTTTGATGATAAAAAACTGACCTCATCGCAACTGGCTAAATTTCTTAGCGAAAGTAAAGAGAACCTTGGCATCATCTACCGCAATCTGGAACGGGCAGCCAGTTTGATCCGCAGTTTTAAACAAGTGGCAGTGGATCAATCGAATGAAAATCGTCGCCAGTTTAATATGCTGCAACTGATGAATGAAGTGTTGTTGTCATTACGACCTAATTTGAAAAAGACCCAACATCAGGTGTTGCTCGAATGCGAGCCCAGCTTAGAAATTGATAGTAAACCTGGCCCTATCAACCAGATCCTGATTAATCTTATTATGAATAGTTTAATCCATGCTTTTGAAAACAAAGAACATGGTGTCATCAAAGTCGTGGTCACTGTGGCGAACAGTCGCTGTTACATCCACTATTCAGATAATGGCGCTGGCGTACCTGAACATATCAAAAAACGTATTTTTGACCCTTTTGTCACCACCAAAAGAGGCGAAGGTGGCAGCGGTCTTGGCATGCACCTGGTCTATAACCTGGTGACACAAGCTTTGAATGGCAAAATCACTCTGGAAAGCACTTTGGGTCATGGTATCGATATTCAATTCGATTTCCCGGTGGTGATTAAATCTTCAGCAGCACAACGGCTATAAAACATCAGCAACGGCCACAACAAATGTAAGTTGCTCATTTTAAAATAAAATCTGAATTTTACCCCTTGCTTCATTAGCTCTGGCTAATTGTTAACAAATTTTCTTGTTAACAATTGCACTGCCAGCTATAATTGCAAAAAAAATGACAACCAGTTGTCATTCCGACAGTTTCGACCCGTATAAAAAACCAACACAATTTACATAAGGTTCATCTCCCATGCAGACGCCTGTGATATTGATCGTAGAAGACGAGGAAGTAACACGCTTAAACCTGGTCAGCCTGTTTCAGGGTGAAGGGTATGAGGTGCTGGAAGCTGTTAATGGTGAAGACATGCATCAGCAACTGACGGATAACAACGTCAATCTGATCGTGATGGATATTAACCTTCCGGGTAAAAACGGCTTGATCCTGGCGCGGGAGCTGCGCCAGAAAGAAAACATCGGTCTTATTTTTCTGACCGGTCGTGACAGTGAAGTCGATCGTATTCTGGGTCTGGAAATTGGTGCCGATGATTACCTAACAAAACCATTTAATCCGCGTGAACTGACCATTCGTGCTCGTAACCTGTTAAGCCGCACTGTGGCTCAACCTGTGGTGGAAGAGCATAAAAGTGTGGTCAAGTTTAACGGCTGGACTTTAGATGAAAACAGCCGCAACTTGACCTCACCAAAAGGTGTATCACGTCGTTTACCAAAAGGTGAATACCGTGCCCTGCGCCTGATGCTGGATACACCGGGTAAAATTTTCACCCGTGAACAGTTAATCCGGCATATGACGGGTCGTGACTTACGGCCAAATGACCGGACTGTGGATGTCACTATCCGCCGCATCCGTAAACACTTTGAATCAGATCTCGACAGCCCTGAGCTGATCAGCACTATTCATGGTGAAGGCTACCGTTTTGTTGGCAAGCTGGAAAAGTAACAGTAAGCTGTCAGCACTGACAACAGTCGGAACTGACAGCGATTAACCACCGAATGGTGGTTAATATTGTTCAACAAACTCATGTAGAGCGGCCAGGTGCCGCTCTATTGTTAAGTGGTATTCGATTAACTGCCGTTCCATGCCCTGCCATTGTGGCTGTTCTTGTAGTTCCAATTGTTTCGCCTGTTGCTGTACCCACAATAATCCAACCGATGCCGCAGCCCCTTTCAGTTTATGCGCCGCTTCCTGAAACTCCACCAGCTGTTGCTGACTCGCCGCTTCCAGCATTTTGTTCAGATAACCTGGTAATAATTGCTGAAATAATTGAATACTACGTTTGACTGAGTTTTTGCCAAGTGACTGCAGGTAATCCTGCAATGTGGCCGTATCAAGCACGGTATCACTATTGGCAGTGGCCGGATTGACCGTGGAACGGACAGAACTTGGCGAGAATAATTGCGCTAACACCTGGTCAAGATTGGCGGTATTAATAGGTTTAGCCAGAGAGCCTGCGATCTGTAACCCTGCCAGTTGCTGCTCGGCCTTACGCACATTGGCGCTGAGCACCACAATCGGAATTTGCGCCAGATGTGTCTCTTCTTGCATAAATCTGGCAATTTGATCGCCGGTCATATCCGGCAACTGCATATCCAACAGCACTAAATCGATGTCATCTTCGGTTTCCAGCAAGGCCAGTGCATCTTCGCCAGTTTCGGCATGGATCACGCTATGACCCCGCTGTTCCAGCAAATTGATCGCAATTTCGGCATTGAGCGGCACATCTTCTACCAACAGTACCGTTAGACTCGGGCAATTGATGACCGGCAATTGCTCAGGCTTGGCCATCTCTGTTGTGGGTAATAACACCACAAATTCGCTGCCCTGATTTAATTGACTGCGCAGGCCAATACTACCGCCCATCGCTTCAGCCAGCGCTTTGGACACCGATAAACCAATACCCGAACCAACAATACTCATGCGGCGACCATCACTGGACTTGTAATACATATCAAAAATCCGGTTTTGTTCTTGCGCCGAAATTCCAATGCCGGTGTCGGTCACGGTAAATGCCAGTTGGGTTTGCGCTGCAGTCTGGCGAAATTCACAGCTTAAGCTGATGGTGCCTTTGGCGGTAAATTTAACGGCATTGCTCAGTAAGTTCCACAGGATCTGCCGTACCCGGGTTGGATCCAAACGGATATACCCCTCATAAGGCTGCTGCCAATGCAGTCGGAACTGCAAGCCTTTTTGCTGACAAATCAGTTCAGCAAAATTAGCGATATCGCCGACAAATTGCGACAAGGCGATGCTTTGATAAACGATATCCAGATCTTGCCGGTCAATTTTATCTAAATCTATGATATCGTTGAATATATTACCCAAAGTTTCAGCACTGCTGAAAATGGTATTGGCCCAGCTACGCTGCTCAGCTTGCAATTGTGTTTGTAACAGACGGCGGGTTAAACCGACAATACCATTCAGAGGCGTACGTAATTCATGACTGAGAGTGGCAATAAATTTGCCTTTGTCCTGATAAGCCCGTTCCAGGGCTTGTTCGGCCAGCTTGCGTGAAGTGATATCCCGCCCAAAGCCCAATAAACCGATATAACGGCTTTGATTGTCGTAAAAAGGTACCTTGCGCATTTCAAACCACATCACTTGACCGGCAGGTGTGATGTATTCGACATCCAGCGTTAACTCAGCCTGATGCACCGATACTTCGTGGTCGGTTAAAATAGCGGCTGGCGCCATATCGGCAGTATAAATTTCCGAAGGGAAACGTCCAATCAGCTCTGCCGCGCTTTTGCCCACCAACTGTTCAAACATTTTATTGCAACTGGCAAAGCGGCCGGTTTCATCACGGTAATAAAATAAATCCGGCGAACTATCGACGATGGAACGCATTAATAAACTTTGCTCTTCCAGTTCTTGTTGCGTTTTCTTGCGGCCGGCAATTTCTTTACGCAGTTCATCAATAGCGCGGCGTTTGGCCTGGAAGGCTTTTTTCCGCTCTTCAATTTCAAAGTTCAGTTGACGGATATTTTCCTGTAGATTCTGGTTCAGCAAAGTTTCCTGCCGCGCCGAATCCTGCAGATAAAACATGGCAGCATCCAGATGTTTGACCAGGTATAACAAGCTGAATACAAACAAAGGTGCCACCACAGCGGCAAACAATAAGGCCCCCGCCACCATGTCCCAGCGTACCTGATTGTGCAGGATCAAACTGGCGGCCAGCGTGATCAGACCGCTGCCAACCAGAATAAATAACACCGTTAGACTGCCAAGCTGGAACCATCCCCACAATTTTAACACTGCGGCCAGACGATGCACCCAGCCATACACCGGATATTGACTCAAATTGAATAAACCTCTGTCAGCACGAGAGCGTTATAACGTCTGGAGCCATACTCCCATATTTTGGTAGCAACAATATACCTTATGCTGGCCATTTTGCTGAGACTGTCCGGCACGACTGCATATTTTTGCGCCATGTTGCGGTATGGCACTCGCGATAAACAGGTTTTTCCCAAAGCCAAAAGCCTGCTGCGAGCAGGCAAAGCAGTGGTCCAAGGCAGCTTCGAATAAATCCCGGTTGATCCATCCTTCTTGTCAGCGCGTAAAGGGAAAGAGTAGAATACCCGACTGTTTTAATCGGGTATTTTGTTTTTTCAGCTTATTGCTCGAAAAAATGGATTGCTGTGTTGCAAATTTTTCATAAGACAAATTTGTGAACTGGGGTAAAATGCAGCCCTTTTCAGCTATCCAGCTATGCTGCCGATGTGGCGGCACTGACGAGAGCTCAGCCGGACAGGTTAATGACCACTAAGACTGAAGCCATTTTTTTGCAATCGACGGATCTTGGAGAATTCATGCCGACAGCGATGCCAGATGTAGCCAACCACTCTTGTGCCACCACCGAAGGGGTACTGGACTGGGTTGGAATGAGCAATATTGAAGTGCCACTGATGCTGGCTCTGGCCGGTGAATCGCCGCGTCAGGTTAGCGCCCATGTCGAAGCTTTTGTGAACCTGAGGGACGCAAAAGCCAAGGGCATTCATATGTCGCGGCTGTATCTGTTGCTGGACGATTTATCGCGTGAATCCAGCTTAAGCCACGCCAGTCTTTGTGATTTGCTGGATGGGTTTATCAGCAGCCACGAAGAATTAAGCAATCAGGCTTTTGTAAAGTTTGATTTTGACCTGCATTTACGTCGCAAGGCGTTAATTACGGAAAAACAGGGTTGGAAAGCTTATCCGGTCACTGTGACAGGTCAGGTGACTGACAAGGTATTATCGGTCGAACTGGCAGTGAAGGTACCTTATTCTTCCACTTGCCCTTGCTCCGCAGCACTGGCTCGTCAGCTCATTCAGGAAGCTTTTGTCGCCAAATTTGCTGGTCAACAGCAAATCAGCAGCGAGCTGGTGGTGGATTGGTTAGGCACTACCCAAGGCATAGTGGCAACCCCACATAGCCAACGCTCAGTGGCTGAGATTAAAGTGAAATTGAACCATAAAGTCACTGAGTTTCCGATTGTTGAGCTGATTGACGCCATTGAAGACGCGTTAAAAACGCCAGTCCAGGCTGCAGTGAAACGCGCCGACGAACAGGAATTTGCCCGTTTAAATGGTCAGAATCTGATGTTCTGTGAAGATGCCGCGCGCCGGTTAAAATACGCGCTGAATCAACTGAGCGAATTTGATGATTTCTGGTTGCGTGTTAACCACTATGAATCCTTACACGCTCATGATGCTGTGGCTGTCACTGCCAAAGGTATTCAGGGCGGCTACCGCGCCTGAGTCTGAGACAAATGCAAGTCATTCGCATAACTAACGCATAAAGCTGTTAGTAATCTAACGAAAAAAAGCTGCTTCGGCAGCTTTTTTTTGGCCTTTTTTCCGCACTAACTGCCACAAAACCATAAAAACTGTAATTTTATTACACAACAGGTCCGCTCAGCTGCACGCGATGACTGGCGGGATATTCGCCAAAAGTCAGCTTGCATTTTTGCTGGAATATCGGTATACCTAACAGTGCTCTTTATGTATAGACGGCTAAAACCTACAAAAACAACACTAGAGTAAAAACACTAACAACCCTTGACCCTTGAAAGTATTGCCGTTATTTTCTTTCACACGTAAAAAAACACATAAAAAGAATAATAATTCACAAATTAAACATATTTATTTGAATGCAGGACAGGTTGGAGGAAAGTGTCATGGGGTTGTATCACCACAGCCAGGCCAGAGAAAACTGTGGCTTTGGTTTAATTGCTCACTTAGAGGGGACCGCCAGCCATCGTATCGTCCGGACCGCCATCAGCGGCCTGGACCGGATGCAGCACCGGGGTGGGATTTCAGCAGACGGCAAAACCGGTGACGGTTGTGGCTTGCTGATGCAAAAACCTGACAGTTTTTTTCGGGCTATTGCCGAAGAAAACGGCTGGGTGTTAGGTAAAAAATATGGCGTTGGGATCTTCTTTTTCAGTCAGGATCCGGTTAAAGCGGCTTTTGCAAAAGACATTGTTGAAGCTGAAATCGCCCGCGAAACTTTGACTTTGGTTGGCTGGCGCGAAGTACCGGTTGATCCATCGGTACTTGGCCCGATCGCGTTAAGTTCAATGCCCAAAGTGTTACAGGCTTTTGTCAGTGCACAGCCAGGCTGGGGCGATCACGATTTAGAGCGCCGGCTTTATATGGTACGCCGTCGTATTGAAAAACAAATCGTCAATGACGATGATTTTTATATTCCAAGTTTCTCAGGCCTGGTCACTGTTTTTAAAGGCTTGATGATGCCAGCTGATTTACCAGGCTTTTATCTGGATCTGGCTGATATCCGGATGGAAACCGCTATTTGCGTCTTTCACCAGCGTTTCTCCACCAATACCATGCCACGCTGGGCTTTGGCACAGCCGTTCCGTTTTCTGGCGCATAATGGCGAAATTAATACCATCACCGGTAACCGCCAATGGGCACGCGCCCGCCAATACAAGTTTGCCTCGCCATTATTGCCGGATATGCAAAACGCCGCGCCTTTTGTTGGTCAGAAAGGCTCAGACTCCAGTTCACTGGACAATATGCTGGAACTGTTTTTAGCCGGTGGCATGGACTTGTTCCGTGCCATGCGCTTGCTGGTGCCACCAGCCTGGCAAGGCAATAAGGTGATGGCTGACGACCTGAAAGCTTTTTACGAATTTAACTCCATGCATATGGAACCATGGGATGGTCCGGCCGGTATTGTGCTGACCAACGGCCAGCATGTGGCCTGTAACCTGGATCGCAATGGCTTGCGTCCAGCCCGCTTTGTTATTACCAAGGATAAATTAATTACGCTGGCTTCTGAAGTTGGCATCTGGGACTACACACCTGATGAAGTGCAGGAAAAAGGCCGCGTTGGGCCGGGCGAGATGCTGGCAGTTGATACACAAACCGGAAAAATCTGGCGCTCCAACGAAATCGATGAAGATTTACGCGCCCGCCACCCGTACCGGCAATGGCTGACGCAAAACGTCCAGCGCTTAGTGCCGTACGAACAATTTGAAGTGGATCTGATTGGTAAACGCGTGTTCAGCGATGATGAAATCATGGTGTACCATAAACTGTTTAACTACAGTTATGAAGAAATTGATCAGGTCATCACAGTGCTGGCCAAAGACGGTCAGGAAGCAGTCGGTTCGATGGGGGATGATACGCCGATGGCGGTGTTATCGCGCAAACCCCGCACTTTTTATGATTATTTCCGCCAGCAGTTTGCTCAGGTCACCAATCCACCGATCGATCCACTGCGCGAAGCCCATGTCATGTCACTGGCTACCAGTATCGGCCGTGAACACAATGTGTTCTCGGAAACCGCAGGTTATGCCCGCCGTATTCAGTTTGAATCGCCGGTGATGATGTATTCAGATTTAAAACAGCTGAAAAGCGCCGACGAAAAATACTATAAACATCAGATTTTTAGCCTGAATTATCAGCCTAATACGGAAACATTGGAACAGGCGGTGCGTCGGGTTGCCTTGGAAGCTGTCACAGCAGTGCGGGAACATCAAGTGGTGCTGGTGATTTTAACGGATCGGCGTATTGCGCCGGAGCTGATCCCAATTCCGGCAGCGATGGCGGTTGGTGCTGTGCACCATGCTTTGGTCGATGCACAACTGCGCTGTGACTCCAACATCGTGATTGAAACCGCCACCGCGCGCGATCCACATCATTTCGCCGTACTGGTTGGTTTAGGTGCGACTGGTATCTATCCGTTTTTGGCTTATGAAACGGTCGAACAGCTGTGCGAAAAAGGCTCGTTAAATATCAGCGCGCGCGAAGCTGTGATCAACTATCGCAAGGGCATCAACAAAGGCCTGTATAAAATCATGTCAAAAATGGGCATTTCAACAGTGGCCAGCTATCGCTGTTCCAACTTGTTTGAAGCCGTTGGCGTGAATAAAAACGTGATGCAGCTGTGCTTCCCGGACGTGCCTTCCAGACTGGGAGGCGCTGACTTTGACGACTTCCAACAAGACGTGCAACAACGCGCCAATATGGCATGGCTCAAACGTAAGCCTCTGAATCATGGTGGTTTACTCAAGTATGTGCATGATGGCGAATACCATGCTTACAACCCGGATGTGGTGCAAAGCTTACAAAAAGCAGTGAAAAGTGGCCTGTACGAGGATTACAAAGTCTACTCAGATTTTGTCAATCAGCGCCCGGTTGCCCATATCCGCGATTTATTAACCCTGGTCACCGAGCACGTGACGCCGATTTCGTTGGACGAAGTAGCACCAGCTGAACAGTTGTATCCGCGCTTTGACAGCGCCGCGATGTCGATTGGTGCTTTAAGCCCGGAAGCGCATGAAGCCTTAGCCATTGCGATGAACCGCCTCGGCGGCCGTTCCAACTCAGGCGAAGGTGGCGAAGATCCACGCCGCTTTGGCACTGAGAAAAACAGTAAAATTAAACAAGTGGCTTCCGGCCGTTTTGGCGTGACGCCGCATTATTTAGTCAATGCGGAAGTCATCCAGATCAAAGTGGCGCAAGGAGCCAAACCCGGGGAAGGTGGACAGCTACCAGGCGAAAAAGTGACGGCAGAAATCGCTCGTTTGCGTTATTCAGTACCTGGCGTGACGCTGATTTCACCACCGCCGCACCATGATATTTATTCGATTGAAGATTTATCGCAGCTGATTTTCGACTTAAAACAAGTCAATCCACAGGCGCTGATTTCAGTCAAACTGGTATCCGAGCCTGGCGTTGGCACTATCGCCACAGGTGTCGCCAAAGCTTATGCCGACTTGATCACCATTTCCGGTTATGACGGTGGCACTGGTGCCAGTCCACTCACTTCAGTGAAATACGCCGGTTCACCGTGGGAATTGGGTTTAGCCGAAGTACATCAGGCGCTGGTCGAAAACGGTCTGCGCGACCGGGTGCGGTTACAAGTCGATGGCGGCTTAAAAACCGGCCTGGATGTAGTCAAAGCCGCTATTTTAGGCGCCGAAAGTTTTGGTTTTGGTACAGGTCCTATGGTGGCGCTGGGTTGTAAATTCTTGCGGATCTGCCACTTAAATAACTGCGCCACCGGCGTCGCCACCCAGGATGCCACGCTCAGACGCGACCACTTTAATGGCTTGCCGGAGATGGTGATGAACTACTTTAAGTTCTTAGCCTTAGAGGTGCGGCAATTACTGGCTGAAATGGGCGTGCGGGAAATCACCGATTTAATTGGCCGCACTGACTTATTAGTGCAACGTCAGGGTCAGACCGCCCGACAAGTGAAACTGGATTTAGCGCCAATTTTACAAGCCTGTGGCGTGAAGTCAGAAAAATCTTTGCACTGTGTGCAGAACAACGACCCCTTTGATTCAGGTCCACTGAATCAGCAAATGGTGGCCAAATGCCTGGATATGGTGAAATACAAAACCGGCGGCCGGTTAACTTTACCGATCCGCAATACCGACCGTTCAGTCGGCGCTGCCTTGTCGGGTCTGATCGCCCGCCATCATGGCAACCAGGGCATGGCAACTGAGCCGATTGAAGTGCAGTTTGTTGGCACTGCTGGCCAAAGCTTTGGCGTTTGGAATGCCGGAGGTTTACATCTGTCGCTGCAAGGCGATGCCAACGATTATGTCGGCAAAGGCATGACCGGTGGTCAACTGGCAGTGTATCCGCCGAAGGGTGTCAGCTTTGCCAAAGACAACGCCACCATCGTTGGTAACACTTGTCTGTACGGTGCCACTGGCGGTCGTTTTTATGCCGCTGGTCGGGCTGGTGAACGCTTTGCCGTGCGTAACTCCGGCGCTATTGCGGTGATTGAAGGCACCGGCGATAACTGCTGTGAATATATGACCGGTGGTGTGGTGGTGGTGCTGGGTCAAACCGGTGTCAACTTTGGTGCCGGTATGACAGGTGGTTTTGCCTATTTATTTGATGAACATCAGGATTTAGCCCTTAGAGTCAACCCTGAACTGGTGGAATGTCTGGATGTCAGCACGCCGATCTTACAAGAGCATCTACGTAGTCTGATCCACCAGCATTTTGAAGCAACCGGCTCAGAACGCGCGCACAAAATTTTGTCGTCGTTCCAAAGTTGCTTAGCACAGTTCAAGTTGATTAAACCCAAAACCAGTGACGTTAACACTTTATTGGGCCACCGCGCACGCTCCTCTGCAGAGCTGCGGGTGCAGGCGATGTAAGGGCGAGGAATTAAAAATGGCACAGAATGTTTATCAGTTTATCGATGTAAAGCGCGTTGATCCGCCAAAAAAATCGCACGAAGCTCGCACTATCGAGTTCGTGGAAATTTATCAGCCAATGACCGACACTCAAGCGGCCGGTCAGGCTGACCGTTGTCTGGACTGTGGTAACCCTTATTGCGAATGGAAATGCCCGGTGCATAACTATATTCCGCAGTGGTTAAAACTGGCCAATGACGGCAAAATTATTGAAGCTGCGGAATTGTCGCATAAAACCAATAGTTTACCTGAAGTTTGTGGCCGGGTTTGTCCGCAAGACCGGCTCTGTGAAGGCGCTTGTACCTTAAATGAAGGTTTTGGCGCTGTCACAATTGGTTCGATTGAAAAGTACATTACCGACAAAGCCTTTGAAATGGGCTGGCGGCCGGATTTATCCGCCGTGGTAAAAACCGACAAAAAAGTCGCCGTGATTGGTGCAGGTCCGGCCGGTTTGGCTTGTGCCGACGTGCTGGTACGCAATGGCGTCACACCAGTGGTGTTTGATAAATATCCGGAAATTGGTGGCCTGCTGACCTTTGGTATTCCACCCTTTAAACTGGAAAAAGGCGTGATGCAATTGCGGCGGGAAATTTTCAGCGCCATGGGCATCGAGTTTCGGCTGAATACCACGGTTGGCGTTGATGTCAGCTTTGATAGTTTGTTAGAAGATTACGATGCGGTGTTTTTAGCACTGGGCACTTACACGCCGATGGCGGGTAATCTTACCAACGAAAAAGCGCTGGGAGTGTATGAAGCCCTGCCCTATCTGATTGGCAATATCAACAACCTGATGGGCTGGCAAACAGAACATCAATTTATTGATTTAAAAGGTAAAAGCGTCGTTGTTCTCGGCGGTGGTGATACCGCGATGGACTGCGTACGCACAGCCATTCGGCAAGGTGCCAGCAAAGTGATTTGTGCCTATCGGCGCGATGAAGCCAATATGCCGGGTTCACGCAAAGAAGTACAAAATGCCCGCGAGGAAGGGGTTGAATTTATGTTTAACTTACAGCCCCTTGGCATTGAAATTGATAGCAAAGGCCGCGCCTGTGGCGTCAAAGTGGTTTCAACCGCCCTCGGGGCACCAGATGCCAAAGGCCGCCGCTCTGCTGAAGCTGTTGCCGGTTCTGAACAAGTGCTGGCGGCAGATGCAGTGGTGATTGCTTTTGGTTTCCAACCAAGCCCGCCACAATGGCTGCAGGATAAAGGCATTGAGCTTGATAACAAAGGCCGGGTGATCGCCCACGAAGACAGTCTGTTTCCGCTGCAAACCAACCAGCAAAAGATTTTTGCCGGGGGGGATATGGTGCGCGGCTCGGATTTAGTCGTAACCGCCATAGCGCAGGGCCGTAAAGCGGCTGAAGGCATGCTGGACTTTTTGGCGGTCTGATCACCGCCTCTGTCACTGCCAACAATCCGGCCAGCAGGCCGGATTTTTTTATGGTAAAAACTGCTGAGCTAAGCTGATGGCTGTCATGCTGCTGTCATGTTTTTGGTGATACTATCACATTGTTTCTGTTTTTTGCTGTAAGCAGCGGGCGCGACACCGCCAGCAATTGATCCCCCGTCGCCAGTTTCCGGAGCTATGATGGCCATTCATTTTGCAGATTTATTAGGGAGCCGGCTGTCACGCCGTAGTTTTTTAGCCGGCAGCGGCGCTGTCGCTGTTGCCACGAGCCTGCCAGCCATGGCGCAGGATGCCAGTAGAGACCTTGCCAATCAGCCAGGCAGCAACAGTAAAAATCTATCCAGCCTGACCTTCACTGAACAAAGCCAGCAACTGACGCCAACACTCGAAGTGCCACCGGGTTATCAGGCGCAAGTCTTGCTGAAATGGGGTGAACCTTTATTTGCCGCCGGTCCTGCCTTTGATCCAACCAACCAAAGCGCAGAAAAACAACTGCAACAGTTTGGCTTTAATAATGATTTTATTGGTTTTTTACCATTACCTCTGGGTAGCAACAATGCTGAGCATGGCTTGTTGGTGGTCAATCATGAATATACAGTGCCGGCCTTAATGTGGCCGGGATCACCTGCCGATACCAGCCTGACCAAAGCGCAAACCGATACTGATATTGCCGCCCATGGTTTATCTGTGGTGGAAATCAAGCTACAACAAGGCCAGTGGCAACAACTAAAAAATTCCCGTTACACCCGCCGCATTACTCCGCTGACACCAATGCAACTGAGCGGCCCTGCAGCCGGTAGTCGCCGAATGCAGACTGCGATATCTAAAGATGGTGTTCATACGCTGGGGACTTACGGCAATTGCGCCGGTGGTGTTACCCCTTGGGGCACAGTTTTAACAGGTGAAGAGAATATCGATGCCATGTTTGCCGGTGATTTCAGTCAAAGCACTGAGCAAGCCAGCCTGCAAAGATTTGGCATGCAAAGTCAGCCACAAAAAAGCTGGGCGCAACATTATTCGCGCTGGGATCTGAGTCAAGAACCGAACGAAAGTTTCCATATGGGCTGGATTGTCGAAATTGACCCTTATGATCCGACTTCTACGCCGAAAAAGCGCACAGCCTTGGGCCGCTTTAAACATGAAGGTGCCAACGTTTATCTGAATAAAGATGGCCGGGTGGTGGCTTATATGGGAGACGATCAAAAGTTTGAATATTTGTATAAGTTTTTATCGAATAAGCGCTATCAAGCTGACAACAGAGCGGCCAACCTTGAGTTACTGGATGATGGCATTTTATATTGTGCCCGTTTTGATGCCAATGGCACTGTCGATTGGCTGCCGCTGCTGTGGAACGAAGGCCCATTAACAGCGGCCAATGGTTTTCACAGTCAGGCCGATGTGCTGATTGATGTGCGCAAGGCGGCTGATTTACTCGGCGCAACCCCGATGGACAGACCGGAAGATGTTGAAGTCAATCCGGCCAATGGTGCAGTCTATGTGATGTTGACCAAAAATGCTGACCGCACCCCAGCACAGCTCAATCCGGTGAATCCACGCCCTGCCAACAAAGCCGGTCAAATTGTCGAACTGGTGGCACCGCAAGGCGACCATAGTCTGCGCAGTTTTGCCTGGGATCTGTTTTTACTGGCGGGCCGCAAGGATGACCCTTCCAGTACTTACCACCCGGCCACCGGCGCCAATAGCTGGCTGGCCTGTCCGGATAATTGTGCTTTTGACCGCCAGGGCCGGCTTTGGATCACCTCAGATGGCGCCGAAGATTTTGATATTGCCGAAGGCATTTGGGCAACCGATGTCAGTGGTGCCGGCCGGGCGCTGCTCAAGCGTTTTTTACGGGCACCAGTCGGGGCGGAAATTTGCGGGCCGTTTTTTACCCCGGATGACAAATATTTATTCTGTTCAGTACAACATCCGGCTGATGGCAGCAGTTTTGATCAACCCTCCACCCGCTGGCCGGATTTTGATCAGAAATTACCACCGCGCCCGGCGGTGGTGGTGATTGGTAAAAAAGATGGTCAAATCATCGGTAGTTAATTTTGCTTGCAGATAGCGACCTGTGAGCTATCCGCTTGTGCGAGCAAGGGCAACCCCGGCAGTGGTCGCCCTTGCTTGCCAAGATTATGGCGCAGTCATGATGCGTGGCATTGCGCTCAAGCAACAATCTTTATAAAAACTTTATAACTGTCCTTCACCAGGCCCATTACACTGCGCAGCAGCAAAAACTGTGGACTGTTCCTGCTGCATGAGCAGCAAAGCTGTTGAGATGTTATGGCCAAAAACCTTGAACTGCCGTTGACCACCTCCGCCAATCGTTTCCTGCTGTACCGGATTGTTGGTTATTTACTGCTGATGCTGACAGGCTTAAAGCTGCTCGCTGTAGTAGTGGCGGTGCTTTATGATGAAAAGATTTTCTGGTTATTTTTAGCCAGTGCCTGTTTTACCCTGCTATTCGCCAATCTGCTGATTTACCGCGGCCGCCATCACAGTAGTCAAATCAAAAACCGTCAGTTATTTGCCCTGACAACACTGAGTTGGCTCAGTATCTGTCTGTTTGCGGCTATCCCGATTTGGCTGGTTGTACCCAATTGCAGTTGGGTTGACGCCTGGTTCGAAACGGTTTCAGCTATTACCACCACAGGTTCAACAGTCTTTGCTGGCTTGGACCAGATGCCCAAAGCCTTGTTGTTCTGGCGTGCAGTGCTGAACTGGATCGGTGGCATTGGCATTATCGTGATGGCGATTGCCATTTTGCCGATGTTAAAAATTGGCGGCATGAAATTATTCAAAACTGAAAACTCCGACATTTCAGAAAAAATCCTGCCGAAAAGTTCAACCTTATCAGGTTCCATTGGCATGGTGTATCTGCTGTTAAGTCTGGCAACGATGATAAGTTATTACGCCGCCGGTATGACCGGCTTTGATGCCATCACTCATGGCATGTCCACCGTCGCCACCGGCGGTTTTGCCAACTATGATGCCTCTTTTGGTCAGTATCGCGACACCCCGCTGATTTTTTGGTTAAGTAGCTTTTTTATGATGGCAGCCGCCCTGCCTTTTGTGCTTTATGTCGCGATGGTCAAAACGGATCGCCATGCTTTATGGCGTGATCCGCAAGTCAGGGCTTTCCTGACGATTGTCCTGGTCTGCAGCCTGACGCTGGCCGCTTATCAACACTGGCATCATGACCGCGACTGGTTTGATGCCATCACGCATAGCCTGTTTAATGTGGTCTCTATTATCACCACCTGTGGTTATGCTTCTGAAGATTATACCTTGTGGGGTCCATTGGCTGTGATGGTGTTTTTCTACCTGACTTTTTGTGGCGCTTGTTCTGGCTCGACTTCAGGCGGTTTAAAAATCTTTCGCATCCAGCTTGCGGCGTTGCTGTTGATGAAACAATTTAAACTGTTGATCCATCCCAAGGCCGTGATCTCACAAAAATACGGCGGTCGGACTGTCGATGACCAATTACTGGGCACTGTGCTGGCGTTTTGCTTTATCTACTTTGCCACCATTGGCGCCGTGGCATTGGCTTTGTCGTTTTATCAGCTTGATCTGGTTACCGCTGTCACTGGCGCTGCCACAGCAGTGGCCAATGTTGGGCCAGGGCTTGGCAGCATCATTGGCCCGGCCGGTAATTTTTCTTCCTTACCAGATGGCGCTAAATTGTGGTTAACTATTGGTATGTTAATGGGACGACTGGAAATTCTCACCATGCTGATCTTTTTTACCCCTGCTTATTGGCGCTACTAAGCTGATGCGTCAGCTCAGATTATCCGGCTGGCCAGCCGCACTGACAGGCACTGTGCTGATGCCTTTGCTGCTCGCCTGGTTGTTATTACAATTACGCAGCAGCATCAGCATCACTGATATCGCCATGCTGCAATTGTTATGGATAGCCTTCATAGCATATCGCTTTGGTAAAGGCTGGGCGCTGGCAGCCACATTGCTCAGTGTATTACTGCTCAACTGGAATTTTGTACCGCCTTACAATACCTTGCACGTGCAGGATGCCAGCAATTTAATTAGTTTTGTGGTGATGGCTGCGCTCGGTGCCGCCATTAGTTATTTATCCGACACCTTACAACAACAATTGCTGCAAACCAGAGCCTCGATGGCAGAATTACGTGGTATGTACCGTTTGTCACGCGGACTGGCCAACCGGCGAACCTTTGATAGTTGTTGCGCCTTCAGCGCCCGCTTTTTAAGCCGCCGTTTGGGTTGCGGGGTCCAGATCCATCAGGGGCAGCCACCAGCCGGCTCACAACACATCTTTCTGATTGGCCAGGTACCTGCTTTGGCCTGGCTTCAACTGCCAAGAGCAGCCAGCGCCACCGAATCTGCCCTGCTGCAGGCTGCTTGTACCTTGTTGGCGCAAAGTCTGCAGAATTTACAGCTGCAGCAGCAACAAAAGCAGCAGCAATTACAAATGGAATCAGAGCAAAACCGCACTATGTTATTAAGGTCGTTATCGCATGATTTGCGCACCCCACTAGCCACTATTATGGGTGCATCCAGCATGTTAGCGGATAGCAGCCTGCCCCTGACGGAGCCGCAAAAACAACAGCAGGCCGCCAACATTTATCAGCAAAGTTTGTTGTTAAATCAACAGTTTGAAAAAGTGCTAGAGTTAAGTAAAGCCCAATTAACGCCAAGCACAGTGCGCTTTGAAACTGTGTTCACCGCCGATTTGATCAGCGGCGCACTGGCACGCCGGCCTGAGCTGGCCGCGCTCGGACCGGCACAGTTGCAGTTACCGGCCCCTGCCAAACTGCTGGCAGTGGCCGACTTACTGGAAATAGCACTGGCAAATATGCTGGAAAATGCCTGTAAACATGGCCAGCCACCCTTCCATCTGGAAGTGCGGCAGCAGGGGCGCAATCAACTGCGGTTAATCAATCAAGTGACCAGTACTGCAACACGAAGCCGCGATAGTAGCTCCGGCTTAGGCATCCCAATTATTGAAACAATCGCCAGCCTGCATCAGGGCCATTTTGACCAGCAGCTCAGTGCTGATCAGCAACAATTTATCGCAACTCTGGAGTGGCCTTTATGTCCGAATCAACCGTCATGATCGGGGTGTTTGAAGATGATAGTGGCATGCAGAGTTTTTTGCAGACCCTGTTGCAAAGTCAGGGTTATCAGACTGAATTTTGGGCGGCTGGTGCCACAGGTTTACGCTGGTTGCAGCAACAGAAAACTGATTTAATTTTGCTCGATTTGGGCTTGCAGGATCAGGATGGCATCAGCGTGTTACGCACTTTACGCGCCTTTAGTCAGGTACCGGTGATTGTGATTTCGGCGCGACAACAAGAACTGGACAAAGTCACAGCGCTGGATCTGGGTGCCAACGATTATGTCACTAAACCTTTTAGCGCCGGTGAGTTACTGGCCAGGATCCGGGTGGCGTTGCGTGCCCCCCACTCGGCCACAACGCACAGCCCAGCGGCAATGCAGTATTTCAGCTTCGGCGATATCAAGGTAGACGTCAATCGGCGTCAGGTCAGTAAAGCTGAGCAGCCGCTGCATTTAACCAAAATTGAATTTGAGCTGTTATTGTGTTTACTCAGGCACGAAGGCGCAGCTTTGACGCATAACCAAATTTTGCAACAAGTCTGGGGCGAAACCTATCAAGACAGGCCTGAGCTGGTGCGGGTGCATATAGGTCAGTTACGGCAAAAACTGGAAACCACCGCAGAATTACCGCGCCATATCAAAACCGAAGCGGGTGTGGGCTATCGTTTTGTCTGCTAAACCCGCGCCAGTTGACCTCATTTCAGCAATGGATGTTCCAGTTTGACAATATCGGCTCTGGGCATGGCCGATAATTCCAATAACAGCCGCTGACGCTGGGGATCATAACTGATGCTGTTAAAGGGATATAAATATTCCAGCGATAACAACTGGATATCTGTGACTTGCCGGGTATGACTGTCATAACGGCTTAACATTAATTGATTTGGGCTGTGTTGCAGGAAATACACATCTTCTCCCACCACGGTCCAGGCATATTTTGGCGAAAATTGCTCGCCATCCAATAACTGTTGTTCTGAACCATCGGGTAATAGCTGAAATAAGCCGCGATTAGTGCCTTTACTAAAATAAACTTTACCGCCATCCGTCACTGCAGCATAAACGCCTTCCTGATGGGTTAATTGTTGCAGTTGATGAGTGGCCAGATCTAACAAGAACAATTCGTCGCCTTTACGAAAGACCACCCCTTGGTCCTGATGCCACCAACTCGGGCGGCGGTGCCATTGGATGCCGGTTTCCAGAGTGGTGAGCTGGCCTGTTGTGATATCCAGTAGCATCAACCGGTCGCGTTGCTCACCGGCAAACCGGGCCACAAATATCACCTTGTCGCCATTTCTCGACCAGCGCGGATATTTCACCACCCCTTGCAATGACGTCAGTTGCTTCGGATTTTGCATATCCGCGTCAGCTTGCCATAACTCCATATAACCAGAACTGTTGCTGACATAGACCAAGGCCTGACGGTTTGGATTGTAATCCGGACTTTCATAACGCTCATCCGAAGCTGTCAACGGAAACAAGGTACCAGGTTTATTTTTTGATAACGGCAAATAAGCCAATTGCGAAGAGCTATTTAACCGATGGAAATACAGTTCACCTGCACTGGTGATGCGGGTATGACCGGCAAAATCGGCCACCCCCAGATTTTGTCGCTGTTTGGTGCGGATATTCAGTAGCACCGCATGACGTTTGCCATGCCTGAGGGCACCATACACCAACCTTTCACCATCCGGGTGCCATTCCATGCCGAGAATATCTTCTTCATCCGAGGTCAGTTGTACTTCTTCCCCTGTCGCTAACTGATGCAAATACACTTGTTCCGATAAAGCATTGGCACGCCGGGTAATAGCCAGACTGCGACCATCCGGTGAAAAGGCCAGATCACGGATCCGGTGCTGACAGTTTTGCTGGCAAGGCAGCGCCACGGGTTTCGCTTCGCTATTTTGTAAATCCAATTGATATAAACTGCGGCCATCTTGCGTCAGCGTGCCGTTAAACAGCAGATAACGACCATCCGGCGATACATCCAGATATACCGAACTGTGTCGGTTACAGCTGGCTAATTGGGTTGTGCTTAAGGTGCGCAGGTCCAGCCGCATAATTTTACAATGACCATACACAGCTGAATTGACCGAATAATACAAATGTTGCTGGTCACGCCCCCACACCGGCCGACTCTCATTGTCAGGACTGAAAGTCAGTTGCTTGGAGGCTTGTTGCGGCTGCTGTAAATCCAATAGATATAGATCAGTGCCTTGCTCGAATTTACGCCAACTAAAAGCCAAATATCGGCCATCATCGGATAAAGACGGGAATAATGCCCGGCCGCT
>CAZGHW010000034.1:0-47849 GCA_964525695.1 uncultured Rheinheimera sp. | reverse complement strand
TTTGGTGTCAAGCATCTTTTTATCGACGTTTTCAACTTTTTTTCAAACTCACCCGACTTGCTGCTTTCGCACCTTGCTTATCGCTAGGCCCCGTCGGCATGGGGCGCATTATAGGGGGTTTTTCGCCGTGCGCAAGCGACAATTTACTACAAATGCACTGACTGCTGCATAATTCAGCGCTTTGTCGGTAATAGGGATAGAATCGGTTACTTATTCAACATTTCAAGCATACTTTGATGCAAAACAATAGATAACGACAGACAAACCATGTTGCTGTCGTTATCAAGATGAACATCAGCGCAGATTTGGTGCCAGCCACATTTCTGCTTCTTGCAGGCTAAAGCCTTTACGACTTGCATAATCCTGCAACTGGTCCTGATCAATTTTACTGACCGCAAAGTATTTACTGTCAGGATGCGCCAGATACCAACCTGAGACTGCAGCACCTGGCCACATGGCATAACTCTCAGTGAGTTCCAGACCAATTTCCGCCGTAGCATTAAGCATGCTAAATAATGTGCCTTTTTCGGTATGCTCAGGACAAGCAGGATAACCAGGTGCAGGCCGAATGCCCTGATAAGCCTCCCGGATTAAGGCTTCATTATCCAGCGCTTCATCGGCGGCATAACCCCAGTAATCTTTTCGGACCTGTTGATGCAGGTATTCAGCCAGTGCCTCTGCTAAACGATCCGCCAGCGCTTTGACCATAATACTGTTGTAGTCATCATGCGCCGCAGCAAACTCAGCCGCAAACTCATCCGCGCCAAAACCTGTGCTGACCGCGAAGGCACCTATATAGTCGGCAATACCAGAAGATGCCGGAGCGACAAAATCGCCTAAACAACAATTGGGCGCATTGTTACGAAGTTGCAGTTGCTGCCGCAGATTATATAAACGGTGTTTCTCAACAGAACGGCTCTCATCGGTATAGACAATAATGTCATCGCCTTCGCTATTCGCCGGGAACAAACCAAAAATGGCGCGTCCTGTCACTTTGCGTGAACCAATCATCAGATCCAACATGTCGTTGGCATCCTGGTAGACCTTGCGCGCTTCCATCCCCACTTCCGGATGATTCAGGATAGCCGGGAATTTGCCGGATAATTGCCAGGTCAGGAAAAACGGTGTCCAGTCGATAAAGTCACGTAACAACTGCAAATCCACATCCTGCCAGATATGGATGCCCGGTTTTTTAGGCGCAGCAGCGATTTTGGTTAAATCCAACTGGAACTTATTATCACGTGCTTGTTGTAAGGTCAGCATTTTCTCGCCGGGTCGGGCGCGCTGATGCTGTTCCACCGCCCTTTGATACTCATCGTTCACCCGCGCTAGATAGTCATCTTTCTGAGTTGGGCTAATCAGTGACTGTACTACCGATACGCTACGTGATGCATTCGGCACATACACCACGCCATGCGGATAACTTGGCGCGATTTTTATCGCAGTATGGGCTTTTGACGTGGTAGCGCCACCTATTAATAGTGGGATCGTAAAACCAAGTCGGGTCATTTCTTTAGCGACATGGACCATTTCATCCAACGACGGTGTAATAAGGCCAGATAGACCGATGATATCCACGTCTAACTCTTTGGCCTTTTGCAGCAATGTGGCGCATGGCACCATCACGCCTAAATCAATCACTTCATAGTTGTTACACTGCAGCACCACACCGACAATATTTTTACCAATGTCATGCACATCGCCTTTGACGGTCGCCATCAGCACTTTGCCCTGCGCCCTGCTGCCTGTCCCCGCTTTTTCCAACTCTATATAAGGCTGGAGATATGCCACAGCTTTTTTCATCACCCGGGCTGACTTCACCACTTGCGGCAGGAACATTTTACCTTCACCAAATAAATCACCCACCACGTTCATGCCATCCATCAATGGACCTTCAATTACATGCAGGGGCCTTTCTACTTGCTGACGGGCTTCTTCAGTATCAATATCGATAAAATCAGTGATGCCTTTAACCAGCGCGTGCTCCAGTCTTTTACTGACTGGCCAGCTACGCCAGGCTTCGTCTTCTTTGACCGCGACAGTGCCATCCCCTTTAAATTGTGCAGCAATCTCCAGCAAACGTTCAGTGGCATCATCGCGGCGATTGAGGATCACATCTTCGACCCTTTCTCTTAGAAGTTGCGGAATGTCATCGTACACAGCCAGTTGCCCGGCATTCACAATGCCCATATCCATCCCGGCTTGAATGGCATGATACAAAAAGACGGAATGGATAGCTTCACGTACCGGATCATTGCCACGAAACGAGAAAGAGACGTTTGAAACACCACCAGAAATTTTGGCGTGTGGGCACAAACGTTTAATCTCACGAGTCGCTTCGATAAAGTCGACCGCGTAATTGTTATGTTCTTCAATGCCGGTGGCTACGGCAAAAATGTTCGGATCAAAGATAATGTCCTGCGGCGGAAAACCAATGTGCTCGACCAGAATTTGATAAGCGCGCTGACAAATTTCCACTTTGCGTTGCTTGGTATCCGCCTGCCCTACTTCATCAAAGGCCATCACCACCACTGCTGCACCGTAACGGCGTAACAGTTTGGCTTGTTGGATGAATTGCGTCTCTCCCTCTTTTAAAGAAATAGAGTTGACGACCGGCTTACCCTGAATACATTTTAATGCAGCTTCAATCACTTCCCACTTGGAAGAATCAACCATGATAGGGACGCGGGAAATATCAGGTTCTGACGCTAGCAAATTTAAATAACGCACCATGGCTGCTTTGCTATCGAGCATCGCTTCGTCCATGTTGATATCAATGATTTGAGCGCCATTTTCTACTTGTTGCCTGGCAACCTGCAGTGCAGCTTCATATTTACCATCCATGATCAGCTTTTTAAAACGGGCAGAGCCGGTCACGTTGGTACGTTCACCAATATTGATAAATCGGACTTGTTGCATTACCACTCCAACGAAAAGGCTTCAAGGCCAGCCAGATTAAACCGATGTGAACGTTGCTTGGGCTGACGTGGTTTCACACCAGCAACAGCATCTGCAATAGCACGAATATGTTGTGGCGTGGTGCCACAACAACCGCCAACAATATTCAAAAAGCCCTGCGACGCCCAGTCTTTAATCTCGACCGCCATCTCAGCGGCACCCAGATCATATTCGCCAAATTCGTTTGGCAAGCCAGCGTTGGGATGCACTGAGACATAACATTCGGAGATACCTGATAAGGTTTCGACATAAGGTCTTAATAAATCGGGTCCGAGCGCACAATTCAAACCAAAACTTACAGGCTCCACATGCGCCAGCGAATTATAAAATGCTTCTGTCGTCTGACCCGATAAGGTTCGGCCAGAAGCATCAGTAATAGTCCCGGAAATCATCACCGGCAATTTATAGCCGATGTCATCAAATACCTTTAACACCGCAAAAGCGGCTGCTTTGGCATTGAGCGTATCAAAGATAGTTTCCAGCATAATAATGTCGGCTCCTCCTTCAATCAGCGCCAGGGTCGACTCACTGTAGGCGGCAACCAGAGTGTCAAAATCTACATTACGATAACCAGGATCGTTTACATCAGGTGAAATAGAGGCTGTTCTGTTAGTCGGGCCTAATACCCCGGCGACATAACGCGGTTTGTCAGGATTTAATGCGGTAAATTCATCACAAGCCTGGCGTGCCAAGGCGGCAGATGCGCGATTTATTCTGGCGGATAAATGCGACATGTCATAATCAGCCATGGCAATAGTGGTGGCGTTAAAACTATTGGTTTCCAGAATATCAGCGCCTGCAGCCAAATACTGGCGATGAATATTCAAAATAATCTGCGGCTGAGTCAACACCAATAAATCATTATTGCCTTTTAAATCGGATGGCCAGTGCGCAAATTCTACGCCACGATAATCGGCTTCCTGCAACTGACAGGCCTGGATCATGGTGCCCATGGCACCATCCAGCACCAAAATACGTTCATCTAACAACTGCGCCAGCGCAGCTGGTGTCACTCTTAGGCTACTGCCTGATAAACTTGCCATTAAAGCTGCTCCTGACCAATTTGTGCAATATCAAAAGGCGTGGCCTGATAGACATAATAGTTCAGCCAATTACTGAATAATAAGAAGGCATGGCTTTGCCATAATTTTTGTGGTCCTTTCGACGGTTCGTTGTCGCGAAAGTAGTTTTCCGGTACTTTCGGCGCCAGGCCAGCAACCACATCACGCTGATACTCATCATTGAGTGTCGTTAAATCATATTCCGGATGTCCGGTGACAAAAACCCGGCTGCCGCTGCTGTTTTGCAATAAATAAGCGCCCGTCACATCGGCCTCCGCCAACACATGGATATCAGCATGTTGCTGATATTTTTGTTTGGGTACCTGGGCATAACGAGAGTGTGGTACCAAAAACTTATCGTCAAAACCGCGCACAAGTGGACTGAGTGGTTGCACCACATCTTGCCAATAGACGCCAGATAATTTATCGCCGCGAATTTCGCGCTGCAAGCCATAGTAATAATACAGTGCCGCATGCGCTGCCCAGCACAGAAATAAAGTGGAAGTCACATGGCGATCGGCCCAAGCCAGGATCTCTGACAATTGTGGCCAATAACTGACATCTTCGTAATCCACCAGTCCCAGTGGCGCACCGGTAATAATCAGTCCGTCGTAATTTTGCTGCTCAACATCAGAGAAATATTTGTAAAAACAGTTTAGGTGGCTAGCTGGTGTATGTTTACTGACATGATTGTCCAGCCGGATCAATTCAACATCGACCTGTAATGGACTATTGGCTAACAAACGTAATAGCTGAATTTCGGTAGTTACTTTGTTTGGCATTAAATTCAAAATGGCAATCCGCAGCGGCCGGATATCCTGTCGTAAGGCTCTACTCTCGGTCATGACAAACACATTTTCAGCCGATAAGGCTTCAACGGCTGGTAATTGATCGATCACTTTAATAGGCATAACAGCTCCTGACAGGATAAAAGTGCTGCTACTTTGGCGAAAAAGCCGCTGATTGTCAACTTCTATACGTTTAGATGGCTATTTATCCGGAAGGGGGGATTGAGTCACAGGCTATAAAAACAAAAAACCACCCTACTGACTTTGTTGGCAGTAGGGTGGTTTTGGTGTAGCTTGCTTGCAAAGTTGAGTGACGCTAGTGGCTTCGCTTGGCAACAAAATACTAGATTGTGTTGCTAGCTGCGAAGCCTGCCATTCACTTTGGGCAATAGACCGCAGCCTGGCGAAAGCTGCGCTTGATGATTACAGATCGTCTTCCAGCTCAGCTTCTTCTAATAACTCTTCCGCTGCAGCTGCCACTGGCGCCTTGGTTGGATCTAGCAATAATCTTTTGCGCAGTTCAGTTTCAATTTCCAATGCAATAGCTGGATTGTCCTGTAGAAACTTCATTGAGTTTGCTTTGCCCTGACCAATTTTATTACCTTTATAAGCATACCAGGCACCAGATTTATCAATCAGTTTCTCTGCGACGCCCAGATCAATCAACTCACCATTTTTACTGATACCAGCGCCATACTGAATAATAAACTCAGCTTGTTTAAACGGTGGTGCCACTTTATTTTTTACCACTTTGACGCGGGTCTCATTACCCACCACTTCATCACCTTCTTTCACCGAGCCGATCCGGCGAATATCCAGTCGCACTGAGGCGTAGAATTTTAATGCATTACCACCAGTGGTGGTTTCAGGCGAACCAAACATCACACCAATCTTCATCCGGATTTGGTTGATGAAAATACATAAAGTATTGGAACGTTTGATGTTACCTGTTAATTTACGCAGCGCTTGTGACATTAAACGCGCTTGTAGACCAACATGGCTATCGCCCATGTCCCCTTCAATTTCCGCTTTTGGTGTTAAAGCTGCAACTGAGTCGACGATGATGACGTCTACTGCTGCAGAACGAACTAACATGTCACAAATTTCCAGCGCTTGTTCACCTGTGTCAGGCTGTGAAACCAATAAGTCAGCTACATTGACACCCAGTTTGGCCGCGTATAATGGATCCAACGCATGTTCAGCATCGATAAAAGCACAGGTTTTACCCATTTTTTGCGCTTCGGCAACCACTTGCAGCGTTAACGTGGTTTTACCTGAAGATTCAGGACCATAGATTTCAACAATACGACCACAAGGTAAACCACCGATGCCAAGCGCAATATCCAGGCCTAAAGAACCTGTTGGAATAAAATCGATGTCCAAGGCAGTGCTATCGCCCAGCCGCATGATCGATCCTTTCCCAAACTGACGTTCAATTTGACCTAAGGCAGCGGCCAGTGCTTTTTGCTTGTTGTCGTCCATCTGAATCTCCGGCGTAAAATCTGAAAAGGCATTAAATGCTGTATGCTCATACAGTAGTTGAATGCGTTTGCTCTGTCAACAATAAAATCAATTGCTGCAACGCAAAATCAATCGACTGCTGCCGGACTGAGCTGCGATCGCCATGAAACACCAACCGGGTGCTCACAGTGTGACCAAACAGATAAAAGCCAAAACAAACAGTACCAACGGGTTTGCTGGCAGTGCCACCATCCGGTCCGGCGATGCCTGACACCGCGACTGCCACTTGGGCATTGGCAGCACTAGCAGCCCCTTGCGCCATTTCCAGCACAGTTTCTTCACTAACGGCACCAAATTGCAGCAAAGTCGCGCTTTTCACCGCCAATAATTGCTGCTTAGCTTTGTTGCTGTAAGTGACAAAACTGCGATCGAGATAAGCAGAACTACCGGGAATCGCGGTCAGGCTATAAGCAATCCCCCCCCCGGTACAGGATTCAGCGGTGGTGATAGTCGCTTTTTTCCGTAATAATAGCTGACCAAGTTCAGCCGCCAGTTGTTCGGTGTTTGCAGGAACTGTCATTGTTGATCCAAGCAGGAAACCAGACCCCCATTATGCCGTCAGAAAAACCAAGCGGGCAAGTAGCGAACGCCGCACTCAGTGCCCATACCCCGATGATGCAACAGTATCTTGGCCTGAAAGCCGAAAATCCGGACATTCTGCTGTTTTACCGGATGGGTGATTTTTATGAATTATTTTACGAAGATGCGAAAAAAGCCGCCGCGCTGCTGGATATCTCCCTGACCAAACGCGGTCAGTCGGCCGGCGCACCTATCCCGATGGCCGGTATTCCGCATCATGCCATCGAAAACTATCTGGCACGGTTGGTACAGCTCGGTGAATCTGTCGCGATTTGTGAACAAGTCGGCGATCCGGCACTGAGTAAAGGCCCGGTGGAACGTAAAGTCGTGCGTATCGTCACCCCGGGCACTGTCACCGACGAAGCTTTGCTCAATGAACGGCAGGATAATCTGCTGGCTGCGGTCTATCAGGTCAAGCAGCATTATGGCGTGGCTTATCTCGACTTATCGGCAGGCCGTTTTTTACTGACTCAGGTTGAACAACTGGATGATTTATATGGCGTCTTGCAACGGCTGAATCCGGCGGAATTGCTTTACAGCGAAGATCATCAATTCCCAGAATCTTTGCTACATCGTAAAGGCAGCAGACGCCGGCCCGTATGGGAGTTTGAAATCAAAACGGCCGAACGCGCACTTTGTCAGCAATTTGGCACCCGTGATTTACAAAGCTTCGGCATCAGTGAAGCGCCGGTGGCACTGATGGCGGCTGGCTGTCTGATGCAATATGTCAAAGATACGCAGCGCAGTGCACTACCGCATATCCGCGCTGTAGCACTCGAGAGAGCACAGGATCATATTGTCCTTGATGCGGCCACCAGGCGTAATCTGGAACTCACCCAAAGATTAAACGGGCAATTTGATCAAACCCTGGCTGCAGTGCTGGATCAATGCCAAACGGCGATGGGCAGCAGACTGCTAAAACGTTGGATCCATGCCCCACTGCGCGATCAAGCTGCGGTTCAAGCCAGGCATCAAGCTGTCGCTGAACTGCAACAACATTATCTTGAGCTGCAACCGCAATTAAAACAAATCGGCGATATTGAACGCATCGTCGCCCGGTTAGCACTACGCAGCGCCAGACCACGTGACTTTGCCAGATTACGCCAGGCTCTGCAGCAACTGCCTGAATTAGCCGCTAGCCTGCACCCCTTACAAAGCCAATTGCTGCAACAAATCAGCCTGGATTGCCAACCGCTGCCAGAACTTTGTCAGTTACTGGAACAAGCCATTATTGAAACGCCACCGGTGCTGATCCGCGATGGCGGGGTGATAGCCGCAGGCTATTCAGTTGAACTGGATCAATGGCGGGCATTGGCCACAGGAGCCACCGATTATCTGGAACAACTGGAACAACGGGAAAAAGCCCGTACCGGTATTGCTTCGTTAAAAGTCGGCTTTAATAAAGTGGCTGGTTATTTTATTGAAACCGGCCGCGCAGCTGCCGACGCAGTGCCAGCCGATTATATTCGGCGCCAGACGCTGAAAAATAATGAACGTTACATTATTCCTGAATTAAAAGAATATGAAGACAAAGTACTCGGCAGCCAAAGCAAAGCCCTGGCACTGGAAAAGCAATTGTATGAGGCCTTATTTGACTTAACGGCGCCGCATTTATTTGCCTTACAACAGTTAGCCGCCCGCTTGTCTGAATTAGATGTGTTAACCAACTTTGCTGAACGGGCAATTAGCCTGCATTATCAGCAACCGAAGTTAAGCAGTCACACTGGCATTCAGATCGAAGCGGGTCGTCACCCAGTGGTAGAAACTGTCAGTGCCGAACCTTTTATTGCCAACCCTCTGTCAATGCATTCCAAACGTCGGATGTTATTGGTGACAGGCCCCAATATGGGGGGTAAATCAACGTATATGCGTCAAACTGCCCTCATTGTGTTAATGGCTTATATCGGTTGTTTTGTGCCAGCGACTTCTGCTGACATAGGGCCGATTGACCGTATTTTCACCCGCATTGGCGCTTCGGATGATTTAGCTTCTGGCCGTTCGACTTTTATGGTCGAAATGACTGAAACCGCAACTATTTTGCATCATGCCACCGCCCAGAGTCTGGTGCTGATGGATGAGATAGGTCGGGGCACCAGTACCTATGATGGTTTGTCACTGGCTTGGGCTTGTGCGGATTATCTGGCCACGCGGCTACAAGCGCTCACCCTGTTTGCCACTCATTATTTTGAACTGACCGAGCTGGCTCAGTTGTTACCAGGCGTGGTCAATATTCACCTGGATGCAGTCGAGCATGATGAACATATCGTCTTTATGCATCAGGTGCAGGATGGCGCCGCCAGTAAAAGTTATGGTTTACAAGTCGCTCAACTGGCTGGTGTACCAAAAGCTGTGATTTTGCAGGCCAAACAAAAACTGCAGCAATTGGAACAACACAGCAGTCAGCCGCTGCTGAGCAAAACCACAGTCCCTGCACAACAAAGCCTTGCTTTGGAGCCGGTTGAACATCCGTTGCTGGAACAACTCCGGGCTTTGCAGCCGGATGAACTGACACCACGGCAGGCACTTGAGCTGCTGTATCAGCTACAACGCCAGCTTTAGCACCACTGAGCTGCTGTAAAACAAAACGGGAGCGAAGCTCCCGTTTTTACTGTGGCCTACGCCAATCACATTATTCCTGGAACAATGTCTCGATATTCAAGCCCTGATGCGTCACAATCTCGCGTAAGCGACGTAAAGCTTCCACCTGAATTTGCCGCACCCGCTCCCGGGTTAAGCCAATTTCACGTCCAACATCTTCCAATGTCGAAGGCTCAAATCCGAGCAAGCCAAAACGACGAGCTAACACTTCACGTTGTTTCGGATTTAACTCTTCAAGCCATAACACCAGATGCTGGCGGATATCGGCATCCTGTAATTCAGTTTCCGGACCCAGTTCTTTTTCATCTGCCAGAATATCCAGCAGTTGTTTTTCCGAGGAACCGGCAACCGGCGTATCAACTGAAGTGATTTTTTCATTCAGTTTCAACATTTTACGAACTTCTTCTACCGGTCTGTTCAGCGCTGCCGCAATTTCTTCCGGCGTGGGTTCATGATCCAGTCGCTGCGACAATTCACGCGCCGCCCGCAGATAAATATTCAGCTCTTTCACCACATGAATTGGCAACCGGATGGTACGGGTTTGATTCATGATGGCGCGTTCTATGGTTTGACGGATCCACCAGGTCGCATAAGTGGAAAAACGAAAACCGCGTTCCGGATCAAACTTTTCTACCGCGCGGATCAGTCCAAGATTACCTTCTTCGATCAGATCCAACAACGCCAAGCCACGATTGATATAGCGTCTGGCAATTTTTACCACCAAACGTAAATTACTTTCAATCATACGTTTACGGGCTGCTTGATCGCCTTTGAGGGACAAACGGGAGAAATAAACTTCTTCTTCAGCGGAAAGTAAAGGTGAGAAACCAATTTCACCCAAATAAATCTGGGTTGCATCCATGGCTCTTTGACTGTCATCACGGACAAAGACATCGTCCGGGGTATTTTCTTCTTCGGTTACTAAAGCAGCTAAGTCCGGTTCGCCCTCATCATCTAACAAAACAACGTCTTCGGTTAAATCTGACTCTTTAAAATCAACTACTTCGTCTTCATCTTTATGTCCCATATCCTTCTCCCAACTCTACCAGGGTGGTCACACCTTAACAGCCAGAAATCCATTCTGAGCGTTATGAGCTTGTGATGTTTTATTTAAGGTATTTGAGCGGATCAACCGATTGGCCACGATAACGAATTTCAAAGTGCAGCTGTACACGTTCTGCATCAGTGTTGCCCATTTCTGCAATCGTTTGACCAGCAGACACCTGATCACGCTCTTTTACCAACAAACGATGGTTGTGAGCATAGGCACTGAGAAAATCATCATTGTGTTTGATAATAACCAGATTGCCATATCCGCGTAATGCATTGCCGGCATAAACCACCTGCCCTGCTGCAGTCGCTTTGATCGGTGTCCCGACAGCACCACCAATATCAAGGCCTTTATTGCCATGTTCTTGGTAAGAAAACTTCGCCAGGATCGGGCCTTTCACTGGCCACGCCCATTGCGATACGTTTCTGTTACTGGTACCATTGCCGGTTTTTTCAGGTTCTTCGACCTGTTGATTCTGACCATAACGCTTTTGATTTTGCTGTGCAACAACTTTAGCGTTTTTTGATGAAGTGGTTGATTTTATTGGTGGTGAATAATTCTTATTTGCTAATTTGCCGCTGCCAGCGGGACCGCGAACAGCGGTTCGATAGTTCTGTTCCGCACTAGTGATCAGTACTTGTCCGACATAAATGGTGTAAGGTTCAGCGATATGATTCAACCTCGCCAGGCTGCGGTAATCCATCCCGGCGCGAAAGGCGATCGAAAACAAAGTATCGCCTCTTTTGACCTGGTAAGTATCGGCAGTTAAGGTGCGTTTTGGCGCCCTTTTACTGACCCACTCATCCACTGGCGCTGGCGAGTGATTGCCTGAGCAACCTGCCAGGGCAAGTCCTGCCAGCACACAGCTAAGATACAGGCGAAGACCGAAAGGACGATTAGCCATAAAGTACATACAGCAAGCCGCCAATCGCCACTGTGCCCCAACCGAGCCAGTCGACAATTTCACGCAATTTTTGTTGCATTTTGCTACCACCCCAGTACATCAGTCCTGCCACTAAGAAAAAGCGGCCAGCACGACCGATCAATGATGCAATCACAAAAGGCAAAAACGCCATTTGCATTAAACCAGCACCTACGGTAAACAACTTATACGGAATAGGCGAAAAACCGGCGATAAATACCACCCAGACGCCATAATCTTTAAACCAGCGTTCTACCAAAGCAAAAGTGTCCTGATAGCCCATATACTGAATAAAGGGTAACACGACCGGCTCGTACAACAACCAGCCTAACAGATAACCAAATATCCCTCCCAGCACGGAAGCAATTGTGGTTAAAGTGGCATAGCGCCAGGCTTTTTCCGGATGGGCCAATGCCATCGGCGCTAACATCACATCAGGTGGGATCGGAAAAATCACCGACTCGGTGAAGCTTAAACCAAACAAATAACGCTCAGCATGGCGGTGTCTGGCCCAGGTTAATGCTTTATCATACATCCAGCTAAAAATTTTCAATCACAACTCCATTTTGCCTCAGGCAAGTTCACCCGGAACCAACGGCACAAACCGGACTGACTCCACATCTTTTTGTTTAAATTCATCACCCTGGCGGGTAAAAATCCGTAATACCTGTTCCTGAGCTCCGACTGGGATCACTAAACGTCCCCCTTCAGCCAATTGCTGTAACAAGGCTTGTGGTACCTGAACCGGTGCGGCAGTGACAATAATACAATCAAAGGGCGCTTTACTGGCCCAGCCGAGCCAGCCATCGCCATGTTTCATCGCGACGTTATGTAAATCCAGTTGCTGCAACCGGCGTTTGGCCTGAAATTGTAAAGTTTTTATCCGCTCGACCGAGCAGACCTGACTAAACAGCTGCGCCAGAATGGCGGTCTGATAACCAGAACCAGTACCAATTTCCAGGACTTTCTGCGGTTGCCATGGTGACTCCTCTGACTGGCTTAATAACAGTTCAGTCATTTTGGCCACAATATAGGGCTGGGAAATCGTCTGGCCCTGGCCAATAGGTAAGGCGGTATTTTCATAGGCTTTGTGTGCCAGGACCATCTCAACAAACAAATGCCGTGGCGTTTGCGCAATGGCCGCAAGCACCCGTGGATCACGAATGCCATCCTGTTGTAATTTCTGTGCCAGCAGCGCTGCGCTGCGCGACGTCGCGACGGCCATTATGCCAACTCAATACCGCTGAGCCAGTCACGTAATGGCTCCAGACTACGATAGGCCGTCATATCAATCTGCAACGGCGTCACCGAAGCATAACCATTGGCGACTGCATGAAAATCTGTGCCTTCGCCTGCATCTAATTCTGGCCCCAAAGAACCATACCAATAAATGGAACGTCCCCAGGGATCTGTGGTGCCTGTCATGGTTTCGGCTTTATGCCGACGGCCTAACCGAGTCACCTGGATGCCTTTTAATTCAGCCAAGGGCACTGCCGGGACATTAATATTCAGGATCTGATCCGCCGGTAATGGATGCGATTTAAGTTTTTTAATCACCTGCACAGTGACATAAGCTGCGGTGTCAAAATAATCGTCATTGTGCCCCGCCAAAGAGACCGCAATCGCAGGTAACCCCAGGTGACGGCCTTCTGTTGCCGCAGCCACAGTACCGGAATACAACACATCATCGCCCATATTGGCACCATGATTAATGCCTGCCACCACTAAATCCGGCGCCTTGGCTAATAATTGGCTGATAGCCAGATGCACACAATCCGTTGGCGTGCCGTTGACGGCGATAAAACCATTGTCAAGTTGCTGCGTTCGCAGCGGATTAAGCAAAGTTAACGAGTTACTGGCACCACTACAATTGCGATCCGGCCCGACAGTGCTAACCTCTGCAATCTGACTTAATGCCTGTTGCAACACCCGGATCCCTTTGGCATATACACCGTCATCATTACTTAATAAAATCCGCATTTAACACTCCAACATCACTTGTTCCCGACCCAAATCCTGATACTGCAGTAATTCACGTAACACAGAGGTAGCAAAACAACCGGTTGGTAGCGCGAATTGCAGTTCCAGTGTATCACCTTGCCACTGATAACTCAGTGCTTTTGGCTGTAACCTGCAGGCACGACGTTCAGTATTGACATTCAAATCGCATAACGCCTGCACCCAATGCTGATAAGGAGCCAGTTGCTGCAGTTGCCAGTCAAGGGCGGCCGCACTTTCCAGCACTTTGCCAACACCAGGTAATACTGCGGTCGGATGTAAATCAGCCAGGGCCAGACGCTGAAGAATATCGTCAGTGAGCTCAGGCACAGTAAAGACGGATCCGGTCCCGTCTAACTGCACCACAGCACCTGGTAACAGCGTTAAAAACGCGCCTTGTTGCACCCGGGCTGAGACCTGCTGATTAAATAACATCGAGCGACTGGCCGATAACGCCAAACCGCGTAATTGCCGATCCGGAATGCTTTCGCCAGCAAATAAGCGTGCGGCGAGCAGCAAATTGCCACCGTTATGGCCAAAACGCTGCTCACCATAATAATTCGGCACGCCCTGCTGAATCAGTTGCAAGCGCGCTTCAACTTCGGCGATATCACTAATTTGCCGCAATCTTAACCGAAAATGATTTTGCTTAATCGAGCCTAATTTTAACCGGCGTTGATGACGAACAGTCTGCAATATCCGCACGCCTTCGATATTCCAGTGCTGAAATTCTAATTCCTGTTTAATCGGTACCGGCAGACAAAACCACTGTCGGGTGACCGCATGACGATCTTTTAAACCAGCATAACTGACCAGTCGAGCTTTCAGACCGGCGGCCGCAGCAATTTGTTTGGCAACATATTGCGTATTCTGACCAATTTTCTCCACCAATAACAGCAGATGCTCACCCTGACCTGTTGGGGTAAAGCTAAGCTCTTCATCGACGATAAAGTCATCGGCCACAGTACGCAGTTTCCCTGTGGCCTGCGGCTGACCATATAAATAAGCCAAGGGCGGAAAATCAGGCACTTTGACCGGACTGGGCTCAGCACCAACAGTAGCCGCGGTCCGCACAGTCATCGGCTCATCCTGCGGCGTCATGCTGACTGCACCAGCAGCACCACAGCTTCCACCGCAATACCTTCTTTACGACCGACAAAACCCAGCTTTTCCGTGGTGGTGGCTTTGACATTGACTTGCTGCAACTCGCATTGCAAATCAGCCGCCAGCACCTGGCGCATCGCCAGAATATGCGGCGCCATTTTTGGTGCCTGTGCCATGATAGTCACATCCAGATTACCAGGCTGGAAACCGAGGGCGTGCATCTCAGCCACCACTTTGCGTAGCAGGATCCGACTATCAATACCTTTAAAAGCAGCATCGGTATCCGGGAAATGATGACCGATATCCCCCAGTGCCAATGCCCCTAAGATGGCATCAGACACCGCATGCAGCACCACATCACCATCGGAGTGCGCCAACAGGCCTTGCGGATAATCAATTTTTACCCCAGCCAGTGTGATAGGGCCTTCACCACCGAAAGCGTGAACATCAAAGCCATGGCCGATGCGAAATGGGATCATTGTTGCTCCAGATAAAAACGTGCCAGTGCAAGATCTTCTGGCTGGGTAATTTTGATATTGTCGGCCCGGCCCGGCACCAGCAGCACAGGTTGTTGTGCCCATTCCAGTGCAGAAGCTTCATCAGTAATGACAGCTCCAGCAGCGAGCGCAGAGCTCAGACAATGGCGTAATAGGTCGGTTCGGAACAATTGTGGCGTCAGCGCATGCCACAGCTGTTGACGCTCGACGGTATGCTGAATAGTCAACGGCTCTGCCGCTGCCACCGACCTTTTCATGGTATCCCGCACCGGGGTTGCTAAAATCCCCCCCAGATTCGCGGCAAGGCATTGACTGATTAACTGACGAATATCAGCCAATTGGACTAAGGGCCTGGCGGCATCATGCACCAAGACCCAAGGATATTGATGGGCATCAATGGCCTTAAGCGCATTCAACACTGAATAGGCGCGTTCAGCACCACCGTCCACCCGAATGATGTTTGCATCGGATGCCAATGGTGTTTGTAAAAAATAAGGATCACCGACAGATAAGGCCAGCCAGATAGGACCTAGCTCTGGCAGTTGTTGCAGCCGGTTGACGGTATGCTGCAGTATGGTTTTACCAGCCAGTTGTAAATATTGTTTCGGCCGATCGGCCTGCATGCGCTGGCCAACACCAGCGGCGGGGATCACAACAGCAATGGTCATTTTTTACCTTGCGGGGTCAATAAACGGAAAAATACTTCGTCCTGACGGACCAGACCCAATTCATTACGGGCACGTTCTTCAATCGAATCCAGCCCTTGTTGTAAATCTGCCACATCAGCTTGCAACAATTGATTGCGTTTAGCCAACTGGATATTACTGGCCTGATGACTGGCGAGTTCTTCTTTGTGCTGCAGATATTCTTTGACGCTGTGCTGGCCAAGCCAGAGTCGATGCTGTAAAGCGGCGCACAGCAGCAGCAGGATCAGGATTAATAAACGCATGGTGCACCTGCAGAATGAAAGTGCAGTTATTATGAAGACTTCAGCCACAGCTGAAAAGCCCTGCCGGCTGTTTTTGCACGGCAGAGCCGATAAAACCGGCTCAGTCTACCCACTTTGATGACGACTTGCTGCAGTTGAGGTTTAACCTGCAGCCGAATTCGTCTTACCTGCTGTTTTCGCCAAATGAGGTTTAGCAAAATTCTGCCAATTCAGTCGACTGGCCAACAACATTTCCCGCAATGTCAGACGTCTGGGATGAATGCGCTGCTGATTGCGCCACTGATGACCACAACAAACCGCCATCAACACGGTTTTGCCTGGTTTAAGCAGTAATTTTTGCTGATTATCAGGTTCTTGCGGCCAACCTGCCATGGCGAACCAACCATGTTCGTTACAATGCAGCCGCTGACCTGGAGTATCAATTTCATCAATTGAATCAAGCCGAATTTGTTCAATCTGCTGCTCTTTGACATAGACCGGCACCAGCAGGCCTAAGCGTGCATGTTGATGGTAATAGCTGAAATTACTGGCCGATGCATCCACATGCGGTAGCGGACAGTACCGGCTTTGCGCATGTAACCAACTGGCATTGACAGGATCCAATTGCAGCGGAGATGGATGTTTTAACATCAGAAATGCAGCTTCACGCACGTAAAACGGTAAGCTTTGTAAGCGTTTTGGTAAAGTAGGTAGTTGTTCGGCAGGTGTAAGGGCAAGACGCGCCAATTCGCGCTCGTACAAGGTGTTGCACAGCTCAGTGTAAGTCTGTTGATGTTCCGGGCTAAACCAGAGATCGTGTTGGCTGCTCATGCACCGATGTTAGCTGTTTTTCCGCTCAGGTGGAAGTCAGGCCACGGCAAATATCGCTGTGGCCAGGTTTGCCTTGCTCAAAGTGGTTGCGCGCCTTTGAGCAAAGCGATGACTCTTACTGGCCTTTGATTTCCACACGACCACGGTAAGGTGCTTTTGCGCCCAGTTCTTGCTCGATGCGCAGTAACTGGTTGTACTTCGACACGCGATCTGAACGGCACAGTGAACCTGTTTTGATTTGACCGGCCGCAGTACCGACGGCTAAGTCCGCGATAAAGGCATCTTCAGTTTCGCCAGAACGGTGTGAAATGACGGCCGTGAAACCTGCATCTTTCGCCATTTTGATGGCAGCCAGCGTTTCGGTCAGTGAACCAATTTGGTTGAACTTGATCAGGATTGAGTTACCGATGCCTTGTTCAATACCACGGGTCAGGATCTTGGTGTTGGTCACGAACAAATCATCGCCAACCAGCTGCACTTTAGCGCCGATTTTGTTGGTTAAATCTTTCCAACCATCCCAGTCAGATTCATCTAAACCATCTTCAATCGAAACGATTGGGAATTTAGTGGCTAAACCTGCTAAGAAGTCATTAAATTCATAAGAAGTGAATTCTTTTCCTTCGCCCGACAGCTTGTATTTACCATCAACATAAAACTCAGAAGCCGCACAATCCAGCGCCAGAGTAATATCTTTGTTCAGCTCATAACCGGCTGCCGCGACCGCTTTAGAAATCACGGTTAACGCTTCTTCGTTTGATTTTAAATCCGGTGCAAAACCACCTTCATCACCAACCGCGGTATTTAAACCCTGGGCATGCAGTTCTTTTTTCAACTGATGGAAAATCTCAGCGCCCATCCGCAGTGCTTCTGCAAAGGTTTTGGCACCAACGGGCTGCACCATAAACTCCTGGATATCGACGTTGTTATCCGCATGCTCGCCACCATTGATGATGTTCATCATCGGAACTGGCATTGAATAGACGCCTGGCGTGCCATTCAGGTCAGCGATATGTTGATACAATGGGATTTTTTTGTCGGCAGCAGCTGCACGAGCGACCGCTAAAGACACCGCCAGAATGGCGTTGGCGCCTAGGTTTGATTTAGACTCAGTACCATCGAGCTCAATCATGATTTGATCGATGTTGGCTTGGTTATAAGCCGATTGACCGACTAAAGCGGCTTTAATGGGGCCATCGATATTAGCAACCGCAGTACGCACGCCTTTGCCTAAATAACGGCTCTTGTCACCATCACGCAGTTCCAGCGCTTCACGGGTACCGGTCGAAGCACCTGAAGGTGCACAACCACGGCCCATCACGCCACTTGCTAAAAACACATCGGCTTCAACCGTTGGATTACCACGCGAGTCCAGAATTTCACGGGCGACGATATTGATAATTTCAGACATTATTTTCCCCTGTAGTCTAAAGCAAAAAAGCCGTGCACCAAGGCACGGCTTTTCAGATTATTTAGTCGTTTGTTGTTTCTGATATTTAGATGCAGCAGCGACAAAACCCTGGAACAACGGATGCCCGTCGCGTGGCGTGGAGTTAAATTCCGGATGGAATTGCCCCGCCACAAACCATGGGTGGTCTGGTAGTTCAATCATTTCAACTAACTGATTATCCGCAGATAAACCAGAAATAATCAGGCCAGCCTCTTCAAGTTTCGCCACAAAGTGATTATTCACTTCGTAACGATGACGATGACGCTCACTAATCACGTCAGCGCCGTAAGTTTCACGGGCTTTAGTATTGGCCTTGAGGTTACAGTTTTGGCTACCCAGACGCATAGTACCGCCTAAGTCGGAGTCGTCAGTACGAACTTCAACCTGACCTGCGCTGTCTAGCCATTCTGTGATGAGACCCACCACAGGGTAAGGCGTGTTCTTATTAAATTCGGTCGAATGAGCACCTTTCATGCCAGCAACATTGCGGGCAAACTCAATCAAGGCGACTTGCATACCCAAACAAATACCGAGGTAAGGGATTTTGCTTTCGCGGGCATATTTGGCGGCAATAATTTTGCCTTCCACACCACGCTCACCAAAACCGCCTGGTACCAAAATACCATCAAGTCCAGCCAGGATGGCGGTGCCTTTGGTTTCCACATCCTGCGAATCAATATATTTGATGGTCACAGTTAAACGATTTTTCAGGCCGGCATGATTTAATGCTTCGTTGACCGATTTATAGGCATCTTTTAATTCGACGTACTTGCCGACCATACCTATAGTCACTTCGCCGGTCGGGTTACTTTCCTGATATAACACCTGTTCCCATTCGGTCAGATCGGCTTCAGGGCAGTTTAAGTAAAAACGTCTGACCACTAAGTCATCCAGGCCTTGCGATTTTAACAGTGCCGGAATTTGATAAATGCTGGAGACGTCTTTTAACGAAATCACCGCGCGTTCTTCCACATTGGTAAAGAGCGCAATTTTGGCTTTTTCATTGGTCGGAATCGAACGGTCTGAGCGGCACACCAGAATATCTGGTTGGATACCGATAGAACGGAGTTCTTTCACCGAATGCTGGGTAGGCTTGGTTTTGATTTCACCGGCAGTGCCAAGGTATGGCACTAAGGTTAAATGCATAAATAAGGCGCGCTCACGACCGATTTCAGTGCCAAGCTGACGAATGGCTTCTAAAAATGGTAAGGATTCAATATCACCGACAGTACCACCAATTTCGACGATGGCAATATCATAACCTTCAGCACCTGCCACAACACGGGCTTTGATTTCATTGGTGATATGCGGGATAACCTGAATAGTGGCACCTAAATAATCACCACGACGTTCGCGTCTTAATACTTCAGAGTAAATTTTACCCTGAGTGAAGTTATTCAGCTTGGTCATTTTGGTGCGGATAAAGCGCTCGTAATGACCTAAATCCAGATCGGTTTCAGCGCCGTCTTCGGTGACGAAAACTTCACCGTGCTGAATTGGGCTCATGGTACCCGGATCCACGTTGATGTATGGATCCAGTTTCAGGATTGTTACCTTCAGGCCACGCGCTTCTAAAATTGCAGCTAATGAAGCAGCGGCAATACCTTTACCTAAAGATGAGACAACCCCACCCGTCACGAAGATGTATCTTGTAGTCATGAGACCCCTGAGGCACGTTGAATTTGGATATCAGATCAAACTGCAATCAACAGCTTAGCTGCGTTTACACACAGATGCTTTAGACAGATGCAGATTTGATATCAGGACGGGCGGAAAGTATAGCAAAGCTACCCGTCAGGCTCAATCGAAAGCTTTGGTTAATCTGATTTAAAAAGCAAAAGCAGCAGCTGTGCCGAATTATGCTACTTTCAAAGTTCAACTCAATGACATGGAGTCACAATGAAAACGACCGTCTTGTTGCTATCCGGAATTTTGTTGCTGTGTGGCTGCTTGCAACAAGCAGTCTTCAGCACCACTGAGGTTGATTTGACGGAATCGCAAGTCAGCATTACTTATACCCCTTATGGCATCCCACATATTACCGCCAAAACCTATCGGGCACTGGGCTTTGGTATCGGTTATGCACAGGCCGGCGACAATCTCTGTACTCTGGCCGAACAAATACTCAAATTACAGGGCGAAAAATCGCGTTTTTTTGGCGCGGGCAGCCAGCAGAAAAATCTACTCTCCGATTTTGCCTATAAAGCGCTGGATTATCCGCAGCAAGCCAGCCAATTGCTCAGTACTTTACCACTGGATAGTCAATTGCTGCTGCAAGGCTTCAGTCAGGGCTGGAATACAAGGTTGGCAGAATTCGGCAGCCCGGCAGCTTACCCGACGCCATGCCGGGCTATGCATTGGGTGACCCCGATCAACGCCGAGTTACTGCTGGCATTTCATTTAGACTTAGCCAGTCTGGCCAGTAGCCGTAACTTTCTAGCGGCAATGGCCATCGCTGCGCCACCGGCTTCGGCGCTGGTACTGGCCAACCCAACCATTGACCTTCAGGCCACCATTGCAGGCATCGGCAGTAATGGCTGGGCCTTGGGACAGCAAAAAACAGTTAATGCCCACAGCATGTTGCTGGCCAATCCACATTTTCCCTGGGATGGCGAGCTGCGATTTTTTCAGCAGCATCTGACTATTCCGGGTGAACTCGATGTGGCTGGCGTCAGCATGATTGGCATGCCAGCGGTGCTGATTGGTTTTAACCGCCAACTTGGCTGGACCCATACTGTTTCCCAAGCCAAACGTTTTACCTTCTATCAATTAGAACTCGATCCTGCCAATCCACGGCGCTATCGCTATGGGGATAGTTATCGCGACATCAGCGCACAAACGCTGGAAGTGACCGTATTACAGCCCGACCAAAGCCTGCAGACAGTACGCCGTACTTTATACCGTAGTCATTATGGACCTATGTTGGATTTAACCAGCTTGTCACCGGCATTGGGTTGGAGCCAGAAAAGTGCCATCACCATGCGGGATGCCAATGCTGGCAACGCCAGATTGTTACCCCACTGGCTGGCGCTTGGTAAAGCACGCAATAAAACTGAATTTGTGCAGGCCTTTCACCAGATACAAGGCATTCCCTGGGTCAATACTTTGATGGCGGATGCGCAGGGCAATAGCTGGTATGGCGATGGCAGCCAGGTGCCGCTGCTGAGTCAAAGCGCAGAATTCTATTGGGCAAAGGCGAGCCAAAGTCCACAGTTAGCGCCAATTTGGCAAGATGGTGCCGGTAATATTCTGCTGCCAGGCAGCGATCCGGCTTTTGAATGGCAGTCACATGCGCACAGTAAAGTGGCCGGGCTGGTGCCTTTTAGTCTGGCACCACAGTTGGAGCGTGCTGATTATGTGTTTAATGCCAATAGCAGTCATTGGCTTAGCAATCTGCAAGCACCGCTGGAAGGCTATAGTCTGGCGTATGGACCAGAGCGGACTGAACGCAGTCCACGCACCCGCTACAATGCATTGTTGATTACGGGCGAGGATAGCCATCAACTGGCAGGCAGTGATGGCAAGTTTACTTTTACTGAGCTCAAAGCCGTCTTCAGCCAGCAAGGCTCATTGTTTGGTACTGAACTGCGACTGGCGTTGGCGAGTCGTTGCCAGCAGTTTCGACAAATCCAGTACAACGGCACTGCTGTTGATTTGACCTGGGCCTGCCAGGCCTTACAACAGTGGGATGGCCTGTATCGCACCGACAGCCGTGGCGCTCAGCTGTTGCGGGAGTTTTTATTGGCGTTTCGCCGCAGCGGCGAGACCAATTTAAGCCCTGCCTTATATGCCACGCCATTTAACCTAGCGCAGCCTGCGACCACCCCAGCCGGGTTAGCGCCTTATACCGCAGCCAGTCCGGAGCAAGATCCGATCCTGCAGGCACTGGCCGCGGCAGTCCTCAGATTGCAGCAAGCCGGGATTGCGCCCAATGCCGCGCTGGCAGAAATTCAGTTTCTGCAAAAATCAGCTGCCGCGGCCAAAGTCGCGATGGCAGGCGGTTATTCCTTCGAAGGCGCCTTTAATATGAGTGAGCGCTTACTGCCATCAAGAAGTACGTCGGATTTGATGAATGTGCTCAGCGGAGATACTGTGACCGGCTCACTGTTATCAACACAATCGACCAGTACAGGCCCCGACTATGGTTACCGCATCAATTACGGTAGTAGTTTTGTTATGGCGCTGCAATTTACCAAGAGCGGACCGAAAGCAGAAATGCTGCATGCCTATGGTCAGTCGCATGATCCAGCGTCACCACATTTTAGCGATTTAACCCAGCTGTTTAGTCAGACGCAATGGCAACCGATGTTATTTGCCCGCGCTGAAATCGAGGCAGCTGCGGTAAAAAAACTGCTGTTAGACAGTGCCAGTAGTCCAACGCCTTAATTGCCTGCCAGTCGCAGCAGCAACCGACTGGCGATTATTTTGTCAATTTATCTTACAGCTTTTGTCAGTATCTTTTTCAGGTGCAAGGTAATACTCTGATATATATCAAAAATCTATAAATTAGCACATTGGCATTATTAGTGCTTTTCCGTCGTTGGTATGTGATTATGACGAGAAGGAATTAACCGATGAGCACCACCCTGACCCCACGTAAACTCAGTGTATTGATTGCAACGTTATTAGGTGTGAGTCTGCTGCCCGCGCAAGCGACTTTATTGAATTACAACATCCTGACCAACTCTGGTTATAAACATGCGCAGGATGAATCTATTAGTAGTGAAAACAATGATATGTCTGCAGGCAGTAGCTACGCTAGTGACAGTTATTCGAGTGCAGAAAGGAATTCTGAAGGCGCCGCAGCTGGTAACGACTCAGGCTGGATGTATTCGCGGTCACGCGGTGAAGGCGCTTATTATCATCATTTTTCCAGTGTCACTCAGGTGGTGGATGTCCTGAACGACACCGGTGTGATGCAAAACTACAGTTATGATTTTCGGATTAATTTCGGCTCGCTGACAGCCATTAATTACGACTTCAGCAGCAGCGAAGAGTTTTCAATCGCGGGTTATATGGTGGATATTCTGCTCAACGGCAGTTCCATCTGGCACAGCATGTATACGCTCACCAACAATCTGGCGGATGGTTTTACCGCTACAGCGTCAGGCACCAATCTAGTCAATTCTACCGACAACACTAGTTATGCCAGTTGGGGCGAATATGCCAGTACGCTGAATCTTGGCTTGTTGGGTGCCGGCGATTCGCTCAATCTGTCTTACAGCATCAAAACCTTTGTCAAAGGCAATCATTTGCAAGGTTGTGGCGGTGGGTATATTCCAACCGCAGTGAATCAACTGCAAAACAACAATGATACAGTCAGCATCGCAGCTATCGCCGAAGATTGTTATGGTGATTACGGCTATGGCGGTTATGGTTATTATGGTTTTACCGGCTATACCTATGCCCAGTTTGGTGATCCAAATGGTTTTAATAGTCAGCCAGTTGCCTTTAATGATCAGAATATCCGCATCAGCTCAGTACCTGAACCAGCCCCATTATTATTAGCTGGTTTAGGACTAGCCGGTCTGGCCTTCCGTCGTCGTCGCCAAAGTTAATTTAGCGCGCTGATAACAATTCAATGAGGGCATCCCGCATGCCCTCAGTTTGTTCCTGTCGGTCAAAACCTTGATATATCGCTTTGAATTGCTGTAATTTCGCCATTAACAACTGATCTTGCCGTATCTTGGCGATGAGCTCAGGTAGCAATGACATCGGCGCTTCCCGCAGCAAAAAATACGCCAGATGCTGCCGGCACAATTGTCGCGCCAGCAATAATTGTTCTAATTGTTTTGGTAACAATAACATTGGTTTACCGGCTAACAACATACCGGCAATAGTGCCGTGACCGGCATGACAAATCACCAGATCAGCATCCTGACAAACTGTGTCCAGCCGGATTGGCTGACTGCTCCAGTTTAAATTCGGCCAAGCCGCCATAAAACTGGCATCCACTTTGGCCAGATGGAGCAATACATCGGCATCTAGCCTGGCAAGTTCAGTTAATAATTCCGACAGCTGCGGATAATCGCGATGCAGGTAAACAAAAATGCGCATTTGACCATGGCCGCGCCAGATCGGTGTGACCCCTTGCCCGAACTCAAAAGCGGGTCCCCAATAATCGCCATGCTGGCGTTGTGGGTAATGATCAAATTCTGGCAAGGTGGTTAAAAACTGCAGTTCAACCCGGGCAAACAGTTCACTGACTGAACTCAGTTCAGCGCGCCCAGCCTGGCTGAGTCGACGGTTACACAAAGCCAGCACTTCTGCCTCGGCTGAACTAGCTTCGGCCGTGCTTTCCAGCAGATCTGGCAACGGACTTTGCAACGGCGGAATAAAAAAACCGGTGCCAATCAGCACTTTTTTTATCCCGGCAAGTTCGGCCGCCAACAAGGCGGTAGGCGCATAGTCCAGTAACATCAAATCGGGCTGTAATTGCCGGATCTGCGCCAGCCAACAGTCAATACGCTCAGCACAGTTGGCTTCATCAGCAAAGCCATTGTTATGCAAAATTTCCGCTAAATTGCGGGTGGGCATAAAACGTTTTTGCCGCACAATCGCCGGGCATGCCGCCACCACCACAGCGGCCGGCAATAAGGCACGGGCAGTGTCCGGCTGACTCACCAGGCAACTCACCTGCCAGCCTGCATCTAACATCAACTGCGCCAAATGCCGAAAATTCAGCACATGACCATAACCCTGCCCCAACTCCCAGCAATACAATAAATGCGGGGCTTTGCCAGGGTTCGCCACTGCGATTTGCTCTTGGCTCATGCCATCGGACCTAAACGGATAAAAAGTCAGCATACGCCTTTTGCAATATCGCAGGCAAATGGCGGTTCATCCTGAAACGCAGACCTGTCAGGCTGACGTCTGTTTGACTTGCTGCCAGGCGGCTTCCATCATCTCCAGACTGGCCTCGCCCACCGGTGTAGTCTGCTGCAACAGTTGCTCTACCTGGCGAAAACGCCGTTCAAACTTGGCATTGGCCTGGCGTAACACGGCTTCCGGCTCCAGGCCATGCTTACGCACCACGTTGACCAAAGCAAACATCAAATCACCCAATTCATCAGTCAACTCAGCCGAGCCTGGTGTCGTTTGTTCAACTTCAAGAATTTCTTCTTTCACTTTTTCCCAGCAGCCATCCACCGAAGGCCAGTCAAAGCCAACACTGGCACAACGTTTTTGTAATTTATAGGCCCGGCTCAGCGCCGGCAGACTGGCCGGTACATTGTCCAGCACACTGGTCAGCCCGGCGGCTTTACGCTCCTGACTTTTTTGCGCTTCCCACTGTTGCAATGCGCCAGCGGCATCTGTAGCGCTAGTGTTGTCAGCTGGCAGAAATAAATGCGGGTGACGCCGGGTCAGCTTGTTGCAAATAGCTTCGATACAATCAGCAAATTCAAACCGACCTTGTTCAGTCGCCATTTGACTATAAAACACCACCTGAAACAGCAAATCGCCGAGCTCATCTTTTAAATCGGCAAAATCAGCCCGTTCAATGGCATCGGCAACTTCATAAGCTTCTTCAATGGTATAAGGCACAATGCTTTGGAAGGTCTGAGCTTTATCCCAGGGGCAGCCAGTTTGGGGATGGCGCAATCTGGCCATAATGGCCAGTAAATCATTGATATTTTTTGACATAAAAATCCATCAGCAGAAAAGCGGGCTTATGCGATAGCTAAACCCGCACAGCGGTGAGCACCTGGCTTAATGTGACCTTTTGGCTTCAATCACATCATCAATCAGACTGACTTTGGTCAACAACTTATTCAGTGAATCCAGATTATACAGCTCAAGTGTCATATTAATAATGGCGGTTTGCCGCGCCACATCTGAGTTACTGCTCATTCTGAGCACATTGGCTTTTTCGTTGGCCAGAATGCTGGTGATGTCGCGTAATAAACCGTTGCGGTCATGCGCCACGATGCGGATCGTGACTTCATAACCAGAAGCGTATTGATCGCCCCAGGTTGCTTCCACCACCCGCTCCGGATGTTGCTCCTGCAGGTTCTTAAACTGATCACAGTCATCCCGATGCACGGCAATACCACGGCCCTGAGTGATATAACCAACAATGGCATCACCCGGCAATGGCTGGCAACAACCAGCCATATGCGTCATCAGGTTACCAACCCCCTGCACCACCACATGGCTTTTGGCAGGCGCCGGCGCCATAGGTTTACTGATGAGCCGTGGATCGATTTCCGGTGGCTCCGCCTTGGCGTATTGGCTTTGAATATAATGCACCACCTGGGTGACTTTAATTTCTCCGCCGCCAATGCCGACCAGTAACTCTTCCATTGAGTTGACATTAAACCTTTGCAGCACTTTCACCGGCTGATCCAGCGTCAGATTCAGTCTGGATAATTCGGTATCCAGTAAATCTTTGCCGGCGGCATAGTTTTTATCGCGGTCTTGCAGGCGGAACCAATACTGGACTTTCGAACGGGCCCGGCTCGATTTTAAGTACCCCAAATTCGGGTTTAGCCAGTCGCGGCTTGGATTGGGTTCGCGTCCGGTCAGAATTTCGACTTGATCACCAGTTTTTAGCTGATAGGTAAAAGGCACTATCCGGCCAGAAATTTTGGCGCCAATACAACGATGACCGACATTAGAGTGGACGTAATAGGCAAAATCGAGCGGCGTCGAGCCGAGGGGTAAATCGACAATGTCGCCTTTGGGGGTAAACACATAGACCCGATCTTCCGTCACTTGATTGCGCAGTTCTTCGGCCAGTGACGAATCCACCACTTCTTCCTGCCAAGCCAAAATTTTGCGCAGCCAGCCGATTTTTTCATCCAGCGCGCCTTCACGGCCCGCTGGACCGCCTTCTTTGTAACGCCAATGTGCCGCCACGCCCAGTTCAGCATCATCATGCATCTGGCGAGTGCGGATCTGAATTTCGATAGGCCGACCTTGCGGCCCTAACACCACGGTATGGATCGACTGGTAACCATTTTGTTTCGGCGTGGCGATATAATCATCAAATTCTTTCGGCAAATGCTGCCATGACGTATGGACAATACCAAGTACAGCATAACAGTCCTGCACTTTCTCAGTCACAATGCGGACAGCGCGGATATCGTACAACTGGTCAAATGCCAGATGTTTTTTCTGCATCTTTTTCCAGATACTGAAAATATGTTTGGGGCGGCCATAGACTTCTACTGGCAGGTTTTCGTCTTTCATGCGCTGTTGCACGGCAGCGACAAAATCCTGCATATACTGTTCGCGACCCAGCCGTTTATCTTCCAGCAAAGTCGCAATTTGTTTATAGGTTTTTGGATGCAGATAACGAAAGGCTAAATCTTCCAGTTCCCATTTTAGTTGGCCAATCCCCAGCCGATTGGCCAGTGGGCCAAAAATGGCGTTGGTTTGTTTGGCGGCCAACACCCGGGTTTCTTCATCGGCGTTTTTTACATCCCGCAGATAACAGATTTGCGCCGCTAGTTTAATCACCACGGCCCGAACGTCTTCCACCATCGTCAGTAACATTTTGCGAAGATTATCAGCCTGTTGTGCGTTCGGTGTCTGGCCTGGCCCAACCGGAATAGTCCGGATGGCTTCCATTTGTTTCACCGCAGCCAACATCACTAACACCGGAGGTTCAAACTGGTCGGTCAGTTCATCACAGCTCAAAATGGCCGCTTCAATCAGTGGAAACAACAAAGCCGCCGTCAGCGCATCTTTGTCCATCCGTAAGTCAGCCAGGATCTCTACCATTTCCCAGCCAGTTCTGACCTGGGGGCAAGTTTCTTCAGTCAACCCATGCTGCTGCAGCCATTGTTCGGCTTCGAGCAAACAGCTGATTTTTTTCTCCGGCAGGCCAAGGGAACTGAGCCAGGCGGTGGTTTCACCTGGATTATATTCAGTGCTGTGCGAATGCCGGACCGTGACCATAACTACTGCCTCGTATGTTGGAATAACGCCATCAGTTCAAGATGGCTGGTAAATGGAAACATATCCATCAAACTGATTTTGCACAGCTGATAGCCTTTTTCCAATAACACTTTTGCATCTCGTGCAAAGGTGGTCGGATTACAGGAGACATACAATACCTGTGCCGGTTTCAACCGCACAATCTCATCAATGGCCCCCAGAGCGCCGGCACGGGCCGGATCGAGTAATATTTTCTGATACTGAGGTTGATTCCAGTCCGCTTTGGGCCAAGTTAAATGCAAATCTGCTTGAGCAAACTGCAACTGCTGCAGGCCATTTTGTACCGCATTTTGTCTAGCGGTATCAACCATTGTTTGCACGCCTTCCAAGCCTACCACTTGTGCGCCAGCTTGTGCTAATGCCAAACTGAAATTACCTATACCACAATATAAATCCAGAATTTTTTCACCTGGCTTGGGCGCTAACCAGGCCACGGCCTGCGCCACCATCGCCTGATTGACTTCACTATTCACCTGAATAAAATCCGTCGGTTGAAAACTTAGCCGCAATCCGGATGCCAGTTGATAGCCAGGTTGTGGCTGCGCTTCGGACCAAGGCAGCAACTGGTCTGGCTCGGCTTCTCCAATCCAGTGTGCTGTTGGCCAGGCTTGCTGGAACAACTGTCGATCGGAAGCGGGTAAGGGGCGAATATGCCGCACCACCACAAAAGCCTGGCCGTCAGCATCCAGCACTTCCACATGGGTCACCGCACTGCCTTGCTGCAACTGCGGCAGGGTTTGGGTCAGTACCGCCAAGACCGGCGCAATCACTGGACTGAGCACCATACAATCGGCGATCGGCGTTATTTCTTTAGCACCGGCACGGCGAAAACCGACGGTAAACTGATTGCTTTTCTTCTCATACCACACGCCAATCCGCGCTTTACGCCGATAGCCGCTGGCTGCTGAAGTAATCATTGGTTGCCAGGGAATGTCTTTCAGTTTTAATTGATGCTGCAGTTGCTGCTGCAAGGCCTGCTGTTTTAACTGGCGGGCCTGCTCCGCACCAACATAGTGCAACTGACAACCGCCACAACTGGCGAAAAAGCGACATACTGGTGCAATCCGCTCTGGCGCAGGCTGTAATACTTTCACCACCTGAGCTTTTAAATATTGGGCTTTTTGCTCTGTGACTTTGACCCGGACCAACTCGCCTGGCAAGGCGCCGTCGATAAAACAAATTTTGCCCTGATGATAGGCAATACTCTGAGCTTCCTGATCCCAACGCTCCACAGTCAACTCTAACTGCGGCAGCGGCGCTGATGTCTTAGCTTTTGATTTATAAATAGTTACCATAAAAGTTCCGGCCTTGCCTACCCACTCAGAGCCTGATCAAAGCCCGCTCCGGCAATAGGTTTTTTGTTGTGCTTATGTCATGATGGCGTTTTGACTGACCATTGTAGCAAGCAGCGGGCAAGATGACGAAGATTGGTTTACGCGATTGGATTTTACTCATTACTTCAGTGCCGACTTTGCTGATTAGCTTATGTCTGGGCGGGTATTTCAGTTACGCCCGCTATCAGGATTTACAAAATTATCTGGAAGAACAGGCCAGTAACATTGCAGAACCCTTAGCTATCGCCGCCGAACAAGGCTTATTGCAGGATAATCAGCCACAACTTCAGCGTTTACTCAATATTACCCACCGTAAAAACTCCCCGCTGGTGCGTACTATTGCCATTTTTACCTATCAGCATAAGCTGGTTGTCACTTCAAATTTCCATCGCGATTTTAATCGGTTACCACTGAATAACCACCAACCACTGCCTGAGTATCGCCAGATTGATGATCAGGGACAATGGCTATTGATCAGGGTGCCGATCAAACTGGAAACCAGTCATGTGGTGGATATGGCGATGAAAGCTGATCTCACGGGTGCCAGTCTTGGCAAAGTGCTGGATGCAGAAGGCCGGTTAGGTTATGTGGTGGTCGAAATCGAAAAAGATAAAGTGCTGTTAGCGCAACAAACGTCTTTACTGATTTCGTTATTGATTATCCTGCTGGGCCTGATTGTCAGTCTAATCCTGAGCTTGCGATTGATTGGGCGGCTGAGCCAACCCTTGCAGCAATTGAATAATCAAATTGAAAAACTAGCTGAAGGGCGTTTTCCCAACCAATTAGACCAGCCTTATTTTGGCGAGTTAGATCAGATGCGCAGTGGTATTAATCTGCTGGCACATGAACTGAAACGCTACAAAGATGATATGCAACATGCCATTGATCAATCGACCAGCGATTTGACGCACACCATGGAACAGCTGGAAATGCAGAACGTGGCGTTGGATATGGCACGGCGTAAAGCGCAGGAAGATAACAAGCTTAAATCAGAATTTTTGGCCAAAATGAGCCATGAATTACGCACCCCGCTTAATGGCGTAATTGGCTTTACCCGGCAATTATTGAAAACGACGCTGACCCATCATCAGCAGGATTATCTTAATACCATTCAGAAATCTGCCAACAGCCTGCTGACGCTGGTGAATGATGTACTGGACTATGCCAAGCTGGAAGAAGGCCGGATGCCAATTAATCCAGAGCCTTTTTCGCTGCGGGATATGGTTAACGACTCGATTGAATTGCTGGCGGCCAATGCTTTTGAAAAACAACTCGAATTGGCCTTGCTGATAGAACCGGATTGCCCGGATGATATTATCGGCGATGCCCTGCGGATCAATCAGGTACTGATGAATATTGCAGGCAACGCCATTAAGTTTACCGAACATGGCAGTATTGTGGTCAGGGTCTCCGCCAGCACCTTGCATGAAGATAAACTAATGCTGCATTTCTCAGTGCAGGATACCGGTATCGGCATCCCGACCGCACAACAAGAGCAATTGTTTTATGGCTTTTCTCAGGCCGACGGCAGCATTGGCCGCCGTTATGGTGGTACTGGCTTAGGCTTATTTATTTCGCAGCGTCTGACCGAAGCCATGGGCGGCAGTATCGGCTTTGACAGCCAGCCAGCCCAAGGTTCAACCTTCTGGTTTACTGTCAGTTGCCGCCGTCATGCACTCAGTGTATCCGAAGCTTTACCAATTGAGGTATTGCAAGATAAAACCGTGTTGTATATTGAGCCACAAATGTTTTCGCGCGAAGCGACGCTGTCCCTGCTAAATAGTTGGGGGATGCAAGTTGCAGCTTGTGCCACGGCCAGTCAATTACAACTGGCACTACAACAAAACCAACATTTTGATATGGCTATTGTGGGCCGGGCTGTGTCATTGGACCAAGTCAATCAGTTGATGGAACTCATTCGGCAACTCAGTCAATCTTGTCAGCATATATATTTATTGGTGAATACCTTATCACCCAATCTGCGGGAAGCCCTGCTGCAAACCGGCGCCAATGCCTGCTTATCCAAACCGGCCCATCAACGCAAACTGGCCACTGCGCTGGCACGACCTTACTTACGCCAGCAGTTGCAAGCCCAACCTGCCCCCATCATCGCTAAAAGTAAGCAGCGGGTGTTGACGGTGGATGATAACGAAGCCAACTTGAAACTAATCAACACTTTACTGCGAGATCTGGTGGAAAGTATTGACTCGGCTAGCAACGGCGCTGAAGCCTGGCAAAAAGCCTCACAAGCACACTATGACTTAATCTTCATGGATATCAACATGCCGGTAATGGACGGTATTACTGCCTGTCAGCGCATCCGCCAAAGCTCAATGAATGAAGCAACACCTATTATTGCCGTCACCGCTTATGCCTTAGAAGGTGAACGCGAGCGGCTAATGTCGATGGGATTCTGTGAATTTCTCAGTAAACCGCTGGATGAGCAGATGCTGCATTATGCCTTAAAAGAGTATTGTCAGCCGGTGCAGGCTGGCCCCTTGGCAGGCAACGACGCTGAAATAACCAGCTTGCCGCAAAGTCCACACCTGGATTGGGAACTGGCTTTAGCGCGCGCAGCTGGCAAAATTGAACTGGCCAAAGAAATGCTGCAGATTTTATTACATAGTTTGCCTGCCACCCTGGCCGAACTGGAACAATTGATGCGCAGCCGACAACTGGAGCCGCTGATCCAACTGGTGCATAAACTGCACGGTGCCACTTGTTACACCGGAGTACCACAAATCCGGCAACTGGCTGAACTGATTGAAACTGAACTTAAACAGGGAAAAAGTATTGAACAACTGGAGCCTGAATTATTTGAATTGCAGGACAGGTTGCAGGCGTTACTGGACGAATCGCTGCACTGGCGTTGGTAACTGACGGCGCTGGCATTTACATTTTAGCTACGCAGTGATGGCATCTTAGCTCCTTACTACCTCACGCCTGACCACTGGCATGCAAGGCCACCGCCAGTTAAATGAGAACTTATCTCATTTAACTGGCTTTATCGCTAAAGTTGTTATACTATCACAATCACCACTGGCACTTCGCTCAACTGCAAAGAAATCAAGATGAAAAAAGATCTGATCGGGATCCTGTTATCCTTGTGCTGCATCATTCATTGTTTATTGCCGCTGTTCATGCTGTTGCTGGGTACCGCAGCTGCGCTCAGTGGCTGGTGGACGTCTGAATGGGTGCATTATCTGCTGTTAGGACCGATTTTGCTGGTGCTGTTGCTGAGTTTGCCTGCCTCTTACCGGCAGCATCAGCAGAAGTTACCTCTGCTACTGGCTGCTCTGGGGCTAAGTTTGTTACTGCTATCCCTGCTCTTGCCGGAACAGTTTGAAGCCATACTGGCGGTCAGCGGCGGTTTATTGCTGGCATGTGCCCATGGTTATAACCGGCATTTGTACCGGCGTTGCCAACAACAGGCGTTGCAGCCGCTGTCGTTATAGCTCTGGCTCCAGTAAAAATAACGCAAAGGTACGAGCCAGCGTAGCTCGGTCAATGTCATAGGTAATAAACACCAGTTTCGTTTGCCGGTCTTGCTCAGGCCACTGCGCTAACCATGCTGGCGGGTGAAAAATATGCTGCACGCCATGGATCACCATCGGGCCTGCATGATCTTTCAAGTGAATAATCCCTTTGATCCTGAGTATGTTATGTCCCATCAATTGCATGACTAATTGCAGCCAGCCTTCAAAACGACCAGCACAAAAAGGCGTATCAAAAGTAAAACAATGCGCCTGGATCTGATCATCATGTCGGTTCACATCTCCTGCGCTGTCAGCCTCAGTGGCAACATTCATTGCACTTAGTGCCAACCGGCTCTGGCCAGGCTTGAGCGCTTTGAAGGCTTGTTGCGGTGCAAAAGCCTGAATATCCAGCCATTGCGCCATAGGCGTTGCAGAAAGTTCCGGCTCGACATGATCTAACTGCAGCAACTCAGCGGCTGCCAGCGCGCCATCTTGTATCTGCAACAGTCGGGCTTGCGGGTTCATCCGCTTTAACCTTTGCCTTAAGCGTTGTAAAGACAACTCTGCATCTGTTGCTACATCCGCTGTCAGATCGGTTTTGGTCAGCAACAACAAATCCGCCAAGCCAGCTTGTTTTTGCGCCTCCGGGTGGCGATCCAGCGTGGCGGTGGCATTGACCGCATCGATAGTCGTCACCACCCCTTGCAGGCGATATTGACTAAATATCGACCGATCCGTGAGCAAGGTATGCAGCACAGGGGCCGGATCCGCCAGGCCGGTGGTTTCAATAATGACCCGGTCAAATTGCCGCAAGCCATTGCGGGCATAACGCCAACTGGCATCACGTAGCGTTTTGGCCAAGTCCCCCCGAATGGTGCAACACAGGCAGCCACTGCCTAACTCGACAACGATATCTTCATTGGCGTAGCTCACGAGCAAATGATCCAGACTGACGGCGCCAAACTCGTTGATGATCACCAGTGTCCGGGCCATGTCAGTTTGTTTTAACAGCTGATTGAGCACTGTAGTTTTGCCACTGCCCAAAAAACCAGTCAGCAGATAGACCGGAATACGCTCCGTAACTTTGCTTGCAGATGTGTTTGTCATGACGATAGCTCCGCCGCTGGTTGGGTTGATGAAATAACCAGAGACATCGCTTAATCCCGTAAAAATCGCAAGGGCTGTGGTTGCGCCCAGGCCGCAGGTAAAGGGAGTAGCTGCCCCTGATGATAACGCCGGGCACCATTGACAAAGGTACTGCAGATCCGCCCCGGTAAGGTTTCTCCGACCAAGGGGCTCCACTGACAGTGATACAGCACCTCACTTGGCCGCACCTCGGTCGTTTGAGCTAAATCCAGCAACACCAAATCGGCATAATAGCCTTCGCGTAAAAAACCGCGTTCGGCAATACCAAAACGCTGTGCTGGCGCGTGGGCCGTTTTTTCCACCAGTTGCGTCAGACTGAGTTCTCCTTGTTGCACTAAATCCAGCAGTGACAACAAGGCATGCTGTACCAGCGGTAAACCTGCTGGTGCCTGGGTAAATGGCAAGGACTTTTCCTGCCAGCTATGGGGCGCGTGATCAGTGGCAATCATATCCAGGCGGCCATCGCGCAAGGCAGCACGTAACGCAGCCCGATCAGCCTGACTTTTCACTGCTGGATTACATTTGAGCAAGTTGCCAAGCCTGGCGTAGTCGTCGGCACTATAACGCAGATGATGGACACAGACTTCGGCGGTGATATGTTTGTCTGCTAAAGGTAAATCTGAAAACAAAGCCAGCTCTTTGGCGGTGGTCAGATGTAACACATGCAACTGACTGTGATATTGCTTGGCCAGTGCCACCGCATACGAGGACGAGGCATAACAAGCGGCTTCATCGCGGATCAGCGGGTGAAAATCTGCACTTAATGCAACGCCATAGTGCTGCTGATAGCGCGCCAAATTAGCGGCTATCACCCGGCTGTCTTCGCAGTGGGTGGCAATTAAAATCGGACATTCACGGAATATATTATCCAGCGCCTGCGGATTATCCACCAGCAAATCGCCGGTCGAAGCGCCCATAAACACTTTAACACCACAGACGTTTTTCCGGTCAACCGCCTGAATCTCATTAAGATTGTCGTGGCTAGCGCCTAAATAAAACGAATAGTTACCCCAGGAACTTTGGGCGGCAATGGCAAATTTAGCCGCTAACGCTGAACGGTCCAGTGTCGGCGGCTGCACATTTGGCATGTCCATAAAACTGGTGATGCCCCCCGCTACGGCGGCGGCCGATTCAGTAGCAATACTGCCTTTGTGGGTTAAACCAGGCTCCCGAAAGTGCACCTGATCGTCAATCATGCCAGGCAGCAGGTGCAAACCACGGGCATCAATGACTAAATCAGCCGGCAAGGATTGCAAATCTGATGCAATCCGAGCAATGCGATGATTCTGCAATAACATGTCTGCCACCCAGGCGCGGCCTTCGTTTACTAAGGTGGCATTGAGAATTAAAGTCCGGTAAGGCGCTTCTGTTACAGTTGATTTCATCAGGTTCAGTCCATATCAGGGCACGACATAATGTGATAATGTAACACATATGATGCCGAACACAACCACTGAGGCTCGTCGGTGGTGAAAGCTATCTGACTGAACTGGAAGCAAAAAATTATTGGGATCTAGTCGTCTTTGCACTGGTGCTGGTCGCAATCTACTGGACTGCTCGGCCGGATCAGTGAAGATGTTTTGATATTATTCAGAGGAAAAACCTATGCGAAAAACTCCGTTGTTGCCGTTATCCTTGCTGTCATTGGCGTTACTGCCAGCCCTCAGCGTCCAGGCTGCCAGCCAAATTAACTTTACCCAACAAGCCATTGCTGCCGACACCCAAGTGTTGCTGGTGAGTCCAGACAGTCTGCAGCAACAGCGTCACCCGCTACTGCAGGACGCCCGGGTACAACAGGCAATCAAAGCTGAACAATTTGCCGGCCAACAGGGTAAAAAACTGGAATTATTGGCGCCAACGGCCGGAGTTTCCCGCTTGTTACTGCTCGGCACCGGCGACAGCAGTAAACTGACGGCGGCCAAAAGTAACAGTATCGGTGGCGAGCTGACCGGTTATCTGCAAAATAAAAGCCAACTGCGCAACGTCAGTATCGATGCCAGTGCGGTAGCCGAACATGCCGCCTCGGTGGCACAAGGTATTGATTTACGTTCTTATCAATTTACTAAATACCAGACCCGCCACCAAGCCAAAGCTGAGCTTGAACTTGCAATGGTGGTCCCAGATCAACGGGCTGCTGCCGCTCAGTATGCCAAGCTCAGTGCTGTCAACGCCGGTGTGTTTTTAGCCCGCGATCTGACCAATGAACCTGCAGCCGCTATTTATCCGGAGACTTTTGCAGCTGCAGCGTTGGAGCTGAAAAAAATTGGCGTCAAAGTCGAGGTGCTGGATGAAGCAGCGATGGAAAAACTTGGCATGGGCGCGATTCTGGCCGTAGGCAAAGGCAGCAACAGGCCACCACGTTTGGTGGTGGCGCATTGGCAAAACAGCCAACAAGCGCCATTGGCGATTGTCGGCAAAGGCATTACCTTTGACACAGGTGGTTATAACTTAAAAACCGACGCCGCCTCTATCGTCAGGATGACCAGTGATATGGCGGGTGCGGCGGCAGCGCTTGGCACCATCAAAGCGCTGGCGTTACAAAAAGCCCCGGTCAATGTGGTCGCCATTATGGCGCTGGCAGAAAATAAAATCTCCGACCGCGCTATGCTGCCAGGGGATGTCATCACCTCAGCGGCCGGTTTGACCATTCAGGTTGGCAATACCGACGCTGAAGGCCGCCTGGTGCTGGCGGATGGTTTGTGGTACGCCCGTGACAAATTTAAACCAAGAGCTATGGTCGATATCGCCACTTTAACCGGATCCAAAGTGGGTGCGCTTGGCAGCTATTACGCTGGCTTATTTTCCGAGCATGAAGTTTTGGTGCAGCAGTTAACCCTGGCTGGCAGCAAAGTAGATGAAGAAGTCTGGCGTTTACCGCTTAACAGCAAATTTGCCAATGAAATGAAAAGCGACATCGCTGATTTAAACAACAGCGGTAAAACCACAGGCGCCTCAAGTGCAGCCTGGTTCTTGCAACAATTTACCGGCGACACCCCTTGGGCGCACCTCGATATTGCTGGCAATGCATTGACCAGCGCAGATAAAGGCGTGCATGTCACTGGTGCCACCGGCTATGGCGTGCGGTTACTGACCGAATGGGCGCTGACTCAGCCTTAATGGCTGGCCCAGACCAAGTACAACCTACAGTCGCAAATCGGCGGCTGTAGGTTGTTCCCAACGTGGCTCAATCGCGTTCAAAAATAACAGTGGCGCAGGCAAATGCTTGCTCATCACTAATGGATAACCAGGTGCGGCTAATACCTAATTGCGCGGCCATCAGTTGTGCCGCATCAGTCAGCGTCAACACAGGCCTGCCAAACTCGTCATTACTGATGGCAAAGTGCTGAAACGAAATACCACGGCCAATACCGGTACCAAGCGCCTTGGCCGCCGCTTCTTTGGCGGCAAATCGTTTAGCAAAATAGCGGGCTGGCTGCGAATGCTGCTGATAAATTTGCTGCTCAGCCTCGTTCAGTACCCGTTGCACTAAACGTGGAGAGCGCAGCAAGCTTTGTTCAATCCGGCTGATCTCAACAATATCAGTGCCGAGCCCGACAATCGCCATTAGCCTCTGGCCTCAACCATCAACCGTTTCATTTCGCTGACCGCCGGACCTAAGCCGGTGAAAATAGCGCGGGCAATCAGCGCATGGCCGATATTCAGTTCATACATCTGCGGAATGGCAGCAATAGCCTGCACATTGTGAAAATGCAAACCATGCCCGGCATTGACCGTGATCCCAAGCGATGTGGCATATTCAGCGGCAGCGCGGATCCGTTCTAGTTCAGCACGCTGGACTTTCGGGCAGGTGGCATCGGCATAAGCACCGGTATGAATTTCGATAAAAGGCGCACCGGCTTTGGCAGTCGCATCAATCTGGGCAAAATCGGCATCAATAAACAATGACACCAGAATATTATCCCGCTGCAAGCTGGTCACTGCTTCGGCAATTTTACTGAACTGGCCAGCGACATCTAAGCCGCCTTCGGTGGTCAGTTCCTGCCGTTTCTCAGGTACCAGACAGCAAAAATGCGGTTTTAATTGCTGCGCAATGGCCAACATTTCATCGGTGACACCCATCTCAAAATTCAGCCGGGTCTGGATGGTTTGTCTTAATAAAAACACATCGCGGTCTTGAATATGACGGCGATCTTCCCGCAAGTGCACAGTGATACCATCCGCGCCAGCTTGTTCAGCCAACAGGGCTGCATGCACGGGTTCCGGATACTGACTGCCACGCGCCTGACGAACGGTTGCGACATGATCAATGTTGACGCCTAAATAAATCGGTTGCATTGTTGCCTCTTTGGCTAAATTCAAATCAAAGCATCTGTCAGCTCAGCTTGGCTGAGTGCGGGCTTATTATCGGTGAAACAAAGCCCGGCTGACCAGTGGTTTATGACCCAGCAGTGGATGCAGTAAACTGCGGCTCAGTTGCTTAGCAACGCGCAAGGCGTCATCATGCCACTGCTGCTGACCAATGGCCAGCAACGCCTGACCAGACCAGCCAGCCGTGCTGACCGAACTAGCCGCTGTCGACAAATGAGCAGTACGGATAAAACCCGCTTCTGGTTGCCACTGATAATAACAATCAGCGGCCAGTGGTTCACCCATGGCATCATGTTGCAAATCGACAGGTAAACCCAATTCAGCCAACAGCGCCAATTCAAAGTTGCGTAGTACAGGTTGCAATAAACCAGGATGCGGCTGGGCCGCCTGCAACGCATGGATACTGTGCTGGTACAGGGCAAAAAGTTGATCACTGCCGACATCCTGTGGCCAGATCCGACAGATCAGCTCATTCAGATACATGGCACTGAATAAAAAATCACCATGAAAATGTAAGGCGGGTTGTTGCTCTTCCAAACTGCGGACTGTTTTTAACTCACCACGACCACTGAGTTGCAGCGATAACAAGGCGAACTGCGGCCAGTGGCTGCGCCCGCCCTGCTTTTTGCCAGGACGCCTCGCCACGGCCCGCAACCGGCCTAACTCCGGTAGCAGTAAATCCAACAACAATTTGTCATCGCGAAAGGCAATACTGTGCAGCAGATACGCCGGGCGAAAGCCGTCCGGCATATTAATCTTCGCCGTAACCGAGGCTGCGCAGCGCGCGTTCGTCGTCGGCCCAACCAGATTTTACCTTGACCCACATTTGCAGAAAGACCGGCTGTTCAAACAAATCTTCCATATCTTTACGGGCTTCAGTGGCGATGGTTTTGATCCGTTCACCGGATTTGCCAATCACCATCCGTTTTTGGGTATCACGTTCGACCAAAATCAACGCAGCGATATGGTAGTGTTTTTCTTCCCATTTAAAGCGTTCGATTTCGACAGTGACTGAATACGGCAGTTCATCACCTAAAAACCGCATCAATTTTTCCCGCACAATTTCCGATGCCATAAAACGTTGCGAACGATCGGTGATGTAATCTTCCGGGAAGAAAAATTCGCATGGCGGTAACTGCTGTTGCACCGTCTCGCGCAGCGCCACGACGTTTGTGCCTTTTTCGGCTGACAATGGAATAATTTGTAAAAATGACAATTGCGAACTCAGCCACTGTAAATGCGGTAACAGCTCTTCTTTGTCTTTGTACAAATCAACTTTATTCACCACCAGGATCACTGGCTTTTTCGAGGCAATCAACCGGTTCAGCACCATCTGATCATCTTCGACCCAGCGGGTGCCTTCCACCACAAAAATCACCAGCTCCACATCCAAAATCGAACTGGCAGCCGCTTTATTCATCAGCCGGTTAATCGCCCGCTTTTCTTCTGTATGCAAACCAGGGGTATCGACATACACCGTCTGATACTGACCGACGGTATCGATACCGACAATCCGGTGCCGGGTGGTTTGTGGTTTTTTCGAGGTGATACTGACTTTCTGCCCAATCAATTGATTGAGTAAGGTTGACTTGCCAACATTTGGTCGGCCCACAATCGCTACCAGGCCAGCAAAAGTTTCCGTGGTCGCGGGGATATTATTTGTCATGTGTCAGTTGTTCCAGTACCAGATTGGCGCAGTCCTGCTCGGCTTTACGCCGCGAGCTGCCGCTAGCGATCACAGGTTGTAATCCTGCGACGCTGCATTTTACGGTGAAGGTTTGGTCGTGCGCTTCACCTTGAATTTCAGTCACTTCATAGCTTGGTAATGCCAGTTTACGGCCCTGCAGATATTCCTGCAGTTTGGTCTTGGAGTCCTTTTGCACACCAGGTTCAATCACCGTCAAGCGGGAACCAAACCAGGCCAAAATCCGTTCTTTGCAAACCTGCTCGCCGCCATCAAGGTAAATCGCCCCAAGAATGGCTTCTACGGCATCGGCCAGAATCGACTCGCGGCGAAAACCACCGCTTTTCAGCTCGCCTGGCCCTAACCGTAAAAACTCAGACAATTGCAATTCCTTGGCGATTTCAGCCAAAGTCACGCCTTTGACCAAAGAGGCCCGCATTCTGGTTAAATCGCCTTCACGGGTTTTCGGAAAATTTTGGTACAAAGCTTCGGCGATGACAAAACTTAAAATTGCATCACCCAGAAATTCTAATCTTTCGTTGTGCTTACCTTTACAACTCCGATGCGTCAGGGCCTGTTCCAGCAGCTCAGGCTGCTGAAACTGGTAACCAATCCGGCGTTGTAACGGTGTTAAAGAAACTTGCATGTCTACCCTTATTCAATAGCGCCCAGTCGTTCAAACCGGACACCGACCGGCACCCAGCTGGGGATCCAGCTGTTTGGGTCTTCATTAAATTCAAAACTCATCCAAATAAATACCGCTTTACCCACCAAATTCTGCTCTGGCACAAAACCCCAGAACCGGCTATCCGCACTGTGATCGCGGTTATCGCCCATGGCAAAATAATGGCCTTCCGGCACCACAAATTCGCTGGTTTGCAAGCCTGGCTGACGGTAATAATTCTGAATTGGCTCCGCTAACATGCCATTTTTCAGAATGTTATATTGCTTGGTCAGACCTTGTTCGGTAAAACGTTTCAGTGGATAAGGCCCTAAGAAAAACTCACCTTCTGATTGCAGTTGCTGCGTCAGCGGCTCTAATCCGGCACAGCTCGCTGCTGTCGCCTTATCACAGGCTTTCTGAATAAATAACTGCTTGTCTTTATAGACAATCCGATCGCCAGGCAAGCCGATAATACGTTTAATGTAATCAATGGTCGGATCAACCGGATATTTAAATACTGCCACATCACCATGCGCCGGTTTACCAGTTTCAATCAGTGTAGTGCGCCAGATCGGGTCTTTCACGTCATAGGCATACTTTTCCACCAGAATAAAATCACCGACCAATAAAGTTGGCATCATGGAACCGGATGGGATCTGGAAAGGCTCATACAAAAAGGAACGTAAAATCGTAATAATGGCAATCAGCGGAAAAATCGACTCTGCCGTTTCAAACAGATAAGGCTGCGGCTCATCCGGCTGACGTTTTGGTTTAAACACCAACACATCTAATAACCATAACAAACCACTGACCAGCGTCAGAACGACCAGAAAAATTGCAAAATAACCTGCCATGAAAATCTCAATCCTCGTATTGTGCTGCGTTCAGGGAGCTTAGCGCGAAACCGGGCTGACACTGACATAGGTCAGCCGGTTTTATTGTTACCAGATATCACCGCCTTGGGACTGGATCCTGAGCTGCATTGTGGCTGACTCCCGGTCAGTACAATATCGGAACCCACTCTGCAATTAAACAGGCCAGCGTATCGCTGGCCTAAGCGGTGTTATTTGCCGACTTTCAGAATCGCGAGGAAGGCTTCTTGTGGTACTTCCACATTGCCAACCTGCTTCATCCGTTTCTTACCATCTTTTTGTTTCTGTAACAGTTTTTTCTTCCGGCTGATATCACCACCATAACATTTGGCAAGAACGTTTTTGCGCAGTTGTTTGACTGTGGTTCTGGCAATCACGTGGCTGCCAATCGCCGCCTGAATGGCGATATCAAACATCTGCCGTGGGATTAACTCTTTTAGTTTTTCAGCCAGTTCACGGCCACGACCCTGAGCAAAATCTTTGTGGCTGATAATGGCCAGTGCATCAACCCGCTCACCGTTGATCAGAATATCGACCCGCGACATATCTGAAGTCTGGAAGCGTTTAAAGGCATAATCCAACGAAGCATAACCACGGCTGGTTGATTTTAACCGGTCAAAGAAGTCCATCACTACTTCAGCCATTGGCAGTTCGTACACCACCGCCACTTGCCGACCGTGGTAAGTCATATTGATCTGAACACCACGTTTTTCAATACAGAGGTTAATGACGTTGCCTAAGTATTCCTGTGGCACCAGAATATGCGCTTCCACAATTGGCTCACGGATTTCATCAATACTGGCTACCGGTGGTAAATCACTTGGGTTGTCGACCATGACGGTCTCACCACCTTTAGTGACCACTTCGTACACTACAGTCGGTGCAGTGGTGATCAGATCGAGATCGTATTCCCGCTCCAGCCGTTCCTGAATAATTTCCATGTGCAGCATGCCAAGGAAACCAATACGGAAACCAAAACCCAGCGCACTGGAACTTTCTGGCTCATAAAATAACGAAGAATCGTTCAGACTCAGTTTTTCCAGCGCATCACGGAAGTCTTCGTAATCATCAGAAGACACCGGATACACGCCGGCGTACACCTGTGGTTTGATGCGTTTAAAACCTGGCAACGGTTCAGTGGCGGCATTTTTTGCCAGCGTCAGGGTGTCGCCAACAGGCGCCCCTTTAATTTCTTTAATACCCGCGATAATAAAACCCACTTCGCCTGTGCTTAACACACCGGTATTTTTCGCTTTCGGTGTGAAAATACCAACTTTGTCGACTTCATACACAGCGCCGCTGGACATAATCTTGATTTTGTCTTTGGCCTGAATTTTACCGTGTTTCACCCGAACCAGTGACACTACGCCCTGGTAGGGGTCGAACCAGGAGTCAATGATCAACGCCTGAGTCGGCGCATCGACATCCCCTTCCGGGCAAGGAATACCTTTGACGATGGTTTCTAACACATCTTCAATACCCAAACCGGTTTTGGCAGAACACTGCACCGCACCAATAGCTTCAATGCCGATAATATCTTCGATTTCTTCCGCTACCCGCTCAGGCTCGGCTTGTGGCAAATCGATTTTATTCAAGACCGGCAGCACTTCCAGGTTCATTTCTAAGGCGGTGTAACAGTTAGCCACGGTCTGCGCTTCCACGCCCTGACCCGCATCAACGACCAACAGGGCGCCTTCACAGGCTGCCAGCGAGCGGCTGACTTCATAGGTGAAGTCGACGTGACCTGGGGTGTCGATAAAATTCAGTTGATAAATTTCACCATCTTTGGCTTTATAGTTCAGGGTAACACTTTGCGCTTTGATGGTAATACCACGCTCGCGCTCCAGATCCATCGAATCCAGTACCTGTTCCTGCATTTCGCGGTCTGATAAACCACCACAAAATTGAATTAAACGGTCTGACAGCGTCGACTTGCCATGGTCAATGTGGGCAATGACAGAGAAATTGCGGATATGAGATATTTTGGCCATTTTTTCCAATAAAACTAAGCTGACGCAGCCCGGCACGGGCAAAAGCTGAAACTGGCAGCAACTGCCGCCTGTCAATCAGGCTGAATACCGGGAAACGAAGATTAAAATTGCCGCGAATTGTACTCGATTTAACACAAGGTTGCTATGGTTGTTCCAAAAGCGCCGCTTTGGGCACGTTAAGCTCAGCACAGATTAAATTCGCCGCCCCCCAGGCAAGCTAGAGAGCTGTCAGCACGGCTGATTCTGTACTTGCAACTGCGGCAATACGGCCAGAATTTCGACCTGCTCTGCTGCACCTCCGATATGCCGGCCTGCAACTCTCGCCAGCAGCATGCCAACAGCCCCCAATAGCACCGCCAGTAATAACTGCCAACCTTCACTCAGTTGCCACAGCACGCCACAGCCTGCCCCTGCGATAAAGCCGAGCAAGGGCAATAGATACACCAGTAACGCTGATTTGAGTAAAACCCCATCAGAAATACCGATCCTGACCTGCTGCCCGGGCAATAAGTCACTGTGGTTGGGTAAAAAGAACTGATAATCGCGTCTTGTCATCGCTTTAGCAACGACCCCACTGCTGCAGCTGTCACTGGCAGTGCAAGACTGACAACTACTACTGACTTTAGTTTGTAGCCAGACACCACTGCTATCAGTTTTGATAACAGTGGCAATTTCTTCAATCATGATACAAACACCTTTATTGCAATCAGCAAGGTTCAGGTTGCTTATTGTACGGCATCCGCCAGCTGACTGGCTAATGCTGCCTCGAGTGGACCAATCACGACAATATCAACATGACCACGTGGCTGGACCAGCAACGTGGTCGCACCATCGCGGAATGCCTGCGCAGGTAAACCAGTACCTGGCTGCACAAACACCGAAATCTGATGCAAACCATCGGTCAGCAGCCAGGAAGCCAGCAACTGACTGGTCCTGCCAGACAATGGCATCGATTGAGGTAACAATCGATAACCATCAGGCAGCCAGTTAAGGGTAAAAGCTTTTTGGCCGCCACTTTCTACTGTCGTGCTGACTGGTTCTGCCGGTAAATCCGCCGTCATCAGCGGCAATAATTCAGCCGGTAAACTTGGTTTAATCTGCAAATGCACCACCATCCAGCGTTCCAGTACGTCATTGTTTTGATTCACCGTGTCAACCCGCAGTGGGAAGCCGGTTTCGCCATCCAACCATAACCAGTAACTGTATCTGCTGTTGTGCAACGCAGTCAGGCGCAGTAATTGCGCAGTCCGACCCGACAACGAGGTACTGCTACCGGGTATAGCATCATAAATTGTGGCAATATCATGCTGTGGCTGAAATAAGATCGCCGGTAATTCTTTGATACTGTGATTGATGGTGACAAACATCGGACTGGACGGCGAAGCGTAATACACCCGGTCATTGCGACGAAAAATGTCAGTGCCGACCTCATCTTGTGACAGCAGTTGTTCCAGCTCGGTTTGAATCGGCAAAGCGCCATTTTGCTGATGGAGGCCATGCAACCAGCGGAAGGTTTGTAATTGATTGGCTTTGACCTGCACAAAAGTCACATCAAAATTATACTTTTTGACCGCATTCTGACCGCGTTCAAACTGTCGCCAGCCACTGTCATCCGCCATAACAGAAAAAGCCAGCATTAAGATGCTGGCTGTCATACATACAACTTTGAACATTAACTATTGCCCGCGATTCGGTTGCTCAGGAGGCGTCTGCGGAGCTTTTTGCTGTTGCACCGTTTGCTCTAACAGCCTTTTTTGCTGTTGATGCGCCTGCATCAGTTCTTGTAGCCGCCGTTGCTGTTCCAGTTGAACCCGTTGCTGCTGGGCATCAAAACGTGAATCAACGGAAGTCTGGCTCAGACTGACTGGGGTGGCAACCCCGCCAATCGGACTGGTTTGCAACACAGGTAACGGCGAAACCAAACCTTCGTCACCCGTTGATTGGTTTTGTTGCACCCCAACCACCGCTACAATGGCAACACTGGCGGCAATAGCGCCTTGCAACATGGTTTTTACCCATGGCTGATTGGCTGCAGTTTTCCACCAAGGCAGTGGTATCGCGGCCGGAACCGAGACCAATTCAGCAACAACTTCAGGTTGTAACTGATGCACTGGTTCATCTGCCAATAATAACTCAAAACGATCGGCAAAATTTATATCCAGCTGTGTCGGTAATTCATTGCGCATGGCATTGCCAATCATCTGGTAACGTAACCATTGATCTTGCAAAGCAGGGTCTCGTAACAAATTGTCCAGTTCGGTAGCGCTGATGCCTTGATTATCACTCGCGGCAGATAGCCAATCTTGTTTTTCAGACGACATACTTGTTCCTGTCTTAGCTCGTTGGTCAGCTGACCAGAGGTTTCAGCTGAGAGTCAATTGCTTCACGCGCCCGGAAAATCCGGCTGCGTACAGTGCCAATCGGACATCCCATTACTTCAGCAATCTCTTCGTAACTCAGGCCATCCATTTCACGCAAGGTTATTGCAATGCGTAACTCTTCCGGCAACTTCTCAATGGTGTCGAACACTACCTGCCGGATCTCTTCGGTTAACAATAGCTTTTCCGGAGAATCCTGCACCTTTAACGCTTCACTACCATCATAAGAATCTGCCTCTTCGGCATCGACATCTGTAGAAGGCGGTTTACGGCCATTTGCGACCAGATAGTTTTTTGCACTGTTTACCGCAATGCGATACAACCAGGTATAAAAGGCACTATCACCACGGAATCCGGGCAGAGCCCGATAAGCCTTGATAAAAGCTTCTTGCGCCACATCGGCAACGTCGCCATGGTTAGAGACATACCTTGAAATTAAGTTCGCCAATCTGTGCTGATATTTTTTTACCAGTAGATTAAAAGCTGCTTTATCCCCTTGTTGTACCCGCTGAACTATCTGCCAATCCAATTCTTGCTCGCTCATCCGAGCTTGTCCCCTGTAATGCTTACTGCTAAATTCTGCGACCGGCTCTTGTCAAGCGTATCCTTATGACGAGGCCAACATGAAAAAGTTCGGTTTCGATGATAAAAAAGTTACAATAGCTTGATCGTAACTGCTCCAGATGTCATAAAACACTGTGTTAAGGCTCAGCCCTGATACAAAACCAGCCTGGCGGCGCAGTTAACCTAGCTTAGCCTGCCGGCTATTTATCTAATCAGATTCCGTTTTTGATCGGACAAGTGTATCGCATGCAACAGCAAAAAGAACATGGTTGTGACGTTTTAATTATTGGTAGCGGTGCTGCCGGTTTATCCTTAGCTTTGGAATTAGCCAATCATCTAAACGTGATAGTGCTAAGCAAGGGCCCGTTGCGCGAAGGTTCCACCTTATATGCTCAGGGTGGTATTGCAGCAGTGTTTGATGAAAACGACAGTATTGATTCTCATGTCAATGACACACTGATTGCTGGTGCCGGCCTTTGCGACAGCACCGCAGTGCAGTACACCGCAGAACACGCCAAAACTGCGATGGAATGGCTGATCGGCCAAGGGGTCCCTTTTGATCAGTATCGCGATGAAGACGGCGTGCTGAAATATCACCTGACCCGCGAGGGTGGCCATAGCCATCGTCGTATTTTGCATGCCGCTGATGCCACCGGCCGTGCGGTGCAAATCACCTTGGTTGATCAGGTCAAAGCGCATCAGAATATCCAGCTACTGGAAAATTATAACGCCATTGATTTAATTACCGCGCAAAAGCTCGGCTTAAATGGCAAGCATTGTTATGGCGCTTATGTCTGGAACCGCAATTCCGGTCAGGTGGAAGTGATTGCCGCCCGATTTGTCGCACTGGCGACCGGCGGCGCCAGTAAAGTCTATCTGTACACCAGTAATCCAGATGTGGCCAGCGGTGATGGCATCGCGATGGCCTGGCGGGCCGGTTGCCGGGTTGCCAATATGGAATTTAATCAATTCCACCCGACCAGTTTGTATCACCCGGATGCACGTAATTATCTGATCACTGAAGCCATGCGTGGCGAAGGGGCTTATTTGCGCCGGCCGGATGGCAGCCGCTTTATGCCGGACTTTGATGAAAGAGCCGAATTAGCCCCCCGTGATGTAGTAGCCAGAGCGATAGATTTTGAAATGAAACGGCTTGGCGTGCCTTGCGTTTATCTGGACATCAGTC
>CAZGHW010000033.1:38110-48192 GCA_964525695.1 uncultured Rheinheimera sp. | reverse complement strand
TATCGTGAAAATGACCAATTTTCATTGGCAGTTTTCGATTGCTGAGACCAAAGCCGAATTGGCGCTGGCCGAATTTATTGTGCTGAATGATTTTACCGCAGTGGCGATGTCACTACCGGCACTGCAAGATCACGAAAAAATCCAGTTTGGTGCAGGCAGTGCTGATGCAACGAAGCCAATGGCCGTGCTAGGCGCCGGTACTGGTTTAGGCGTCGGTCATCTGATCCCAACGCCACATGGATTTATTCCGCTCCCAGGTGAAGGCGGTCATACCGACTGGACGGCGCAAAATGAGCAGGAATGGTTTATTCAACGTTATCTGGCGGCGCATTTTGGCCATGTATCACCGGAACGTTTGTTGTCAGGCCCAGGTATTGAAAGCCTCTATCTGGCACTGGCGGCCTATCAGGGCTTAACGGTTGAACCTATGACAGCCGCTGCCATCAGTCAGCATGCCCTGCAAGGCAGCGATGCCTTATGTAGTGCGGTGATTGCGCAGTTCTTTGCCAGCTTAGGTGGATTAGCCGGTGATTTAGCCCTGACCCTCAGCACCTTCGGTGGGGTTTATGTTGGCGGTGGTATTGTACCAAAATTGTTGCCTTTACTGGCTGACAGTCCATTTCGCGAGCGTTTCGAAGCAAAAGGACGTTTTACCGACTTTAACCGGCGTATTGCCACTTATGTCGTGACTGCAGAGCAACCAGGCTTACTGGGCTGCGCTGTCTACCTGAAACAAATTCTGGCGAGTTAAACTTATGTCTTTTCAAAATTGGCAATTACAACCTGACACTCTGTTTGCACAAGGACCTGTGGTTCCGGTCATTGTGATTAAAGATCTCGCCACTGCAGTACCACTGGCAAAGGCATTATTGGCCGGTGGTATTAAAGTTCTGGAAGTCACCTTACGTACGCCGGTGGCATTAGATGCCATCAAACTGTTATCAGTGGAAGTGCCGGATGCCATTGTCGGGGCAGGGACTGTCACCACCGCTGAACAGTTACAAAAGGTCATTGCGGCCGGTGCTAAGTTTGCCATTAGCCCGGGTCTGACCCGGGAATTGCTGGCTGCCGGTAAAGATGCACCAATACCGCTGATCCCGGGTATTGCATCCATTTCAGAATTGATGGAAGGCACAGGTCTGGGTTACAGCCACTTTAAGTTTTTCCCGGCAGAAGCCGCCGGTGGCGTGAAAACATTAAAATCGATTCACGGTCCATTCTCTGAGATCCGCTTTTGCCCGACCGGCGGCATCAATGAGAAAAACTTCCTGGAATATCTGGCGCTGCCGAATGTGCGTTGTGTCGGCGGCTCTTGGATAGTACCGGATGATGCTATTGCCAACGGCGACTGGCAGCGGATCACTGATTTATGTTTGGATGCAGTGGCCAAAGCCAATACTGTGTTATAACTCGCTGACATCTGGCATGCCGTGCCATTACAGGCCGCATGCCAGATCCAGTTGTTGCCAGAATTTATCCTCCAAACACTGCGTCACATTGACCCGCATAAATCTGTCCGCATCCGTTTGCAAACTAAAATGGGCGCCTGGTGCCAAAATAATCTGCCGCTTAGCCATCTTTGCGGTCAAGTCAGCTGCGCTGATGTGTGCAGGTAAGCGCAACCACAATAAATAACCTGCGTCCGGCTGATACCATGGCATAAAACCACGTTGACGAAATTGTGTGCTGACTGTATTCATCGCCGTACTGAGGCGTTTTTTTAATTGCTCTAAATGCCGCCGATAGGCTCCGCCTGTTAACACATGATAAACCAGCCGCTCTACAGTCTGTGACGTCGAGCTGCCGGTGATCAGTTTTAAATCGGTTAACGAAGCAATTTGTTCGGCACTGGCGGCGATATAACCAACTCTTAAATCAGCAGAGATGGTTTTGGACAGACTGCCCAGATAAATACCACGCCGCAGTCCAGTCAGACTGGTATATCGGATGGCACTTTGTTGCTCAAAATCAGCGTAAATATCGTCTTCAATTAATAAACACTGATGCTGCTGTAACAATTCCAGCACTTGAAAAGCTTTGGTTGGACTGACACAGGTGCCGACCGGATTGGATAACACTGAGTTGGTCAAATAAGCTTTGGGTTTTTCATGTTGCAATAACTGCGAAAGCGCAGCTAAATCAGGACCATCCGCCTGTCGCGGCAATGGCAGTATTTTCAACTGATACAGCCGCAACATGGCGAAGATGTTATAAAAACCCGGATCATCGACTAACACCGCGTCGGCAGGTTGCAGGTACAGCCGCATGCAAAGGTCCAAGGCGTGGGTCGCACTGGCGGTCAACAAGATTTGTTGGGGCTCTGCCGGAATATTCAATTGTGATAGGCGTTCTGATAAATACCGGCGTAACAACAAATTACCCTGGGCTGGACCATAATCGGACAAGGATTGCGGCAAACGTGCCACCTCACGCATGGCTTGTCTGATGGCGACGGCAGGCAACCAGTCAGGCATCAGCCAGCCAGCGGCGGGTTTGATCACACTGGACTCGCGCTGCAGCGTTTGCCGCAGCAACGCCACCTCTGAAGACAAGGCACTTTGACCCGCCGTGGCTTCGGCAAGTAACACCTGTTGCTGAGTCTTGGCCACGTAAACGCCGCTGCCAGCGCGACTAACTACCAAAGATTCTGCCGCCAAGCGCTCGTACAGCTCGCTGATGGTAAATTTACTGACCTCAAGGCTGGCCGCGAGTTGCCGGATCGAAGGCAGTTTCAGCCCGGCTGGCCAATGCCCCGAGGTGATTTCGTGTCTAGCATGAGTCAGTAGTTGTTTGGACCAACTTTGCGGACTGCTTTTATCCAGTGGCCAACTGAGATTGGCTGAAGCCGTCGTGCTGCTGTGACTGACAAGTGTCATGGCTTTTCTTCCTGTACAGTTAGGTGTATTACCGCACAACTGTCCTGATTGTCCGGCTTAATTGTTCGGTATAGTAACAACATCAAGCTGGCTGTCCAGCTGAAAAATCCCAGATATTTGTTAGCGCTGCATGCCCAGGTGGAGTCCACTGGGCTGACTGAAAGGATCACACCATGTCTTTACCAAAACCCTGCCCAGAGGTCGCAGTTGTCGAAACTGCAACTGCCAAAGTGCCAACCCGTCATTTGGATTATATGCGGGGTTTAGGTTGGGGCTTGCTTGGCGTGCTGATGTTCTCTGGCGGGATCCCCGCCACCCGACTGGCGGTGGCTGAATTACCGGTGATTTTTGTCGGCAGTGGCCGCGCTGTTGTGGCTGGCTTGTTGAGTTTATTGCTGTTATTGCTGCTAAAGCAAAAAATCCCCGCAAGGCAGCATTGGCCTGCCTTAGCTGTGGTGGCTTTTGGCGCCGTGTTTGCCTATCCAATTTTTTCCGCTGTGGCCATGCAAACCGTCGATGCCAGTCATGGCATTCTGGTCAGTAGCGTGATGCCGTTGTTCACGGCAGTTTTCGGTGCCTGGTTGGGTAAGCAATGGCCAAAAGCTGGTTTTTGGTGCTGCGCCCTGACCGGGTCCGCCGTGGTTTTATGGTATGCCGCTGGCTTTGCTACAGGTACAGGCTACAGCAGTGCGGGTTTAAGCAGTGGGGATTGCTGGCTGATGCTGGCTTGTATCTGTTGTGGTTTAAGTTACGCCCAAGGCGGCTTACTGGCCCGCGACATTGGCAGCTGGCAAGTAATTTGCTGGGCTTTGGTGTTTTCGCTGCCATTATTACTGCCGCTGTGTTGGTACTTCCAACCGACCCAGTATGCCGTCAGTGTGCAAAGCTGGCTTGGCTTTGCTTATCTGGCGGTCTTTAGCATGTTCCTCGGTTTTTTTGCCTGGTACAAAGGCTTAGCGCTGGGTGGCGTGGCGCAAATTAGTCAGTTGCAATTGCTGACGCCATTTTTGGCCTTCAGTTGGTCGGCATTGTGGTTAGGGGAGACTATCAGCATGCTGCAGTGGTTGGTTGCGGCTGTGGTGGTACTTGCCATTGGCTTAGGACGCAAACTGGCCTGACATTCTGCTGAGGATAAGACTGAAGCTGTGCACCGCATTGTCATCTTTGGCTGCTATTGTTGTTGAGGCTGCGGCTTTACTTTGTAATTTGCCGCTAAAAAGCGTATGATACTGCGCTTTTTTAAAGGCATCTCCTGGCCCGGTTTTTATCGGCGCCAGGCCAATTATCAACGCTGTGGTGATGACCGCAGCAATTAAGCCAGGCGATTAATCCGTGATAGCTACCGCAAACATTACTATGCAATTTGGCGCTAAGCCGTTGTTTGAAAACATCTCAATCAAATTTGGTTCCGGCAACCGTTATGGTCTGATCGGTGCCAACGGCTGCGGTAAATCAACCTTTATGAAAATCCTGAGCCGCGAACTGGAACCCAGTGCCGGTAATGTCATGGTTGAACCCAATATGCGGGTAGCAAAACTGCATCAGGATCAGTTTGCTTTTGAACAGTTTAGTGTCATTGACACTGTCATCATGGGCCATTCCGAGCTGTGGCATGTCAAAGCAGAGCGCGATCGGATTTACGGCAGTGCTGAAATGAGCGAAGAAGACGGCATGATTGTGGCCGATCTGGAAGTTGCTTTTGGTGAAATGGACGGCTACACAGCTGAATCACGGGCTGGTGAGTTGTTATTGGGCGTGGGTATTCCGGTTGAGCAACATTTCGGCCCGATGTCAGCTGTGGCACCAGGCTGGAAACTGCGGGTATTACTGGCTCAGGTGTTATTCGCCAACCCAGACATTATGCTGCTGGATGAACCAACCAACAACCTGGATATCCACACCATCCATTGGCTGGAAGATGTGTTATCTGAGCGTAACTGCACCATGATTATCATTTCGCACGACCGTCACTTCCTGAATTCAGTCTGTACCCATATGGCCGATTTAGATTACGGTGAATTGCGCGTCTATCCGGGCAATTATGATGACTATATGTTTGCTGCCACCCAGGCGCGCGAGCGTTTGTTATCTGACAACGCCAAGAAAAAAGCTCAGATCGCTGAATTGCAGACCTTCGTCAGTCGTTTCTCTGCCAACGCATCTAAAGCGCGGCAGGCCACGTCTCGTGCCAAACAAATCGAAAAAATTCAGCTTGATGAAGTCAAAGCATCCAGCCGGGTCAATCCATTTATCCGCTTTGAACAGCAAAAACAACTGTACCGGATGGCGCTGGAAGTTGAAGGTCTGGACAAGAGCTTTGGTGATCTGCACTTGCTGAAAAATCTTAGCCTGAATATCGAAGTTGGTGAGAAGGTTGCGATCTTAGGTACCAACGGTATCGGTAAATCAACCTTATTAAAGTGTTTGGTCGGTGAAATGCAGCCTGAAGCCGGGATGGTGAAATGGTCTGAAAACTGTAACATCGGCTATTATGCGCAAGATCACGAATATGAATTTGCCGAAGATATGACTGTCTTTGACTGGATGGCGCAACATAAGCAGCCTTCTGATGACGAACAGGCTGTGCGTGGCATTTTAGGCCGGTTATTGTTCTCACAAGATGACATTAAGAAAAAAGTCAAAGTGTTGTCAGGTGGTGAAAAAGGCCGGATGTTATTTGGCAAACTGATGTTACAACGGCCAAATATCCTTGTCATGGATGAACCAACCAACCACTTGGATATGGAATCGATTGAATCTTTAAACATGGCGCTGGAAATGTACAAAGGCACCTTGTTGTTTGTCAGTCATGACCGCGAGTTTGTGTCTTCATTAGCCACCCGCATCATTGAAATTACCGATAAAGACACGCGTAACTTCGTCGGTAGCTATGATGACTACTTGGCGCAAACCTTAGCGCAAGGTTAATTCACGCAGCTTACATCAGCAAAAAGGCAATCGACAGATTGCCTTTTTGGTTTTTAGTCATCCAAATTTAAATTGCGGCCAGAATGCTGGATCCTGTCGAGCACTATCACTGTCGCCAGCAATTGTGGCGTCCATTGAGGGGTGAAAATATCCACACCATAGGTATCAGACCAACTAAACCAAGCCTTGGAAACTTGGGCTAATAACTGTCCACCTTGCCGGATTTGGTATTCGTGTTGCCATAAATTACCCAGAATTTCGAGCTCACCGGCCGGGCTATCAATGGTAAAACGACTGGTCCAGAACGGCCAAAATCTTTTCCGGATCAACCACTCAGTACCATCGGCGCACAACAGTCGACAAGCAGGCAATAAGGTCAGGTACTTACGTTTAATCTTTAATAATTCCTGTCCGCGCGCATCAAACAACGTCTGACTACTGGAGATACTAAAAAATTTTCCTTTTGCCGTCATCGCGATCCGGCCTTGTTCATCCTGAATATCAAAACTGTCGGTCAGGCTGAATATTTTCTGTTTAATCTGATATTTCATGCAATAGCCACTTTGTCATTTCATCGCAAGACGGTAAAACAAGCTCAATGGAAAAGCTAGTCTGCGCAACACTTTGTTACTATTGTGCCTTGATTTGCGCCTGATCAATCACCATCAATACTCTCATTGCTGACTGAGTTATTTTTGCCTAAAGTAAGCCCAGTCTTTTTCGTTGATGTGTAACTACAGGTGACCAGATGAAAATTAATATTGGTATTGAAGAGCAAGATCGCAAAGAAATCGCTGCTGGCTTAGCTGCACTGTTGGCTGATACTTACACTTTGTATTTAAAAACGCATAACTATCACTGGAATGTCACCGGACCTATGTTCCAGGGCTTACATACACTGTTTGAAACGCAATACACTGAACTGGCACTGGCCGTAGATTTAATTGCTGAGCGGATCCGTGCCTTGGGCGAGTTTGCGCCGGGTTCTTACAAAGAATTCGCCAAGCTGACCAGTATTAAAGAAGCGGATGGTCATCCGACAGCGGATGAAATGATTAAGGATTTAGTCAAGGGCCAGGAAGCGATCGCCAAAACGGCGCGCTCTATTGTGCCAGTGGCAGATAAAGCCTCTGATGAACCCACCTTAGATTTATTAACCCAGCGTATGCAGGTGCATGAAAAAAATGCCTGGATGTTACGTAGCTTAATCAGCTGAATCTATCCCTGCTAGCTGCAAAACGGGCACCTTATCTGGTGCCCGTTGTCCGTTTAATGCAAATAACTGTTTAAAAACAGCTTTCTTTGATTAAAAACATCATTGGCTCTTTTTTCCTGGCGCGCCATCCCTTAGGATGAAACTATCATATTCAGTTTCGGGGCGACATGATGTTTAACAGCGCATTAAAACAAGAAAATCAGCAACTCAGACAACAAGTCAAAGACATGCAGCAGCAATTACAGCAACAACAACAGCTGATGCAGCAGCAACAACAGCAGTTTGAGCAACAACAGCAACAAGCCAACGCCAATTTACTGCAACAAAAACAGCGTAATAGCAGCCAACTTGCCGGCCAATCGGTGTTGCAACTAGTACAGCAAACCGTCAACCAACTGGCAGACAGCCTGATTGATGAACGGGCCGCACTGGCAAAACTGGAAGATATTTTTGGCCAGACGCAGAGCGCCATTAAAACGCTGGAAAGCCGGGCTGTGCATATTACTGCCCACGCCGATCAAAGCGCAGCCACGGCCAATGTGCTGGATGGCACTGCCAGTGCAATTACCCAGCTGATTTCAAGTATCCAGGAAATATCCGATCAGACCAACTTATTGGCGCTGAATGCCGCCATTGAAGCCGCCAGAGCAGGCGAAGCCGGCCGTGGCTTTGCCGTTGTGGCTGATGAAGTTCGGACTCTGGCGGGTAAAGCCAATGACGCCAGCAAGCAAATTGAAAACTTGATCCGCAAAGTCATCGAACAAACCAATAATATCAAGGCAATGGTGTCGCAAAGTCAGCAAAGTGCGGCCGATGTGTCCAGCTCATCCCGGCAAATTGATCAGGTCGTTAATGAAGTGATTGACCGTTCAGAAGCGATGAAAAAATTGATCCGGACCACCACCACCTTGACCTATTTAAACGGCCTGAAGCTCGATTATATCGATTGGAAAAATCAAGTATTACAGGCGCAGCTGCAAGGTCTGGCTCTAAACTCGACCGCCTTAGAGCAAAAATTTCAGCAATGGTTTGGCCATGGCTGTTATGGGCAGCGCCACTATGGCCAATTTAATAGCTTTAAAAATATCGAGCGCGCCCATCGACTGTTTCACGACAAAAGCCGTGAAGTGCTGCAATTGGATGCACAGCTCGCAGGCAGCAAAATCAGCCAATTGCTGCAGGAGTTCGATCAACAATGTCTTGTAGTGGTGCAGGCGATCACCGCCTTGCAACAGGATGTCGCGGCCTGAAGCTAAGCCGCTGATCGCCCTAAGCTGCCACAAGGTTGTCCAGCAAGCCTCGACCAAAGTCGGCATGACAAGCTAGCCGATTTAGGCATACTGAGCAGCATAGCTTTTGGCTGCCATAGACAGATCCGCTGGAACGAACAGCAAGCATGAGGTAATAATGTTTTTTCAATCCCATCTGAAGCAACAAATCCAGCAGTTGGAGCAAAGTTTGCTACAGCTGCAGCAGCAACACAGTGCTGAGCAGCAACGTCAACAGCAGCAATACCAGCATCAGTTAACTGGTTTAACCTCTGAATTAGCACAGCAGCAACAGCAACAACATATTTGTGGTTGTATGCTCAGTGGCCATCATTTATTAGGATCTATTCGGGAAAATATTGCTGACAATGCCACTGTGCTGCAACAAGAACATCATGCCTTGCAAGAGCTTGGTAATCTGTTTAGCCAAACCAAAGCGGCAGTGCAACATCTGGATGAGCGGGCCAGACAAATCACCACAGATGCCGAGCAAAGTGCCAAAGTTGCCGCAGTGCTCGAAGGTACTGCAGCATCGATTAATCAACTGATCTCCAGCATCCAGGAGATTTCTGACCAAACTAATTTATTGGCACTGAATGCGGCCATCGAAGCAGCCAGAGCCGGTGAAGCCGGTCGTGGTTTTGCCGTGGTTGCCGATGAAGTCAGAACCCTGGCCGGTAAAGCCCATCAAGCCAGTAGCCAAATTGAACAACTGATCCGTCAGGTGATGGACCAAACCAGCCATATCCGGCAGATGGTGGCGCAAAGTCAGCAAAGCGCTGCTGCAGTTGCCAGTAGTTCAGCGCAAATTGATCAGGTGGTGAATCAGGTGATTGATAGCTCAGATCATATGCAACATGTGATTGCTGAATCTGCCACTATTGCTTTTTTAAATACGGTGAAACTTGATCATGTGGTGTGGAAAAACCGGGTTTATCAATTACTGCAGCAGCAAAAACTGGATGAATCGGCCGGTAGTCACCAGCAATGCAGGCTGGGGCAGTGGTATTTTCAGGGGGAAGGCAGTAAAAAATATAGTCAGTTACGCAGTTTTAAACAACTGGATGCACCGCACCAACAAGTGCATCAAGCTGGCCAACAGGCTTTAGCTTGTGCCAGCCGCAAAGATGATGCTGGCCTGCTCAAAGCGCTGCAACTGATGGAACAAAGCAGTGAACAGGTCGCGGCGGCGCTCACCGCGTTACAACACGAAGTATTACTGCCTTAAGCTCTGCAAACCGACCTGTGCGCTGCCAGTTGGTTGCAGCGCACGCAAACCATAAACTACTGATAACCTCGCTGCACATCCGTGATGATTTGTTGCAACGCCGTCATACTGGCGCCTGTGACATACCAGGCTTGTGCATCAACTACAATGATTTTGTTATTTTTCCAGGCTTTGGTTTGACGTATCAATGGATTGTCAATCAATGTCGGATTGGTTGACTGTTTTTTTGCCATCACTGCAGTGCGGTCGATGACAAAAATGATATCGGGATCATGGGCAAAAATATATTCATTGGAGACGGGTTGGCCATGTAAGCCACTGGAGTTTTCATCACCCGCCGCTTTAACCTGCAAATCCTGATAAATAAAACCATACCGTGATTTTTCACCCAGATAACTAAAAGCGCCATTGTTATGCAACAGAATCATTGCGCGTTCAGGTCGGTGTTGCAGTTGTTGGTCTCGCAGTTCTTCACCACCGACTGGCCGGGCTCGGTGAGCTAGGAGTTGCCGAGCTGCTCGGCCGCCCTGTCGCCGTGGCGGATGCCGGGCTTCTTGCTGCGCACC
>CAZGHW010000033.1:0-38100 GCA_964525695.1 uncultured Rheinheimera sp. | reverse complement strand
GTTCAGGTCGGTGTTGCAGTTGTTGTTGCAACTGTCGCCACTGCAGCAGGAGAGCGTTGCTTTGCTGTTTAGCTTGCTGCTCTTTACCGAATAACTGCGCCAATTGGTGGAAATGGCTGATCACCTTGTTGATATGGCCTGCGCCACTCAATTGATAATCGATATCGTAGTAAATACTAGGTGCCAGTGCGGCCAGCTTCGGATAATGGCTGGCCTGTAAGGAAGACAATACAATCAGATCCGGTTTTAACTTGTAAATCCGCTCCAGATTCGGCTGCACTATGGCACCTAAATCCATAATGTTCGAGTCTTGACTCAGCTCAGCCAAAAATGCCGGTACATAATCTTTTGGCATGCCAGCAATCGGGACTTGTAACAAGTGCAAATGATCGACATCGTTCATATCCAGCACGGCAATACGTTCAGGCTGCTGCCGGATGATGGCACGTCCCAGTTGATGGCTGATTTCCATCGGAATAAAAGCGGCAGTCTGCTGTACCGGTACATTGACGGCGCTATCTTTGCGCTCTGGCTGGCAACCGGCACTCAATAACAGAGTGGCGCACAATAAAACGCGGTAACAGCCCAACAGCGCAAGGACCCAAGGTTTAACAGGCATAACGATTCTCCGGTTGAGTAAAATAGTGACAAAAACGACCAAATTCGGTGTGTAGCACCTGGATAGGCAATTGATAGAGTTCAGAGAGGGTTGGTGCTGTCATCACATGGCCGACTTCACCGGCATGACGGATACAGCCTTGCTGCATCGTAACCACCCGGTCGGCATAATTAGCCGCCATATTCAGATCATGCAGCACCACAATCACGGTTTTTTGCTGTTGATCGCGTAAGTAACACAGCACCTGCATCAACTGCACCGCATGTTTTAAATCCAGATTATTCAGTGGCTCGTCGAGCAGCAAACAGGGGGTCTGCTGCGCTACTACCATGGCCATAAATGCTAACTGGCGCTGACCGCCGCTGAGCTCATGCAATACTGAGTTTTGCAGTGGTGTCAGGCCCAGCAAATCCAGCGCTTGCGCAATGGCATGATGATCGGCCTGCTGCAAGCGGCCCTGACTGTGTGGAAAACGACCAAAAGCAACCAGTTCGCGCACCTTAAGTTGCAATTGCAGTGATTGAAACTGGCATAGGGTCGCTACTTGTTTGGCATAATCTGGCAAAGAATAAGCTTGCATATCGCGGCCAGACAGCAAGATCCGCCCTGAATCAGCAGTCAGTAAACGTGCTATACACATCAGCAAACTACTTTTCCCGGCGCCATTGGGACCGATCAGTGCTGTTAGTTTGCTGCTGGCAAAGTCGACATTGAGATCCTGCAAAACTAGCCGGTTACCATAACTTTTGGTTAAGCCTTGCACGCTGATCATGATGTCTGCCTGTGTTTGATTAAAAACATAAAAAAGTAACCTCCACAGCACAGTTGTAATAATAAACCGACGCTGGTTTTGAAATTAAACAGATGCTCCACCAGCAATTGCACCAGTAGAAATAACAGCACTGCACAGAGCGCTGCGAGCGGCAACCGATGGCGGTGTGACTGAGTGCGACTGAAAGTTGCACTCAGATTCGCGATCAGAATGCCGAAAAACGCGGTTGGACCTAGCAGGCTGGTCGATATCGCCACTAAGATGGCAATCAGCGCCAGTTGCCGTCGCATTAACAAGGAACGATTGATACCCAGGGCTGCGGCTTGCAAAGCGCCTAGTTGGAGCACATCCAATTGATGACGTTGCCGCCAGATGAAGCTTGCCACCAGCAGTGTTAACAGGGCAGAGAACAAGGTTTGCTGCAGTTCAGCCCGCTGAAAAGAAGCCAGACTGTATTGTGATAACAAGGAAAACTCGGCCGGGCTACTGCTGTATTGAAAAAACTGCGTCAAACTACTGCCGACCAGGCTAAACACCAGTCCATACCACAACATTTGCCAGACATCCTGCTGGCTGCTGCTAAATAACCAGCGCTGTAACAAGAGCGAATAGCCCAGCAGCACCAGGGTGGAGCAAACAAAGTTCAGTTGCAGATCCTGCAGCAAGGGGCTATTTAAACCAAATAACAGCACCAATAAGGCTTGCCACAATAAATACACACTTTCGTAACCCATAATGGCCGGGGTCAGAATGCGATTCTCAGTGATGGTCTGAAAACAAAGCGTTGAACAAGCGACCGCTATGCCGCCTGTCAGCATGGCCAGCAATTTAACCAGCCGGTTTGGCAGGATAAACTCAGTGTCCAGGCCGGAATCGTATAACAGGTAGGTCAGTGCCAGCAGCAAGCATAACAAGCCGCAAAAATGTAACTGCCAGGATTTGTTCATGCCGATGTCCTTAAAAAACGCAGGAGCAGCAAAGCACCAACACAACTGGCGGTCAGTCCTATCGGAATTTCGTAGGGATAAAGCAATAGCCGGCTGAATAGATCACAGCTGATTAAAAACGCGGCGCCAGCCAGCGCAATCCTTGGCAAACTGTGCGCCAGATGATCGCCACAGTGCCTTGCCACCAGTTGTGGGATCACTAAGCCCACAAATGGGATAGCGCCGACCGTCATTAAACTGCTGGCCACCATAGTCGCCACCAGCAGTAGACCGAGCCAAACCAGCTGTTGATAACGTAAACCAAGGCTGCCTGCCAACTGTTGCCCCATGCCAAGCAGGGTAAAATGATGCGCAAACCAATAACTGCACAGCACCAACGGTAGGATCAAATAAATCAGTTCGTATTGACCTGCAATCACCTTGGAGAAATCGCCCAACAGCCACCCTTGCATGCTTTGCAGCAACTGCTGCTGATAGGCATAAAGTTCCGCTATTGCACTGAGCACACTGCCGTACATCAAACCTAAGATTGGCAGCAACTGCCGATGACGCAGCTGTAGTTTATTGATCAGTATTATAAAAAACAGACAGCTGACTAAACAGCAAAACAGGGCAATCAGCATAGTGACCAGCATCGTAGCGCCAGGCAGCAACGCCATCGCCAGCAGAATGCCAAGTTTGGCAGCGTCAATCGCACCTGTAGTTCCAGGATCGGCAAACCTGTTTTGTAACATTTGCTGCAACAGCACACCGCAGACCGCTAAACCTGCGCCGGTTAACAGTAAAGCAATCAGCCTTGGCAGTCGACTGCTGGTCAAAGTGAGCCAGGCGACAGGATCTGCTTGCCACAGTTGTGCGAGCGAGAATTGCTGGACGCCTAACAGCAGTGACGTTAGGCACAATAAACAAAAAATGGCACCAAGGCCCAGATACTTCAACATCAGCTGTCTCTTTATTGGGCAGAGTTGCTTCAGAAGAAGCGACTAAAACCCGGTGATCAGCATGGTGCTGCCGACTGAGGCACTGCCAGCTGATGCTGCTGGCGCTCCTGTTGCCGGCGGCTGGCGATCCCCGCCAACACCACGTCTCTTTTTTGTTCCCACCAGCGCCTGGCGCCGGCTTGCATAATGCCGACCATGGCATTAATTTGACTGGCCAATTCAGGGCAAGCCGCGGCTTCAGCCTGCCACAACGCCATCATCCGGTCTTTTCGCGAAGTGCCGTTGCTGTCTTGTTGACTGCCCGACCACCAGCCCACAAAGCAGGCCTGCACCATATCCACCAACATGTCGACGGTTACTACAGCATCATCTAAGCTAAAGCCTTGCTGTTGTAAGCTGGCAACAGATTGGGCAAAAGATCGGATCCCAACGGTGGGGCTGACTTCTGCCTGGTGAAAACACTCAGCCAGGCCTGGATTGCTTTCATACAACAGCCAAATGGCATCGGTCAGCGCAATCAGTTGCTGTTGCCAATCTGCGCTGGCTGGTGCTTGCCATGCCAGTTCAGTCACTGCCAGCTCAGCAGCCAGCGTTAACACATCATCCCGGCCCTTGATATGGTGATACAAAGAGGAATGATCGATCTGCAAATGAGCCGCCAGCGCCGGGATCGTCACTTTATCCAGCCCTATGGCTAAGGCTGCCCTGGCTATCACTTCACGGTTGATCCGGCTTGGCCGGCCGCGTTTAGCACCGGTCTTTGTTGTCTTTGCTGTAGTCATGGCTGACACTCCTGTAGCTGTCACTCTTGGAACTGATGAGCCTCAAAGCGACCGGCAGAACATCAGCGCTACTGGCGCAGTTGAGGCTATGGCAAAAAATTCGCATTTTAGCCTGCTTATTGGCGCAGGCGCAGCTTTTCTGCCAGCAGCACAGCCAATGAATGCCAACAGCGCTAAAAATTCGCTTTCAAGCCAATGCCGGTTTCCCTGGGTTCCAGCATATAGGCATTGGCGCCACCTGTGCTTCGATCGGCCACTTTACGCAGTGCCGCTGTTTTATCGCTCAGGTTGCGAACATACACAAAGGCCGTCAGTTGCGGGCTCAACCTATAACTGCTACGCACATCGGTACTACTGTAACTGGCGACCCGTAACTCAGGCTCATTTATATCGGTGGAGAAATAGCCGTCACTGAGGCGGTGGTCCACACTCAGCGTCCAGGCGTCTGTTACAGCATAATCAAGGCCGGCACTGGCCATAAAGCCGGGCGCTTTACTAAACTCTTTGCCAACAAAGACCTGACCACGGTAATCATCAAAGCGGGTAATTTCGGTTTCCAATAGACCAAGACTGGCCGACCAAGACAGACGAGGGCTGCTGCGATAGTCCAGCCCCAGCTCCAGGCCATAACTGTGGGCTTGATCCGCATTGATAATCACAGAGCCAAAGGGGCGGCCATTGAGATAATCGGTCACCGAACGCTGTGAATCGCTAAATCGGGTGTAAAACAGGTTGCTACTGAGCGTCATCTGCCGCGGTAATTCAGTCCGGCTAAACACTTCATAATTCCAGGCCGACTCCTTTGCAAAACTGTAATATTGACCGGCGCGGAAATTAATACCGGTTCCACCCGGAATATACCCTTTATTGACGAGAGCACCGACAGTGGTGTGTTCGGTTACGCTATAGGACAAGGCCAGTTTAGGTAACACGGCATGAAAACGATGCTGATACTGATGAAAAACACCAGGCACATAACTGGCAGTGCCGGCATGACTGATGTCATCACGCTGGTAGCGCAGGCCGGTACTTAAGCTCCAGTCCGGCAGTACACGCCAATTGAGCTCCGCATAAGGGGCAGCACTGGTATGGCCCAAGTCTGCATCGGCTTGACCAAAAGTGTTGCTCAGCCAATTGCGGGTCTGATCTTTCCAGTAAAACAGTCCGGCGACGCCACTGAATTCTGCCGCAGCTTTATTGATCTCTAACCGCAGATCACTGGACACATTTTCGTTATCACGCTTTGCTAAGCCCTGATAAGGCGCCGCGAAATGATAGTCAAAGACCCCATCAGAGTATTGCAACAGATGATGGAGTTTGATGTCATTGGCAAATTCATACTCCAGTTCCAGCATACCGGCCTGATGGCTGACTTGTTGATTGTCCTGATACAGCGATAAATTCTGAAATTGATCATAAGGTTCAGAAGCCATTTCACTGTTAGGGCGCTTGGCCTTGCTGTATGAGTAGGTCAGTAGGGCAGACAGAGCCGTGTCAGTGGGTTGCCATAATAGCTTGGCGCGCGCCTGCTGATTTTTCCAATTCAGATCAAAATCATGGGCAGTAAATTGCGGATTAGTATAACGGATAAAAGTATCGCGGGAGCTTTGATCCAGTGCAATTCGGAAAGCAAGATCCTCAGTGATACCGTCTGATGCCATTAAGGACACACGTTTTTTATCCCGGCTGCCGACAATAACCTGCGCCGCTGACTCACCGCTAAACACCGGTTTATTGGTCCGCATCACCACTGCGCCAGCAATACTATTGGCGCCCTGACTGGTGGTCTGTGGACCCCGATATACTTCAATGCCGGCCAAATCCCATAAACCAGCCGCGCCTAAATCCAGTTCAGCTGCGGTCAGGTAACGACCATCCAGACTGATAGTGGCGCCCGGCACTGGTTTTGCCAGATAAGCGTTGCCCGCACTGACCGGTCCTTTGGTATCTGTGCCACGGATCACCGGGGCATCGGTGTTGCCGGCATAATTAAAATTGGCAATGCCACGCAGAATTTCCGCCACTGTGGCTTGATCGGCGTTGTCGTTGATATCTTTGGCCGATAATACCACCACCGAACTGGCCGTTTCCTGCAGTGAACGGGTTACTTTCTGACCGTAGACGATGATTTTTTCATAATTTTCAGTGTTATCTTCTACCTTTACCTTCGATTTAGCGCTATCTGCCGGCCCGGCAACCACAGCAGCACTCATGCCAAGTGCAACCAAACTCAGGGCAAATGGACCCGCCAATTTGTGACCACAGTACATCACTGAACACTCCTTGCTATCGACAAAAATCATTATTGCGAACAATTCGCATTAAGGATATGATGCGCAAAATTAATTGTCAACACTGTGTTGGTAATTAGTTGGGACGAATCGTCGCCATTGGTTCAAAGTACAACAGAGGGAACAGATGTTAAAAAAATCCAAGCTAACCGCCACCCTTGGCGCAGCAATATCAAAGGCCATACCGGCTTTGGCGGTTGCTTTACTGCTGGCAGTATCGGCCAGTGTTGCAGCACTTTGCGCTTTGTTAGGTCTGGTGCAACTTTTGCTCAGTGGTGCAGAGCATTGGTGGTGGTGGTCTGTAGGCTGCTGGAGTGCAGCAGCCATCTTGGCGGGGTTGGCCAGTTGGCTCAGTCATGTTGCTGAAGCCAGCGTGGCCGCCAGGCTGAAACGCCAGGTGGTAGGGCATATGCTGAGATTGCCGGCTTCAACCTTGAGCCGGTATCAGCCACAGCAATTAAAAGCCTTGTTATCGGATGATATCACCGCCTTACATCATCTGATCGCCCATGCCCCGCACGAATTCGTGACTTTATTAGTGCTGCCTGCGCTGACCTTAGTGCTCTGGATCACGCTGGCGGGCTGGACCAGCTTATTGGCCCTGATCCCGGGCTTACTGGCAGTCATCTGCCATCTATGGTGGATCCCACGCCTCTCAGCGCAGTTAGCGCCGATACAATTTAATTTACTGAACAAAGTCGCGAGCGCAGTCAGTGATTATGGGCGGGCGCCAGATCTGCTGAAACTGTCCGATCCTGCTGCCGGGCCGCTGGCTGAATTTAACCAGGCCAGCGCGCAGTTTACCGGCATGATCCGCAGCAGGGTGAACAAAGTCTCGACAGCAGCTGCGCTGGCGAGCGCCATGTTGCAAGCGGTTTGTACCTTTGCCATTGGCTATACTGTGGTGATGTACTGGCAGCCGCCAGCCACAGATGCCGGGCAACTGAAAGCGCTCTGTGCGGTATTGTTGTTTAGTCTGGCAATAGTGACACCGGCCTTGCGGTTGGGACATGGTCTGGATTATGTCGCTGCTGGCCGCGCTGCGGCTTGGCGGCTGGCAGATTTTTTACACATCATGCCACTGCAACAAGGCGAACAGCAATTCAAGCCAACAGCAGCGCCAACATTACAGCTGATTGATCTTGGTTGGCAAAGCCAGGGAAAGATGCTGTTTCAAGGTTTATCAACCAGCTTGCAAGCTGGCCAATTTTTAGCCGTTACAGGTCATAGTGGTGCCGGTAAATCAACCTTGCTGCGATTGATTGCTGGCTTGGAAAATTTACAGACCGGCACTGTGTTACTGGCGGATCAATCACTGGCTTGCTTGACAGCAGCCAGTCGGCAACAACTCATCTTAATGATCCCACAGGGATTAGCTGTCATGCCTGGTACTGTGCTGCAAAATCTGGCGCTGACAGCTCCTGATGCCAGCACGGCTGAATATCAACTAGCACTGCACAAAGCGCAATTAAACGCTGAACTGAGCGCCGATGCCGCACTGTTATCAGGTGGCGAAAAACAGCGGCTGAATCTGGCGCGGGTGTTTTTAGCCAAAGCCACTGTGCTACTGCTGGATGAACCAACTTCCGGACTGGATCCGCAAACCAGCCTGGCAGTGTTGCAAGCCCTGATCGCCCATGTCAGACAACATCGCTGTTATTTGCTACTGGTGACCCATCAACCGGAATACGCAGCCATGGCAGATCTGCAATTGGTACTGCCAACTTTTGCCACAGAGGACAGAACATGAAAGGCCAGGCCCACATCTTACCCACATTGTTGTCACCGATGCGAAAGGTGGTCTTCGGCTGGTTAATGGTCGCCCTGCTGGAAGGGGCTTGTTATCTTTGGCTTGCCACCGCCATTTATCAGCGGCAAGCAACAGGCGGGGTAATGCTATTGGCACTAGTGGCTGTGATCTTGACTGTGCTGGTCGGTAAAGCTGGCTTTGCCGCTGGCGCCGGGTTGATCCAGAGCTTGTATCAATTGGTTGCAGTCAAGCTGCAACAATTGCAGCTGGATTGGTTTGTCCCAGCACACCGCACTGTACTCAGGATGCTGGTGACTCAGGATATCCCCAATCTGATGAAAATACCGGCCCATCAGTTACCACAGTATCTGTATGCACCGCTGTTGCCACTGCTGTTGCTCTGTGGCACCGGCTGGTTGGCAGGACCTGGGACAATGGCTTGGCTGGCTTTGCTGTTAGTGCTGGCATTTGGTTGCCACTTGTTGGCACAACAACGTTTAATGCGGCTGGACGCAAAGCGGGCACAGACCCGGCAACAGGAGTTACAACAAGACTTGCAATTGACCGAACAATTGGAGTTACTGCGAACTGCGGCCGGTTTTGCGCGTGCTAATGCCGCACTGGAACAGAGCTGGCAACAGCAAGAGCAGGCGCTGGCGCAAACCAATAGGGCTGCGGCAGTGGCTACTGGCTTGAACTTATTGGCCACTGCTTTACCCATCGCCGGGTTTAGTCTGCTGCTGCTGCAATCGACCCATGGCCGTTTTGAGCAATTGGCGCTGTTGTTACTGGCCATGCGGGCGTCAGCAGTGCTGGAGGGGCTGGCGCTGACGGCGTTAAGCCTCAACGATCTCGAAGCAAGCCTGGCGCGACTCCAGCTGTTGCTACAAGCACCAGTTCATGTCAGACCGCAACAGTCAATGGCGCCAGCGGATAGCCATCTGGCCTTGCTACAAGTTGCAGTTGGCGCCCGGCAACAGCCCATCAGGCTGCACCTGGCAGCTGGTGAAACTTTGTTATTAAAGGGCAGTAGCGGTTGCGGAAAAACCACCTTACTGCGGCAAATCGCCGGCTTTTTACCAACGAGTCGCGGTGAGATCCAAATTGGCAACATCCAGCTGGATGCGCTGAGCTGGACCCAGTTACGCCAGATCATGGCGTATGTACCACAACAACCCGTTATTTTTACTGGCACTATCGCCAGTAATATGCGCTGCGCTGCCGCCAACGCCAGCGATGAAGATGTGGCGGCCGTGGCGCGGTTGGCGCTGTTAGGGCCATTATTGGACAGGTCCCCTCAAGGTATCTATCAGAGCGTGGGGCTGGATGGGGCGGCGTTATCAGGTGGCGAAGCCCAGCGGCTGATGATCGCCAGAGCCTTACTACAGGCAGCACCAATACTATTGCTGGACGAGGCCACCTCGGCGCTGGATGAAGAGTCCGAACGCCGATTGGTACAAAACCTGCGGCAGCTGAAAGTCAGCCTGGTGTTGGTGACTCATCGACAAACAGAAATCTGGCGCGCCGATCAGGTGCTCGATTTATCCGCTGCAGCGCAGCATTAATCCGGCAAAATAGTGATTTTTTCAATCACCACCGGCGTAGCTGGTTGATGAAAGGCGATAGGTTTACCGCCAGGATTGTCCAGCCATTTTTCGGCAATTTTCACCGCGGCGATTTTGTCTAGCACCTCTTCGCCGCTGATCAACTGGCCAAAATTGGTATATTTACCGTCCAGATGAGCCCGTCGTTCCAGACAAATATAAAACTCGGTGCTACCACTGTTCGGATCTTCACCACGCGCCAGACCCAGACTGCCTTTGATTTGCGGTAATTGATCGGAGAATTCGGCTTTGACCTGATAGGTTTTCATATCCGGGTGGTTATCATCATTTAAACCCGCCTGTGCGACATGGCCTGGCACCACGCGGTAAAAGGTTTTGCCCTGGTACCAGCCACTGTTAGCCAGTTTGATAAAATTGGCAGTAGTGGCTGGGGTTTGCTCCTCATACAACTGGAACGTCATCTCGCCCAAACTGGTTTGGATCAGCGCTTTGGCTGCTAAAGCAGGGGCGCTCGCCAACAACAAACTACTGCAACACAAAAAGCTTTTTACAAACCTATTCTCGAACATAACTGACATCTCCCTGATCTGACTTGCTTAACTGCCCTTTGCTGCGGCGCTGTTGTTTGGCTGTTATTTAGCCACAGCGCAGCTGCACGGGATATCAAGCCAAACTAGCAGGTTGTCAGTGACGTCGCAAAGCCGCGCGACCAACAGACGAGCAGGTAAGACCAATCACAATGATAAACTAGTCGGTCGTTACCATGGCTGCCATTTTCTTGCTGATGTTAGCTTTACAGTTTTAACCGGGCTGAGCTTTGCATCAACTGTTCACCCAGTTGCTGCTGGGCTCTGGCTTTATCGGCTAGTTCGCTCATCGCTTGATCGGTGGCACTGGCGCTGTGGTTGATATCCACTAATGCCAGGCTAATCTGACGACTGCGTTCGCATTCCTGCTGACATAAAGCCCTGATGTGGCTGGTGGCTATGGCAATAGTGGCGGCCGCATCTTTGGTTTGAGCCAGACTCTGCTCAGTGATCACTGCGCTTTCCAGGCATAACGTCGCACTGGCTTGCTCCTGCTGTAACCCCTGAGTGCTTTGTTGCACCGATTGCGCCAGTCTGGCCAGCATTTGCTGAATTTCGGCGGTGGCACTTTGGGTGCTGCCCGATAAACGACGCACTTCATCCGCCACTACCGCAAAACCGCGGCCATGTTCACCAGCTCTGGCCGCTTCAATAGCGGCATTTAACGCCAGCAGGTTGGTTTGCTCAGCGACACCGCGAATGGTATCCAGTACTGTGACAATTTCGGCTGCGGCTTGTTCTAAGTCGGTCATGCTATGAGTGGAATGACCAATCTGTCCAGCCAGTTGCTGGATCAGCTGGTGCATCTGATGTAACTGCTGTTGACCGGCGGTTGATTGCTGCTGTGCCAGACTTGCCGCCTGGCTAGCCGCGGTAATTTGCTGGCCAATACTTTGTTGAGCTTGCTGACTGGCGGCAGCTTCCTGTTGTAACTGCAGCAAAGCCGTTTTTTGCTGAAATACCGCTTCTTTACAGTTGTGACTGATCGTTAGTTGTTGGCTGGAAGCTTGCTGCTGTGCACTAGCGGCCTGCACCAGTTGACCCAATAACTCGGCCAAACTGGCAAACAGCTGGTTCAGCGCCGCGGCAATGGATTGGACTTCCTCATCACCTTGTACTTTGAAACGACTGGTTAAATCATGTTGATCCGCCGCCTGGCGAATTTGGTCAGCCAGTGACTCCAGTGGCCGAGCGATAGCAACACCGGCTTGTCGTGCCAGCAATAGCGCTGCCAGCGCCAACACCGCAATCACCAACAAGCCATACCATAACATTTGCTGCGTTAATTGTTGCAGGCTGGCAAATGCTTCCTGTTCATCCATCTGGGTGATCAAGGCATATTGCTGCTGGCCAATCAGCACTGGCTGATAACTCATCAGTACAGCTTGCTGGCGGTAATCAACAGTTTGACTCATACCTGACTGACCACTGAGTGCAGCCTTTACTTCAGCACTATCCAGAGTCAATTGTCCGGCCAGACCATAATGGTTGGCCTTGGCTGTTAACGCAGGATAACGCTTGGCAAAATCAGCCGCATCGGTTAATTCGGCCCGTAAAGAAGTCAACAAGCGTTGATTGTTACTGACCAGATAACTATCACCACTTTCACCCAGACCAATTTGCGGCCATTGCTGTTGCTGATTGATCAGGGCGGTCAAGGCGGTGACAGGGAGTTGCAACACTAAGGCACCAATAGGCTGCTCAGAACCGGCCAGATTATTAAATACCGGGGCTGCCAGAAACAGCACTTGTTGTTCGACATAACCACGAAATGGCGCTGGTGCTGATACTTGCCAGCCCGCTTTGGGATTTTGCAGCACTTTTTTCACTGTACTGGCTAATTCAGTATCGGCAAACGCACCTTGCTGTAAGGAGGTGGCAAACACCGGTGTTTTATGGCTGGAATACACCACATTCAGACCGTTGGCTGCTACCAGATAAAGCTCCTGTAATTGGTAGCGGTTGGTCACTTCGACAAAACTTTGGTGGAATTTTTTATGCTGCTGACCATAAACAGAGCCATCCGCCCGGTCGACCAATTTGCTGGCGCTGGCCGGCGGATGCGGGTTGGTTTGCAGATAATAATGTTGCAGTAGCAGGGTTTCCAGACTGGCTTTGGATAACCACTGACTGCTATCAACACTATAGGCAGGATCCAAACTACGGGCAAAAGGCTGATACTGCTGCTGATACCATTGTTGTAGCTCAGCCCGCAGTTGCGTTTCCCCAGGATTCGCCACTTCATAGCGGTAGGAGCCAAAGGGTCGCTCCATGGCATATAAAGCGTCCTGAGTCAGCCGGTTGTTGGCCAGACTCAGCAATAAATCCTGCAGGCTTTGTAAATAAAGCTGCAAGGCCTGTTCGCGGCCTTTGGCCACCGCAGTAAATTGTTGCTCGGCACTTTGGCTCAGTGCAGCTTTACTGTGGGAATAGGACAGGGTGCTGATTAAACTCACACCAGTGATCACAGCGGTCAGCGTGGCTGCGGCCATGGTAAACATCAGTTTGCGGGCGATCTTCATATAACCTCGGACGGCGACAACACATGGAAGACCGCTGCATGCTAAGGCGATGAGATGACAAAAATATGACAGCAAGACGTTTAGCCGTCTAAATACATAAAGAACACACAGCAAGCCGATGGGGCAGTGACAATATGGCTGGAAATCACAACACAGCGTCATCATATTCCATAAAGGAATATGCTTAGCTATTTTTGTTATGTATCGACTTTGTTATAGTATTTTAAAGCGCGTGAGAGGTAGCTATGACAGCAGTAATTCAACATTTTTTTGATCAGGATTCCAATACTTATAGTTATTTAGTCTTTTGCCCGGTGAGCAAAATCGCCGCCGTGATTGATCCGGTGCTGAATTTTGAGCTTGCCGCCGGACGTACAACCACGACTGGGGCCGATGCCATCCTTCAGGCCGTCACACAGCAACAGCTAAAGTTACGCTGGATCCTGGAAACCCATGTCCATGCAGATCATCTATCAGCTGCACCTTATCTAAAGCAGCGCTTAGGCGGCGACATTGTGATTGGCAGTCAGATCACTAAAGTGCAACAAATTTTTGGCCAGGTGTTTAATGCCGGTGCCGATTTCGCGCTGGATGGCAGTCAGTTTGACAAACTAGTCGAGGATGGGGAAGCACTGGCGCTTGGCAACCTAACCATCCAGGTGTTACACACGCCAGGCCATACCCCCGCTTGCGTGTCCTATTTAATTGATGATGCGGTTTTTGTTGGCGATACGCTTTTTATGCCGGATTATGGTAGTGCTCGTTGCGACTTTCCCGGTGGCAGTGCTGAAATTTTATATCAGTCGGTGCAACGGTTATTCAGCTTACCAGACCAGACCCGGATGTTTTTATGCCATGACTATAAAGCCGCTGGTCGCGACGATTTTTGTTTTGAAACCACAGTCGCAGCGCAAAAACAGGCCAATATTCATTTACATCAGGGCGTCAGTGCCACTGAGTTTATTCAGCTGCGCCAACAAAGAGATGCCACCTTAAGCATGCCTAAACTGTTGTTACCCGCAGTACAGGTCAATATGCGGGCCGGTCATCTGCCGCCGGCGGCAGAGAATGGGGTTGTCTATCTGCAATTACCCCTGAATCACTTTTAACAGGTGATGCTACCGATGCAGCAGCGCGCTAAAACAACAACTTTGCTGGTTTGTACTGATATTTTTGGCATCACAGCACCACTGCAGCAGTGGCTGAGCGCCTTGCCGGTCACAGTCGAGTTATTGTCGCCTTATCCGCAGCAACAACAGTTCGCTGATGATGAAGCCGCTTATCAATTTTTTACCGCCCAAGGTGGACTTGCGCTCTATCAGCACAAACTAACCCACTGGCTACAGAGCCGGGCGGAGTCGGTGAATGCGCTCGGCTTTAGTGCTGGCGCTGCAGTGTTATGGTCGGCAATGGCCGCACAACCCAAGCTGCCAATTAAACGCAGCTGGTTATTTTATGGCGGTCAAATTCGCCAGCAAACCGGGTTACAACCGCAGTGTCCGACTCAGCTGATTTGGGCACAGGAAAGCCATTTTGATGTGGTCGCTTTACATCAGCAGTTAGCCGCCAAACCGTTGGTGCAATCTGAGTTAACGTCCTATCCGCATGGATTTATCAATCCGGCATCGCGCGGTTATCGGCCAGCAGCCGCAGCGAGCTATCAACAACGGCTGGCGTCGGCGCTGAAGCAAGACATCTGAATGGCAGAGGTTGCGATAACAACCTCTGCCAGCCACGACTTAGCGGGTCAAGTGCTGCACGCTTAGCAGGCGTTTAGCGGGCACTTAGCGAACATTGGTACTTTCGAAGATTTTATCGGCTGAGGCTGCCACAAAACCTGTGTACAGCTTGCCGTTTGGCATGGCATAACGCAGGGCAAATTCATAAAAGCAGCTTGGGATCAGTTGATCGCCATCGGTAAATTCTGCCACTGCTTCATCCGCTAAAGTCGAAGACTGCTCCAGCAACACCTCAGGACTGCCTTTAATTTCACCGCCTGAGGTATTGAGGGCAAAACCGGCTTGTTTCAGCGCATCATTGACACTTTCCAGGCTGCTGAAGTTTTTCAGCTCATTGACCGAGACGGTAAAATGATTGGCGCGGAAACCCCAGACCGCTGTCCAGGCCGCATATTCGCTTTCTGCCAGCAGGGTGCGGTAGCTGGCTTGATCCAACTGCCAATGTTTACCCGAATATAAAAAGTTCTCTGCCATGACGGCCGCCGGATCCATTTGCGCCACCAAAGCTTTGATGATCTGTTGCAACTCTGCTGAGCATTGCTCTAACAGCAATTCAGAGATAAACACTTTTGGTTGTTTTGGATCCGGATGTTCAAAATGTTTGGCGTACAGTTTTTTTGCTTCGAAGTGGTATTCACCAGACTCGACATAACCCAGCGCCAGAAAATGCGCGGCCAGTTTTTTCAGACCAATTTGCGGCAGATTAAAAGTACGCAGCGCAATGTGATCGTTAATCACATCATCTTGTTGTGACGAGCCAAGCAGGGCGTGAATTTTTCTGGCAGAAGGGGTGACTGTCAGATAGTTTTCCCATAATTTGGCAAATAATTCATTGACGTTGGTATGCATGGTTGATCCTTGTTGATCGAAAACGCTAAGTAAATACCGGACAATCTAATGCTAGAGCTTTTTTATGCTGTCCGGTTTGATCTAGTTAAAACAACATGGTTTTTCGCGCTAAATGGTGAGTCCCGGATTTAAACTAGCCGGTAAACTGACCGCAGTGGCTTCCACTGAAGCAACCGGATAAGCACAATAATCTGCCGCGTAATAAGCACTGGCGCGATGATTGCCACTTTTACCGATGCCACCAAAAGGCGCCGCACTGGAAGCGCCGGTAATTGGCTTATTCCAGTTGACAATACCGGCACGAATGCGGGCAAAAAAGTACTGGTAATCTGCTTCGTTATCCGCCAGTAAACCGGCCGATAAGCCATAAGCGGTGTTATTGGCTTCGGTAATGGCACTGTCAAAGTCGTCGTAGCGATACACTTTCAGCAATGGGCCAAAATGCTCTTCATCCGGCAGTGGCGCTGCATCGGTCACATCGATAACGCCAGGTGTGACAAAACCGGTACCAGGCTGAATATGACTGAGTTCCAATAAAGACACACCGCCAGCATCCCGAATAGCCTGCTGCGCCTGCACCATACCAAGCGCAGCTTTTTCGCTGATCATCGAGCCATAAAATGGTTGCTCTGTCGCCAGTGGTGGTCCAACTTTGATCTGTTTGGTCGCTGCGATCAGTTTGGCCAAAATAGCATCGCCGTTGGCGGTCTTGGCTAAAAACAAGCGACGGGCGCAGGTACAGCGCTGGCCACTACTTAAAAAAGCCGACTGGATAATATCGTGCACCGCAGCATCGATATTGGCGACGTCTTTGACGATTAAAGGGTTATTACCGCCCATTTCCAGTGCCAGAATTTTGCCCGGTTGGCCAGCAAACTGCTGATGTAACAGATGCCCGGTGTTGGAGCTACCGGTAAAAAATAAACCATCGATGCCAGGATGTGAGGCCAGGGCCTTGCCGGTTGCGACTTCACCTTGCAATAGCGACAGCACGCCAGCCGGCAGACCGGCTTGTTGCCACAATTCAACTGTGTATTGTGCTACTTTTGGCGTCAGCTCTGAAGGCTTAAAAATCACCGCATTGCCCGCGATCAGCGCCGGTACTATATGGCCATTCGGCAAATGCCCAGGGAAGTTATAAGGACCAAACACCGCCACCACACCATGCGGTTTATGCCGGATAAAGGCTTTAGCGCCTGGCATCGGGTTTTCGACTGTGCCGGTTCTTTCCTGTTGGGCTTTGATTGAAATGGCAATTTTACCAATCATCGCCGCCACTTCAGTCCGGCTTTCCCACAATGCTTTACCAGTTTCTTCGGCGATTAATACCGCCATGGTTTCGGTGTGCTGCTTTAAAAGCTCAGCAAAGGCCTGCGCCACAGTCAGCCGTTCAGACAGGGCTTGTTGCGACCAGCCAAGAAAGGCTTGGCGGGCAGTTTTGACCGCGAAATCGACTTGTAATGCATCCGCAGCCTGACCTTGCCAGATCACATCGCCAGTGGACGGGTTGACAGAACTGAACAAACGACCATTGCCACTTTGCCACTGACCTTGAATAAATTGAATTGCTTGACTCATTTGGCACCTTTATCGAGGTTTAAATAACGGACAAAATCACCTGTGCTGACCTTGAGTGCATCGGCGGCAGCCGGGCTTAACAACAACACATTCTGCTCTGTGTCGACGCGGCAATCATCGGTAAAAGTAGCGCGGAACATGGCAGTTTCACAGTTACAAACCGCTAATTGATTGAGGCCACGGCGTTTTTCAGCATCAGCTTCAATTTGGACCGCCACTTTATGGCTGTGCCGCACTGATTTGATTTGTTTCAGTTGCGCTTCCACGGTCGGGCCTGCGTCAAATAAATCGACATAACCACGATGAATAAAGCCTTCATTTTCCAGCAGTTTTAATGCAGGCTTGGTATTTTCATGTACTTCGCCTATCACTTTTTGCGCTGACTCCGGCAACAAACTGACATAAATCGGATGACGTGGCATCAGATCGGCAATAAAGCCTTTATTACCAATCCCAATCAGATGATCGGCGGTTGGAAAATCAATGCTGAAAAAATAAGTTTGTAGCCATTGCCAGAACGGCGGTAACGCGTTGTCATCGGCCACGCCACGCATTTCTGCGATCACCAGCTTGGCAAAACGTTTTGGCTGCTCAGCCATAAACAAAAACCGCACCTTGGATAAAAAACGGCCATTTAAGCCAGAGCGGTAGGGCTCGCGTAAAAACAAAGTACAAATCTCTGACACGCCGGTGTAATCATTACACATGGTCAGCACTTCGACTGGGTTAAAGACATTGAGCTCGTTGGAATGATGCACCACAGTGCTCTGATGAAAATGGTACAACGGCGTGGTCAGACCGACCGAGGCTTCAATGCCGGAAGTGCCCAAAATTTCACCACTGTCGGTATCTTCCAATACAAACAAATAACCCTGGTTACCGGGTTTGTCGGTTTCAATGGCAAAACTATGTTCAGAATGGGCAATTTTTTGCTTTAATTTCTGCTCATTGACTGGCAGTGATGTAAAGCCAGCGCCTGATTCTTCTGCAATTTGCAGCAGGGCCTGGTAGTCCGATTGTTGGATCGGGCGGATCAATAACATCTTGGATTGTCCTCAATTGAGCGAGCGCCTGACGCTATCACACCAGGCGCGGGTCTATCATTTCGCGGCTTGTTTTGCCGCAACTAAAGCGGCGATAGCCGCCTCAAAACGGGCCAGACCAAGTTCGATATCCTGGGTTGGAATGATCAACGACGGCGCAAAACGCACCACGTTATACCCAGCCATCAACACCAGCAAACCTTGTTCGGCAGCTGCCAGCATAAAATCACGCGATTTACCGGCATAATCAGCATTCAGCGCCGCGCCTAACAATAAACCTTTGCCACGGATCTCACTAAACACCTGATATTTATCATTGATGGCCTGTAAACCAGCACGGAATAATTGCTCGCGCTCTTTCACGCCATTCAGTACTTCCGGTGTATTGACGGTATCAAAAGCAGCTAAGCCGACAGCACAAGCCAATGGATTACCACCATAAGTGCTACCGTGCGTGCCAACCACTAAATGTTTCGCCAGCTCAGTGGTGGTCAGCATAGCGCCGATTGGAAATCCGCCACCCAAAGCTTTGGCAGTGGTCAGCACATCCGGCGTGACGCCCAGCCCCATATAGGCATATAAATCACCGGTGCGGCCGACGCCGGATTGCACTTCATCAAACACCAACAGCGCCTGATATTGATCACATAAAGCGCGAACGCCCTGAATAAATTCAACTGTTGGACTGATAATACCGCCTTCACCTTGCAAAGGTTCCAGCACCACAGCACAGGTACGCTCTGACATCAGTGCTTTCAGACTGTCCAGATTATTGTATTCGGCGTGGTCAATATCGGCCGGTTTCGGGCCAAAGCCGTCCGAATACGCAGGTTGACCACCGACGGTGACCGTAAACAGGGTGCGGCCATGGAAAGCTTGTTTAAAGGCAATAATCTGACTTTTTTCCGGGCCATGATTATTCAACGCCACCCGGCGCACCAGCTTTAACGCCGCTTCATTGGCTTCAGCGCCAGAGTTGGCGAAATACACTTTTTCAGCAAAGGTATGATCAACCAAGCGTTTTGCCAATAACAGCGCCGGTTCGTTAGTCATGGTATTGGATAAATGCCACAGTTTACCGGCTTGTTCGGTTAATGCCTGCACTAAGGCTGGATGACAATGACCCAAACAATTCACCGCAATACCGCCGGCAAAATCGATAAATTCGCGTCCTTGTTGGTCCCATATTCTGGAACCTTGACCCCGGACCGGAATAATTGGCGACGGCGCGTAATTTGGTACCATCACTTCATCAAATAAACTTCTGTTGACTTGCATTTTTGCCTCGACTTGAGCTGTGAACCGTTGTGGCGGTTTTTATGTCTGTTGTCATTATTATATTGAGTCAACCAGGCAAAATGCAGTAGCATTCTGAGCATTATAATTTTTAATTTACGCATTTTAACGAAGGTTTTTGACAATATGCTTAGCAAAGAAGATGAAAGGTTACTTTCTGTGCTGCGGACCAATGCCAGAACCAGCGTGTCCGATTTAGCCCGATTGCTGAATTTGTCGCGTTCAACAGTGCAAAGCCGGATCGCCAGGCTAGAGCAAACCGGCGTTATCAAAGGTTATGTGGTTGAGTATGGCGAAAAGTTCGTCAACACCTTAGTGTCAGCCCACGTTTCTATCAAGGTGCGACAAAAGCTGACCACCAAAACCAATGTTGAACTGAAACAAATTCCGCAAATCTCAGAGCTGTATGCTATCAGCGGTGAATATGATTTGATTGCGGTGGTGCAGGCGCAAAGTACTGAGCAACTGAGTCATTTATTGGATGATATTGGTAATCTGGACGGCGTCGAACGCACTAATTCTGCCGTGGTGCTGGAAACCAAATTTAAACGCTAACCGTATCTTGCTGGCAGAACCCGACAAAGACTACAGCCTTTTGCCAACAAACCGGTTAAAATACTGTAATAAAACCACAATGTTGCATAATTGTGGCTTGTCTTACCAGTCAGATGAAATTTTACTACCGAAGGTAACAGCGGTAAAATCCGTTAACTTTTACGCCAGATGGCAGCTATTTCAGGAATTTTATGCGTCAGTCAGAGCAAAATACCCCACTGTATATTCATTACGCCGGTCCGGCCCTGCTCGAAACCCCGTTATTAAATAAAGGCAGTGCCTTTACGCGGGAAGAAAGAGCCGCCTTTAACCTGACCGGTTTGTTACCGCCACGTTATGAAAGCATCGAAGAACAGGCTGCCCGGGCCTATATGCAATATTCTTCTTTTGCAGAACCGATCAACAAACACATTTATCTGCGGGTGGTGCAGGATAACAATGAAACCTTGTTTCACCGGTTATTGCAAAACCATCTGGAAGAAATACTACCTATTATCTATACCCCAACAGTCGGCGACGCTTGTGAGCGCTTTTCTGATATCTACCGCAGCGCCCGTGGTTTATTTATTTCTTACAGCGACCGTGATCAACTCGATGACGTGCTGCGCAGTGCCACCAAGAAAAAAGTCAAAGTTATAGTCGTCACTGATGGTGAACGCGTGCTGGGCTTGGGCGATCAGGGCATTGGCGGTATGGGTATTTCGATTGGTAAATTGTCGCTGTATACCGCTTGTGGTGGCATCAGCCCGGCTTATACCTTGCCGGTCTGTTTAGATGTAGGCACCAATAACGAAAAACTGCTGAACGATCCTTATTACATGGGCAATCGCCATCGCCGCATCAGCGGTGATGAGTATTATGAATTTGTCGACAAGTTTATCCAGGCCGTGAAACGGCGTTGGCCGGAAGCTATGGTGCAATTTGAAGATTTCGCCCAGCCCAATGCGATGCCACTGCTCAAACGGTACCGTGATCAGATTTGCTGTTTTAATGATGATATTCAGGGCACTGCCGCTGTGACTGTTGGTACCTTGTTAGCCGCTTGCCGTTCCAAGGGCCAGGCCTTGTCCAGCCAGAAAGTGGTGTTTGTCGGCGCTGGCTCTGCCGGTTGTGGTATTGCCGAACAAGTGATCAGCCAAATGGTGTCGGAAGGTCTGACCGATGCCCAGGCGCGCAGCCAGGTGTTTATGGTTGACCGTTTTGGTTTACTGACTGAGGATATGCCGGATCTGCGTGATTTCCAGCAAGCGCTGGTGCAACAAAAACATGCTATTGCCGATTGGTCCTTCAGTGGTGATTATGCGTCATTACGCGATGTGATGAACTGCGCCAAACCTGACATTTTAATTGGGGTGTCAGGTGTCGCAGGTTTGTTCACTGAAGCCGTGGTGAAAGCCATGAAGAAACACTGTGCATTACCGATCATTATGCCGCTGAGTAACCCAATCAAACAAATTGAAGCGCGGCCGGAAAAAATCATTGAATGGACCGAAGGTGAAGTGATTATCGCCACCGGCAGTCCGTTTAATCCTATTGAATATAAAGGCAAAATCTACCCGGTAGCCCAGTGTAACAACAGTTATATTTTCCCTGGTATTGGTCTGGGTGTGCTGGCTGTCAAAGCGCGCCGCATCAGTGACGAAATGTTACGCGTTGCCAGTGAAACCTTAGCGGCCGCGTCGCCATTGGCCAATACCGGCACTGGTGGTATTCTGCCGCCATTAACACAACTGGCAGACTTGTCGAAGAAAATTGCCTTTGAGGTCGCCAAGGTAGCGATGGCGCAAGGTCATGCACTAGAGCTTGACGATGCCATGTTACAACGTAAAATTGACGCTAATTTCTGGAAACCAGAATATCGGCAGTATAAAAGAGTCAGCAGTTAACAGCTGCATTCTTAGTGATGAAATGGCGGTAATACCGCCATTTTTTTTACCGGATGATTGCGTCGCCACAGTGTATGCTGTTGCGACTGCTATGTGGCAGGAGTCAATTTTGTTATACGTCGTGATGTTGGGTGGTAAACATCCCAAAGCAAAAATCGAAGTGCATGATGTGGTGTTTGTGCAGGCTGAGCAATTAGCTGATGCTTATCCGACGCTACGCCAGCAGTGGTTTGGTAGTCCACAGGGGTTGCATATTGATTCCTGGCTGGCTGTTGATGGTGTGGAAGACTATAAAGTGAGCTTCAGCCATCAAGCGCCGGCGGCAGGGGAGCTACGGCTGTTTTTTATTAATTTAGGCGGTTATCAGCCTGGTTGTTTTGGCGAAGAGCATCGTTATTTACTGGTGGTCGCGCCTGATAAAGTCAGCGCCAAACAACGTGGTAAACAACTGATGGCCGCAGGCTGGGACAAACCGCATACCGATAATTTACTGGATGTGGATGATTGTCTGGAAATTGATGCCATTGATGGCCGTTATGTACATCTTACGGCGGCGCCGCATCAGGGCATTGAACTGAAAAGTGATTATATTATTCTGTCCTGAGCTGAGGTTCAACCGGCTTGCTTGGTGAGTCGGTTGAGCAAACAGCTTTATAACCAACCGCGCCGTTTAAAAAACAAATAGGGCGCTACTGCGGCCAACACCATCAACCCCAGTGCCATCGGATAGCCAAAACTCCATTCCAGCTCCGGCATTTTGCTAAAATTCATGCCGTAACTGCTGGCGACTAAAGTCGGCGGCAGGAAAATTACCGACACCACCGAGAAGATCTTGATAATGCGGTTTTGCTCAATATTGATAAAACCCATCGCCGATTGCAGCAAGAAGTTCACTTTTTGAAATAACGATTCGTTATGCGGTAGCAGTGACTCGACGTCACGTAGCACTTCGCGCGCCTGGGCAATTTGTTCCGACGGTAAGCGGGCTTTACGCAATAAAAAATTCACCGCCCTTTGGGTATCCATCAAACAGAGCCGCACTTTCCAGCTCCAGTCTTCCAGCTCTGTCAGCCTGGATAACGACGAATGAAAGGCTTCATTTTGCTGGCCTTTTAAAATAACCTGGCTAATCGCTTCCAGCGCGCCGGATATTTCTTCAATGCTGTCAGCAAGTTGGTCAATTTTGATTTCGAATAAATCCAGCAGCACTTCAAAAGCGCCGCCGGACAATAACGGCTGTGACTTGGCGCGCATCCGATAGAGCCGGAATACTGGTAATTCACGTTCGCGCAGGGTAAATAAGCGGCCATCCCGGATGGTAAATGCCACTGTGGTATTACCGGCTTGTTCTTCGTTAAAGAAAAACAGCGAATGCACGTGCAAACCGTCTTCATCTTCAAAAAAACGGGCTGTCGCTTCAATATCATCCAGCTCGTGCCGTCTTGCCAGCTCTTGACCCAAATGCAGATTCACGACATCCCGCTCAATGTCATTGGGTGCCACCAAATCCAGCCAGAGCGCAGCACGCAAATCCTCAGCGCCGGTAAAGTTGCCGTCAAACTCCATGCGCTGCAAAAATTGCTGCCGTAACTCAAAAGCTCGTAACATAAAACTGCTCCATAAACACGCAACACCGTGGAGGCGGGATGGTAGAGATTGTACACCATTCGGGCTTTTAAAAAAAATGACAATATAATTCAATATGATTACAACGTATTGAATGAATTCCATCCAGGCTAGGCAAGCTTTACCAAGCTTGAAAAATAGCTGCTTGCATGGCTTGTGACTAAAAAAAAACAGGCGCGCCTGAGATTACGTTGGATCGGCCCGGTTCGACGCTTTTTGAGCGCTGAAATGGAAAATAGCCAGCGTGTTGACAATAAAACGCTGGCTAGCTGGATTAGCTACTAAATTCGTTTTCTTCGTGCAGATAAATCATGGTGGTAGACACATCAGAATGACCTAACCGGGTCATGGTTAATTTCAGATTTTGATTACTCATTTTCAGGAAATAAGTGGCATGCGAGTGTCTAAGCCAGTGCGCACTGGCTTTTTCCAGGATACTTGCATCGCGCAATAACATGCCTTTTTCGTCTTGATTATCGCATTGTGAGGCCTGTTGCTGCTTAATTTTGCTCGCATGATCAAAGGTTTCCCGCATAATTTGAATAATGCGCCGCGAACTGATTTGCTTGGTTGGTTGAGCGCCGGGGATCAAAGACATAGTATCTTTGTAAAGTGGAGTAGGGTGACAACCTATCGATACCCGGAACTCCTTCATCACCGCTTTTAAATCCTCAAAAATTTCAATTGAACGCGGTTTATCACCTTTACCGAGAATATTTAACACCCAACGGTCATTGCTTAAAATATCCACAGCAGCATACGTATGATCAGCAGCTTCTGATAAACGCAGCCCAGTTCCAACCAGTAACGTCAGGATATAACGAGCACGGATCCACTTAAATTCTTCGGTTGGTGTGGTGGCAGCGCGTTGTGCCACAAAGGTCTGATCGATGGTGAAATTCACCAAATCATCAGAAATAGCACGGTCAGAAAAAGATTTTTTCACCACCGAACTGCGATTCCGGCTGCGTGGTGACATTGCCGGATTGGCATTTAAATGACCAGCAATCACTAAAAACGTAAACATGGCTTCGACAATACGTTTGGCCAATGCCTGACTAGAATCACTCAAACCGGACACAATCTGCGGCTGCTCAATTGATAACGGATTAGTTCTTTCCAGCGGCTGATATTCCTGACGCAATTCAAAGGGCCGCCAGTTCGGATTGATACTGACTGGTTGCTGGTCCAGAAATTTTCGCTGTTTGGTACAGCACCAAGCTTTTGGCGGCGCCTTAATAAATTCCAGATAAGCCAACCAATCTGAGCGATTAACAGCACTGAGCGGTTTTTGCTTTTCGTGGATTAACCACAACGCAAAGCGTTCAACTTCTTTTAAGTAGTTCGCCAAAGTATTGGGTTTAGATTGGTACTGCGTCAGAAACTCAAGGATGACATCCCAATCTGATTCAGCATCCAGCATCGACATGGCTTCATTGCGATTGAAACCAGCTTCAAAGTGTGGCGGCTTGGTGATATAAACAGGTTTGCCATTTTTAATTGCAATCAGAGGCTTAATCATGTTGTCATTCTGTGGTGATTTTTGGCTATTATAGACTACTCACAATAAGAGTAGTGAGAAATCTTTTGTGGATAAATTCCCTTTCTGGCTTTTTGTATGGGTGTATGGGTGTATGGGGTTGTTCAGTATTAGACACCAAAAAATTTGACCCCGTCCCGCAAAGCTAATAAATTCGCGGCTTTCCAGTTTTAACCCCATTTTCAAATTCGGTAAGGTTCTGGACAAAACCTCTCAAAAGCACTCAGAATCTGAGAGGTTCTGCTCATTTTACGATAGGTTTTGGATCGTTTAATGAGAGCCTCTGTTCATTTTAACTTTGTTTAAATCCACTTTAAACGCCATTTAAAGCAATCCAAGCAATTGCAGCAACCCAGCTATCCACACCAACCGCAATTTCCGTTCGCCACTTTGCACCGTTAACACGCCAGCGCCGCTATCGTATTGCGCCTGATCTGCGTTGGCCAGTAACGCCATTAAATCCTGCATCGCGTTTGGCATCGTTGCACTTAGTTGTTGCGCTATGGCACCAGACACCAACACAACTGAATTCGGCACCTCAATATTTGCCTTATATAAAGCAGAGATTGCTTCCGGCGGCATATGGCCAGCCACAAATCGACTCCTGGCTGCATACTCTGGTGTTTGTGCTGACATATCTGCCAACCAGGCGCGATAGCTCGGCACTTGTTCCTGCAGTTTGGTATTCACCGCCGAGATACTGGCTTTTCTCACTACTGGTGGCAACTTTACCAGTTCACGACCAAGAGCAATATCTGGCGCGACCCAAGCCATACCCGGATTATAATCCCAGCCAAGATCCACACCAGGGAATTTTTCAATCACTTCGCCAGTGACGGTATCACTGAAATTCTTTTTAATCATCAAAAAAAAGCGTCCGTACCCTGCTCGCTTTTATCAATTTTTGATGCTCAATTCCTTGGTTGGATCCGCTTTGCCAGCACCGTCCACGGTAGAAGTAATATCAATCGTTTACGAGATCAATATTGACGCTGATAATCACCTTGCCTTAACGTTAGGTCTGCTGCTTGTTTGCGCCTTTACAATGTCTTCGAGTTGCCACCCCCATCATACTGGACCAACACAATTCATTTTGTTCGGACCGTTAAATCGATGCCTACAACACGAATATTATCAACATGAGGGAATTTACTGGAAATCGATGGCCAATGATTCTGTAAGCCAGTTACCAAGCCAATGAAATCAATTTTTTTTCTGGTTCCGGGTAGCTCCCAATTCAATTGTTCTCCGCGATAGACCAGAACGAACAACCCCCGATTTGAGCGGTTGTCTCGAAGGTAATCTCCACAAAGCTGGTTTTCTAAACGCTCAAATAACTCAGGCCCGCTCCATTTTTCCGCAAGCTTAAGTTCAATGGGAATCGGCGCATCAAATCCCACACCATGAAACCGAAGATCCATCCGCTTATTATCAGCGAGCTCTTCCTCTTGCGGGATTACATAACGACTCTGAGCCCGATCACGCAGCCAGTCGCCAATATACTTGCGCATATCAGTTTCTTTTGTCGCCCCCTTGATCAGTATGTTTGCGATGCTGCTGTCGCCATACTCTAAATTATCTTTCAGATCAAGAAAACGCATTTCTGCTAGTTCAAACAACTCACGATGGTTAGCTGGGGTTCGCTCAATCACCGTTTGGAACTCGAGAGTTTGCTTGATTGACCATGGAGTTAAATCAGCATCGAGTTCAGCCTTCGTTTTCGCATGGTGTATCATCCATGCGCGTGATGAAGGCTCAGGATGCAGTTGACCTAACTCCATAAGTGCCAGATAAGCCTCTTTGCCTGGGATCTCTTTTAATAACGCGAAAAGATGGCGCCTTGCTTCTTGCGCATCATCACGCAAGCCTGGAGAGTAAACCGCTGTGCCGGCACGCTGTATATCTTCTTTTTCACGAATATAGTGATGCATAAGCATGTAGAGGTGCTTGAGATGCTCAGGAGTGCGGAATTTATCGCCATTTTTCACAGTGTTTCGGCACCCACCAAGCAGATGAGTGATAAATTGCATTGCGAAACTTGTCTGCTTTGCTGGCTCCTTTATACTCGCGAGTCTTACCCTGAGAGATGGGATCGCTTTATCTGGAGTAACTCCAATCCATATCGCGTACCATAACGCTGCGTGAGCGAGTCGTCGATCTGCACTTCGAATTCCTGCTAGTTGTGAGATTTCTTCCGTGTCTATCCCAGCAGCATGAACGATATTGAGCATGTCGTTAAGGTTTGTGAGATTCTTTGGCTCATGTGCTTTTAGTCGCTCGAAGATCCCTGCGCTAATACCTGTCCAGGCCCAAGATCCTGTACTGCTCAAGTCAGCCAAAATGTAGTGACTGTCGACTTTAACCCTCTCATGAAGTAATTCTTTATCGACCTCGCGTAACAGCAAACTGGTTATAACATCAGGAAAAGCTCCAAACAGAGAAGATAGCCATTTCGGGAATCCGTTTAGTTCCGCCATCGCGTAGCGAAATGCTATATCTACATCGTCTTTATTTAATGTCGAAGCCCAGTTTTGTACTTCTTTGGTCTCAATGCTTAAACCAGTAAGTCCAAAAATCACACTGAATGGAATATGGTTAGTCGATTTTCCTTCAAAACGAAGTTTGGGCTTATAACGGCGCCAGAAGGCGACGACGCCATCACGAAATGCAAGCGCTACCTCTGTTCCAAACTCGGCTTCTAAAACCTGCCAACAACCTTCCGTCAAATGCGTTGAGTGAGGAGTCAATCGACGCATTCTTTCGTGAAGATGATATTGCCAGTTTGAAACATCTGATGGTTTTGGTAGTTTGGGTGCTCGGATTTTATCTATATTTTCGGAAAGCGCATCCCGCCATTCCTGCTCTCGCTTCGCTGCAAGGGCTTTGCGTGCTCTACTTTTGCGTTGCCATTTCGCTTGTTGCCGCTTCCAGTGCTGGTGTTCTGGATCTGCCTGTGGGTGAAGATGAGAGTGCAGCGCTTCGCTAAGAACAGATGTTTTCCCGGTTATTGCATTCAACTTCAGTAGCCATTTCTTTGGGTGACCGGCATCAGCATAAAGATAAAATGCCAGCGAAAGAGCCACCAGGCGATCATCGCGTAATGGACGTGAATCTATATCTGTCAGAATACGGTCGAAATCTTCAGATCCAAACTGCCAGTAAGCGTTTAATAAATTCACTTGCCAGAAATTGGTGATTGTCTCTTTTCTCTCTTTGTTTCGAATACGACGCGTACAAACAACTTCGTACCAGAATAACTGGTAGTTTAATTCTCGCCATGCCGCAACTAATGCAGGGAAGTCTGGCTGATTCTCACGAAAGTCCCAATCAAAAAAGTCCTGTACTAAAGGAAGCTTTTGGAGAATAGCAAGAACTGTTGCCTGCAAAGCAATTGGATGACGAGCCAGAATTAACCGAGCTACTGTTTTAGCCGCGACTGGTATCAGCCAGCCATGTCGTTTTGAGATATCACAATAGTGTCGCTCTACAACCGGACGCTTAGAGATGAGAGTACCGATCGCTTCCAGTAGCTCAGCCTGGACGTCAATACTGAGTGATTGAGCAAATATATCAAGAGCTTGCAATAAGCCATCCATGCGATAACGCTCATATGGCTGGAGCTTCACAATGCAGGCTAAAACCCATTCCACAGACCGCTTATTCGGGGGGATATCTTCAAGTAATTCTGTAAAACATTCGTGATTTAACGTTGAAGCCTCTCGCAAGAAATAATCGCGGATATCCAGTTTGTCAGCTTCTGCACCTATCGCTCTCACGGCACGAAATGCCGCAATACGTACATAATGACTTGCTTTACGGTTTAATGCGACGGCTCTTGCCTCAGGTAGAGCCTCACATAATTCTCCTTGCCAAATCATACGTAACAGGAACCATTGTAAGTCCTCGTTCGATGCATACTTAGCAAAAAGGTCCTTTACTTCTGCGGTAATATCTTTGTCAGCGAAGCGCTGGACGGCCCGATAATCGCTCGTTGAACTCCGAGCTATGCCGTTACAGATAGTCTCACAGACCTGCCGTAATATTTTTTTGCGTGTTTCCAACGGCAGAACTTTAGGTTCTCCTCCCTCGAAAATGAGTTCTGGCGAGATAAGGAGTGCGCGTTCACGGATTTTGTCATCAAGCAAGATGAGCCAAACAAGCACTGGCCGCATCGTCGGCACAATCACCATCTGTCCATATTGTTCCCGAAAAAGTAGCTGTTCAACTTTGCGCCGTGATGTTTCTCGGTCGAGTAATCCTTTGAGCCAAATTGCGGTCAGATATTCTCTGACTGTACGATGATGAAATCGTACAGTTTGATAAATCGCTTCATCAAAAATTGGTCGAGCGAGCAGTGCTGCACATTTTTTACCATCCCATCCGGGCAAAACTGCTGCAACCGAAATACCCTTCGTATTTTCGGCGCCATCTGGCACGCTGATGGTCGATTCTTGGGCCATCGTCGCTGCAGCTGCCACAGTCTGCGCTCCCAACATCGCATCTGACGCTGAAAGAGGGAAAGCTTCTTCGCGATTTTGGCTGCGCTCCGCCAACCTCCTAACAATGCTGGATTGCATTAATTCAATCCTATTGCCGATACGGTTGTGTTGGTTCCAATATGCTACAAGTTCGCTCAGGTCATCCGGACGTGCAGCCATAGACCAACCATCTACACGCTCAATTGCATTTAAAAATGGTTTAGGATCTGATATGCCTTTTGCCCTTGCAAACTTCTCAACCTGTAATTCACCGAGATTATCTAGGGCGACAATCCTGAAAGAGTTGTCCTGTTCATCGTTAGTGTTGGTCAGCGGATCTTCTTCATTAAGCGATACAGGTTTCACATATCTAAGTTGTTGTTTGCATAGCTTTAGATCTGTCATCGGCCGCCATGCTGAACCTCGACTTGTGATTACAATATGTGCTCTCTGAAGCACTGCAGATAGGCGGAAACCAAACCTGCGAACTGCACGCTCAAAATCTTGTGGTTCCCGCAGTCGCGCTTCGTCGACAGAATCAAGAAATAACCAACCATCTTCATCTGAAGACAGCCATTGCTCGAACTCAGCGAGATTTCCTTCTTCGAAGGCTATGTCGAAATCATCGGCTACATGCTCTAACCGCAGGAAAAATGCTGGCTTTCTATCTTTACGTAGTGTTTGTGCAGCATGACGTATCTCTTCGGTCTTTCCCGAACCGGCCTCTGACAGAATAACTGTTCTATAACCTGTTAGTATGTCCTGCCAGTTCAGACTTTTACCAAAATGAAGATTGTGATAGTCAAATTCATCACTATCCTGACTTTTTAGCGAAAGCTCATGAAACGTTCGGTCCAGTTCGATATAGATGTAGTCTTCGGACAATTTTTACTCGCTATAACCTTTAATTCTCTAAACTCAGCCTACAGCACCAAAATTTATAGCGCAAAAAGAAAACTAACCTTTCTATGCTGTCGTCTGCTCAAAAGTCGACTTTTTTATCCTAGGCATGTGTCGGATTAATGATGATGGCACCATCAGCACCATTGTGTATATGAACATCATGTACCGGGAGCTTGGCAAAATAGACTGGACCATTCAGACTGTGAAATTCAGTCGCCGCTCAATGGATGAATACGACCAAACCGTGATGCGGTGCCGCGCCCCGCTTCACCAAAACCGATGGCCTAGCGGACTTTCTGGCGCATCTGTCAATCCAGGACGTCACCTTGGACCGACAGCACCTTATACCTACTCGACCTGCAGTCCTTTAAAAACAAATGCACCGTACAAAACCAAAGCTTTAATGCCGTCTTTGATAACGACAGCACGCTGCTGGATGTGCTGCAGCGCATCCTTTATACCGGCTACACCGAGCCAGTGCTTGAGTTTGGTTAGCTCTACCCAGTGCGCGAAGACCCACAGACCATCCACCGGTAATTTTTTAGCCCGGACAATATGCTGACCGACAGTTTAAAGATTGAGTTTAGTCACTTTAAACCCGACGAACCCGATGGTGTTGAAGTGGAATATATGGACCCGGACACCTGGAAAACCGCCACCATCAAATGCCTGCTACCAGGTGATGCCGGGATTAAGCCCGAGAAAATCCGCGCCTTTGGCGTCACTAACAAAACCCAGGCCTGGCGCATTGGCATGCGGGTGCGCGCCCGGATGAAGTACGTGCGCAAGTTTATCAACTTTTCCACCGAGCTGGACGCCCATAACGCCCAGTTCGCAAGCCTGATTGCAGTGGCCGATAATATCCGCAACCAATCCGGCCGCGTCACTGCAGTGGCTTCAGGCAGAACACTGAAACTCAACCAACCACTCACCTGGACAGCCAACGCCCAGCACGTGATTGCCATCCGACGCCCCAACGGCAGCCTGTTCGGGCCGGTCAATTGCAGCAAAGGCAGCAGTGATGATGAAGTGATTTTAGAGCGCAATCTGGACTTTAGCGCCAACACCAACGGCCGGATGGAACCGCCCTTTTACATCTTCGGCACCACCGACCGCTGGGCACATAGCATGGTGGTGAAAAACGTCACCCCAAGCGGCTCCGACAAGCTCAAAGTCGAAGCCGAAAGTTATGACGCGAGGGTGTTTTTAAACGATTTAAACTTGCCGGGATAAGGGTTTAAATTGGTTTTAAATTGTTTAAATCTGGTCTAGGATGGCTTTTAGGGATGGATGCTGCGACTTTGTTAGAAACCCAGCTTAATCTGGGGAGTCTTTTAGTGCAATTTTGCGGATACTGACTTTGGCAGCTACTGAATGCATTAAAGTCTGATTTAACGTCCAGAAATCCCAATGAGTTTTTAATCACCGTCTTGCGGGCGCGAAACCGTTCCAGCGCTTACCAGATTCGGTGATTAGGTTTAGAAGTGATTGATTTAACTTGGGTTAAAGGATGATTTCTTCTGAGTAAAATTCATGAAAGTAGGCAATAAAATTTGCGTCTTGCTGGTTTCTTGCCTTTGAAAAAATACTGTTAACATTCACTGGAGCTACGTGGCGTGGATTATGAATTTTGGAAAGCAGCAGGTAATGGATTGATTGAGCTGGTAAAGGTGTCTGGCCCATATGTTGTCGCCATATTAGGGGCATTTTTTGGATATTTGGGTAACAGGAATGCCAAAGAAATTTCGATTAAAGTAGCCGAGTTACAAAGTGAAAAAGATTTAAGTTTGCAGAGGGAAAATCATCGTTTTGAGGATGGAAAGCGGATCTCTGGAATCAAGAAAGACGTTATAGACCGCGTAATTAATGAATTAGAACCTGTCTATAGCAACACATTGTTGTTGGTTAAATCGTACTATTCCATGTGTAGCTCGGGAGATCCATTTAACAAGCCGCTGTTTAATCAGCTTATAAGAGATAGATTTTTTGCAGACGTAAAGCCGCAGGATGAGGCTAATTCAGCCATGGCCAGAGTGTCGGCATACGTGAGTATTTTAGCCGACGCAAATATGACGCTGGAACTGATTAGCCTTCAGAATTGTATTCTGGAATGCACCGGTGTCGTTGAATGGGATGATGTAAATTGGGGCCCAGAACACAATGAAAAAGTAAAAAAGTTGATGGAACAACTCCAGCTAACTTATATGGGGCTGTTTATCAAACTGGGAAAGTCGCTTCAATAAAGTGTTAACAAGGCCAGGCACGGCGACGGATTTTTCGTTGCGGCTTCGCCTTCACTACAAAGCCGCGCGTGCTGGCGGCGTTAGTTGCTTAGCGTAACCATCTACTCAGAGGTAAGAAATGGGACTTCATGTACACAATCTTGGAAATTTGCCAAATACCGTAGATGGACGGGACTACTTTATCTACGTATTGGATTACGGATGGAAGGAGCCGCTAACAGATACTCTGATAGCCAACTTCACAAATATGGCTCGGAAAGCTTCTGAATCGAGATCGATGGTAATAGCCGGCATCGAACCTGTACATTTTGCAAACGAAGTATTTTCTTGGCATTCCATAAATGGCGAAGATGGTGAATTGGTATTACCTGCCGTAATGATTTCAACTCTGACTCCTGCTTACTTTCACGAAAACAATCACGAAAGACGGCGAGCAGATGAGATTGATGACAAATTACTGCTTATTCCGCTTAAGGCGGTCTGCACTACGACAGACGATGTAATCAGACTGATCAACTCCATTTTTAATGACATCAAACAGAAAAAGCAGTTAACTGGGTTTGAGGTTGTAAAAACCCTTAAAAAGGGAAATGGTCGCAGGTTTGCTGATGCTCTGATTCTTGAGCCAAATTTTAGTGGTGTAGGCATTGATCTTAAAAAATTGTTCAATTGGGGCAACTAACAAGGTGCGCCATTCGGGGCCTGCGGCCCCTGCGACGCTCACAAGTTCGCACGCATGCGCACGGCGTTACATGGCTTATCAAACACCGAGCGAAATTTCAGCTTAAGAAGTAGAGGTATAAATTGTCAAAAACTAAGTTATTTGTAGGGCTAAGGCGTGAAAATGGGCAAATTGGCTATCTTTCTGAGAGCCTAGCAATTCCAGAGTTTTTTGAACTTATCAGACCTAGATCTGAAATAAGATATGACTTAGTCGATTTTTCGCCAGTTATAGAAGCGTTACATTCTAAGCATGATAAAATTGCTGATCAATCGATTAGAGAAAAATACAATTCCGTTTTTAACTATTGGCAAGAATCAAAGACCTACTCAAAAATTGAGATAAAGCTGCCAAAATTTGAAAGTCTCTCTCAGTTATCAAACGAGTTAATCACATCCTTACAATCTAGAATCGATGAGAGTAAAAAAAGATATTCGCACAGAAGAACAACCAATCCAGAAGAAAATATAGCAACAATAAAAAACATAGAGAATGATTGTAATGTATACATTGATGTATTGCTATGTTTCATCCACGCCAAAGCTTCGCTAGAAATAGAGTCATTTAAAAAAGATGTTGTTTTAGGCAGATACTGTGATTATCTAGAGGAAGTTATTACTGATCTCTACAATAGAGTTGTTGATTTTTCAACCTGGCAAAATAGGTTTGAGTTAGATTATTCATCATTGATTTACTATATTGCATTTAATGAAAATGAAGAACTAAATCACTACACAAAACTGTTACCTAATTTCGATACATCACAAGATTTAAGACTGCAACGTATGAGTGCTAGTGAATCAGAATCCAGGTGTAACCATCTAAATGAATCTATAACAAGAATTGAAGTTGAATATCGTTCGCCTCACTATCAAGAGTTAGAGGCTGCCAAAATTCTTCGAAATTTACTTCACAAAACGAAATCGATTTCGAAGCTGATTACAAGACTACGAGAAGGTAATGTTGACTGGAATCCATCAGAAGATGGCGTTGAAGAACTCAAACAATTACTTTCAGAGTAGCCGCCATGTAACAAGTCAATCAAGAGGGACGCCTACGGCGCCCCTTATTGAGGCATTAGCCAATAAGGGAAAAATATGGCCAAGAAAATAAAACGCTTTCCTTATAGCAAGGAAAACACACAGCGGTTAAATACTCAAAAGCGAATAGTTCCTTGTCATGTTTCGTCGCGTTGGCTTCAATTTCCAGAAGAAAGCTCACTGCAAGTAGACGGTGATTACATTTCTATTCAGGTAATGACGTCCAATACAGATCCGAATGATAATGAAAAAGAAATGAAAATTTGCGGGCTTGTTTTATATCGCGAAGACCTAGAGGCTGTATTGGCCGCATGTAAGGTCAAAAGTTAGAAAAACACTAAATACTAAGGAAATTCATGAGCATTAGAGGCGACTTAAAAGATGTCGAAGCACTAATCAGTAGACTAATATCTATTGGGGGTGAATTTAGGGCCAAGGATAAATGGTGGGCGCACTTAAAGAACGAGGAAGATTACAGCAAGGTCTGGCAAATCCAGGATCAAGCCAAGAAAATGAAAATCGAAAGTATATATTGCGACGGCCGTGACATGGAGCTTTTCATGTCCGATGCACTAGAATCAATAAATTTCGACTTCACAAAGTATCCAACCCTTACAAGCATAATAGAAAAACTCACCAATACTTGGGTAAGCCAGGATTTAGAAATCCGTCTTGCAGATGCTATCAAGGCACACGAAGAACTGAAGCTTAACAACTGGGCCTTCGGTCAAATGTGCGCAACGTTTCAAGAGCAAATTGAGTTGGCAAAGGTCGTCAAGCAAACACTTGAGCACTTAAAAGAAAGCACTCTATATAAAATCGAGAATAATTTACCAGTGAACACAGATAACCCAACAATCAGCATAAGCAATATCACAAACAGCAACATAGCGCTTAATTCAAATAACGTAGCGCAAAATATCCATACCAATGAAGAGCTATTCACGAAACTCATTGACGCAATCAAAGCTTCAGAAATTCAGCATAAAGAACCGTTAGTTTCTGTGGTAGAGGAAATGCAACAAGAGGCTAAATCCGGCTCCTTTTTTAATTCTTACAAAAAGTTCATGACCTTAGCTGCTGATCATATGGGGGTACTAGCTCCGTTCATACCGTTACTTACTGAGTTACTGTGAGTGCTAACAATTCGCCTCAAAGCGCTCACTTCCTTTTGTTGGGATCTGCTGAAGCCTGCCCCTTAGTGTTGCATGTCATTTGAATTTAGATATTTTAGCGCAGAGTTTGAGATTTACGCGACTTGTAACTGTCAGCTCTGCCGATATGCTAAAAAAATTCAAAGATGTTGGCTTCTATGAAATCCAAAAACAAACCTTAAAAAATCCAAATTCAAACAGCGCGCTACATCCAGATGGTTCTTGATCACCCGGTACAGATTCACCAGTTCGCCATTGACGTCGTTGATGATCTCCACTTTGGCAGGCTGCTTCATGAAAAATAAAGCTGCACCACCGGCGAAGGGTTCAACATAGGTCTGATGCGCCGGGAAAAGCGGTAACAGGTGTTTTGCAAGACGGCGTTTTCCGCCCATCCAAGGTACTACTGGTTTCATTTTTATGAGCCTTATCATTGATTTGATTTAAATTTTTTTGTAGGCTTCTCGCACCGTTCGCGAGCGGTAGAGAAGCCATGGTTGGCTCACAAGGCTAGACTTGTGTGTTAATGGAGTTATACAAGTTACAGCTTGCGTAACTCCGCTTCTCTTTTTTCTTCCTTTACGCCGTTATTTGAGCGTTTTCATCATCCGCAGCATGTCTTGCTGCAGCCGTTCAACCGACTGCAAATCCCCGCGTTTTTCGTTGCCATGGCTGCTGCCAAAGAAAAAAGCGATGATGCTGGCGATAATGGTGCCCAAGACAAAGCCCAGGATGGTATCGGCAAAGCGGATACTGGTTTCCGGGATTGTGGTAAAGGTGATCAGCGTCACATATCCCGCAGCAAAGCAGCTCCAGAAAATGGTCAGGTAGTAGATAAAACGCTTCGAAAAGGTGTCGTTTTGCTCAAGGGCTGCACGTTGCAGCGCCCTGCCGTATTGGCCGAACCAAATGGTAGTGACAAAGTGGTTATCACACTTGGCTTTGACGAAGTATCTAAAGTTCACCCGGTTGGCTTCAGAGCGCAGACTGCATGATCTTGCCGACAGTTTGCCCGCGCTGCTGTCAATTCAACAAAAATTACTGAAAAAATTCTTTACGTTATTCATCGAGCACAAGCAGATTAATACTATGTCTCTCACCGCCAAAGATCAGAGCCGGCGATAGCCAACTATGCGGCCTGGCATGAATGATTTCACAACAGCCGTGCCCTGTTCGCTTGGATGAGGTTTTGCTGCCTGGCACCTTGAGAGCTTCGCCAGTGGCCTCACGTTGCAACCAACAGGCGGACAACTGACTGCAATAAGCACAGACAGTGCCGCTTCCTGATAAATTTAGTCATGCCATCACAGCTAAATCTTTGCTGTAATTGCAATAAATAGCTCAACTTATCAGCACAATTACCGATAAACTCTACAGTTATTAATGCATAAGGACATGGCTGATGAAAGTGACTGCCCAGCAGCATCCAGCAACTTTGTTGCTGGCTGACAAATTACCGCTCAAGCATGCAAAAAATGCTAATGCGCCCGGACAAGATGCAATACACAACACCCTTGCAGCTGATCATTACCATGGTGTCATCAGCAACACTAGCACTGTGACTTATCCGCGCCCATTGCAGATGAGTGAACCAAGCAAGCAGTTAGACACTGTTGAGAAGTCAATACAGAGTATGCTTGAAGCTAGCCACGAGCTATATATGCAAGGGAAGATGTTTAAGGCGGCAGATAGAATGGCTGCCGAGTACAATGATGTGCTCAGCGAATTAAAGCAATCTCAGCCTGATTTAGCTGACAAAAACTGGGGCTTTTCTGTAGATGCGGAGGGTAAATTAGCCGTGTCAGGGCAATTAAGCCAGCAAGAGACTGAATTTCTCAGCACACTGCTTAACCGCAACGAAAAGCTGGTGAAATACGCCAATGAAGTGAAAGATAATTTTCTGCAATATACCGCCCAAGAGCGTAGCGCTGAAGCGAAAAGTAGCAGTCAATATTGGGGGAAGTACGATATAACCAAGAATAACTTCGCCGATATGATTGATTTTAGAAGCTTAATAGCAGATAGCCGCAATGCAGATCCCTTGAATAAAGTCATAGGTACACAATTAACAGCTGACAAATTTGTTGATCAGCTGAGCGATCAACTGAAACATAGAGCCGAAGTAAAATATCCGCTTTAAAAACTGCATCTTGAGTGCAGAATGCCTGACGGATCCCCACAAAGACTTTAACCATATCAATCGCTTACAGAGTTAATGTTTTTCTAATCCCACTTTTCAGCCCAAGTCATGATTTGCCTGATGGCAGCTTGGATATCCTGCGCTGAGATAGTCAGTCGTGACAAACGGCATAACCGCATTCCTAAATAACCAGTTGCATTGGGTGCTGGATGTCAGTCTCGATAAAGACAGCAGAATGATTTATAGAGAAAATGCGGCTGAAAATTTAGCGGTAGTGCGTCTTCTGAGGCTGAATATTTACAGCATGATAAGAGTGGTAAACTCAGCGTCCCACGCAAAATGCGCGCGCGGATGATGAACAAAGATTACTTGGATACATCGTTAGAAGCAGGGCTAAAAATAAGCACTCATACTCTCACCTTGAACAGCCGGGTAAGGCCAAATCAATTTAATATATGAAACTGTAGCTTTTACCCATCACCACAAAAAATAAACCCTACCAAAAAAGGTAGGGTTTATGCTGTCGCCAAAAC
>CAZGHW010000032.1:0-49338 GCA_964525695.1 uncultured Rheinheimera sp. | reverse complement strand
TTTATCGACGTTTTCAACTTTTTTTCAAACTCACCCGGCTTGCTGCTTTCGCACCACCCCGTCGGTATGAGGCGCATTATAGACAGTTTTAACTAACACGCAAGTACGATTTAAAGAAAAGTTATGTTTTCAGGTGTGACAGCTTCTTTTTCAAGCGAAAGGTGCTTTTTTCCAACAATTCCCGCATAATTTCGCAACAGCACAGGAGTTTAGTATGACTATACGTTCTTATAAAGGTGTGACACCCAGCCTTGGCCAAGGGGTTTATGTAGATGAAAGCGCAGTTTTAGCCGGAGACATCTTATTAGCTGCAGATGTAAGTATCTGGCCTTTAGTTGCCGCCAGAGGCGACGTCAATATCATCCGCATTGGCGCGCGCTCTAATGTACAGGATGGATCAGTCCTGCATGTATCCAGGCCCAGTCAGAAAAACCCAGCCGGTTCTCCACTCCTGATCGGCGAAGATGTCACAGTCGGCCATAAATGTATGTTGCATGGCTGCACCTTAGGCAACCGTATTCTGGTCGGCATGGGTGCGATTGTGATGGACGATGCTGTGGTTGAAGATGATGTCATTATTGGTGCTGGCAGTTTAGTGCCACCAGGGAAAACACTGACCTCAGGTTATTTATATGTTGGAAGCCCAGTGAAACAGGCCAGACCGTTAAATGACGGCGAACGAGCATTCTTGAAAACATCGGCCGATAACTATGTACGCTTAAAAGAGGAGTACTTGGCAGAGCAATAACAAGCTCCCGATATTCCCACTTTATATAGCAGTAATATATAACCGCAATATCGAGCCTTGTTTTACTAACCGACAGTAGCATCCAACCAGAGCACGCCCTCAGCATCGGCTTGCTCTGCTTCTAACGCAGCTTCAATTTCGTCTTCCCAAAAAAACGCATCCTCCTTGACCTGCACAAGCCAGGCATCTGCTAACCAACCTTCAGGTAAACGGATGCGGATGCTCAATCGTAAGCCAGCCTGTAGCACCGAACAACAAACCGCCTGATGGCTAGCATCGAAGGCGAAGTCATGATTAAAGATCAACTGCTGATTCATAACCGCCCCTGCAAAGCCAATAACACTGGCGTGATGTCAGGCCTGACCCCACGCCACAGGTAAAAACTTTCCGCCGCTTGTGCTACCAACATTCCCAGGCCATCAGCACAACAGATCACCCCAGCTTGCTGACACCAACCTAAGAAAGCAGTGGGCTCCTTGCCGTACATCATGTCATAGGCCAACACACAATGTTGTAAATGACTGGCGTCCAAGGCTGGCCGCTCGCCCGTTAAACCACTGGACGTTGCATTCACCACCAGTTGCCAAGGCTGCGCTGGTATCGACTGAGTATCGGAGGCCGTCACTTCAGCCCCAAACAAAGCGGCAATCGCTGCTGCTTTACTGGCCGTCCGGTTGGCAATATGAATACGCGCCACTCCAGCCTCAAGTAAAGGCCCAATCACACCACGACTAGCACCACCTGCGCCCAACAATAACAACTGAACGCCCTGAAGCTGCGCCCCCAACCGGCGCAAATCGGCCACCAATCCCAAACCATCGGTATTGTCACCGCACAGTTGACCATGTTGATCTAAATGCAGTGTATTTACTGCACCCGCCTGTTGCGCCCTGCTACTCAGGACTTGCGCCAGTGCAAAAGCCTGTTCTTTAAACGGCACTGTGACATTACCACCCCGACCACCAGCCGCGACAAACTGCTGCCAACTGTCGGCAAAGCCATCGAGTGGTGCTAAAATAGCCTCATATTGCAGGTCCTGACCCGTTTGCACCGCAAACTGGCGATGGATCCACGGCGATTTTGAATGCCCAATCGGGTTTCCGAATACTGCGTAACGGTCCACTTAACCACCATGATAAAGTTGCTGAAAAAGATGTTGAAAGCTGACGATAGCAAGAGCCACCCGACACCACAAGTCACCCCCTACCAATTGATCGGTGGCGAAGAAGCGACTCGCCGACTGGCCAACCGCTTTTACGACATTATGGAGACCGCGCCTGAAGCGGCCGAACTTTATGCCATCCACCCGCTGCCGCTGGATGTGATCCGGCAAAAGTTCTATGAATTTTTATCCGGCTGGCTCGGTGGTCCGGCCTTGTTTGAACAACAATATGGTCACCCACGCTTGCGGGCACGCCATCTGCCCTTTCCGGTCAGCCCCACACTGCGCGATCAATGGATGTTTTGTATGAACGCAGCTTTAGCCGAAGTGGTGGCAGATAAAATGTTGCGGGCCGGTTTAGCTGAAGCTTTAGGCCAGTTAGCCAGCCATATGATCAACAAAGCAGATTAACAGGCTGGCGTCGCGGTAGCAGTCGCTACGCCAGCTTTGAGAGGGATTAACTCGCCTTTGGGACTGCGCGCTGCAAAATTTGCTGCAGATAATCAGTAAATTGATGGCCGTGATGGGCCAGCATTTGCGGGAACATCGAAATGGATGTCATACCAGGGAAGGTATTAATCTCATTCAATAAAATCTCACCTTCTTCGGTGAGGAAAAAGTCAACCCGAGATAAATGCCGTAACTTCAACTGACGGAACGCCTTTAATGCCAGTTGCTGCATGGTGGCTATTTGCGTTTCGGTCAAACCAGCAGGCGCCAAACTGGTGGTGGTATGGCTGGCAGCGCTGTATTTCTCTTCAAAGGTGTAAAACTGATCCTGCGGCAGGCAAATTTCGCCAGGCCGGGTGGCAACCAGCTCATCACCATACTGATACACAGCAATTTCTAACTCGCGTGGTTTTAACGCTTTTTCAATCAGCACCTGCTCAGAATAACCAAAGGCATCCTGTACTGCTTGTTGCAGCTCTGCCGCTGTCGACGCTGCATAACAACCCACCGACGAACCTTGACTGGCAGCCTTCACAAACACCCGTCCCCAGTTTTGCAAAGCTTGCTGCGCTTGCGCTAAGCTTTCTGCACTGGCATCTGTTAAAAATACATAAGGTGTATTTGGGATGCCAACCGCGGATAACCACAATTTGGTGCTGACTTTATTAAAACACAAAGTACTGGCTTCAGGGCCGCAACCTAAGTAAGGCAGGCCTGCCAATTCCAACATCGATTGCAGATCACCGGTTTCGCCCGGATACCCATGAATACAAGGCACCACAAAATCCACTTGCTGACTGCTGCCATTGATATGTAACTGTCGATCCAGCCCGAGCACACACAAATGCCCAGCGCGATCCAGCCACTGGTCTTTGTGCATTTCCACCCGAGTCACCACGATATTGGGCAATAAATGCAATTGTTGTTCAATAAAGTTCGCACTGCGCAGCGATACCTCGTGTTCAGGACTACCACCACCACATAACAACAACACATGAAGAGATTTCATTTTATTTCCTTAGCAACAACAAGCAAAGCTTGCTGCAGACATCTATGACGGGTTCAGACCTAGCCAGTCCTGCGGTTGCAAATAACGTTGATACAACACAGCTTCCGCTGAGTCCGCTGTCGGTTGATAGCCATATTCCCAACGCACCAGCGGCGGCATTGACATCAGAATCGATTCAGTCCGGCCGCCACTTTGCAAACCGAACAAAGTGCCGCGGTCGAACACCAGATTAAATTCCACATAACGGCCTCGACGATAGAGCTGGAACTGTCGTTCCGGTTCAGAATATGGCGTGTCTTTACGTGCCGCCACAATCGGCAAATAGGCCTGACTGAACCCAAGACCGACGCTTTGCATAAAGGCAAAACTACGCTCAAAACCCCACTCGTTCAAATCATCGAAGAACAAGCCGCCAACACCGCGCGTTTCAGCACGATGTTTTAAATAAAAATACTCATCACACCATTTTTTATACTTTGGATAAACCTCAGTCCCAAAAGCATCACAACAGCCTTTAGCAACTTGATGCCAATGCACGACATCGCTTTCCACCGGGTAAAAAGGTGTTAAATCAAAACCGCCACCAAACCACCAGACCGGTGCTTCACCGGCTTTTTCAGCAATAAAAAACCGCACATTGGCATGACTGGTTGGCACATGCGGGTTCAGCGGATGGATCACCAAGGACACGCCCATCGCTTCAAAACCACGTCCGGCCAGTTCAGGTCGATGCGCCGTCGCCGAAGCCGGCATTTTATCACCAAACACATGAGAAAAGTTGACACCCGCTTGCTCAAACACCGCCCCCTGCGTGAGAACGCGGCTGCGGCCACCGCCACCTTCAGCACGTTGCCAACTGTCTTCCACAAATTCTGCCTTACCATCGACGGCGGCCAGACTGGCACAAATCTGATCTTGCAGCGCCAGTAAAAAGGCTTTGACCTGAGTTTTATCAACTTGTGACATTGCTGTCTGCATCTTCTACTCCTGGACCAGACTGCATCGTCTGGCCTGACAGTTAACCGGCGCGGAAAATATGTCCGGTGCGAATATCTCTGATTTCACTTGGATTTAACCGACCCCCAGTCGCTGCGTCCAGCACCAGGGGTAATTGGTCGCCCAATTGCGCCCGCACTTCAGCGGCACTGCGACAAGCCGGTAAACCGGATAAATTGGCACTGGTCGATGTGAGCGGTTTGCCATAAGCCCGGCACAGTTGCTGCACCAGCGGATGGTCACTGACCCGCACCGCAATAGTGTCAAACTGACCAGTCAGCCAATCTGTCAGACCAGCCCGGGCGGGCAACACCCAAGTGACGGGGCCAGGCCAGCTTTGTAACATCCGCTCTCTTTGCTCAGCCGACAAAGCGCTGTCATCGACATAAGGCAATAGTTGCTGATAATCCGCCGCGATTAAAATCAGTCCTTTGCTTTTTTCCCGCTGCTTTAACGCTAACAACAAGGCGATGGCTTGCTGATTATCCGGATCACAACCCACCCCAAATACAGCCTCAGTCGGGTAAGCAATCACTTGTCCGTCAGTTAACGCCTTGATTGCTTTGTTTAATTCAGTCTCAGATAGCATAACACTCAACTCCGGGTGACACGCCTTACGGGCGTATCGGTGCACAAATATTTTCCTGACCACGGCCAGATGGCTATAATAGCCGGCTATTATGCCAGCAGCTGGCGGTTTTGAGGAAACAGCAATGAAAGTCGGTATCATTATGGGTTCAAAATCTGATTGGCCCACCATGAAAAATGCAGCGGACATGTTAGATAAATTTGGTATCAGTTACGAGACCACAGTTGTGTCTGCCCACAGAACCCCACACTTGCTGGCTGAATACGCCGGTGCTGCCGCCAGTCGCGGTTTAAAAGTGATTATCGCCGGTGCCGGTGGCGCGGCGCATTTACCAGGCATGGCAGCAGCCTTTACCAGTTTACCGGTGCTGGGCGTGCCTGTGCAGTCTAAGGCCTTAAAAGGGCTGGATTCATTGTTATCTATTGTCCAGATGCCAAAAGGCGTGGCCGTTGGTACTCTTGCCATCGGTGATGCCGGTGCTGCCAATGCCGGTTTATTAGCGGCACAAATTTTGGCCACTAGTGATGCAACCTTAATACAAAAAATTGATGCGTTCCGGCAAGAACAAACAGACTCTGTGCTAAGCCAGCCGGATCCGGCTAAGGACTACTGATGCAGGTTTTAGTAATGGGCGCCGGTCAGTTGGCGCGGATGATGGCCCTGGCTGGTGCACCGCTGAATATTGAGGTGTTGGCTTATGACGTCAATAGCCATACCGTGCTGCATCCAGTGACCCAACAGCAGTATAATCTGACGCTGGCGCAGGCGGTGGCTCAAGCCGACGTGGTCAGCTCCGAATTTGAACATATCCCTTATCCGGTACAGGACATTTGTCAGCAAAGCGGCAAGTTTTTTCCCAACAGCACCGCCATCAAAGCTGGTGGCGACCGCCGGCAGGAAAAACAACTGTTGGATGCTGCTGGGGTTGCCAATGCCGGTTATCGGATTGTCAGTACTGAAGCTGAATTTCAGGCGGCTATAGCTGCACTTGGCCTGCCACTGGTGCTAAAAAGCGCACTGGCGGGTTATGATGGCAAAGGTCAGTGGCGGCTGAAATGCGCTGAAGATGCCGCGGCCATTTGGGCTGATATCGCCAGCTTTATGGCGGGTGCCGATCATACCCTGCCGCAAGCGATAGTAGCCGAACAGTTTGTGCGCTTTGACCGCGAAGTTAGTCTGGTTGGTGCCCGTAATGCTCAAGGTGAAACAGTGGTCTATCCACTGACCGAAAATCACCATGTCGACGGCGTGCTGGCGGTATCACTGGCGGTCCCTGCCAAGCAGCACCTGCAACAACAGGCCAAACAAATGTTTGATGCTGTGGCGGCCCGGTTGGATTATGTTGGCGTGCTGGCATTGGAGTTTTTCCAGGTCGGCGAGCAGTTGCTTGTCAATGAAATAGCGCCTCGGGTGCATAACTCCGGCCACTGGACGCAACAAGGCAGCGATACCTGCCAGTTTGAAAATCATCTGCGGGCAGTCTGTGGTTTACCGCTAGGTAGCACAGCGCTGGTACGGCCGACGGTGATGGTCAACATCCTCGGTGAAGACAAGGTCGATCCAGCGGTGCTGGCGCTGCCATCTTGTCATCTGCACTGGTATGGCAAAGCGAAAAGAGCCGGCCGCAAAATGGGTCATATCAATATTTGTGGCAATTCAGTGGCTGAACTGGCCGAACGTTTTGTCGCGTTAGCTCAGTTGTTACCAGCGGCGCAGTTCCCGGAAGTGGCTGAAGTTGCCGCTCAACTACAACAACAGGCTTAACAAAAGCTGTAATTGCACAAACCATAAGGCCCGGCAGGGCCTTTTTCTTTAGTGCGCACCACCATACAGCGACAACATAACAAGCATGTGTACTGCTCAGTCCGCCTGCGGTAACTGACATTTTTTATTGGCACACAATAACTTAGCACCATGCGCTGTCGTTTTCTCTGCCAACAAGCCAAAACCACAATGCCGGCAAGTACCGGCCACTGGTTTTAGATTCAGCACAAAATCACAAGCCGGATACCGTTCACAACCATAAAAGGTTTTGCCGTATTTGCTGGTGCGTTCGAGCAATTTGCCCTGCTGACACTGCGGACAATGCACATCTGCTACTTCAGGTGCCGCTTCGTGCACAATAAAATGACATGCAGGAAAATTGCTGCAACCGATAAACATGCCATAGCGGCCATTTTTCACCGCCAGCGCCGCACCACAGCTGGGGCAAGGACTATCCGCCAGCAATTTCACCACAGTGCTGTCATGCGGATGTAAATTCTGGATGTAGTGACAAACGGGATAATTGCTACAGCCAAGAAATGGCCCATGTTTACCGGACTTCATCACCAGCTCGTGCTGGCACAAAGGGCAAATTTGTTTGTGCGTAGGAATGGCAAATAACGGAGCTTCAGACATAACCAGACGCCCAAGATCAGAAAAACGCTATTATTGCACAATTCAAACGCAAGCAAACAGCAAAGCACGGCATGGCTAAAAAGCAAAAACCGGCGTTAGCGGCCGGTTTTTATCCAACAGTGGTCAGCATCAATGCAATGGACCGGTCGGTTCTTCAAAAATTAAATCTTCCATCTGGGCATAAGCAGTCTCATGACCTGGGGCATTAAACAACACCATCAGCACCACCCATTTTAAATCTTCCAGACTGACTTCTTTACTGTCTAAGTCCATCACCCGGTCCAGCACCATTTCCCGGGTCGGCAAATCCAGTACGTTAATTTGTTCGAGAAACAGCAGGAAACCGCGGCATTCCGCATCCAGCTTACGTTGTTCGTCGGCAGTAAAAATTCGCACCGCCGTCGAGTTGGTTTTGGTTAAATAAGGTTTAACGTGGCTTTCCTGCAACTTGGACAGATTTTCCAGCCAGCGCAGCGCTTTAAAAATATCATCATCATGAAAACCAGCTTTGACCAGCTCACGGGTCAAATCAGCCTGATTAACATAAATTTCCGATTCGTTATGAATATAGTTTTCGAACAGATAGACGAGGATATCAAACATAATCAGGCCCTCCTCACTCGAATGTAGCCACCAGGTACTACTGCTACTTCACCGGTCAGTTCCAGCTGAAGTAGGGCAATGGATACGTCAGCTACTGGTAATTGCGCCCGCGCTGCGATAACGTCAATTGCCGTAGCCTCATCTCCTACGTTAGCCAACAAGCCGGTTTCGAACAAGGCTTGCTGACAATTATTTTTACGTTCTGACTGCACTGACAAACTTGCAGGCTTAAATCCCACCAATTCATCCAGAATATCGGCCGGACTAGTGGTTAATTTAGCGCCTTGCTGAATTAACTGATGACAACCGGCCGCCTGCGGATTGTAAATGGAGCCAGGTATAGCAAAGACTTCTCTGTTGTATTCGGCAGCATAACCGGCACTAATCAACGAACCACTTTTCAGCGCCGCTTCGACCACCAGAGTCCCAAGGCTTAATCCCACCACAATCCGGTTGCGCAGCGGGAAAAACTCCGGTCTTGGCGGCTGATCTGGCATATATTCAGCGACTAAAGCCCCTTGCGCCGCAATCTGGGCGGTTAAAGCACTATGTTGTTTCGGGTAAATATGCTGCAAGCCGTGTCCCAGCACTGCCACAGTGCCGCCTTGCACCGATAACGCGCCTTGATGGGCGGCGCCATCAATACCTTGTGCCAAACCACTGCAAATGGTCAAGCCACGCTGGCTCAGGGCTGCGGCAAATTCAAAAGCGGTTTGGTGGGCACTTGGCGTTGGCTGCCGGCTGCCCACGATCGCCAGCTGCGGTTGCTGCAACAAGGCCGGTTGTCCTATCACAAACAACGCCAGCGGCGGCTGTTTAATCTGACGCAGCAAAGGTGGATACGCCGGATCAATACAACGGATAAAATGCCGATCCGGCGCTGCCGCCAACCAGCGCTGACAAGCGTCAATCCGTGGATGATCAGGTGCCAGTAACAACTCGCTTTGACGGGCTGTCAGGCCATAATGTTGTAATTGCGTGGGGCTCGCGGCAAAGAACTCACTAAGGGGAATATGTTCCAGTAACCGCTGCAAGCGGTGCATATCCATTGCTGGCACTGAGGCCAGTGCCAGCCATAACGCCAGATCATCCATGCGAGCTTCCTTGTAGGCACTGCCCTATAAGTCGCCGATCATATCTCCAACTCTGATCGGTTTTACCGTGGAAGTAACAATAGCAAAACTGCTTAATTCTGCGACTTTAAATACCATCAACTGGCCAACTTTTTCTTTTGGCATCGCCAACACAGCGCCATTGATACCACCGGTCAACTTCTGGTATTTACTGGCGTCAGACAAATAGACCGGTCCTTGAGCACTATCGACCACTGTCGGTGATTGTCGATAAATGGCAAACATATGGCCAGGTTTAATCTGATCCTGCTCGCCCCGATTCAGCACCACAATATCCCAGCTGGAAAACTCGCGTAAATCGGCAGTGGTATCGATGATGGTACCTTCGATCTGTTGTTCTGGTGCCCGCATGGTGAAAAAGGCGGGCAGTGATTGTCCTTCAGCAGCCGGTAATAATTTATCCCCCTGCTTTATTTCTTGCTTAATATCAATTACTTGCACTGTAGCCGGCTCAGCAAGACCATCCCCAGCTTTGACCACCCTGGCCGTTGCGACCAGAATAGTTTCATAACCCAATAAGGCCTGACTACTGGGATCCAGATAAGCCTTGCCCTGCCGGTAAATAGCATAACCAGTTTGTGGATCCAACCTCCCTTTGACGTACAGCAGATGATTGTCATTGGCATTTTTGATCTGTTCATCGGCACCCAGCACATAAGGCAGCGCATCGATTTTTTCCTGACTAAGCGCTTGTTCATAAGTCAAAAAGGGCCGAATCATACTGAGCGGCAAAGTTGTCACCGCCTGGCTGATTTTATTGGTTTGCCGGCTACGCGGGCTGAGTTTTTGTACTGCAGCGCGCACGTCACGCGCCGCCACAGGACCACTGGTATCTGGTGATAGTCGGATGCCCGCCTGATTCAGCGCTAATTGCGGCCGGCCATTGGCATCATAGCTTAACGTTAGTCTGTCGCCGGGATAAATCAGATGCGGATTTTGGACTTGTGGATTCACTTGCCATAACTGTGGCCACAACCAGGGGTGTTCGAGGTATAATCCGGAAATATGCCATAAGGTATCTCCTTCTTTAACCAGGTAACTTTTGGGGGCATCCGCTTTGACAGCCAATTGATTTGCGGAGATTGTCACTGAAAAGCAAAGTAACAAAGCCGCGACAGAAATGGTGAAAATTTTCAGCATGCCAGCTTCCTTGGGCTCTGACTCAGGGTAATTATTGCAGACTGCGCTATTAATACTTTCGATTAATGGCTAAAATTAGACCATATCACAGATAGTTAAACAACGCACAATTTTGTAGGTACCATGACAGTCTTAACCGTATTGCATTATCCCGACGATCGTTTACGCACTATTGCCAAGCCAGTAGCCACTATTACTGACCAGACCCGCCAGTTGGTGGCGGATATGCTGGAGACCATGTATGCCGAAAATGGTATCGGTCTGGCGGCCACTCAGGTCAATGTCCATCAGCGTGTGGTGGTGATTGATGTCTCTGAAAGCCGCGACCAGCCGCTGGTGCTGATCAACCCGGAAATTCTCGCCAAAAGCGGTGATACCACTTATGAAGAAGGCTGTTTGTCAGTGCCACAAAGTTATGCCAATGTGGAACGGGCGGCCGAAGTCACAGTCAAAGCGCAAAACAGCGCCGGTGAATGGTTTGAATTAAAGGCCGATGGCCTGCTGGCAATTTGTTTGCAGCATGAGCTGGACCATCTGTTGGGCAAGTTATTTATCGATTACCTGTCACCGCTGAAACGGGATCGGATCAAGAAAAAGCTGGAAAAAGAAGCCCGCAACGCGGCACGTTAAGCCATCACAGGATTTGAAGTGACTCCATTACGTATTATTTTTGCCGGTACGCCGGATTTCGCCGCCCGTCATTTGCAGGCGTTACTGGATGCTGGCCATCAGGTCGTCGCCGTTTACAGTCAACCCGATAGACCCGCCGGTCGTGGCCAGCAATTGCAAGCCAGTCCGGTGAAGCAATTGGCGTTGCAACATCAACTGCCAGTCTATCAGCCGAAATCACTGAAAAAAGCCAAGGCCCAGCAAGAGCTGGCCGCGTTACAGGCTGATTTGATGATTGTGGTCGCTTACGGGTTGATTTTGCCAACTATTGTGCTGAATACACCAAGACTGGGCTGTATTAACGTACATGGTTCCTTGTTGCCACGCTGGCGCGGCGCCGCACCTATTCAGCGCGCCCTGTGGGCCGGTGATAGCGAAACGGGTGTCACTATTATGCAAATGGACGAAGGCCTGGATACTGGCGCTATGCTCAGCACCGCCAGTTTACCCATTAGCGCCAGTGATACTTCGGCCACGCTCTATGACAAACTTGCGGCCATTGGGCCACAAGCCCTGCTGGCAGCGTTGCACGATTTACCGGCGCTGCAGGCCAAAGCCGTCGCACAGTCTGACGCCGAGGCCAACTACGCGGAAAAACTCAGTAAAGAAGAAGCAGAACTTAACTTCCACAAACCGGCTGCGGCGCTGGAACGGGAAATCCGTGCTTTTAATCCATGGCCGGTCAGTTATTTGTCACTGCAGCATTTAGCCCAAAGTCAGCCAGCACTTGCCAACCAACAATTGAAAATCTGGCAAGCCAGTGTCGAAGCGATCAGCACCACAGCTGAACCAGGTACTGTGCTGCGGGCTGATAAAAAAGGCATCGCCATCGCCACAGCTGAAGGTGCGCTGGTCTTACAGTTGCTACAACCGGCTGGTAAAAAAGCCATGGCGGCAGCTGATTTCCTCAATGGCCGCGCCGACTGGTTTAGTGTCGGCACAGTACTGACATCTGCTCAGACTGCAGGTTCGCCGCTATGAGCGCTAATTTACGGGCCGTGGCTGCCACCTGTTGTTACCAAGTGGTCGATCAAGGCAAGTCGTTATCAGATGTGTTGCCCAAAGCGCAGCAACAGTTCGACAATCCAGCCGACAAAGCACTGCTGCAAGAAATTTGCTTTGGCGTGATGCGACAATTACCACTATTGGATTATGTCTGCCAGCAACTGATGGCAAAACCGTTGATTAAACAGCTGAGGCCACTGCAGTTTTTAATTTACGTTGGTATCTACCAACTGAAATTTTTGCGGGTACCGGATCACGCCGCCATTGGTGAAACGGTCGAAGCGGCGCGCTCGTTGAAAGGCCAGTCGATGACCAAGCTGATCAATGGCGTATTGCGTTCGGTTCAGCGTAAACCTGAACTGTTTGATCTCACTCAGGCCCCCACTGCAGTACAGCACTGTCATCCATCCTGGCTGGTACAATCACTGCAGCAAGCTTATCCCGAGCAGTGGCAGGACATTCTGGCAGCGAACCAGCAAAAAGCGCCGTTATGGTTGCGGGTGAATACGCGTCGGATCTCCGTTGAAGCTTTTGCCGCAGCGCTCAGCGCCGCTGATATTGCCTTTAGTCAGCCAGACCCTCGTTTGCCACAAGCAATTTTACTGACCCAACCGATGGATGTGTTGTTGCTGCCGGGTTATGCCGATGGCTGGTTTGCGGTGCAGGATTTAGCGGCGCAATTTGCGGCGCAGTTGTTGGCACCGCAAGATGGCGAACGGGTGCTGGATGCCTGCTGTGCCCCAGGTGGGAAAACCGGTCATTTACTGGAAATTGCACCAGCAGCCCAAGTGCTGGCACTGGATAAAGACGCCAGCCGGTTACAACGGGTGCACGACAACCTGCAACGACTCGGCCACCAGGCTGAGATCCAGGCCGCCGATGCCGCCACCCCCAAACAATGGTGGGATGGCCAGCAGTTTGACCGCATTCTGCTGGACGTGCCCTGCTCGGCCACTGGCGTGATTCGCCGTCATCCTGATATTCGCTGGCTACGCAAAGCCGCGGATATCGCCGCGCTGGCGACACTGCAACAACAAATTCTGATCCAGATTTGGCCTTTGCTCAAACCAGGCGGCACTTTGTTATACGCCACCTGCAGTGTATTGCCGGCGGAAAACCAGCAACAAATTCAGCAATTTCTGGCACATCATCCAGATGCCACAGCTGTGGCACTCGGGCTTGATATCACCGCCAGCCAATGGCAATTGTTACCCGGCGAACAAGCGGCTGACGGCTTCTTTTATGCCAAGCTGCAGAAAAAGGCAAACGGATGAAAATCATAATCTTAGGTGCTGGCCAAGTCGGTGCGACGCTGGCAGAGAACTTAGTCGGTGAAGAAAACGATATCACTGTGGTTGATATCAACGCCGACAAACTGCGGGCGCTACAGGACAAATTTGATTTACAGGTGGTGCATGGTCACAGTGCCCACCCGGATATTCTAAAAAAAGCCGGCGCCGAAGATGCCGATATGATTATTGCCGTCACCAACAGCGATGAAGTCAATATTGTCGCTTGTCAGGTGGCCTACAGTATTTTTAATACTCCGACCAAAGTGGCGCGCATCCGGACTAATCAATACATCAAATACCGCGATCAGCTGTTTAATAAAGATGATATGCCGGTCGACCACTTTATTGCGCCAGAAACCCTGGTCACTGACTATATCCGCCGCTTGATTGATTATCCTGGTGCGCTGCAAGTGGTCGAGTTCGCAGGTGGTAAAGTCAGCCTAGTGGCGGTAAAAGCCTATTACGGCGGTTTATTGGTCGGGCATGCCCTGTCGACGCTGCGGGAGCATATGCCGCATATTGATGCCCGGGTCGCCGCCATTTATCGCCGTGGTCATGCCATCAAACCTATTGGTACCACTATTATTGAAGCCGACGACGAAGTGTTTTTTGTCGCGGCCACTAAGCATATCCGCGCCGTGATGAGCGAACTGCAAAAACTGGAATCTAGTTATCGCCGCATTATGATTGCTGGCGGCGGTAATGTTGGTTTTGGTTTGGCCAAAGCGCTGGAAAAAACTCACAGTGTGAAACTGATTGAGCGCAGTAAAGAACGGGCCGAATATCTGTCCAGTACACTGGAAAACACTGTGGTTTACGCCGGCGATGCGTCAGATCCAGAATTATTGGAAGAAGAAAACATCGACCAGGTGGATGTCTTTTTGGCGGTTACCAACGATGACGAAGCCAATATTATGTCGGCGATGTTAGCCAAGCGGATGGGCGCGCAAAAAACCATGGTGCTGATTAAACGCGGCGCTTATGTCGATTTACTGCAAGGCGGTGAAGTGGATATTGCGGTATCGCCGCAACAAGCCACCATCTCAGCGCTGCTAACCCACGTCCGGCGCGGTGATATCGTCAACGTGTACTCGCTACGCCGCGGCGCTGCCGAGGCCATTGAAGCTATTGCGCACGGCGACAAAACCACCTCAAAAGTGGTCGGTCAGACCATTGGCAAAATCAAACTGCCGCCAGGCTGCACCATAGGCGCTATCGTGCGTGGTGACGAAGTCATGATCGCCCACGACAGCACCGAAATCGCCACCGACGACCATGTGATTTTGTTCCTGGTGGATAAAAAGTACATCGGCGAAGTGGAACGCTTATTCCAGGTCAGTGCGTTGTTTTTATAACGATTATCAGCGGGCTGACGCTAGCAGCCCGCGAGTTGCGGCGTTACCTCAAACGCCCAATTTTATTGCGGGCTTTACACGGGCAGCGCCCTGTCCTTCGGACCAGCTAAAGCTGTTCAGCGCAAGCGCTGTCGAGCGATCCGGGGTCGCCTTTTGTTGGTTACTTATTTTATTCACCACATCCATGTGGCTCACCCTAAAGGGTCAGCATAGCTGCTCAACATGGCATCCTGCCATGCTGTGGCGAAGCACAAATGCTTTAGCATTTGAACGGTTCTGCCGGTCCGAAGGGTCAATGCCGCAGGCATTGATAAAATAAGTAACTCGCCAACGGCGAAACGCTGTTAAAAGCCGCCAGCTGCAAGCTAAAAACAAAACTATCCGTTGTCACGGACACTCAACCCTGTTGCCGACCAGTTCGTCGACAACTACAACACCCCGGCGCTGCGGTGGTTATAAATCCGGATTGTCAGCACAATCAGCACAGTGGCGATCAGCGCCGAGAAGGCATGGTGCAGTACCAGATGGCTGAGTAAAAATGCCGGTACGTCTTGCCAGCCTTCAATCAGCCACATTTTGACAATCAGCATCAGGTAAGTGGCCAGATGCAGATACAAGCCAGTGCGGAAAATTTGGCCAATGCGCTGTCGTAACGGCGCGGATAAATTGCCGCCAAATAGCCGCAGCGCCAGCAATGCCAACAGGCACAGCAATAAAGTAACTGCACCTAAACCTAATAACGACGTTTTTGCCACCACAGCGCTGGCAAGATACCAAGGGATCATCGGGTCAGACTCCAATCAAACAATAAAACTTACGCATACGATGATGCCCGATCATTTTACACTAAACTATTGCCACCGGCGCCATGGCGACCGACAAGCGATGACCTTTATGCGCTGCGCTCGTAGTGCTCTAACACCTGAGTTTCACCCTGAATATCCAGACTTAAAGTGCGAATATGGCGAAAACCATTCTTCAGCATGACCCGGCCTGAAGCAGGATTCGCCTGCAGATGTCTGGCATAAATCAGCGGAATACCGCATTGCTTAAAGCCGAATTCAACTAAAGCAGCCGCAGCTTCAGTGCAATAACCCTGCCCCCAATACGGCACGCCAATCCAGTAGCCGAGATTGGCGTCCGTGCTGGTGCGCTGGGTTAGGCTGACAGTGCCAATCAGCTCATCATTGTGCGCCAGCGTGATGGCATAAATAATAGCGTCGCCACTTTGAAAGCTGGCGGCATGCGTGCTGATCCACTGCTCGGCCAGACCATCAGTGTAAGGATAAGGAATATTCACCGTCATCAACGACACACGGCGATCGCCTGCCAATAATTGCACCCGGGGCGCATCGCTTAATGAAAAAGGTCTTAACATTAAGCGATTGCTGGATAAGATCGGTTGAATAGTCATTGTATCCTGCTCCTTCAGGTCAGACAGAACGAAGCACCATAGTCAAAGTGCTTCGCCACCAGGGCCAACACCGGCCGTTGATACGGCCAGCTCATCACGCCAAACCCAGCTCGCGGGTCATATTTTCATTGCGATCACGGTGCACTATGACGTTATCTTCAATGCGGATGCCGCCAAATTTGCGGAACGCATCGACTTTATGCCAGTTAACATACTTGCCATGCTCAGTTTGTTTAAGATCCGCCAGCAATGAATCAATAAAATACAGCCCTGGCTCAATGGTAAACACCATGCCGGGTTCAATCAGCCGGGTCGAACGCAAAAACGGATGATTGTCCGGTGCACTGACGTGCGTACCGCGCTCATCCGCCATAAAACCACCGACATCATGCACCTGTAAACCAAGGTGATGACCAATGCCATGTGGATAAAAAGTGCGGCTGATTTGGCTTTCGACAATGGCATCAGCGCCCAACTGCACCAGATCAAAATCTGCCAGCACATTGGCGATCAGTTGATGTGATTTTAAATGCACTTCAGTGTACTTAATCCCAGGTTTCAGGCTGTCGACCAGTTGCAGTTCCACCGCATTCATCGCCTGGATCAACGCAGCAAACTCATCCTCCTGCGCACTGTAAGTGCGGGTGATATCAGCAGCATAACCATGAAAAGAAGCGCCGGCATCAATTAAAAATGAGTGATGCGCTGTAGGCTTTTGCCGCGCCAGCACTGTGTAATGCAAGATAGCCGCGTTTTGATTCAGTGCAATGATATTGCCGTATGGCACTTCATTTTCGCTTTGCTGCACCGCCGCTAAATAGGCCAGTTGGATGTCAAATTCACTGCCACCGGCGCGAAATGCTGCTTCGGCAGCACGATGACCGGTCACCGCAATACGGTTGGCTTCCCGCATGCAGGCCAGCTCATAATCAGTTTTATAAGCCCGGTGATAATGCAGGTAGCTCAGCACCCCTTCCGGGTTTAACTCGGTAAAACCAAGCGCCCGCGCCAGTTCCAGCTGTTCACCCAGATAAGCCAACCGCGCTTTGTCATAAGGCAACAGTTTTTCCACTTTGGTTGGTTTATCAATCAGTTCGATATCAAAAAAACCAGCCCAGAAGTCTGTCGGCGCATCCGGCACTTTATGCCAGAAATCGACCGGCAGATAAAACACCAGCTTAGGTTTATTGACGCCATCTACCAACAACCAGCAATGCGGGTTATCCACCAAAGGTAACCAGGCTTTAAATAGTGGATTGACCTTAAATGGATAATCCATATCGTCGAGAAACTGGCGTTTGGCCTGGCCGGAGTGAATGACGAGCGCATCCAGGTTTTCCCGGGCTAACACGGCTTTGGTGCGTTGTTGTAACTCAAACAAGTGAGCGGCGTACAGAGATTGGTAAGCTGGTCGCATGGCTGGTCCCATTGTGATTGTGAACAACAGCGGCAATCAAACCCAGGTCTGTTGCCACTGACAAATTTAACGTACTGAGGCTTAAGAAGGCTGCCCCACCTGCATCGTACTTAAAGGTACAAATACATCATGTGTCTGGTTCATCCGGATATTGTAAATCTGGTAATAAGCCAGCACGGCTTTGACGTACTCGCGCGTTTCTTTAAAAGGAATAGTTTCAATCCAGATATCAATCGGCATCTGGCCATGTTTCGGCAACCAGCTTTTCACTCTGCTATAACCAGCATTATAAGAAGCGGTGGCGAACACCAGGTTATTGTCATTTTGCCGCATCAGATAATTCAGATAATCGGTGCCCATATCAATATTGGTGTTTGGATTATACAAAGTTTCCACCGCCACCCGCCGTCCGGTGATGTGCTTGGCGGTTTGCGGCATAATTTGCATCAAACCATGGGCCCCCACAGGTGATTTTGCCGTTGGAATAAAGGTACTTTCACGCCGGGTGATCGCCATAGCCCAAGCCGGATCAACCCGAGCAGCCTTGGCATGTTTTTGAATTTCTTTGTTAAACACCATCGGGAAACGCATATCAACGTCATCCCAATAGCCGGCATCCGCCAGCGCGAAAATCGCTCTGTCATACCAGCCTTTGTCATAAGCATACTTGGCCGCACTCAGCTTCTGCGTTTCCGAACCGTACTTTTGCAGAAACGTCAGCTCGCGCTTAGCGGCGTTTGGTCGACCAATGGCTTCCCATTCATACATTCTGGCGATAGAACCACTTTGCTTAAAGGCCTGATATTGCGCTGCCGTTACCGGCACAGGTTTGTGCGCCAAGCTTGGTTTTAATCCCAATTTAGCTGCAGCCATAAAGCCATAATAACTGCGCTGGCGCGCTACATCCGCCAGCACTTGCTGGGCAGCATCAGTTTTGCCTTGCTGTTGATAAGAACGTGCCAGCCAATACTGCAGATGATCTTTTTTCAGACTTTCCTGCGGTAACTCCAGCAGCATTTTTTCGACGTCAGCCCAGCGCTGTTGCCGTAATAACGACGCCAGTTGCCACTGAATAAATAAATCATCTTTCAGTTCCACCGGCACCATGGCAATAAATTTGCTGGCGCGCGGATCATCCTTACTGGCCAGCGCAATAGCAAATTGCCGCGCGACATCAATACGCTGCCCTTTGGTAAATTGTGGATCGGCTTCATAACGCTGCCAAACTTTCAGCGCCTGTTCCGGTTGTTTCCAGACCATTTTTTTCAGCGCAAAGGCCAGAATTTCCCGCTCCCAGCGATGTTTCAACGGCAGAAATTTTTGTCGCTGCACTAACCCAGGATTTTCAATCACTTGCTTCCATTTATCGCCCAGGTATTGCTGATTTTTCGGCAGTAAAGTACGCAGATAAGGAATAATCCGCTCGTCGCCACCATTGGCAACATTCTTCAACCGCGCCCACACCACCTCAGGCGTGCGCTGACCGGCCTTTTGCCAGCGGCTAAATAACGCATCACATTCTTTCGGTCTGGACTCCCCGACGGTCCAGAGGTCTGCCACAGCAGGCCAGATCCCGGCGGCGGGTTCATTTTGCAGCCGCAGTTGGAGCGCATAACAATCCAGCACGGTATCAGTGCCCATCTGATAATTTTTCAGATATGGCTGGCTGAGACCAATGCTGGCCAGATACATCAACCAACGTTTTTTCAGCGTCCACTCCAGCGGTGAGCCTTGATGTTGGTTGAGGAAGTTTTGCACCCGGCCGGTATCCGCAAGCGAACGGCTCAGTAATTCCAGCTCCAGATATGGCTTCAATGGATAATCATGCAGCTCACGCAACATCCGCGCAGCTTGCTCCGGCGTTGCTTTATGAATGCCCTTTTCTGCCTGCAAGAAACGCTCACGCAGCACAGCGTCTGACGGTGCGGCCAGCACCGGCAGTGCCAATAGACTAAACGCTGACGCCAGCAGTAAAGCGCGCGCCCGGACTGTCCCTACTAACCTGAATTTCAGTTGCCACATCTGTATAAATACCACCTATAGTTACACAGGTGCCGACGGCCAATTCAAACAAGCGTTTAAATAACGGTTGAATTTTTTTCTGAACCGCGACACACTGGACCTGCACAAGACTCATCTGACCTGTTGCGATATAAAAAGCATCTGTCACCCACGCGACGAAGGAGAACATCCATGATCTACCAGAGTTCCAGCATTACCGTGCAATACATTGCCGACGGTATTGCCGAGTTTACCTTTAACGCAGCCGGCTCGGTAAACAAATTTGACCAGCAGACGCTGGCTGATTGCCGCGCAGCGCTGGAAATCCTGCATCAGGATAACAATCTCAAAGGTTTAATCTACAGCAGTGCCAAAGAAACCTTCATCGTTGGTGCTGATATTACTGAATTCCTCGCCACTTTCCAAAAGCCGGAGGCAGATTTAATTCCCTGGATTAAACAAGCATCCGACATCTTCGACCTGGCAGAGGATTTACCAGTTCCCACCGTGGTTGCTTTAAAAGGTTTTGCCTTGGGCGGCGGCTGTGAATGGTCATTAACGGCCGATTACCGCGTAGCTGATACCAGCACCAAAATTGGTCTGCCAGAAGTCAAATTAGGCCTGATGCCAGGTTTTGGCGGCACCGCCCGCCTGCCGCGCATTGTCGGTGCCGACACTGCGATGGAATGGATCACCACCGGCAAAGAGCGCGGTGCTGAGCAAGCCCTAAAAGAAGGCGCAATCGATGCCGTAGTGGCGCCAGACAAACTGATGGCGGCAGCCTTATCTATGGTGCAAGACGCCATTGCTGGCAAGCTGGACTGGCGCAAAAAGCGCGCTGCCAAATTATCGCCACTCAAACTGAATAAAACTGAAGCCATCATGAGCTTCAACACCGCCAAAGGCATGGTGTTTGCCAACGCCGGTAAACATTACCCGGCGCCAATGTTAGCAGTTGAAACCATTGAAAAAGCCGCCCGGCTGGATCGGGCTGGCGCTGTGGCACTGGAAAACGCCGGTTTTGCCAAGCTGGCAAAAACTGATGCCGCCACCGCCCAAATTGGCTTGTTCCTGAACGATCAACTGATTAAAGGCAAAGCCAAACAAGCCGGTAAACTGGCGAAAAAAGCCGTCAACAAAGCCGCGGTATTAGGCGCTGGCATTATGGGCGGCGGTATCGCCTACCAATCAGCCTCTAAAGGCGTGCCGGTGGTGATGAAAGACATCAACGACAAAGCACTGCAACTGGGCATGGGCGAAGCCATTAAGCTACTCGGCAAATTAGTCGAGCGTAAGCGTTTAGATGCGGCCGGTATGGCTAAAGTGATTGCCTCTATTACACCAACACTGTCGAATGAAACCGTCAAAGGCGTCGACATCGTTGTTGAAGCTGTGGTCGAGAACCCGAAAATCAAAGGCGCGGTACTGAAAGAAATCGAAACTGTGGTGGGTAGCGATGCCATTATCACGTCAAATACCTCGACGATCTCCATCAACGCCTTAGCCGCCAACTTAGCAGATCCAAGCCGGTTCTGCGGTATGCACTTCTTTAACCCGGTGCACCAGATGCCATTGGTGGAAATTATCCGTGGTAAAGACACTTCAGACGAAACCATTGCTGCAGTAGTGGCTTACGCCGCCAAAATGGGTAAATCGCCAATCGTCGTCAACGACTGCCCTGGTTTTTATGTGAACCGTGTGTTGTTCCCTTATTTTGCCGGTTTTAGCAAGTTAGTGCTGGATGGTGCCGACTTTGCCAAAGTAGACAAAGTGATGGAGAAACAATTTGGCTGGCCAATGGGCCCGGCTTATCTGCTCGATGTGGTGGGTTTAGATACTGCCCATCATTGTACAGATGTGATGGCAGATGGTTTCCCGACGCGGATGGCGAAAGTCGATAACGACCCGGTCAGCGCTATGTACAACGCCCAGCGTTTTGGTCAGAAAAATGGCCTTGGTTTTTACGCCTACAGCAAAGATGCCAAAGGCAAACCGAAAAAAGACCTGGATGCAGCCAGCACCGCTTTGTTAGCAGGTATCGCTGCACCGGCTAAAGAGTTCTCGGCGGAAGAAATTATCGCCCGCACTATGGTGCCAATGATCAACGAAGCCATTCGTTGTTTAGAAGAAGGCATTGTTGCCTCAGCGGCTGAAGCCGATATGGGCTTGATTTACGGTTTAGGTTTCCCTCCGTTCCGCGGTGGTCCTTTGCGTTATGCCGACACTATTGGCCTGGCCAACTTTGTCGCTATGGCCGACCAATACGCGCACTTGGGTGAAATCTACCAGGTGACTGACAAAACCCGCGCCATGGCTGCCAACGGCCAGGTGTTTTACCCGGTTTAATTGCGGAGAATTACCATGAAACAAGCTGTGATTGTCGACTGCATCCGGACCCCGATGGGTCGCTCAAAAGCCGGTATTTTCCGTAATGTCCGTGCTGAACAACTGTCTGCTTATGTGATGAGCGGCATTTTAGAACGTAATCCAGGTCTGGATCCAAGCGAGATTGATGATGTGATTTGGGGCTGTGTGCAACAAACACTGGAACAGGGTTTTAACGTGGCGCGTAACGCGGCTTTATTGGCCGGTATCCCGCACTCTGTGCCTGCAGTGACGGTCAACCGTCTGTGCGGTTCGTCGATGCAAGCGCTGCACGATGCCGTGCGTTCTATTGCCATGGGCATGGGTGAAGTGTATTTAATTGGTGGTGTCGAGCATATGGGCCATGTGCCTATGACGCACGGTGTCGATTTCCACCCTGGTTTAGGTGTATCTGTGGCCAAAGCTGCCGGTATGATGGGCTTAACTGCTGAATTGCTTGGTAAAATGCATGGTATCAGCCGGCAGGACCAGGATGAATTTGGCGCCCGCTCCCATCGTTTAGCGCATGAAGCCACGCTGCAAGGCCGTTTTAAAAACGAAATTCTGCCCTGTTTAGGCCACGATGCTGATGGTGTGTTAAAGCTGTTTGATACCGACGAAGTCATTCGTCCGGAAACCACAGTGGAATCCTTAGCTGCGCTGCGGCCGGTGTTTGATCCGGCCAACGGTACAGTCACGGCTGGTACCTCTTCAGCCTTATCCGATGGCGCTTCTGCCATGCTGGTGATGAGCGAAGACAAAGCGCGCGCGCTGGGCCTGAAAATCCGCGCCCGCGTCATTGGCATGGGTGTGGCCGGTTGTGACCCGTCTATTATGGGTTATGGTCCGGTGCCAGCGTCGAAAAAAGCGCTCAAAGCCGCTGGTTTAGACATAGGTCAAATCGATTTCTTCGAGCTGAACGAAGCTTTTGCTGCCCAGGCGTTGCCGGTGATGAAAGACTTAGGCTTGCTGGAAGTGAAAGAAACCAAGGTGAACTTAAACGGCGGTGCTATTGCCCTCGGTCACCCACTGGGTTGTTCTGGTTCGCGTATTTCCACCACTTTATTAAACGTGATGGAAAGCAAAGGCGGCAAATACGGTTTAGCCACTATGTGTATTGGCCTAGGCCAGGGCATTGCCACTGTATTTGAGCGGGTTGATGGTTAACTGAACCCTTTTTTCTGCTGACAAAGGATCTACAAAGGGCTGACTGATACTCAGCCCTTTTTTATCCCGAACGATCAAACAGCGGCAACGACTCAAGCCAACAACCACCAGCAGACGACCTGACTTATGTGATAAAAAAGTAAACGCTGCTGGACAAAGCCGCAGCATTCTTGGCAAGATAGCCGGCGAAAGCTGTTGTACAGCCAGCTATTTTGCATATAGGGTTCAAAGATGTCAGATGTGGCTTTTCAGCCAGTGTTAAAGGGTCAACATATTACTTTGCTACCGCTACAAGCAGAGCATTTTGCCGATTTAACCCAGGCTGCCAGCGATCCGCTGATTTGGCAACAGCATCCAGAACCAAACCGCTATCAACCTGAGATATTTGCTGGCTTTTTACAAGGTGCGCTGGCGTCGGGCAGTGCTTTTACTATTGTCGATCATCACCAGCAACAAGTGATTGGCAGTAGTCGTTATTATGACTGGGACCCTGCCAAACGCCATATTGTGATTGGTTATACCTTTTTAACCCGGCCTTATTGGGGCGGCAGCACCAATGCTGAACTGAAAAAACTGATGCTGGATTATGCCGCCCAGTTTGCCGAGGTCGCTTGGCTTTGTATTGGCAGCAACAATATGCGCTCCCGCCGCGCTGCCGAGAAACTGGGCTTTATCTTTTCCCATCAACAACTGGATCTGGTCGATGGCGTGCCACGGGATCGGGTGCATTATTATTATCCGTTGCTGCAATCCTGTTAAAAGCCTGACAACTTGCCAACTTTCAGCCGCACTTTGCGGTATATCACTTTGCTAGCGATGAGTCAGTGGTCAATTTTTTTGAAATCAGCCGCACAAGCCGTTACCATAACGGCTTTTTACTGCGGCGGAAAAAGCTGATGTCGGATTTGTTTCTCCATGCTGACCAACAACTGGATGCTCTCGGCTTGCGCTGTCCTGAGCCGGTGATGATGACCAGGCTTTCTATCCGCAAGATGCAACCGGGGCAGACCTTACTGATTATTGCCGACGATCCGGCGACGACCCGCGATATACCGGCCTTTTGTCGTTTTATGGAGCATGAATTACTAGCCCAGGACACCACGAGCCTGCCATACCGTTATTTGCTGAAAAAAAACGCTGGCTAAACTTGTTATTTTGGCGTTACCACTCCAGACTGAATGCTATTCATCTGCTCTGGATCCTGCGATGTGGTACAGCCTAAACCTTTGATCAGCAAAGCAGCAACCATTGATCAGGTCCGCCGCCGTTTTATTCTGCTGTTTGTCAGTTATATCACTTCCGCCATGATGCTGGTGCTGGCCATCCAGCATTTATGGCATGACGACACCTTGCTGCAATTGATCCTGTTTGGCAGTGCGACCGTGTTTTTACTCAATGCCGGTTGGTTTCACTATAGCCAGCAGTTAGAACTGGCCTGCTGGATTGAAAGTGCCTTGGTGTCCACCTTTGTGTTGGGGCTGGTGGCGCAAGGCGGCTATCACAATACCGCCCTGTATTGGGCTTTTCCATTCCCGCCCATTATTTTTGGCTTGCTCGGCTCCCGTTATGGTTTAAGCCTGAGTCTTTTATTATGTTCATTGCTGGCCCTGCTGTTGTACTGGCCGGATTTAATTCTTGCGCAGTACCAAGACGCTGAAAAATCACGTTTTATTGCTTCATTAATCACCCTCACCGCTGTCAGTTGGATCAATGAACATTTTCGTGAACGTAGCCATCAGTCGATGGCTTTACTGCAACGCAGTAAAGAAAATGAAGCCAATACTGATGCGCTGACCCAATTAGCCAATCGGCGCTTTGTTGACGAAGCGCTGCCAGAACATTTTCTGCAGCAACCAGAGCATTTTTTTCCATTGGCAGTGCTGATGGCCGACCTGGATCACTTTAAACATATCAATGACAGCTTTGGTCACGGTCAAGGTGATTTGGTATTACAGCAAATCGCTTTATTATTCCGGCATAAATTACGCACCCAGGATTTAGCCTGTCGTTATGGTGGCGAAGAGTTTTTATTGTTGTTACCGCACACGACACTGAGCGATGCCTGTAAAGTGGCCGACAAAGTGCGGGCCGCCATTGCCCAGCAAAGGTTATTGGCCGAGCATCCGGATCTAGTCATCACCTGCAGCTTTGGCGTGGCGGCGGCACTGGATGCCAGCCAGTTTCAGCAAGCGATCCAGTTCGCCGACCAAAAGCTGTATCAGTCTAAAGCCAATGGCCGTAATCTGGTTAGTTGCTGATTTGTGGCCTGATATAAAAAAAGGAGCCGCAGCTCCTTTTTTTATAGTCTGTGTGCTGTTATTGCAGCACTGCAATATCGGCGACAAATAAAAACGCCTGCCGCAGTTGATTCAACAGCGCCAGTCGGTTTTGCCGCACGGCTTGATCCTCAACATTCACCATCACTTCATCAAAGAATTGGTCAATCACCTGCCGTAACGACGACAAAGTGCTTAAAGCAGTGTTGTAATCACCGGCCTGGAACAACTGGCTTAACTCAGTCTGCTTGGCTGCCAGCGCGTCGGCGAGCGCTTGTTCAGCACCAGGCTGTAACAGATTGCGGTTGATCTGCTGTGGCAACTCAGCTTCAACTTTGGCCAGGATATTCGCCACCCGCTTGTTGGCTGCAGCCAGCGCACTGGCGGCGTCCAGTTTACGGAATTCAGCCACTGCTTTGACCCGACGGTCAAAATCGGCCGGATTGGTTGGACGACGCGCCAGCACGGCCTGGATCACGTCAACCGCATAACCTTCAGCTTCATACCAGGCACGGAAACGCGCTAGCATAAATTCCAGCACTTCTTCCACCACTGTCGCTTGCGTCAGTTTGTCGCCAAAGGTCTGTTGTGACACCGCAATTAAGTCCAGCAGATCAAGTGGCAGCTGTTTTTCTACCATGATGCGCAGGGCACCGATGGCGGCACGCCGCAGCGCAAAGGGATCTTTATCGCCTTTTGGTGCCTGACCAATACCAAAAATACCGACCAGCGAATCCAATTTATCGGCAATGGCCACCGCACAGCTTTCCAGTTGCGCTGGTAATGCATCCCCAGAAAAACGGGGCTGATACTGCTCATTCAGCGCCAGAGCGACCGCTTCCGGTTCACCATCGAGCCGAGCATAGTGCATGCCCATAATGCCCTGGGTTTCTGGGAATTCACCGACCATATTGGTCATCAAATCGGTTTTCGATAACAAACCAGCGCGCTGCGCATGCTCGACATTGGCCCCAATTTTACCGGCGATATAGGCCGATAACTGGGCAATCCGCTCGGACTTCTCGCGCAAGGTGCCGAGTTTTTGTTGAAACAACACTGTGCTTAAGCTATCCAGCCGCTCGGCCAGCTTGGTTTTTTGATCGACGCCAAAGAAAAATTGCGCATCGGTCAGCCGTGGCCGCACCACTTTTTCGTTACCGGAAATAATCTGGCTCGGATCTTTGCTATTGATATTGGTGACAAAGATAAACTTATTCAGTAACTTGCCATGGCTATCCAGCAGCGGGAAGTATTTCTGATTATCCTTCATCGTAGAAATCAACGGCTCCGCCGGTACCTGTAAGAACCGCTCTTCAAAGCTCCCTACCAGAACCACCGGCCATTCCACCAGCGAGGTGACTTCATCCAGCAAGGCTTCATCAGGCGCCACCACGCCTTGTAAGCTGGCGGCAGTTTTCGCGACTTCAGCGGCGATAAAAGCACGGCGTTTGGCGTAATCCGCCACCACAAAAGCTTGTTCCAAGGTAGCTAAATAACTCTCGGCATTGGCAATGTCCACCAATGCTGGCGCATGGAATCTATGACCGTTGGTCTGACGGCCAGAGGTTTTACCAAGCACCGTGGCTGGCACGACATCATTGCCGTATAACATCACCACAGTGTGCACTGGCCGAATAAATTCGGCGGTGGAATAACCCCAGCGCATTGGCTTGGCAATGGGCAATTTCGCCAGGGCTGTGGTGACCACCGCAGGCAATAAACTAACGGTGGCGGCACCCAACACAGTGGCTTTATGCACCAGCCAGGCACCTTTATCGGTTTCCAGCCGTTCAGCTTGTTCTACACTAATCCCATTCGAGGCCGCCCAAGCCTGCGCTGCTTTAGTTGGCACACCAGCGGCATCAAAAGCGCCTGCTAAGGCCGGACCACGTTTCTCGACGATTTTGTCTGCCTGTTGCGCTGCCAGTTGATTGACCCGCACCGCTAACCGACGTGGCGCCGCGTACCAGGCTGTGCCTGCAAACGCCAAACCGAGTTTGGTCAGCTCATCCACAATATTCTGTTCAAAGGCCGTTGCTAAGGTTTGTAGCGCCTTTGGCGGTAACTCTTCAGTCCCGATCTCAACAATAAAATCCTGCACCACTTAAACCTCCTGCTTGGCTTGGGTTTGGTTACGGCATAACGGGAAGCCAAGCTTCTCACGGGCGGCGTAATAAGCTTCAGCACAGGCTTTGGCTAAGGTACGGACGCGTAAAATATAACGTTGCCGCTCAGTGACAGAAATGGCATGCCGGGCATCCAACAGGTTAAATGCATGCGATGCTTTCATCACTTTCTCATAAGCAGGCAAAGGTAAACCCAGCTCAATCAACTTATGGCTTTCAGCTTCGTGCTGATCAAAAGCAGCAAATAACGCTGGCACATCGGCATATTCGAAGTTATAGGTTGATTGCTCCACTTCGTTCTGGTGGAACACATCGCCATAAGTCACCAGCCCCATAGGTCCATCGGTCCAGACCAGATCATAGATACTGTCGACGCCCTGGATATACATCGCCAAACGCTCTAAACCATAGGTAATCTCGCCGGTCACAGGCCGGCACTCTAAGCCGCCGACTTGCTGGAAATAGGTAAATTGCGTCACTTCCATACCGTTTAACCACACTTCCCAACCCAGGCCCCAGGCGCCTAAGGTTGGAGATTCCCAGTTATCTTCGACAAAACGGATATCATGCACCAGGGTATCAATGCCCAGTTCGCGCAATGAACCTAAATACAGTTCCTGAATATTATCAGGTGATGGCTTCAGAATGACCTGGAACTGATAATAATGCTGCAAGCGGTTTGGGTTTTCGCCATAACGACCATCGGTCGGTCGGCGGCATGGCTGCACATAAGCCACGTTGCTTGGCTCTGGCCCCAACGAGCGTAAAAAGGTCATCGGATGGAAAGTCCCGGCGCCCACTTCCATATCCAGTGGCTGCACGATGACGCAACCCTGGCGTGCCCAATAATCCTGTAAAGCCAGGATCAGTCCCTGAAAAGTTTTGATATCGTAATTGTGCATAAAAGGCGCACCTATTCGCTGAAGGAAGTCTGCAAAAATGACCGAAAAGTATACCCATTTACGTGGCGTTTCTGTAGCGCTTCGCGGCATTTTCTGTCGGAATGAGGGCAAAAAACCTCAATTATTAGCTAACATTCGGCTTGTGTGACGAGAAAAGGACAATACTTTTGCTTTGCGTAAAAAACCCGACTGAAAAGTCGGGTTTTTTTACACGAAACATCAACCGAGCCTCAGCTCAGTATTGTTTAGTTGGCTGTATGACTACACGTCCAAATTCGCCACCCGCAACGCATTCTCTTCGATAAAGGCGCGGCGTGGTTCGACGTCGTCCCCCATCAGGGTGTTAAACAGCTGGTCGGCGCCGATGGCGTCTTCGATGGTGACCCGCAGCATCCGACGCGTGTTTGGATCCATGGTGGTTTCCCACAGCTGTTCCGGGTTCATTTCTCCCAACCCTTTATAACGCTGGATATACAGACCTTTTTTCGATTCGGTCATCAACCATTCCAGGCCTTCAACAAAGCTGGTGACTGGTTTGATTTTTTCGCCGCGACGGATGTAACCACCTTCTTCCATCAGATCGCGGATAGCGTCGCCCAGGGCGGCGATGCGGCCATAATCAATCGAAGTGATAAAGTCGTAATGCAGCACGTATTCATTGTCGATACCATGCTGGCGGATGACGATTTTCGGTAAGGTTAAGTTACGCTCGCGATCTTCTGTAACATCAAAGGTATAGCTGGAGCCGTCACCTTCTTTTTCCTGCAGGCGTTTCGCCAGTTTGGCCACCCATTCTTTGGTCAGCGTGGCGTCTTTTAACATCTCCACTGTGATGCCTGGCACGTACACTAATTCGTTCAGCAGGTTCAGTGGGATCTTACGACCTAAGCGTTCAATGGTCGCTTTACACTTATGGTATTGACCCACTAAAGCTTCTAATGGTGCGCCACCAATGCCTGGCGCATCAGCATTAACATGCAGGGTGGCTTCATCCAGTGCCAGCGTGGTCAGGTATTCAGTCATCGCAGCATCATCTTTGATGTACTGTTCCTGTTTACCTTTTTTCACTTTGTACAGCGGTGGCTGCGCAATATAGATATAACCACGTTCAATCAACTCTGGCGTTTGGCGGTAGAAGAAGGTCAACAGCAGCGTGCGGATGTGCGAACCGTCGACGTCAGCATCCGTCATCAGGATGATGCTGTGGTAACGGGTTTTGTCCGGGTTATATTCTTCCCGGCCAATGCCACAACCTAAGGCCGTGATCAGGGTGCCAACTTCTTGTGATGAAATCATCTTATCGAAGCGGGCTTTTTCAACGTTGAGGATTTTACCTTTCAGTGGCAGAATCGCCTGGTTTTTGCGGTTACGGCCCTGCTTGGCAGAACCACCCGCCGAGTCACCCTCGACCAGGTAAAGTTCAGATAAGGCTGGGTCTTTCTCCTGACAATCCGCCAATTTACCTGGCAGACCAGCAATATCCAGTACACCTTTGCGCCGCGTCATTTCACGCGCTTTACGCGCTGCTTCACGAGCACGAGCGGCGTCGACAATCTTGGTGACAATGATTTTAGAGTCGTTCGGGTTTTCCAGCAGATATTCGTTCAGCTTTTCATGCATCACGCTTTCCACAGCAGACTTCACTTCGCTGGACACCAGCTTGTCTTTGGTCTGTGAGCTGAATTTAGGATCAGGCACTTTAACGCTGATCACGGCGGTCAAACCTTCCCGGGCGTCATCACCGGTGGCTGACACCTTCATCTTTTTGGCATAACCTTCAGCATCGATATAGGTATTGAGCACCCGCGTCAGCGCTGAACGGAAACCAGCTAAGTGAGTACCACCATCGCGCTGTGGAATATTGTTGGTGAAACAGTAAATGCCTTCCTGGAAGGAATCGTTCCACTGCATCGCCACTTCGACTGAAATACCATCTTCTCTGGTAGCAGAAAAATAAAAGGCTTTCGGGTGAATCGCCGTTTTAGTGCGGTTTAAGTACTGCACAAAAGCTTCGATACCACCTTCATATTTAAAGTGGTCTTTTTTATCGTCGCGTTCATCAACCAGAATAATGCTGACACCAGAGTTTAAGAACGACAGTTCACGTAACCGTTTTGCCAGAATGTCATAGTGATAATTGATATCGGTAAAGATGGTGCCACTTGGCCAGAACCGAATTTCAGTGCCTGTGCTGTCAGTTTCGCCTATCACTTTTAACGGTTCATCTGGCACACCTAAACGGTAAATCTGGTTATGCACTTTGCCTTTACGGCGAATGGTCAGTTCAAGTTTATCGGATAAGGCGTTCACCACCGACACACCGACGCCGTGTAAACCACCGGATACTTTATAGGAGTTATCGTCAAACTTACCACCGGCGTGCAATACCGTCATGATAACTTCAGCGGCCGACACCCCTTCTTCGTGCATATCGGTTGGAATACCACGGCCGTTATCGCGTACTGATACCGAGTTGTCACTGTGGATTGTCACAAAGACATCACTGCAATAACCGGCTAAGGCTTCGTCGATGGAGTTATCCACCACTTCGAATACCATGTGGTGCAAACCTGAACCATCATCGGTATCACCAATATACATACCCGGTCTTTTCCGGACTGCGTCTAAACCTTTCAGTACTTTGATACTGGAGGAGTCGTAATTATGTTCTTCGGCCATGTTCATCCGTCCGTACTATCTGCCCATGTTCCACGTGGAACAATCCAACCTCAGTGTCTGACACATGCGGTAAGACCTGAGCAGCTTCAATTGCAGTAATAAAAACCTGCGAATTGATATGATGTAAAAAACTAAAGATTTGCCGTTTTGAGTGTTCATCCAACTCAGACGCCAAATCATCGATCAACAACAGTGGCTGTTTATGTCCACTGGAAAAAATTAAGTTACTTTGCGCTACTTTCAGCGCAAACAACAAAACCTTGAGCTGACCACGTGACAAAAATTCGTCAACATACTGGCCTGCAACTTTAATGCGTAAATCAGCTTTCTGCGGCCCAAACTGGGTAAAACCAAATTTTAAATCGGTGGCAAACTGATCCTGTAACAACTGACTATATTCCGCAGCGTCCCCCTGCCGCACTGGCCACCCAGCTATCAACTCCAACTCAAGCTGTTGCAGTGCTGCGATGTCGGCCACTAACGGCTGCAATGCCAGTGTTAATTGCTGGATATACTTTTGCCGCAATTGTTGAATCACCAGCGCTGAAGTTGCCAGTTGCTGATCCCAATAATGGTAATAGTCACTGTATGGCTGTTTGCTTTTTAATAAGGCATTACGTTGTTTTAAAACCTTATGAAAGAACACCCAGTGCTCAAAAAAGGATGGTTCCACGTGGAACAATCCCAAATCAAAAAATTGCCGCCGCTCTTTCGGCCCACCAAAAAACAACCGAAAACTGTCAGGTGTAATCAACTGAACTGGTAATAAAGTTGCGATATCGGCAACCCGCTGCACTTTCTCCCCATTCAACTTCAACAACCAATCACCCTGCCGCTGCCGTTGCATACCGACACTGAGCAATTGCTGCGCCCACTGCACCTTACCGTGAATCACAAAATGTGGCTGTAGGTCGCGGATCAGTTTCTGCGGTTTACTGGTGCGAAAAGAACGACCATGCGCCAACAAGTAGATAGCTTCCAGTACACTGGTTTTGCCGCTGCCGTTTTCACCATAGATCAGATTGAGTGCGGCAGAACATTGCAGCTTGGCAGCTGCAATGTTGCGAAACTCTGTCAGCTGTAACTGCACCAGCGCCATCAGAACAAAACTACAGTCGCATTGGCATCACGACGTATAAGGCGCCTTGATTGCCAACACCTTCAACCAGTGAACTGGAATTGGCATCGCTTAAATGCATAATAATCAGATCAGTCGCTAAGGTGTTTAGCACGTCAAGGACATAACCAACGTTAAAACCAATTTCCAGCGTATCGCCTTGATACTCTACTTCAATCACTTCTTCGGCTTGTTCATGTTCCGGGTTGTTTGCCACAATCTGTAACTCGCCCGAACTTAGGGTAAAGCGAACGCCACGATATTTTTCGTTGGATAAAATGGAAGCCCGCACACAAGCATCTTTCAGTACTGAACGATGGGCTGTTACTTGCTTGGAACTGTTGCGTGGCAACACCCGACGATAATCCGGAAAACGGCCGTCAATCAGTTTGCTACTAAAGCTAAACTGACTATCCAGCAACCGGATATGATTCTGCCCAATCGCCAACCGAATCATTTGATCGTCATTCGCCAGCAACCTCATCAATTCCAGTACGCCTTTGCGTGGAATAATCACTTGTTTTTGCTGACCCGCTGTCACCGCCAATTCCATCGAACTGAGAGCCAGTCGGTGACCGTCCGTCGCCACTGTGCGCAAAGTACCGTTATCCACTTCAAACAACAGACCATTCAGGTAATAACGTACGTCCTGGTTTGCCATCGAAAAAGCGGTATCATCCAGTAACTTACGTAACTGAGCCCGGCTTAAATCAAATTCCACTTCGCCCTGCCAGGATTCCAGATTCGGATAATCGCTGGCACTGAGCGTCGATAGCGTAAATTTACTTTTCCCAGTGCTGACAATACAGTTATCGCCCTGCAATGAAATATGCAGCGGTGAACCTTCCGGCAGAGAACGGCAAATATCCAACAACTTTTTCGCTGGTATTGTCACCCTGCCCGGAGTTTGCACCTGCGTCAGCGGTACAGCCGCCACCAACTCAATTTCTAAATCTGTGCCGGTCAGCGATAACCGCTCCGGCGTGACATCCAGCAACACGTTCGACAAAATAGGCAAAGTATGACGGCGCTCAATAGCACCAGACACCATTTGCAATGGTTTCAGCAGCGTGTCACGGTCAATGAAAAATTGCATAAACTTTCCCTATTAAGACGACAAAGTCCGAATCAAGTTTTGGAAATCTTCTTTAATTTCATGAGTTTCTTCTTTCAGAGACTCAATCTTGCGGCAGGCATGCAGCACTGTGGTGTGATCGCGACCACCAAAAGCATCGCCAATTTCCGGCAAACTGTGGTTGGTCAGTTCTTTCGACAGCGCCATCGCCATTTGACGCGGTCTGGCAACAGAACGGGAACGACGTTTCGATAACAAGTCTGCGACGCGGATTTTGTAATATTCAGCCACCGTTTTTTGAATATTTTCGATGGTGACCAATTTATCCTGCAACGCCAGCAAATCACGTAATGACTCACGAACAAAATCGATGGTAATAGGTCGACCGGTAAAGTTAGCATTGGCGGTGATGCGGTTCAGTGCACCTTCCAGCTCACGCACATTGGAACGTAACCGTTTTGCGACAAAAAAGGCCACCTCTTCCGGTAACCGAATATTGTTTTCCTGTGCTTTTCGCATCAGGATCGCCACCCGGGTTTCCAGCTCTGGCGGTTCAATCGCAATGGTGAGACCCCAGCCAAAACGGCTCTTCAACCGCTCTTCTACCCCGTCGATTTCTTTCGGATAGCGATCTGACGTCAGAATGATCTGTTGATTACCTTCAAGTAAGGCATTGAAAGTATGGAAGAATTCCTCTTGGGAACGATCTTTTTTCGCGAAAAACTGAATATCATCGATCAGCAATGCATCGACAGAACGGTAATAACGCTTAAATTCTTCAATCGCATTATTCTGTAGCGCTTTGACCATATCCTGCACAAAGCGCTCTGAATGCATATAAATCACTTTGGCATCTGGTTTTTTTGCCAGAATGCCATTTCCGACCGCATGCAATAAGTGGGTTTTACCCAAACCGGTGCCGCCGTACAGAAACAGTGGATTGTAAGCAGTACCAGGATTGTCAGCGACCTGACTGGCAGCAGCCCGCGCTAACTGGTTTGATTTACCTTCCACAAAGTTATCAAAGGTATAGTTTGCCCGCACATTGCTACGAACTATGGTTTTTGGTGCTGGCTCAGCGACTTCGGCCACTGCAACCGGTTGCACAGGTGTGGCATGACTGGGTCTGGCGGCAACAGCGGGCATCGGCGCTTTCATCGCCTTTTGGCTGCTGCCCACTTCAAAACGTAATCTGGGCGCATGATCGCCACAATAGTCATGGATCAGCTCATTGATCCGATTCAGGTATTTGTCGCGAACCCAATCCAGCACAAAGCGGTTTGGTGCGAATAAGGTCAGAGCGTCATGTGAACTATCGGCCTGTAAAGGACGGATCCACATGCTGAATTGCTGAGCCGGCAATTCAGACTGGAGTGCTTCAAGGCAATTTTGCCAGACTGACTGATACACCAATATCTCCAACAGCCCCGAATAATGTCTATTTCATAAGGCAGGTGTTAAGCAAAGACCGGCATTATGGGCTGATCTTATCCACAACTGCAATATTGACTTTTTGAAAAAAGCAAAATTCAACAACGCAACCATGTATATCATTGTTTTAAATCAACTTTATTCCATTATACAAATTGATAATACCTGAGTATTTTCTACCTTGTTTTAGAAATAACCAAAGGCAACAAATGATTTAATTCACATATTATCCCGAAGTTATTGTTTGCCTGTGGAAAACTTTACCGGATCCGCCTGATTTCTAGGATCGGATCGTTATTTAACCAAGGATCGCATTGACAACTGTCGTCATAGTCCTTAAAATTCGCGCTCTTTTTGAATCGCTGCGTTTTGGTACTTTACTAAAACACAGATACCCTTAGTAAATATCGACCGGACGGACGAAGTTATGAAAAGAACATTTCAACCTAGCGTGTTAAAACGTGCTCGCGTTCACGGTTTCCGTGCACGTATGGCGACTAAAAATGGCCGTGCAGTATTAGCACGTCGCCGTGCTAAAGGCCGTGCTCGCTTAACTGTCGCTTAATTCTAAGCGCTGCGTGCTCAGCTTCAAATTCAGCAGGGAGTTACGTCTGTTAACTCCCAGCGAATTCGACAATGTGTTCCAAAACCCTTTCCGGGTTGCGTCTCCCCTGTTTACCATCCTTTGTAAACCTAATTCTTCCGCCATACCCCGTATTGGTCTGACGATCGCCAAAAAACGTGTTAAATTAGCCACGCAACGCAACAGAATCAAACGTTGTGCCCGCGACAGCTTTCGTTTACATCAACATCAACTGCCTCCGGTAGATTGTGTGCTGATGGTGAAAGGTGATATCAGCAACACGGATAATGAAGAGTTACATAAACAATTGGAGCGGTTATGGAGCAAGATCTCCCGCCAGTACAACGCTATCCAGCCAAAGCCTTAATCAGCCTTGTGCGTGGTTACCAGTGTTGTATCAGTCCACTGTTTGGTCCAAGTTGTCGTTTTCATCCCAGCTGTTCGCATTATGCGATTGAAGCGTTAGCGCGCTTTGGTCCATTAAAAGGCGTCTGGTTAACCACCAGGCGTTTAGTAAAATGTCACCCTTTACACCCGGGTGGTGATGATCCCGTTCCGGAAAAGCCAAAGAGATAAGCTCACACATGGAATCGCAACGCAGTTTTTTAATTATTGCCCTGGCCTTGGTCAGTTTTTTATTGTGGCAACAATGGCAAGTTGATTATGGTCCAAAACCGGTCGTTACCACGACGGCGAGTCAAACCAAGACCACCACTTCAGCTGATTTACAACTCAGTGCCAGCTCAGGCGTGACACCGGTTGCTGAAATCGCAACTGCAACAGCGGCGCAACTGATTGAAATCAAAACAGATGTGCTGAATGTAAAAATCAACACTCAAGGTGGTGATATTGTCGCCCTGGATCTGCCCGCCTTTACTATCAGCCAGGAAAACAAAGCCCCTTACCAACTGATGCGTCAGCTCAATGGGTTTGAGTATGTCGCGCAATCCGGTTTATTAGGTGATGGTCCGGATGATAAAAAAGCGCCACGGCAAATTTATCAAAGTGCGCAGCCTTCTTACCAGTTAACAGCAGGCCAAACTGAACTGGTGGTGCCGCTGACGTTGGTGCATAACGGCTTATTGGTAGAAAAACGCTTTATTTTCAAAGCTGGTCATTATGATGTCCGGGTTGAATATACCGTCACTAACCAAGGTGATGGCAGCAAAGTGATCCAGCCGTATTATCACTTCGCCCAGACCATTGATAATGGTCAAGGCACAAATATGATGATGCCGGTCTATCGTGGTGGTGCTTATTCAACAGCAGAACAACGCTATGAAAAATTTTCCTTTGAAGATATGGCTGATGCCAACCTGAACCAAAGCACCAAAGGTGGCTGGGTCAGTATGTTGGAACACTACTTTGTCGCAGCCTGGGTGCCAAACCCAGAAGAAACCAATCAGCTGTATAGCATGGTGGCCAATAACCTCGGTGTGATTGGTGCGCAGGCACCACAAGCCTCCATTGCGGTGGGTGAAAGTAAAACTTTCAGCGCCACTTTTTATGCAGGTCCAAAGGATCAAGATAGTTTGGGTAAAATTGCCCACGGTCTGGATCTGACCGTCGACTACGGCATCTTATGGTTTATTTCCCAGCCACTGTTCTGGTTATTACAAGCCATTCATAGTTTTGTCGGAAACTGGGGTGTGGCGATTATTGCCATTACTGTCCTGATCAAAGGCTTACTCTTCCCATTGACCAAGGTTCAATACGAATCTATGGCCAAGATGCGTAATCTGAAACCGAAAATTGACGAACTGCAAGCCCGCTTTAAAGACGACCGGCAGAAAATGGGCCCGGCCATGATGGAACTGTATCGCAAAGAGAAAGTAAATCCGATGGGTGGCTGTCTGCCAATGCTGATCCAGTTACCAATTTTCTTAGCGTTATACTGGGTCTTTGTCGAAAGCGTGGAGTTACGTCAGGCACCATTTATGCTGTGGATCACCGATATGTCGGTGCAGGATCCTTATTATGTACTGCCGGTGTTATACGGCATCAGTATGTTTATTATGCAGAAACTGACACCAATGACAGTGACTGATCCGATGCAGGCGAAAATCATGTTGTGGATGCCAGTCGCGTTCTCGGTATTCTTCCTGTGGTTCCCTAGTGGTCTGGTACTGTACTGGGTGATCAGTAACTTAATTTCTCTGGCACAGATGCTCTACATCTACCGTGGTATGGAGAAAAAAGGTCTGTACGTGCGCGACGCGAAATAACGCCAGCTCCCTTACAAACCGAGTAATGCCCATTAAAATTAATGGGCATTTTTTTTATCACAAGGTGCTGCTAAGCGCAAAGTCCACAACGACTTGCCAAAACTGCAGCATAACGACCAATGATACCCGGTCAGCAAAATGAGGTTTGATATGTTTGTCACAGATACAATTGCGGCTCAGGCCACAGCGCCAGGACGCGCCGGCGTTGGTATTTTGCGGGTATCAGGCCCGGCAGTGAAGGCTGTGGCAGAAGCGGTACTACAACGATTACCAAAACCACGCTACGCAGAATATCTGCCTTTTTATGCTGCTGATGGCAGCGTGTTGGATCAGGGTATCGCGTTGTATTTCCCGGGTCCCAATTCCTTCACAGGCGAAGATGTACTGGAATTACAGGGCCATGGCGGCCCGGTGTTGCTGGATATGCTCTTGCGTCGTTTATTACAACTGCCCGACGTCCGGATTGCCAGACCGGGTGAATTCAGCGAAAGAGCATTTCTGAATGACAAACTGGATCTGACACAAGCGGAAGCAATTGCCGATTTGATTGATGCCAGTTCAGAGCAAGCAGCCCGCTCGGCGATGCAGTCACTACAAGGGGAATTCTCGGCCAAGATCGATCAACTGGTCGAAAAAGTGATTTACCTGCGGATGTATGTCGAAGCCGCGATCGATTTTCCGGATGAAGAGATCGACTTTTTATCCGATGGCAAGGTCGCTGCTGATCTGGCGACTATCATCAGCGAATTAACCGGGATTCAGAAGCAGGCCACCCAAGGCAGTATTTTACGGGAAGGCATGAAGGTGGTGATTGCTGGCCGGCCTAATGCCGGTAAATCGAGTTTACTGAACGCCCTCGCCGGCCGTGAAGCCGCCATTGTGACTGAAATTGCCGGCACCACCCGCGACGTATTACGTGAACATATCCATATCGATGGCATGCCACTGCATATCATTGATACCGCTGGCTTACGCGATGCCACTGATAAAGTCGAACAGATTGGTATCGAACGCGCCTGGCAAGAAATTCTGCAGGCCGATCGGGTGTTGTTTATGGTGGATAGTACCACGACGACGGCCACCAGCCCGGCCGACATTTGGCCGGAATTTATCGAACGACTGCCAGCCAGTCTGGGCGTGACCGTAGTACGCAATAAAGCCGACCTCACTGGCGAAACCATTGGTGTCAATCAGGCTTTGCAACACAATGCGCAAAACCCGGTGTTTCATATTTCCGCCAAAACCAACCAAGGCATCGACGCTTTACGCGAGCACTTGAAAGCCTGTATTGGCTTTGAAGCCAGTACTGAAGGCAGCTTTATCGCCCGTCGCCGCCACTTAGACGCGCTGGCGCGTGCGATGGAACACCTCAGCATCGGTGAATATCAGTTGCACAACCACCTTGCTGGCGAGCTGCTGGCCGAAGAACTGCGGCTGACTCAGCAACACCTAAACGAAATCACCGGTGAATTCAGCTCCGATGACCTGTTGGGTAAAATTTTCGGATCGTTTTGTATCGGAAAATAGGTACAATATTCGGCATCACTTCGCCATGGCAGGATAACGAAGTTATGATGGCGGCAGGGCGAGTGTAATTTAGCCTCAGCTAGACCCTGCCTACCCTAAGCGGATATTGGATACATGTGATGTTTGTTGTTCAAGATAATGATGTACAAGTGAAAGATGATCTATCACTTGGGGAAATTGCAGAGTTTTGCTGGCATTTCAGCGTGCGACTGCAAAATATCAAACCAACAGGCACCCTGGCACTTTGTGATTTACCCAATGAATTGACACGTTTGCTGGTGTTAGGTGCCTGGCATGCCGGCTGGGCAGTTGCAATGCTACCTGCGCACTTTTCTAAACAGCAAAAAGCAGCAGCGCTGGCGTCCTGTCAGGTTCGCATGCTAATTGGCGCAGACGAAACACTGGCTGACCTCGGCATCGAACATTTTCTTGCCTTACAGCCAGAGTCGGCACCTTATTGCTTTGATACCTGGCTGGGACAGCCAACAGAGAACTTAGCTGTCGCAGGTTACAATTGGTCACCAACTGCGACAGCACTGATATTATTTTCTTCAGGTTCCACTGGAGAGCCGAAAGGCATCTGCCATTCTGTACAAAATATGCTGATCTCGGCACAGCGTTTTATCCAGCATTTTAATATCCGGCAGAATGATGTGTTATTAAATTGCGCAGAGCTGCATACCATGAGCGGATTTCGTGGTTCTGTGATGCTTCCTTTGCTCAGAGCATGTCAGCTGTATGATGAAGCATTTGCCAGAGATCTACCGTCTGTCATGGCGGCACTGGAAAGCTGTCGGGCAACAATCGCCATTTTAGGTCCTAATCTGGTGCGTCAACTGGCCCAACTGGCCGCAAAAGTAACCCACTTAAACCAGCACCTCAGAGCTATTTTTTCTACTGGTGCCCGTTTAAGCCCGAGCGATAAACAGCAGCTTTATAACCTGGCAGGACTGCAAGTTTTTGACTATTACGGTCTGACCGAAACTGGCGGCATCGTGATAGGCCAAACGATATTGACCGACGCAGCAAACCCGTCATTAGGTCAGGCTTGCACTGGTGTGACACTCAAAATCGTCGCTGCGGATGGTTCTGAGCATGATACCGGTATCGGAGAGCTAAGAATTTATGCGACTGGATTGTTTTTAGCCTATACCGGTCATCCGGAGATATTAAGAGACTATGTTGATAGCGGTGATCGGGTAGAAATTAATGCTTCAGGATTGATCTATTGGCTACACCGTGCACAACATGGTTATAAGGCAGCCAGCACGGAATGGATTTATCCTGAGCTGGTCGAGAATTGGCTGAAACTTCAGACCGAAATTCTAGATGCACAAGTCAGTCCATTTTACGATGAGCGCGAACGTCTGCGCTTGCTGGTTCGCGTGACTGGCATTCATCCGACAGATTTTGCCTCATGGTGCAACAGCAGCACAGCGAAATTGGTGGCCGCCTTAGGTCGCGACTACAACATCCTCGAGTGGAAACTAGAAAATAATCTGACAAGGTCATCTTTGGGAAAAGCAATGCCTCCCAACAGCCATGACACCAGCAACAAACAGCCTTCAATCGCCACCACTGGCCAGGCTCAATCTGAAGCTAAATCGGCCATAAAGTGATACAACAAGAGTTATTTCAGCATGAAAACACTGCAAGACATCTACCGCGACATTTGTGCACCAAACCAACAACAAAAGACTTACGCCATCTTCGCGAACCACAAACTCAATTATGCCGAATTACAACAACGGATCCGCTATTTATCTGGTTTGTTTCGGTTGCACCAATGTCAGATTGGTAACCGGGTGGTCGTTTGCAGCAAAGATGATGAGCTGGTAATTACTGTAGCGGCAGCTGCTCTGCTCAATGGTATTGCGCTGGTTATATTGTCACCTGAACAAAAAATGACGCGTCTGCAGTCGCTGATCCAGAAATCAGCACCGACCCTGATTATGGCCGATGAACATCTACAGGCGGAAGTTCAGCAAGCAAACATCGCCTATTACCCGATCCAACCAGATAAAACCGAACAAAGCAGTGCTTTATTAGCCAGGTTTAAAAAGACGGCCAGTACTGGCTGGAAAGCGGCTCTGACAAAGTTGCCAGCTTGTGAACCAACTTTGGATATTCCTGCTGATAATCATGCATTTATTAATTTTTCTTCTGGTACAACCGGTGATCCAAAAGGGATTTGTATCACTTTGCATAACGTGCTTTGTCATATGCAAACGCTATGCAACCAGTTCGGTTATGACAAAGATAGCCGGATCTTAAATAACATGATGCTCAGCCACACCGATGGCTTGTTACAAGGCCCGATACTGGCACTCTACTGTGGCGGCGTCATCGCCCGCCCTTGTGGTATGGATGTCCAACATCTGGAAGAGTATCTAAATTCTGTACATAAATTACGAATTACCCACTTAATTACAGTACCGACAATTTTTAGTTTTATCGATCGGCTCAGTGCACATCATGATTATTTTGACTCCACTGATTTTCGTCATCTGATCACGGTGGCAGGTATGATGAATACCGATCTGTGGCAACGGTTGGAACAACGTTTCCAGCGCCGGATCAGCAATATCTATGGTCTGACCGAGACTGTGGCTGGTGGTATTTTCTGTGGTCCGGATGATGCAACATACCGCCTTGGTACCGTCGGCAAACCGATAGATATGCGGATCCGGATTGTGGATGCCCAAGGTCAGGATCAACCCATAGATGCTGAAGGCGAGCTTTGGCTCCAAGGCGATAATGTATTTAGCGGTTACTGGGATAATCCCGGCAAAACTGCCGAAGCTTTTGAAGATGGGTGGCTGAAAACGGGCGATCTCGCATCAGTTGATGCTGCTGGCTTTGTCCGCATCACAGGTCGGATCAAAGAATTGATCATCTCAGGTGGTTTTAACATTCATCCGGCCGAGGTCAATGAAGCGCTGCTGAAACACCCGGCCGTTATCGATGCAGCCACCATAGGCCTTGCCGACGAGCAATGGCAGGAAGTTGTAGTCAGTGCAGTGGTCATCAATGACGATGCGTTGTTGGACGAACACTCTCTGATCAGCTTTTGCCGACAATATCTTGAAGACAAAAAAGTACCAAAACAAATCGTCTTTTTGCCAAGTTTACCCAAAGGAGCAGCCGGTAAAGTGCAGCTGGAAGTTCTTAAATCACAGTTGACTCAGCCGCAACACCACCAGTTGGCTGAATTTTCGCAGGCCAAATTGTTCGAACTCGCTGGCCAGGTGTTTAAGGTCAATGCTGATTCATTGTCGTTATCTGGCCGTGCCGGCACTATTCCGGGTTGGGATTCGCTCGGACATTTAACCTTTATGCTGGCGGTTGAAGCTGCAGCCGGTATTCAACTCTCAGCACAGGATATTATGGCGACAGAATCACTGCATGATCTATGGCTTTTATTGAAACGGAAACAAGCGTAAATGACGCCATTACCTTTGCGCTATTGGGTCGGCATCGCAGTATTCACTCTGTCGTCTTTTATGATATTAAGTTCAAGGCCGTTCTCGCTGAACAGCAATAAAGAGGCATTGGCCGAAGCAGCAACAACCATCTGGCAGAATAACGGCAGTCAACGCTTAGTCTTGATTGGCAATTCACTGCTTGGGCATGGCGCTGCCGGAGTGAGCGAATTTCATCAAACACTAAGCGCCAATGGCCTGAATTGGCAAGTGGCCAAATTCATCAAATCAGGCATAAAGCCCACATATTTTGTCCCATTACTGCCACCTTTGGCGCAAAGCAAACCAGATTTGGTACTGCTCCAGTTGGAAAACTTTTACATTGCTGAGGATACCTCACGGTTAACAATGTACCGCGAAAACGTCAGTGAATTGCGTCGTTATATACAAAGAAAACTATTCAATATTACTGTAGCTTCTTCAGATAATAGCTATGACAACATTCAATGTTCAAGCACAACTGAACTCTCAGATGAGCAATACAAAACAACTTACAATGCATTTGAACCAGAACTACAAACTGCTGCTTTTGCGCCTTATCTGGCGTTTATTGCCACGATCAAAGCACAAGGCGGTCAAGTGGTGCTACTGGAAATGGGGCGCTCACCCAAAGCTGAACAGCATCTGGGACAGGCAAAACGCGTTCGAATCAACAAGATTATTGCGCAACTGGCGCAATTGGCAGCTATCGAAGTTTGGCGCTTTCCCACTGAACTCACCAGCCAGCAGGATTACTGCGATACAGCCCATTTAGCCCCTTCAGGCCGGCAAATATTTATGCAGTGGTTACTGCCACGGCTGGAAAATAAAGGAGCATAACAATGGCCGATTTTCATCTATGGCATTTGCTGGCTCTGAGCCTGCTAACTTTGTTCGTCTGGATCCTGCCGCCACGCTGGCAATTTGATGCGGTGGCTGTCGGAACCCTACTTTTTATAGTGCTGTTTTCTCCCTGGGCTGCATTTCTTCTTATGCTCAATTGTCTACTGGTTTACCAGGTTGCACTGCATAAGCAGCATAAATCACGTTGGATAGTGGCCGCAGTGTTGGCAGTCATGCTGCAGTTTGTCTGTTTACGGCTGCTGCAGCAAACGGAAAGTCAGTTTACTGTCACAGTGTCACTGCTCGGGTTGGCCTATAGCAGTTGCCGGCATATCCATTACTTAGTGGAAAATTACCGCGGTAAAATAACACCAGACTTACGCAGCTTGTTACATTACCAATTGTTTTTACCTGTACTGGTCACGGGCCCCATCAATCGTTATCCGGAATTTATCCGTAGCCTGCAACGGCGACGCTGGGATCACGCGGATTTCTCCAGAGCATTGGAACGTATTATCTATGGATATGCCAAAGTGGTAATTATCGGTAACTATGTCATCGACTTAAAAATTCGCGGTTCAGTACAAGCTCTGGAATTGTCGCCTGCACTGCAAAGCTGGGTCTTGTCCGCCCTGGATTGGGCTTATCTATATGCGCAGTTCAGCGGCTGGAGTGATGTGGCTATCGGTTTTTCATTATTGATGGGGGTGCAGATTGCGGAAAATTTTAACAACCCACTCAAAGCAACCAATTTGATCGAATTCTGGCAGCGTTGGCATATTTCGTTATCGAGCTGGTGCAAAGATTATATTTTTGTGCCTGTGGTATCCATAACCAGAAAGCCTTTGTTAGCGGTTACCGCAGCCATGCTGGTCATGGGAGCCTGGCATGAGCTCAGCCTTTATTATGTGTTGTGGGGCTGCTACCACGCGATTGGAATAGCAGGTTGCCGGTTATTTCAAGCGCACTTTCGTACCCTGGGTGAAGTTACACAACATCATTCTTCCCCCAACAGCAGCTCAAAAGTCACCATGTTGGCAGCTCAGTTAGGCGGCTGGTTTTGCACCTTTTCCTTTATTGTCAGTGGTGCTCCGGTCATTACTTTTGTACAGCAATGGATACAAAATTATGTCTGAGATAGTCAATACTCTAATACGCAAACTGCCCGCATGGCTAGGTCATAGCTGTCGTGTCTGCTGGTTGACGATGCTGGTGCTGCTAATCATTCATCTTGCCAGTACCCAAGGGGCAGCTTTTATCTATTGGGATCAGTAAAATATGAAACCACACTCAGATCTATGCTGCAACTGTCAGCAGCCTTTCTATTGGCAAGAGAGCGCAATTGATCCTGCCCTACACTGGTTAAGCTGTCTGTCTTGTCGACGTTTCATTCCAGTCATCAACAACATTGCGCTCTTTACCGAGGAAGTGCAGCAACCACAAGAATTACCAGCAGAATTACTGACTTTGTTTCAACAGAATAGCAGTCAATACCCCGATTATCTGGCACAGAAAAAAGCGCGCCATATCCTGGAAGTTTATGCAGCATTACAGCCTTTTAATGAAGCGACCAGGGTGTTATTTCCACTGCTGCCAGCTTTGCAGCAGGCACTTAAACCTGGTGATATCATTATTGACAGCTGGGATCGGACCGGCTGGCATGGCTTGTTGCTAAGTGCTCTATTTCCGCAGCAACGTATAGTATGCATCTGGGACAGTAACAGCAGTGTGTTGGGTTATGCTGGTTATGATTGGTGGTTTTCCAGCGCGAAAAAACCGGCAAACCTGGATGTGATGTTCTTACCAGCCGACTCTCCGTTACCTTTTGCGACAGAGAGTGTTGCTTTTATCTTTGCCCATGATGTGCTGCATCGCTATCCCTTTGCCGATTATCCAAATGAACTGGAAAGAGTTAGTCAGCAAGATGGCATTATTATTTATGCCCATGTACACCTGTCTAATAGCGAGCCGACGCCCTGGTTTCAACGGGGAGGCACCTTACGCAGCAGTGAATTTTACCGTCATTTTTTTGCTGAACAGCTGCAAGGCAGCCATAGAGCAGCCCGAGTGCTGTCAGAGGCGGCTCTGTTTAATCTCAGTGCAGGTTACCTGGAACAGGCAGTTGACGAACAACACTATAACGGCACTATTGTCATCGCGGCAGAAACCTGGCTTGCCCAGTTTTTTGGTACGGCACACATACAATTAACTCCTGATTGCCGATGCCTGGTGAATCCTTTACTGGTTTTTGAACCATTTAATCGCAAGATAACTCTGAACCAGCAAGGTTTATCGGCACAGGCTGAATATTTCCTGGCAAGACATCCCTGCCTACAGGCGAGGATCCATCTTGCAGTGCAACAACCCTTGGGATTATCTGAAGCTGAGCTATTATTGGCCGTCCAGTCAGGCGACAGTTTGGCAGAAATCGCAGCAAAATATGCGCGGCCAATCAATGAGGTATTGGCACAAGCGAAAGAACTACAGCAACGAGAGTTACTGCTGGCGCTTCCTGTGACGCGTCAGGCACTGGCACTGCAAGATTTTCACACTAACGACCACAGACTATGCCCGCCTAATTTCGTACAGTTTTGGCTTGATGTTGCGCCAAGTTTCAGCGAACTCAATTTAACACTCGAAGGCGAAATGCTGAACTATCACGAAATTTCTCAGATGATGCATGCGCTGGCGGCATGGCTGGTGGCGGAACAACAGCATCAACATCGCAAGTTACATATCAATACAGAACTGACTGGTGGCCAGAGGATTTTATTACTGCTCGCCAGTTGGTGGCTGGGATTGCGACCGATCCTGGAGACTAAGCCACAGCAGGCGACTGAGCCTGGTTGCCTACTCAACCAGACTCAACACACTTGTTCATTGAATCAATTCTGGCCTGTGATTGAGCAATATCTTGGCGAATCTGTGCAACCAATGAACTCAGCAGCAAATTTTGTATGGGAAAACCAGCAAAAAATTGAGTGGCATCAGGCTATATTGCAATGGCTAAAGCCAGAGTTTAGCTGATGCCAAGACCGACCAATCCGCCACCACAATGTCAGATCTGTAGTGGCGGTGAGTCAATTAACGAGCATAAGTAGCCGTCAGCGTAGCTTTGCCTAAGGCTATGGCATTAAGCATAAAACCAACGACCGCAGCGCTGGCGTCGTCTGGCACCGCTAAATCAGCTGCTGGTAAGGCCCAGACGGTAAATTGATATCTGTGCATCCCATGCCCAACCGGTGGACAAGCACCACCAAAATTTTGGGCACCATAATCATTGCGGAAAGTCCGGCTACCAACAGGTAATTCTCCTGAGCTGGCGGCCCCTTGAGCCAATTCGCTTACGCTCGCTGGAATGCCGGACACTAACCAATGCCAAAAGCCTGAACCAGTTGGCGCATCCGGATCAAACACTGTAATCGCAAAACCAAGTGTGCCCGCTGGCGGATGTTGCCAGGCTAAAGCTGGCGACAGGTTCGGACCATCACAACCAAAACCATTAAATTCAAAACTTTTCGCCATAAAATGCCCTTCGGCGATATCTGGGCTGCTCAGGGTAAATTTAGCGTCTGACATAGGTTTGTTTCCTTATTTCAAAAGTAACTCCGAACCGTCTGCTGACAAGGCCGGTTAATCAAAATGGCTGAGTTGTGCCGATTGTTGCTGCAGCCACTGGTAAAATTGCTGTTTTGGTAAAGCTCCCGATACCTGTGCAATCAGTTTACCTTGTTGCATTAACAGCAAGGTTGGGATGGATCGGATCTGAAACTGAGCAGCCAGTTGCTGCTGCTGTTCGGTATTTATTTTGCCAAAACGAAAAGCTGGCTCCAGTTCCCGCGCAGCCTGGCTGAAAACCGGGGCAAAATTCTGACAAGGCCCACACCAGGAAGCCCAGAAATCCAGCACCACAGGTAACTCAGATTTCTGTACCAGATTGGCAAAATTAGCACTAGTGATTTCCACCGGTTCGCCACTAAATAATGGCTGTTTACATTTACCGCAGACAGGCGCGGCGCTACATTTTACCGCTGGCACCCGGTTCAGACCGGCACAATGTGGACAAGCAATAATCATCATTATCTCCTGGCGAAGCGCTTACTCAGAGCAAGATGATGTGGGGTCCATAAGCAAACATCAAGCTATAGTCGCAAAAACAGTGAGTCTGACCAGATGACGACAGCAGAAAGTGACAGCTGGTGGTAACGATGACAAACCACAGGCAAAAAAAAGCCAGTCACGAGGACTGGCTGCTTTTAACAGGATAAAGCCTGTTATTCGCGGGTACGACGTTTTGGCGCAGCACCTGGACGTGGGCCTGAACCTTCGCTGTAACTGCGACGCTCACCGCCTTCACGTGGCGCACGTTCAGCGCGTTCCGGTGCAGCACCGGTATCCACACTGATATTCAGCTTTTGCTTACGCACATAGACTTTTTTCAGGTGCTGGAAAATCTCAGTCGGGATATCAGCTGGTAATTCGACTGTTGAGAAATGATCAAACAGTTTGATGTTACCGATAAACTGGCTATCAATATTCGCTTCGTTGGCGATGGCGCCAACGATATCACCGGCACGGACACCATGCTCTTTACCCACTTCAATGCGGTAGGTATTGTAGTTACCTTGCATTTCGCGACGTTGACGCGGACCACGCTCTGGACGGTCACCAGTACGTTCTGGCCGATCACCGCGTTCAAAACGCGCTGGGCGGTCACCACGTTCAGCACGATCCGGACGGTCACCACGGGCATGCGGTTCACGGATTTCCGGGAACTGTTTAGCCACATTTAATGGCTGATCTTTTTGTGCCAGGAATAACAGTGCTGCAGCTAAATCAGCATCTGTTGTTTCCAGCTTGTCACGCCACTCATTGATTAAGTCCTGGAAGAAACTTAAGTTTTTCGCTTCGATGGTGTTAGCTAATTGCTCACGGAAAGACTCGATGCGGCGTTGTTCAATCACTTCACCCGTTGGCAGCGACATTTTTTCAATCGGCTGGCGGGTAGCGTGTTCAATTGTCCGTAATAAACGGCGCTCACGTGGCGATACAAACAGGATCGCTTTACCTTCACGACCAGCACGACCAGTCCGGCCGATCCGGTGGACATAAGCTTCACTATCGTACGGAATGTCATAGTTGATAACCAGACTGATCCGTTCAACGTCCAGACCACGGGCTGCCACATCAGTAGCAACGATAATGTCGATCTGGCTGGCTTTTAAGCGGCGAATAGTTTGTTCGCGGTTGGCCTGGTTCATATCGCCATTGAGGCAAGCTACAGCATAACCGCGAGCACCTAATTTTTCGGAAATTTCCTCGGTCGCACTCTTAGTCCGGACGAAAATGATGCTGGCATCATATTCTTCGCCTTCTAACACGCGGGTCAGCGCGTCCAGTTTCTGATTACCATCCAGCATGACGTAACGCTGGGTAATACGCTCAACAGTGCTGGTTTTCGATTCAATTTTGATTTCATGCGCATTTTTCAGGTGTTTCTGTGCAATAGCCCGAATTTGCGAAGGCATAGTGGCAGAGAACATGGCAACCTGACGACCGGCTGGCGTGGCATCCATAATGGTTTGCACGTCATCGATAAAGCCCATCCGCAGCATTTCATCAGCTTCGTCCAGCACGATGGCACGCAGTTTATCTAACTGTAAAGTGCCACGATCCAAGTGATCAAGGATCCGGCCCGGAGTACCGACGATCACTTGTGAACCACGTTTCAGCGATTTCAATTGGTTGGTATAACTTTGACCGCCGTATAAAGGCAGCACATGGAATGCTGGCATAAAGCGGGCATAAGCCTGGAATGCTTCAGCAACCTGGATCGCCAGTTCGCGAGTCGGTGCTAATACCAGAATTTGTGGTTCGTTTTGCGTCGGATCTAACCGGGCAAGCAATGGCAGCGCGAAGGCAGCTGTTTTACCAGTACCTGTTTGCGCCTGACCCAATAAGTCTTCTCCCGCTAACAGTTTTGGGATGGCCGCCGCCTGGATTGGCGATGGAGTTTCGTAGCCCAATTCTGTGACTGCACGAAGGATAGCATCTGGCAGATCAAGCTGGGAAAAAGTCAGGGACTCAGACATATAATGTAAAACCTCAATAACACGCAGGCGACAGGTGGTTGTGCTATTGTAGTTTTACAGAGCCTGCTTTGCTGTAAAAATACCCCA
>CAZGHW010000031.1:0-50059 GCA_964525695.1 uncultured Rheinheimera sp. | reverse complement strand
GAACCATCTGCAGGTAATACGTCGATCATGTGCAACAACAAACCGCAGCGTTCCAGATGCTTCAAAAACTGAATGCCAAGACCTGCACCTTCTGCTGCACCTTCAATCAAACCAGGGATGTCAGCGATAACAAAAGATTTACTACTTTCTGTCCGAACAACCCCTAAATTTGGAACTAAGGTCGTAAACGGGTAATCAGCAACTTTAGGCTTTGCCGATGAAACAGCGCGAATAAATGTCGATTTACCAGCATTTGGTAAACCTAACATACCGACGTCTGCAAGCAATAATAGTTCTAAACGCAAGTTACGAACTTCGCCTGGAGTGCCATTGGTTTTTTTACGAGGTGTACGGTTGGTGCTGCTAGCGAAACGGGCATTTCCCAGACCATGCCAACCACCTTTAGCGACCATCAGCTTTTGGCCATTTTGCGTTAAATCGCCCAAGACTTCATTCGTATCAATATCTACCGCACGCGTGCCGACAGGAACACGTAGCACCAAATCATCACCGCGTTTACCGGTGCAATTGGTACTCATACCGTTTTGACCACGACTGGCAATGTGGATCTTTTCAAATTGATAATCGACTAAGGTGTTAAGGTTGGTATCAGCTATAAGGTAGACATCGCCACCATCTCCACCGTCACCGCCGTTTGGACCACCCTTCGACACAAACTTTTCGCGCCGGAAACTGATAATCCCATTGCCACCGTCACCGGCTTCGACACGGATCTCCGCTTCATCAACAAATTTCATCTGCTATATCCTGCTATTGTGCTTGCCGACATTATAACCCCAGAAGCTGATTTTGGTGAAAAAACATCCTGCTCTGACTGGGCTAATTTTGATTTGAGGTCAACACCGGTTACCAAAACTTTCTTGTTTACTGTCGGCAGTAAACTCGGATTGGCAGTGGAGTTTAAAAAAAAGCCCCGCACTTGGCGGGGCTTTTTAGGAAAGCTTTCCGATTATTCGCTGACGATGCTTACGAATTTACGGTTGTTTTCGCCTTTCACTTCAAACTGAACTTTACCGTCAGTTAAAGCGAACAACGTGTGGTCTTTACCGATACCAACGTTAGTGCCAGCGTGGAATTTTGTACCACGTTGACGCACGATGATGTTACCAGCTAAAACTGATTCGCCACCGAAGCGCTTAACACCTAAGCGTTTCGCTTCTGAATCACGACCGTTACGTGTACTACCTACACCTTTTTTACTTGCCATGAGTCGTTACTCCTGAATTAAGCACTGATGCCAGTAATTTTCACTTCAGTAAACCACTGACGGTGGCCAGCTTGTTTACGAGAGTGCTTACGACGACGGAATTTGACGATTTTAACTTTATCGCCACGGTCATGATTGACCACTTCCGCAGTTACTTTACTGCCTTCAACTAAAGGAGTACCGATTTTGACTTCTTCGCCATTGACAATCATCAATGCTGCGAATTCAATGGTTGCGCCCTTTTCTAAGTCCAGTTTTTCTAGACGAAGGGTTTGGCCTTCAGTCACACGGTGCTGTTTACCACCACTTTGGAAAACCGCGTACATAGTTAACTCCGTACAGATCACGCCAGCCAGATAAGGGGCGTGTTAATTATATTCACAGGGCGCGAATTGTACGCAATTTCCCCTACTGTCGCAAGAGGAATTCTGAAAAAGATCAGCAGATCACAAAATGATCGACTTTTAGTTTTGCCGATCTGGCTCTTGGTGTAGAATCGTCTCACTTTAACCGTTGGTGCAGTTATTCAGAATGACGCTCGATGAAATCAGGCTGTTAAGTCAAGACGACATGACAGCAGTGAACCAGCATATATTTTCCCAGCTCAGCTCCGATGTTGCTTTAATCAATCAGCTCGGCATCTATATCGTCAATAGTGGCGGTAAACGCTTACGGCCGCTGTTAGCGGTACTGGCAGCCAGAGCTTTGGGTTATCAGGGTCAACAGCATGTGACCTTAGCCACTATCATTGAATTTATTCATACCGCAACGTTATTACACGATGATGTGGTTGATGAATCCATGCTACGGCGCGGCAAAGAAACCGCGAATGCGGTCTTTGGTAATCAGGCCAGTGTATTGGTCGGTGATTTCCTTTATACCCGTTCTTTCCAGTTGATGGTGTCACTGGGTCGGATGCGGGTGATGGAAATATTGGCCGATGCCACCAATATTATTGCTGAAGGTGAAGTGCTGCAGTTGATGAATATCAATGACCCGGATACCACTGAGCAAAGTTATCTGCAGGTGATTTACTGCAAGACTGCGAAGTTGTTCGAAGCAGCCACCCAGTTGGCGGCGGTGCTGTCTGATCAGGAAGAGCCGGTCATTAAAGCAATGCAAGCTTATGGCATGCATTTAGGTACTGCTTTCCAATTGATTGACGACGTGTTGGATTACCAGGCCAATGTAGATGAACTGGGCAAAAATATAGGTGATGACCTGGCCGAAGGCAAACCAACCCTGCCCCTCATTCATGCGCTGAAGCATGGCAACAGCCAGCAACAAGCACTGATCCGCGAAGCCATCGTTGAAGGCAATGGTTTAAGCCGGTTAGATGACATTATGGCGGCACTGACTGAGACGCAAGCCTTTGACTACACTCGGCAAAAAGCTGAACAAGAAGCGCAAAAAGCCCGTGATGCCATCGCGTTTCTGCCTGAGAGTGCTTATAAGCAGGCCTTATTGACACTGGCCGATATGGCGGTAGAACGTAACCATTAAGGTCCGCACTAAGACAAAAAGCCAGCTGATGCTGGCTTTTTGTCTTATTAAGCACCGTTGCTAACCAACGTCAACAACGGTAACGTTAATCTCATCAAGCTTTGTTGACGAACTCTTCACCTAAAGTGATATCTGCTTTTAAAGTTGGCAGCATGTCGTTCATCGCTTTTTCTTCGTAAGCACTTAAAGCACCGATAGGCAGCAGGGCTTCAACGCCATTTTTGCCTAAAGTAATTGGCTGAGCAAAGAAACGGGCGTGTTCGCCTTGACCTTCAACATAAGCGTACTCAGTGACAGCTTCACCTTGCAGGCCTTTGACTAAAGAGATGCAGAAACGAGCAGCAGCCTGACCCATCGACAGGGTCGCAGACCCGCCACCGGCTTTAGCTTCAACGACTTCAGTACCAGCATTCTGGATGCGGTAAGTTAATGAAACCACTTCTTCATCACTGAAGCTGACGCCAGCAACCTGGGACAGTAATGGCAGAATGGTGGTACCGCTATGACCGCCAATCACCGGAACAATGAGTTCAGCTGGATTTTTGCCTTTTAATTCACCAACAAAAGTCTCAGCACGGATCACATCCAAAGTCGTCACACCAAACAGACGTTTCGGATCATAAGTACCGGCTTTTTTAAACACTTCAGCTGCAATGGCAACTGTCGTGTTGACTGGGTTGGTGATAATACCTACCAAGGCTTTTGGACATTGCTGCACAATTGCTTCGGCTAAAGTTTTCACCACACCGGCATTAATGTTAAACAGATCAGAGCGGTCCATGCCAGGCTTACGCGGCATACCTGCAGGGATCATGACAATATCAGCGCCAGCTAACGCTGTGTTTAAATCTTCTTTACCATGACCAGTCACTTTGACAGCTGTCGGGATGTGGCTTAAATCGACCGCAACACCTGGCGTCACTGGCGCCAGATCATATAATGCTAAATCAGTGCCGGCTGGCAGATTTAACTTCAGTAATAAAGATAAGGCCTGACCAATACCACCAGCAGCACCTAATACGGCAACTTTCATGCTATTCTCCCAATTAACGGTTCATTAAAAAACGCGCCCAACAATACTGAAATCACGGGCAAATTACAAATAACTTACGCCTAAAGTCTAGCCATTTTAGCGCAATTAAACCGATTTTACTGCCATGTCCGTCCGGCTGTGTTAACTTTGCTACAATTGGCCGGAAAAATTGATAAGAACAGCAGATGATGACCAAACAATCCAAACAGGAAGCGCTGATTTCAGCCTTCAAATCTTTATTAAAAGAAGAGCGTTTTGGCTCTCAGAGTGACATTGTTGAAGCGTTAAAAGCCGAAGGTTTTGATAACGTCAGCCAGTCGAAAGTTTCACGGATGCTCAGTAAATATGGCGCTGTCCGTACCCGTAATGCCCGTCAGGAAATGGTGTATTGTCTACCGCCCGAACTTGGGGTTCCGACCACGAAAAGTCCATTAAGGCAACTAGTGCTGGATATTGAACATAACGATGTGATGATCATTATTCGCACCAGTCCGGGGGCGGCACAACTGATCGCCAGGTTGCTCGATTCAGTCGGCAAAGCTGAAGGGGTACTTGGCACTATTGCTGGGGACGATACCATTTTCATCGCCCCGACCAGCGTGAAAAATATCAATTTTACGCTGAAAAAAGTCACTGAATTATTCGAGAAAGTTTGATTGCTGAACGACCAGGCAGGTTTGCCGCTTCTGATGACTATAAACCTGCCTGCTGTTCAATAAAACTGATTGAAGGTGCGAAAAACACGGCACCAGCATCAGCTTGAGTGTAATCAAGTAACAAATCATAGTCGGCGACTGACGCCTCAAATTGTCCCGCTGTGGTGTTGCCAAGCGGGTAGCCTACTCGTTTTGCTAACCAGGCTGGATAAGCAATGCCACTACAGGAAAAGCCCAGACATAACAAGCCCTGCACTTTCAACTGACCAAAAGGCATATTCTGAAATAGCAACGGCAGTGGTTGGCCGGCGTCATCAACAAGCGCCGCTTTATTGGCATGACAGTTATCTGCGCGTTGTGCCATAGCCAGTAAAGTGCCATCCATTTTTTTCCGGCCGATAATGGCCTCTTGCTGCGGCTGCGTTAGTTGTTGCCAACGGGTCAAATCCAACCGATAGCGCTGAAAATGCAGATAACTGCCAGCAGTAAACCCTGGTTGCTGTTGCTCAATTAACGCCAGCGTTCTTTTTCGTCGGCCTTTTGGTGCATCAGGTTGGTCGATAAAACCAGTTAAGTCCCTGCCATCCAGATAACGAAAACTATGAATTTGCTCAGCCACATCCACATAGGACTGCAACAACTGGTAACTTTGCTGAGCGGCCAGATGTAACACATCATAACGATCAGAGCGAATTTGCAAAAATAGGTCATAGGGTTCAGCTGGCATTTTGATTTCATCCAGCATGACAGAAGGAAAAGGTTGAAAATCCGCTGGCCGGCAAGCTGGATACAGGGTATCCCAATAATTGACGCCAACAGCCACCACTGCGGAGAGATTCGCTTCCGAAAATTGTTCCGACAGGCGTTGGATCAGGGCTGGGATCTTCGCCAATTGCCAGCGCAATGTGGCCTGATAACCATCGCGGGCGTTCAGTAAAAATACCAATCCATGTAAATTTGGTTCTGCACAAATGCCTAACTGCTCACGCGCCATGACTCTGCCTGAATGTCCTGTTGGGGATTTATCAAATAAAACAAGAATATAATTACCATACACAGAATACCAGAGTTTCAGCAATGACAGCCAAATCTGCTATCGCCGTGTGAGATATATCTCACAAATCAGTAAGCCATGGCAGATTATCGCCCCGCCCCAGGCAATCAAAACCAACATAAGCGCATGTTTTAAAAAGAAAATATCAATAAGAAAGGTCATTACAATCTTATTTCAAAGCTCAGCATGTAGGAAAAGTGCCACTTTCGCTATGCTTTTTTGCGCATAATATGCCTACTGAATACACGGATGCAGCCATAGTTGAACAAATCATGGCGACATAGGGATGAGTGTAGCAAGGAACACGTACAGTGCGTTGGCAGCAGGATGAGGCCATAGTTGAACAAATCATGGCGACATAGGGATGAGTGTAGCAAGGAACACGTACAGTGCGTTGGCAGCAGGATGAGGCCATAGGGACACGGACTACGCTGGATGCGTATTGGCCCCCGGATGAGGTCGCAAGGAAAACGGACTACGCTGGATGCGTATTGGCCCCAGGATGAGGCCACAAGGAACACGGACTACGCTGGATGCGTATTGACCCCAGGATGAGGTCACAAGGAACACGGACTACGCTGGATGCGTATTGGCCCCAGGATGAGGTCACAAGGATAACGGACTACGCTGGATGCGTATTGACCCCAGGATGAGGTCACAAGGATAACGGACTACGCTGGATGCGTATTGATATCAGGATGATGTCAGGAAGGACAACGGACAGCTTCGGACAAGTTTGCAGTACAACATTGCTTTTGCGATGTTTGCCCAGCACGGATGTTGCGACCTTCACAGCGCACTTTTACTCCTTTTGGAGCAGGGACGATCAGCCCGCAAGGGTAAAATATGGACATTGCCAAAGTCTTATGGTAGCCGCACTTTTAGTGCGGCTTTCCTTTTTCTGCAGCCAGCAAAATCACGATGACTGCTGGTGACTGTGGATTGCCATCATGGTTAACAACTCTTGCATCCAGTCAACATAGCAATCGGAATGACATAACGCTGGATTTCTTGTGCACTGATACCGATAGATGAATGCCGACAGATGAAAGATTTTCATCTGTGACTTTTGTTCTTTCCGCGCAATAAATGTACTGCTACATTACTCTGGCTTCGCATCAAAGCGCAGCGCATAAAAAACCCCGCGGGCAAGAACCAGCGGGGCTGTCTGATAAAGACAAAGGACAAGGATAGACGACTTAGTGGGTCTGGTTTGTTTGCAGAGTGGCCATCCGGGCTTGGTTGTTCACTCTGCAAACCGCTCCTGACAAGTCCCCACCAAACTTGTCAGACTGCTTACTTAGAGGATGCGACAAACTCAGGATAGGCTTCGATACCACACTCTGATCTGTCTACACCATCGTATTCTTCCTGCTCCGACACGCGGATCCCCATCGTCATTTTCAACACAGCCCAGACCACCAGGCTGACGACAAATACCCAGACAAAGATAGTCGCAGCGCCCAGTAACTGACCGCCAAAGCTGGCAGAGTCTTTGGTGAATGGCACAATCAGCAGACCAAATAAACCGACCACACCGTGCACTGAGATAGCTCCGACCGGATCATCAATTTTCAGTTTATCCAGAGCAATAATTGCCATCACCACAATCACACCAGCAATAACCCCAAATACGGTCGCCTGTAATGGCGTTGGGGTTGAAGGTTCAGCCGTGATAGCGACCAATCCAGCCAAAGCGCCGTTCAATACCATGGTCAAATCAGCCTTGCGGAACAGCAGCATCGATACCACCAAGGACGCCAGTGCGCCACCAACGGCTGCCATATTGGTGTTCACGAATACCATCGCCACGCCATGGGCATTACTAATATCGGCCAATTTCAACATAGAACCGCCGTTAAAACCGAACCAACCTAACCACAGAATTAATGTCCCCAACGTCGCCATCGGCATGTTAGCACCCGGGAAAGCATGAGTTTTACCATCTTTGCCATATTTACCTTTACGGGCCCCTAACAGCAGGACTCCAGCCAAGGCCGCAGCTGCACCTGCCAGGTGGACAATCCCTGAACCAGCAAAGTCAGAAAAACCATAATCTGCCAGTGTATACAGACCAAAAACTGACTGACCACCCCAGGTCCAGGAACCTTCCATCGGATAAATAAACCCAGTCATCACCACAGCAAAGGCAAAGAAAGCCCACAATTTCATCCGCTCAGCAACGGCACCGGACACAATAGACATGGCCGTTGCCACAAACACCACCTGGAAGAAAAAATCAGCCGCTTTCGAGTACATAGCTTTACCGGTAAAACCATTTTCCCGTTCGGCAAAACCAGCCAGCGTCGCGTCCACATCCAGCGCTTCAATGCCCGACAGGAAATATCCACCGCCGTACATCAACTGATAGCCACAGACCAGGTACATCAAACAAGCGATGGCATATAACACGAAGTTTTTGGTTAAAATTTCAGTGGTGTTTTTCGACCGAACCAGGCCAGATTCAAGCATGGCAAAACCAGCTGCCATCCACATCACCAAAGCACCGCAAACCAGGAAATAAAAGGTATCGAGGGCAAACTGTAAATGAAAAATTTGTTCTTGCATAAGCTACTCCTAGATGGCTTCTGAGTCCATTTCACCAGTCCGGATCCGGATCACTTGCTCCAGATCGTACACAAAAATCTTACCGTCACCGATGCGACCGGTATGGGCGGCTTTGGCAATCGCGGCTAATAAACGATCGACATTTTCATCCAGGGTGGCGATTTCCAGTTTGACCTTCGGTAGAAAATCCACCTGATACTCAGCTCCACGGTATAGTTCAGTGTGACCTTTCTGCCGGCCAAAACCTTTGACTTCAGTCACCGTCAGGCCTTCTATTCCGATGTCCGCGATGGCTTCACGGACATCATCAAGCTTAAATGGCTTGATAATGGCACATACCAGTTTCATATTTTTATCCTTTTTGGCTGTGGCCGGGCGCAAACCAGACCAGTGATGTATTGCATTCGCCAAATAGATAAGGAAACCTTGTGCCATGTTTTTATTTTAAACAAAATCAATAGTTTAACTAATACCAGCAAACGGACGGCAAAAAAAACGCACCATCTAGGTGCGTTGTTTCACTGACTAAGTGCAACCGGGGCCACTGCGTTGCTGTTGCTGATACTTTTGTTCCCGGTACAAATACGAAGGGAGCTGGACCTGTGCTAACGCTCGCCGATAAGCCGCCGTGCTAGCCTGTTGTGCACTGAGCTGTAAATCATGCTTGGCAAAATCATAACGGCCACTGTACGCCTGCTGATTCGGTTTGAGCACAGTCACCTGCTCAGGCTCCAGCAAGGCAAAATAATCATCAAATTGGATCAGTGCCCGGCCTGGGCTGGTTCTGTCCAAGGTTAAATCGCGGCCGACCATCGGATGACAAGAAGAAATGCCAGCCATCGACAACAGGGTTGGCGCTAAGTCGACCTGACTACTGAGCACCGATAAACTTTCCGGCTGCACATCAGCCCCAAGAATTAACCCCGGGATTTGAAACTTATTAATTGGGATCAACTCGTTGCCATACACCCTGTTATCGTGATCGGCCACAATTAAGAACAGCGTATCCTGCCAGTAAGGACTGGCCTTGGCTTGGCGGAAAAACTGTCCCATCGACCAATCGGCATATTTCACCGCATTATTGACGGTATCTTTCGGCTGTTCATGCAGCTCAATACGGCCATCCGGAAATTCAAAAGGTTCGTGATTCGAGGAGGTAAAAATCAGGCTGAAGAAGGGTTGTTGTCGCTGGTGCAACTGCAACAACTGTTGATGGGCAGCTTGAAACAAATCTTCATCACTGGCGCCCCAACTGCCAACAAAGGCTGGTTTTTTCATCCTTGGTAAATCCACAATGTCGCTAAAACCGTTGCCGGTAAAAAAGCTGCGCATATTGTCAAAATGGGCTTCGCCACCATAGACAAACTGCGTATGGTAACCCTGTGCTTTTAAAATTGAAGCCAGGGTGGTGAAATTATGCTGACTGTTCGATAACTTCACCACACTCTGGGCCGGTGTTGGCAGATAACCCGCCACAACAGCTTCAATACCGCGTACCGAACGCGTGCCTGTGGCATAGAGTTGTTCAAACCAGATGCCTTCAGTTTTTAATTTTTCCAGCTCAGGCGTGACCGCCACCCCACCCAGCGATTGCACAAAAGTCGCGCCCATACTTTCCTGCAACACAATCACAATGTTGAGTGGCTTCGGCCGTTGTACCGTCGCTTGTTGATAATGCAAAGTAGGCAACTGAGCATCATTGAACTGATAAGATGTTAACCAAGGCCAATCCAAGGCGAGTTGCAACATCTCGGCTTCAGCCAATTTGCCGTACTGCTCAGTGGAGCGGGCCTCATGGCGCATACTGTACACCGCATAAAACACTGAATAAGGCGAGCTGATGATCAACGAATTCACCATGGCATCGGCTGTAATGGCAAACAGTGCCGGATTCGCCGGTCTGTGATTGGTGGTAGAGCGGATAGCTGCAAATACCAACAGCACAATCAGCGGCCAGCTCAACCATAACTTCAGGTTTGTCGTACTTTGCTGCCGGCATTTAGCTTTGGCTAACAACCTGGCCGCCAGATATAACAGCAACAAGGTCAGAGTTGAGCCGACTAACAATGGCACCCGAAAGCCCTGCCATAAAGTCGCAAACACTTCTTTCGGGTATTTCAGATACTCGATATAAAGCCGGTTTGGCCGCACATCATATTGCGCAACAAAAGAAGGCGTTGATAATTCAATAAAGATGATAAGCGTCAGCGCCAGTAAACTCCAGCCAAAACAAAAATTGTTCCAACTAGCTAACCAAGACGCTCTTGCCCAGAATGGCGCCAGTAACACCGGAATGGCTACTAACATCCCGAGTAAAATTAAATCAGCACGTAAACCTTGCAGTAGCATCCAGCCAACGGAACCCGCATCACTAACCCTGTCCCATTGCCACAACATCAAACCAAGCCGGCTTATCGATAACAACAACAGACTGAGCAGCACAAAACTCAACAGTATTTGGTAAGGTCCGGTCCAATTCAATAGGCGACTGACAACATTCTTTCTCAACACACATTTCCCCTGCACTTTACAAGCGCCAAAGCATGCAAACTTAAGCTTAAGGTTTCCTTAAGTTGCAACTGAAGGCCGCAATCGATAACAAGCAGACTTAAAGGTTCCAGGCTGTTATTTCGATGATTATTATTTTAGCGAACGAACTTAACAGTTTTGTCATAAAAACAAAACTGCTCACCTAGTTTGCCAGCATAAAAAATCAAGTGTGAAGTGTTCGTGAAGTGCAGGCATTGCTGTGAATGCCTGGTTTACAGTGACAGCCGAGTGACTATTTGGCCGGTAAAAACTGTTGCCATTGCCGCAACAGGTGAATGAAATCTTCCAAACCACATTCTGCGGTTAAACTGGCATCATCCGTGCTCAGGCCATCTTCTAACTCAGCATCTGTCGGTTCGATCATACCGACGCTGTGATGGCACACCAGCACTTCTTGCCGCTCCACTTTCAGCCAGTACTCGCGACCCGTAAACTGATAATCGCTATAAGGGCCTAACGCCAATAGCGCCTCTAATAAAGGCTGGTATGCACTGGCGCGACGTTCAAATTCGTCCAGCAAAAAACGTTGCAACGCATGTTGCTCCATCGGTAACTGCAATTGATAAATCCGGCTATCCGGCAAATAGATAAAATCAAATTCCATCGTCGTTTGGTTCCAAATGACTGAAGACATCACTGCGACAGGTCGTCACTGTGGCTGGCGCAGCTGACGGCAGCTGATACCTGCACAGCTTCAAGACGGCCATGCCGGGCATGGCCAAACAATAAAGGCCCGCAAGCGGGCCTTTATTCTAGCGTGCCTTTGGGCTTAGACCGCCTGTTGCACAATCACATTGGACGCCACTTGGGTGTACTGTGGCATCTGATGGAAATTCAGGTAACGGTAAGTATCCGCCGCCGTGGTTTCAATCTGTTTGGCGTATTCCAGATACTCTGCCACTGTTGGCAGACGACCTGTGATAGAAGCTACCGCCGCTAATTCAGCAGACGCCAGATAAACATTAGCCCCCTGGCCTAACCGGTTCGGGAAGTTACGGGTTGAGGTAGAAACCACAGTGGTGTTGTCGCCAACACGGGCCTGGTTACCCATACAAAGTGAACAGCCTGGGATCTCAATCCTTGCACCAACACGGCCGTAAATACCGTAATAACCTTCTTCGGTCAGTTGATCTTTATCCATCTTGGTTGGCGGAGCAATCCACAGACGGGTTGGGATCTGGCCTTTGAACTTGTCGAGCAGTTTACCGGCAGCACGGAAGTGACCGATGTTGGTCATACAAGAACCGATAAAGACTTCATCAATCTTGTCACCCTGAACAGAAGACAGCAGGCGAGCATCATCCGGGTCATTTGGTGCACACAGGATTGGCTCTTTGATATCCGCCAGATCGATTTCGATCACAGCAGCATATTCAGCATCCGTATCTGCGCGTTCCAGTTTCGGATTGGCCAACCAGGCTTCCATGGCATTGATCCGACGCTCGATAGTGCGACGGTCACCGTAACCTTCGGCTATCATCCACTTGAGCATCACGATGTTCGATTGCAGATACTCGGCAACTGAAGCTTCAGATAAAGTGATAGTACAACCAGCGGCAGAACGCTCAGCAGATGCATCCGACAATTCAAAGGCTTGCTCAGCAGTTAACTGCTCCAGACCTTCGATTTCCAGCACGCGACCAGAGAAAATATTAACCTTGCCTTTTTTCTCAACCGTCAGTAAACCTTGCTGAATGGCGTAATAAGGGATGGCATGAACCAGATCACGTAAAGTGATACCAGGTTGCATTTCACCTTTAAAGCGCACCAGCACAGATTCTGGCATATCCAGTGGCATGACACCGGTTGCAGCTGCGAAAGCCACTAAACCAGAACCGGCCGGGAATGAAATCCCCAGTGGGAAACGGGTGTGTGAGTCACCACCAGTACCGACAGTATCTGGCAGCAACATCCGGTTTAACCAGCTGTGGATCACACCATCACCTGGACGCAGCGAAATACCACCGCGGTTCATAATGAAATCTGGCAGTGTGTGGTGGGTGTTGACGTCCACTGGTTTTGGATAAGCAGCAGTGTGGCAGAAAGACTGCATCACTAAATCAGCCGAGAAACCTAAACAAGCTAAGTCTTTTAATTCATCACGGGTCATAGGACCTGTGGTGTCTTGTGAACCAACCGTAGTCATTTTTGGTTCACAGTATTGGCCAGGACGAATACCTTTCACGCCACAAGCTTTACCGACCAATTTCTGAGCCAGCGTAAAGCCTTTAGTCGTGACTTCAGTCACAGCAGGACGCTCAAACACTGTTGAATGCGGCAGGCCCATCGCTTCGCGCGCTTTATCTGTTAAACCACGACCAATGATCAGTGGAATACGGCCACCTGCACGCACTTCATCTAACAACACGTTTGAACGCAGTTCAAAGGTCGAAATCACTTCTTCAGTACCATGACGTTTCACTACGCCCTGATGCGGGAAAATGTCGATCACATCGCCCATCGCCATCTGGTTTACATCCAGTTCGATTGGCAGAGAACCAGAATCTTCCATGGTGTTGAAGAAAATTGGCGCGATTTTACCACCTAAACAAACACCACCAGTGCGTTTGTTTGGCACGAATGGCATGTCTTCACCCATAAACCACAGCACTGAGTTGGTAGCAGATTTACGGCTTGAACCAGTCCCAACTACATCACCGACGTAGGCCAGCGGGAAACCTTTGGCAATCAAGGCTTCGATTTGTTTAACCGGGCCTTTCGAACCTGGTGCATCCGGCTCGATACCATCACGGACGTTTTTCAGCATGGCCAAAGCGTGCAGAGGAATATCCGGACGTGACCAGGCATCAGGCGCTGGGGATAAATCATCAGTGTTGGTTTCACCTGTGACTTTAAACACAGTGACAGTGATTTTTTCCGGGATTGCAGGCTTGCTGGTAAACCATTCAGCATCGGCCCAGCTTTGCATCACGGCTTTGGCATGGGCATTGCCAGCGTCGGCTTTTTCTTTCACATCGTGGAAAGAATCAAACATCAGCAGTGTGTGTGACAAACCTTTGGCTGCTAACGCACCTAATTTAGGGTTGTCCAGCAGGTCAATCATTGGCTGGATATTGTAACCGCCGAACATAGTACCCAGCAGCTCGGTAGCACGCTCTGGTGTCACCAACGGACTGGTTACTTCGCTTTTAGCGACTGCGGTTAAAAAACCAGCTTTGACATAAGCGGCTTCGTCCACGCCTGGTGGAATACGGTTTTCTAACAAATCAACCAGAAAAGCTTCTTCGCCTTGTGGTGGATTTTTTAATAATTCGGTTAATGACGCTACTTGTTGAGCGTTTAACGGCAGCGGAGGAATGCCCTGGGCGGCACGTTCGGCCACATGTTCACGGTATTGTTGTAGCACAGTAATGTCCTCTGGTTGGTCCACTGCAACCTGTATTACAGCGGTTTTCAGTCAAATCTAAACAGGCTGGATTATAAGAAAAAAACGCCTGAATTGACATGCCAGTATAAGCAGCCGAGCTTATACTGGGTATAAGTTTGATGAATGATAGCAGCGTTTAAAACGCAGAATGATAATAATTATTGATTTGACGACATTTTTATCGCTAAGTTCAGCAGTCAAAGTGGTCGTTGTCAGTCGAATATCTCGACAAGCTGTCTTGAAAGGCAACAGGGCCGCATCATGCGGCCCTGATATTTTACTGCGTCATCAACTGATGCTTACCAAATCTTGACTCGTTTTTCCGGTGCGATATACATTTTATCGCCTTCTTTCACGCCAAAGGCGCTGTAGAATTCCGGAATATTCGACACAATACCAATCACCCGGTACTGGCCTGGTGAATGTGGATCTGTCATCAACTGGTTGCGTGCGGCTTCTTCGCGCATCTTGATTTTCCAGGCCTGTGACCAGCTCAGGAAGAAGCGCTGTTCACCGGTAAAACCATCAATTACCGGCGCTTCTTTGCCAGCTAACGACAGTTTATAAGCACGCAGTGCCACCGTCAGACCACCCAAATCACCGATGTTTTCGCCCAGCGTCAGCTCACCATTGACCTTCAAACCAGGCAGCGGTTCATATTGGTTGTATTGTTCAACCAGTTGTTTACCACGTTTTTCAAACTCAACTTTATCGGCATCTGTCCACCAGTTACGCAGGTTGCCGTCACCATCAAACTTGGCCCCCTGATCATCAAAACCATGACCTAATTCATGACCAATCACCGCACCAATACCGCCATAGTTCACGGCGTCATCGGCATCGATGTGGAAGAATGGTGGTTGTAAAATAGCAGCCGGGAACACGATTTCATTATTCACCGGATTGTAATAAGCATTCACTGTCTGTGGGGTCATAAACCATTCAGAACGGTCGATCGGTTTACCTAACTTGTTGATCATCTGCTGATAACCAAAGCGAGATGCTGCCCGGTAGTTACCGACCAGATCATCTGCACTGATGGTCAGCGCCGAATAGTCTTTCCACTTGTCAGGATAACCAATTTTTGGCGTGAATTTATTCAGTTTTTCATGGGCGGCTTTTTTGGTTTCCGGCGTCATCCATTCCAGCGTATCAATGCTCTGGTGATAAGCCTCAATCAGGTTTTTCACCAACACTTCCATCCGCGCTTTAGCTTCTGGTTTAAAGTGTTCGGCGACATAAAGTTTACCCAGAATTTCACCTAACACTGAGTCAGACGCATCAACGGCTTTTTTCCAGCGTGGCTGCTGCTCGGTGGTGCCAGACAAAGTTTTGCCATACATGTCAAAATGACGATCGACAAAGTTTTTGCTCAGTTGACCAGAAAAAGAAGACAACAGACGAATAGATAAATAGTCTTTCCAGCTTTGTAAGTCGGTGGCAGTGAATAGCTCACCAAAAGCTTTGAAATAACTTGGTTGTTCAACGATAAAATCGTTCACCTGGTCCAGCTGCATCGCGCTGGCATACTGTGGCCACGGGAAAGAACCCAACAGAGTGGCTAACTCAGCTTTACTGACTTTGTTGTAGGTTTTATCGGCATCGCGATTTTCTACCCGCGTCCAGTGTTGCTTGGCGATACTGGTTTCCAGCGCCAGCACCCGGTCTGCCGCTTTTTCAGCGTCAGCTACACCGGCCAAGGTCAGCATATCTTTGATATAACTCAGATAAGCAGCACGAATGGCAACGGATTTTTCATCATCTTTTAAATAATAATCCCGATCCGGTAAACCTAAACCACTTTGTCCCAGGTAGACGGCATATTGACTGGAGTTTTTCGCGTCATTGTTGACATACCAGGACAGCGGCGTGCTGATACCGTCTTGTTGCAACTGTGCCAACAAAGCTGTGACTTCACTGTGATCTTTCAGCGCGGTAATTTTAGCTAAATCTGCCGCCAGTGGCTGTACGCCCAGTGCTTCAATGGCAGTTTCATTCATATAACTCTGGTAAAAGTCACCCAGCTTCTGTTCATCAGAACCGGCAACTTTATCTTTTTTAGCCGCAGTGGTTTCAATAATGGTGCGAAGCGCCAACTGCGAGTCATCATATAATTTGTGAAAAGCACCATAGCTGGCTTTGTCAGATGGGATCTGCGTCTCAGCCAGCCATTTGCCATTCACACTGTAGAAGAAGTTTTCGCTGTGTTTAACCGCCGGATCAAAATTCTGGCTATCGATGCCTGATTTTAATGGTGCGGCAACGGTTTGAGTCGCAGTTGTGGATTCGGTGTTTGCTGGTGCTTGTGGTGCTTTATCACAGGCAACTAAACCCAGCGCTAAAGCAATACTGGCAGCCAATAAGGTAACTTTTTTCATTGTTATAGGTTTCCGTAACAGGAGGGATGGTCAAACTGTTTGGCTATAGTAGCGCTTCCAACTGGCCAGGGGCAATGTGCAACGGTACGAAGTTGTAACAGGATGCAACAAAAAAGTAGCCTACAGCTGCGGCATTAACATTATTGGGAACAAAAGTTTATCACAGCAAGCTTTTGGTACCGACAGCTGACCGGCCTGGTCTTGGAAAGATTTTTACAGGGATATAAAAACAAAAACCCGGCACCAGGCCGGGTTTTGAACAGTAAAAACGAATTAACGTTTTGAGTACTGTGGACGTTTACGGGCTTTATGCAGACCGACTTTCTTACGTTCAACTTTACGCGCATCACGGGTAACGAAACCGGCTTTACGCAGTGCTGGACGCAGAGTTTCGTCGAACTCCATCAGTGCACGGGTGATACCGTGACGGATAGCACCGGCTTGACCAGAAATACCACCACCTTTAACAGTGATGTACATGTCAAACTTGCCAACCATTTCAACTAACTCTAATGGTTGCATGACAACCATACGAGCAGTTTCACGACCGAAGTATTCAGTGATTGAGCGTTGGTTGATAACGATGTTACCAGCGCCTGCTTTCAGGAATACACGTGCTGTAGAGGTCTTACGACGACCAGTACCGTAATATTGATTCTGTGCCATATCGATATGCTCCGCTTAGATGTCTAAAACTTGTGGTTGCTGGGCAGCGTGCTGATGCTCGGCGCCTGCATACACTTTTAACTTACGGAACATAGCGCGACCCAGTGGACCTTTTGGCAGCATGCCTTTGATCGCAGTCTCCAGTACCATCTCAGGTTTCTTTTCCAGCAGCTTCTCGAAAGTGATTTCTTTGATGCCACCTGGGAAACCAGAGTGAGAGTAGTACTTTTTGTTTTTCGCTTTGTTACCAGTTACAGTCACTTTGTCAGCGTTAACTACAATGATGTAGTCGCCGGTGTCAACGTGTGGCGTGTATTCTGGCTTGTGCTTTCCGCGTAAACGAAGAGCGATTTCAGTTGCGATACGACCCAGGGTTTTACCTGCGGCGTCAACAACGAACCAGTCACGTGTTACGCTTTCTGGTTTAGCAGTAAAAGTTTTCATCAAACTATCCAAAAAAATTATCAGTTACACCTCACATAATCTTCGGGCAAAGATTATGTCGTTTATCGTACCCCTTCGAGTACATCAAACTGCCAGGCTACGGCAGATTCAGGCTGTAACGTGGGCCGGCCGCGGATTATATAGCAAGCACTACTAAAAAACAGCAGTTTTGCAAAAAAAATCACCAATTAACCGGGCGGGTCCGCGTTCAGGGCAAATGAGCCAGCGCCAAATAATCCTGCGATTGCATCTCCTGCAATCGGCTCAGACAACGCTTAAACTCAAAAGCTAAAATCCCCTGGCTGTAAAGCTGTTCCATCGGCACTGCCGCCGAAATAATCAGCTTTACTTTGCGTTCGTAAAATTCATCCACCAGCGCGATAAAACGCCGCGCCACGTCATCCGTGCCCTGCCCCATTTGCTGTACATTGGCCAGCAGCACGGTGTGATAAATTTTACTCAATTCCATATAGTCATATTGACTGCGCGCCGATTCGCACAACTCGGCAAATTCAAACCAAACAATACCTTCAGCTTCATAACAAGTGGTCAGCGGCCGGTGGCCAATTTCAATCACGGCGCCAGCATGGCGCGGTTCCTGCGATAACGCCTGAAAATAACTGAGCAAATTACTGCTGGCAGCAGTATCTAGCGGTGCATGGTAAATTTCGGCCTGAGTTAAAGTCCGCAACCGATAATCAATACCGCTGTCAACATTCACGATCTGAGTATGCTGTTTAATCAGCGCGATGGCCGGTAAAAACCGTGCCCGCTGCAAGCCATTTTTATATAAACCATCAGGTTCAATGTTGGAGGTTGCGACCAGCGTGATGCCACGGGCAAATAAGGCTTGCATCAGGGTGCCAAGGATCATCGCATCCGTGATATCAGAGACAAAAAACTCATCAAAGCAGATGATATCAGTCTGTTGTTTAAAATGATCCGCCACTAATTCTAAAGGGTCGCTCTGGCCGGATAATGCGGTCAGCTCTGCATGCACTTTGTGCATAAAACGGTGAAAATGCACTCTTAGCTTGCGCTCTGTGGGCAAACAATCAAAAAAAGTATCGACCAGATAAGTTTTGCCACGCCCTACCCCGCCCCAAAAGTACAACCCCTGCAATGGCGGCTGCGAGGACTTATTGCCAAGCAGCTTCTGCCACCAGCGCTGCTGCGGCGGCGTTTTCTGGCAGAAGTCGTCATACAATCTTTGCAGATGCTGCACGGCATTTTGCTGAGCGGCATCAAACTGAAAATCTGGACGTTGGAGATCGAGCTGATATTTTTGCAGCGGAGTCGTCATAGCTGGAAATCTGATCTGGCATGCTGGAGTGAGAATTAGCTGGTATAGTAACACGGCTTACCACTCTGTTTAAGAAGTTAGGTTACACTAGAAAGGATTTACAGCAGTTTCAGGAGTTGTTATGAGTTTATCTATCGCCATTCTGTGGTGCATTGGTGGCATTGTGATTGGTGCCGCCGCTGCCCGTTTTTATAGCCTGCGTCAGTTTAACCAGCATAAGTTGCAGGTGGAACTGGATGAAAGTCGTCAGCAGTTACAAAAATACCGCTCCGATGTCTCCAGCCATCTGGAAACCACCCATCAATTAATGACGCAATTGCAGGACAATTACGAAAAAATTGCCCGCCATATGGCCAGAACCAAAATGCAGCTGATCGAACGGCCTGCCTTTAGCGAAGAGCAGGGTTTTAGCTATTTATCCGCTGACACCGCCGAACAATTACGGATGTCGATAGATAAAATTGATGAAAAACGGCGCAAAAAAGCTGATCCTGCGGCAGAACAACCGCTTGATTATGCAGGTCATTCCAGCGGTCTGATGAAAACCTTTCCTACAGAAAAATCTGTCGGCAACTGAAACTTTTTTGCATTATCATAGTCTCTATAGCCATCGTTCCTATGGAGACTATGCTGTAATGAAAATGAAGTTATCTGTGTTGACCGCCAGTGTTCTGGCCGCCTTCTTATTAAGTCACACCCTACCAGCCAGTGCCAAAATCCCATTCTTCGGTGCTGAAGCAGGCCAAGAAATGCCAAGTCTGGCACCTATGCTGGAAAAAGTAACCCCTGCAGTGGTGAATATCAATGTCGCTGGTAACCGCGAAGTGCGGCAACGACTGCCAGATGCTTTCCAGCAATTTTTCGGTCAGGGTGAATTACGCCAAGCGCAGCCGTTCCGGGGTTTAGGCTCTGGGGTGATTATCGACGCGAAAAAAGGTTATGTTGTGACCAACGCCCACGTCATCAATCAAGCGGACGAAATCCGGGTGACGCTGACCGATGGTCGCAGTTTTGATGCGAAAAAAATTGGTGAAGATCCGGACAGTGATATCGCTTTATTGCAAATAAAGGCCGACGGTTTAACCGAAGTCAAGATCGCCGATTCGGATACTTTGCGGGTCGGTGATTTTACCATTGCCATCGGCAACCCCTTTGGTTTGGGTCAAACAGTCACCTCAGGCATTGTCAGTGCCTTAGGCCGTGGTGGTCTGAATATCGAAAAAATTGAAGATTTTATCCAAACCGATGCCGCGATTAACTCGGGCAACTCAGGTGGGGCACTGGTGAATTTACGCGGTGAACTGATCGGCATTAACACAGCGATTATTGGCCCTGCCGGCGGCAATGTCGGTATCGGTTTTGCCATTCCATCCACCATGATGAAAAACCTGGTGAGCCAATTGGCGGAGTTTGGCAAGGTTAAACGTGGGGTGCTGGGTATCAGTGGCAACGATATGACGCAGGAAGTGGCCAAGGCTATGGGCGTTACATCGAATAAAGGCGTGTTTGTCGGTCAGGTCACGCCAAAGAGTGGCGCCGATAAAGCCGGTATCCGTTCTGGCGATATGATTGTCAGCTTAAATGGCAAAACCATTCAGTCGATGTCAGAGTTGCGTGCCAAAGTGGGCAGCCTTGGCGTGGGTAAATCGGTCAAACTTGGTATTTTACGTGAAGATAAACAACTTGAACTGGAAGTTAAACTGACCGAAGCTGAGCAGGACAATGCCGCCGCCGCGGATATGCACCAGATGCTGGCCGGTGCCGAGTTCACTAATGGTAAAACCGAAGATGGCACCCCAGGCATAGTGCTGACCGCAGTGGCCGAACGCTCTCCAGCGGCACAGTTAGGCCTGCAAAAGAACGATGTGATTATTGGCATTGGCCGCACCAAGGTCAACACTATCGCGCAGCTACAGGATATCCTCAGCAAAGCGCAGGGCGTGGTGGCACTCCAGGTGCAACGTGATAACAATGTTTATTATGTGTTGATCCGCTAATCAGCGAATACTTATTTGCAAGCCCCGTAACTTGACCGTTGCGGGGCTTTTTGTTGGAAGTCGTTTCAACAAAGGCAAACTGATTTACGCTACATCTTCAGCTATTTAGATGTTATGCTGCTGAAACTTTAGCTTGCATTGAATTTTCCCAAATTGGCTACACACCTTCTCTTTATACTTAAAAGCATTGCTTATGGTCTGGCAGCGGCATTGGTATGGTTGTTATTCTTTCAACAAAACAGTCAATTGAACCTGCGGGATTTATTTAGAGCGCAGGACAATATGCCGGCCGCAATTTCCTACGCCAAAGCGGTGCGCGCCGCAGCACCAGCTGTAGTGAATGTTTACACAGTCACCACCCAACAAGACCCACGCTCTTACCAGCGTCGTATTATTCAGAATCAATCCTTGGGTTCAGGCGTGATTATGCGCGCAGATGGCTATATCCTGACCAATTATCATGTGGTCAATGGCGCTGACCAAATTGTGGTGGCGCTGCAGGATGGCCGACAGCTGGATGCCATGCTGATTGGACAAGACCGCATGACGGACTTAGCAGTGCTTTATGTTGCCGCGGAAAATTTACCGGTGATCCCGCAACAGGCCGAAATTGAGCCGCAAGTGGGTGATTTAGTGCTAGCGATCGGCAATCCACTGAATTTAGGTCAATCCATCACGCAAGGTATTATTAGCGCAACGGGTCGCGCTGGCTTAAGCACCAATAACTATACCGACTTTATGCAGATGGATGCCGCGATTAATGCTGGTAATTCCGGCGGTGCCTTAGTCAACAGTAATGGCATTTTAGTCGGAATAAACACCGCGGCTTTTCAGCGCCAGCGTAATCTGGAAGTGCAAGGTATCTTTTTTGCGGTACCTTACCGATTGGCGCATACCGTGATGGAAAAATTGATTAAACATGGTCGGGTGGTGCGTGGTCATCTTGGCCTCAGCGGTGAGCCAGTGATTAACTCCGCTGGTGAGCTGCAGGTTTCAACAGGTCAGCATTTTTATGGCATGAAAATCACCGATGTTGACAGCTTTGGTCCGGCTGCGATGTCGGGTTTGTTGGCGGATGATATTTTACTGGAAATCAAAGGGGTGGCGCTGAGCAGTGTCAGCCAGGCACTGGATATAGTGGCAGAAGCCGAACCTGATAAAGAAGTGCCTATCCTGATTGAACGCCGTGGTGAGCGGATGACCATTAACACCCGGATTGGTACCAGACTCGATACCGAATAACCACCTGCGGTAATCATGTCTGCAGTAGCGCTGTCCACACGTATGAAAAAAGCCCCGCTAAGGTAGCGAGGCTTTTTTTACCGGCCAAACTAGCTCAAACTGGCGCGTTAATGCGCTCAATCCGCGCACCTAGCGCGCGTAATTTGTGTTCAATCTGCTCATAGCCGCGATCGATATGGTAAATCCGGTCAACGATGGTATCACCGCTGGCAACGAGACCTGCAATGACTAAACTGGCAGAAGCACGTAAATCAGTTGCCATCACCTGCGCTGCAGTCAGCTGAGTGCTGTGCTGACAAACCGCGGTATTGCCTTCTAATTGAATTTGCGCGCCCATCCGTTGTAATTCTGGTACATGCATAAAACGATTTTCAAAAATCGTTTCAGTCACCATACCCACGCCTTCAGCTAACACGTTCAGCACAGTAAACTGGGCTTGCATGTCGGTCGGGAAACCAGGATGTGGCGTGGTTTTCACATTGACTGACTTCAACTGACGACCGGTCATATTGAGCCGGATCCAATCTTCGCCTGTAGTCACGTCTGCACCGGCTTCGCGCAGCTTTTCCAGCACTACTTCTAATTCAGCTGGATCAGTATTACGGCAAGTGACATCCCCACCTGTAACTGCCGCGGCCACCAGGAAAGTACCGGTTTCAATTCGATCTGGTAAGACGCGATGTGCAGCACCCGTCAGTTTTTCCACACCTTCAATCCGAATAGTCGCACTGCCTGCGCCCGTGATACGTGCACCCATAGCCGTTAAATACTTCGCGAGGTCGACCACTTCTGGTTCACGGGCGGCATTTTCAATAATGGTCACACCATCGGCCAATACCGCAGCCATCAGCAGGTTCTCGGTTCCAGTGACACTGACCATATCCATCACCAGGTGAGCCCCTTTTAACCTTGCAGCTTTGGCTTTGATATAACCGTTTTCAACACTGATCTGTGCACCCATTTTGCGCAAGCCATCAATATGCAGATTGACCGGCCGCGCCCCAATGGCGCAACCGCCAGGTAACGACACTTCGGCATGGCCAAACCGAGCCAATAACGGCCCTAATGCCAGAATGGAAGCACGCATGGTACGCACTAGTTCATAAGGTGCCATTTGACTGTGGATATGGCTGGCATCAACCGTCACCTGATCCCCATCACGTTGTACTTCGGCACCAAACATGCTGAGCAATTTAAAGGTGGTGTCGATATCACGCAGCTGCGGCACATTGCTAATCACAGAAGGTTGTTCGGCCAGCAGAGTGGCAAACAGAATCGGCAGCGCTGCATTTTTAGCGCCGGAAATAGTTACGTCGCCGGTTAAGGTGGCGCCGCCTGAAACTAAAAATTGTTGCATGAATGCTTATACCGGTGGAGGGTTTAGAAGTTTTTCACGCCGCCATTGGGTTGGCGTAAAAGCTTTGATCGAAAGTGCATGGATAGAACCATCGGCAATCTCAGCCATCAAAGGTGCGTACACCATTTGTTGCTGTTTGACTCGACTTAATCCGTCAAAGCACTCACCTACGGCAATCACAGCATAATGACTGCCATCAGCAGTCACGTAGGCCTCAGCCAATTGCAACTGCTCAGTTAAACGTTGTTCGATTTGTTTACAATCCATCAGGCTACCTACAGTTCAGAAACACTATGGCGATTGCCCCAGATAGATCCAGGGGTGATGCCGCGCTTAGCATCAACCGTTGCCGACCACTCCAGCAACAGCGGCTGGCATCCTTGCGCTGATTTAACAGACAACAGCAACAACCGCTGCAATGCCAGGCCGGCGATTATAGCCTGAGTTGCAGCGGATTTCAGCTAACGAACAGGTAAAAGTGGTAATACAGCGCTGACCGCAGCCAGCGATTGTAATTGTTGTGGCACATTCAGCAAGGAAACCTCGATACCGCGTTGTTTTGCCTGCGCCAACTGTTGCAGTAACCAAGCTAGACCTGCGGTATCTACATGCTGTAGCCCGGCCAAGTCAAACTCGGCCACTGCTGGCAGTTTTTCCAATAACTTGAACGGCCAGTGTGCGACAACGGTATCACAATCAAGCTCACCGCTGAATGTCAGTTGATGACCTGTCAGGTTAATCTCAAGCATTAGGTTTTTTCTCTGGCGCTTTAATTGGCGCTTTCGCTTTTTCTTCCAGTAAGGCCGCGACGCTAACCAAACCCTGTTGCCGCAACAGACTGCTCAACTCAGAACGTTTGCTGTCGAGTAACGAAATACCTTCTGCCACCATGTCATACACCAGCCAGTTTTCAGCATTTTTGCCGCGACGCAGTTTAAACTCAATTTTGATATCAGGTTTACCCGGGTCAATCACCCGCGTTTTGATGGTGATAATTTTACGTTTATCATCAATTGGCTGGCCTGGTTCAATAATCACTTTTTGATCACGATACTGAGTGAAAACGCCAGCGTAAGTACCAACCATATAATTCTGGAACGCAGCAACAAAGGTATTAAAATCTTCTTTTGGCACTGTGTTGAGCTTCACACTCTGACCAATCACATAACCAGCGGCATAGCGGCTATCGATATAAGGCACCAGTTCTTCGGTGACAATAGTGCGCAAAATTTCCGGATTTTTTTTAATTTCAGCCTGTTCTTTGGCAATACGCTGAAAGGTTTGATCCGCCAGTATTTCCATCATTTTGTATGGATCGCTGTAAGTTGGCACTGGTTTGGTTTGTGCCTGACTGACCAGACTAACAGTTCCGAGCAGCAAGGCTGCCGCAATTTTCAACAAAGATTTCATTATTGATTCCCACGATTAAATAAGAACTGACCAATCAGTTCTTCCAGTACGATGGCAGATTTGGTGTCTTCAATATGGTCACCATCTGCCAGAATTTCGACGTTTTCATCGACAAAACCTGGTTGTAAGCCGATATATTGCTCCCCCAATAAACCTGACGTCAGAATGGCCAACGAACTTGTTTCAGGGAAGTTACTGTAATTGCTGCTAATTTCCAGTGTTACAACAGGTTGAAACTGGGTCGGGTCCAATTGAATGCTGGCAACGCGCCCAACCACCACACCACCGACTTTGACGGGCGAGCGCGGCTTCAAACCACCAATATTGTCAAACTTAGCGTAGAGTTTATAACTCTGGTCCGAACCTGTGACACCAGTATTGGCCACTTTCAGTGCCAGTAACATTAGGGCAGCAATTGCAATTACAACAAAAGCGCCAACAAAAATTTCTAATTTACGTGTGGTCATTTTTTATCCGCCAAACATCACAGCTGTTAATACAAAATCAAAACCCAGCACCGCCAGTGAAGCTGTCACCACCGTCTGAGTTGTTGCCCGGCTGATCCCTTCCGAAGTTGGAACCGCGTCATATCCTTTATGTAAGGCAATGACTGTCACTACAATGGCAAACACAATACTCTTAATCACACCATTATAAACGTCTTGCTGTAGATCAACGTTGGCCTGCATCGCCGACCAGTAGCCGCCTGCGTCAACGCCCAGCCAATCCACCCCGACCAGATGCCCGCCCAGGATACCGACCGCGGTGAAAATAATCGCCAGCATCGGCATACAGACAATACCGGCCCATAATCTTGGCGCGATAATGCGCCGCAACGGATCAACCGCCATCATTTCCATGCCGGATAATTGTTCTGTCGCTTTCATCAGACCAATTTCTGCCGTCAGCGCACTACCAGCCCGACCAGCGAACAACAGCGCCGTCACCACAGGCCCAAGCTCGCGTAACAAACTCAATGCCACCAATGGACCTAACATTTGTTCGGCACCAAACTTCGACAGCACGGTATAGCCTTGCAGCGCCAACACCATGCCGATAAATAAACCTGACACCAAAATGATCAGCAGCGATTGCACACCAACCACATAAAACTGTTTGATATACAAAGGCCAGGCTTTAATGAAACGCGGTCTACCCCACAGAGCGCCGAGCAACATCAGCGTGGCGCGGCCAAAGCCTTGCACAGTTGCCAGCGTCGACGCGCCGATTTGTTGTAACTTATCCAACATCAGCTGTTGATCTCCATTAATTCGGTCGCATAATCGGCGGCTTTAAAATGGAAAGGCACAGGTCCATCCGCCAACCCTTGCAAGAATTGCTGCACCAGGGGTGATTCATGCTGCCTTAGTTGTTCTGGTGTGCCATGACCAATGACCCGGCGCTCAGCTACCACATAGACATAATCAGCAATACTCATCACTTCGTTGACATCATGCGAAACCACAATAGACGTCAGTCCCAGCGCATCATTCAGCGAGCGGATCAACCGCACTATCACCCCCATCGAAATCGGGTCTTGGCCAGCAAAAGGTTCATCATACATAATCAATTGCGGATCCAAGGCAATAGCACGCGCCAAAGCTGCCCGTCGTGCCATTCCACCGGATAATTCGGCAGGCATCAGATCACGGGCACCACGCAAGCCGACAGCTTCCAGTTTCATCAACACCATCATCCGGATGATTTGCTCCGGCAATTTGGTGTGCTCGCGGATTGGAAAAGCAACGTTATCAAATACCGACATGTCACTAAACAGCGCCCCACTTTGGAACAACATGCTCATTTTTTTCCGCGCCTGATACAAAGCGCCGCGTGGTAGCGTTGGGATATCCTGACCGTCAAACCAAATCTGACCATGATCTGGTTTGAGCTGCCCACCAATCAGCCGCAACAAGGTAGTCTTGCCGATACCGCTCGGTCCCATAATGGCCGTCACTTTACCGCGCATAAACTGCATGCTCATATCATCATAAATGACACGCTCACCGCGACGGAAAGTCAGATTGCGGATATCAACCAGTGGCGTTGCCACGTCCTGTTTCTTCATAAGTAAAAACTCATTCCCATCATTGGTGCAGAACCGCAGATACATTCGGCGACCCGGCAAAACGCCGCGCAATATAATGACGATAGTGGCGGGATGCAACACTGACGTTTATTTGTGCTGCGCATTTTACCCGCAAAAGCTGTCACTATAGGTAGAAAAAATTGTAATAATCGTTTGCTGCTATCGAAAGGTCAGCTGCAATACAGGTTTTTTTGCAATTCCCTGACAGAAACAGGAAAATAGCCGCCTATGGTGTTTTATCCCTGACCAGCAGGGTTGGCGTCGGGAGATTGGACCGCTGACCCGCCGCCACCAGCCATCACGACAGCCTTGACTGCTGTATGATGGCATTGACAAAGTATTCGCATTTTGTCGCACCAAGCTGAATATCAGCTTAATAAAACCTTGTCATCTGCCCCATGGCAGCAGGAGAAAAAGCGTGACCACCGATTTTTGTGCCAAAGCCAGAACCGTTTTTGCCATTGAAGCCGCTGCGATTACCGGTTTAAATCAATATCTTGATGCCAGCTTTGAACAAGCTTGCCAGCAGATACTCAGTTGTAAAGGCCGGGTCATCGTGATAGGCATGGGCAAATCCGGTCATATCGGTAACAAAATAGCCGCCACCCTGGCATCAACCGGCACCCCCGCCTTTTTTGTGCATCCGGGTGAAGCCAGTCATGGTGATCTTGGCATGATCACCAAAGACGATATCGTGCTGGCATTGTCCAATTCTGGCGAGACCGCGGAAGTGATTCTGATAGTCCCGGTATTAAAACGCCAAGGTATTCAACTCATCGCAATGACAGGCAATCCACACTCTACGCTGGCAAGATTGGCTGATGTGCATTTATGTGTCAAAGTCGAACAAGAAGCTTGTCCGCTAGGCCTGGCACCAACGGCCAGCACCACCGCCACCCTGGTAATGGGTGATGCGCTAGCGGTAGCCTTGCTCGAAGCGCGGGGATTTTCTGCCGATGATTTTGCGCTTTCCCACCCGGGCGGTAGCCTGGGCCGTCGGTTATTATTACGATTGGCTGATGTCATGCATCAGGGAGAGCAAATACCGCAAGTGCCCACTTCAGCCTCCATTAAGCAAGCGCTGTTAGAAATATCTGAAAAAGGTCTTGGCATGACCGCAGTGGTCGACGCCGAAGGTGTACTGCAAGGCATCTTCACCGATGGAGATTTACGCCGCATTCTGGATTCCAGGCTCGATATTCATCAGACCGCCATTGCACAAGTGATGACCAGAGGTTGTATTACCGCCAAAGCAAACATGTTGGCGGCAGAAGCATTAAAAATTATGGAACAGCGTAAAATTAATGGCCTGATTGTGGTGTCTGAACAACAAATCCCGATTGGAGCGATGAACATGCATGATTTACTGAAAGCCGGAGTGATTTGATGTCTGATTTATTCAGCGAACTGTACCAGCAGGTTCCTGCGTCCTTATTACAAAAAGCCAGTCAGATCCGTTTGCTGATCTGTGATGTCGACGGCGTATTTTCTGATGGCCGTATCTATCTGGGTAATCAGGGCGAAGAATTAAAAGCTTTCCATACCCGCGATGGTTATGGCATCAAGGCTTTGCGTCAAGCTGGCATTGAAGTCGCGGTCATTACCGGTCGTAACTCTGACATCGTCAGTCTGCGGATGCGCTCGTTAACTGTGCCTTATGTGTATCAGGGGCAGGAAGATAAACTGCCAGCATTTACCGAATTACAGCAAAAATTGCAGCTAGATCCGAGACAAATTGCTTACATCGGTGATGATTTATCCGATTGGTCTGTGATGCAACATTGTGGTTTAAGTGTGGCAGTCAAAGATGCGCATCCTTATTTGCGACGCCACAGTGATTATTGCACCAGCTTAAGTGGTGGTTTTGGCGCGGTTCGTGAGCTGTGCGATCTGTTGCTGATCAGCCAGCAGCAATTTGCCCGCTTTACTGGCAGCAGCTCATGATCCGGCAGTTTTTTTGGTTCCTACTGGTCCTGATTGGCAGCACTGCGTTATATGTCTGGCTGGATCAACAAGATCCAGTGCAATTGCAGGCAGAAAACGACATGGCGCCGGATTTTGTCGCTTATGATTTAATCCGCAGCAGTTTTGATGAACAAGGCAATTTGTCGGGGATGATCCGTGCCAGCCAAATGTCGCATTTTGAACAGCTAGGGCAAATCCAACTCGACCAGCCTGCCTATACCATTTTTGAGCAGCAACTGCCAAAATGGCAGATCAGCAGTCGCAGCGGCGTGTTATACCCGGATGATAAAGTGGTGCTTGACCAAGAGGTCACCCTCGACAACTTGAAAACTGACGAGCTATTCCAAAAACTGGAAACGCCGCAACTGGAATATTTATTCGAGCAACAGCTATTACTGACCAATGCCGGCGTTCTGATCACAGGCGATGGTTTTGCTATTACCGGACGTGGTGTCAGTATTGATTTAGCCAGTAAAAAATTTAAGTTAAAACAACACAAAGGAACGGTTTACCGTCATGAAAAATAACATTTTTCTAGCCATTTTACTCAGCGTGCTTGCTTGCAGTAGTCTGGCCAAAGACAGCGATTTCGCTCAGGCTGTCAGCGTCACTTCTGATAATTTTGGCGGCAGTATCGAAGATAAAAAGCTGCTGTATATTGGTAATGTTTTAGTGACTCAAGGCAGTCTGAGCATTAAGGCTGACAAGCTTGAAGTGGACCGCTCCGCCGGTGAAGGCAAAGAAGTCTTTATTGCCACTGGCCAGCCAGCTGAATATGCGCAGTTACTGGAAGGGGATAAACCGATCAAAGCAATGGCAAACGAAATTCGCTATGATTTTGCCACCCGGATCCTGACGTTGACCGGTAAAGCTGAAATCAATCAGAGTGGCAGTCTGGTCCGCAGTTCAGTGATCAAATATGATTTAGCCAAACAAAGCCTGAATGCCAGTAGCGGTAAAGACAACGAACGCGTCAGTACTATTTTCACACCTGAGAAAAAATAATTTGAAAACTCTAGTCGCTTCCCATTTGGCCAAAAGTTACAAGGGCCGCCAGGTGGTTAAAGATGTCAGCCTGGCGGTGAATGCCGGTCAAATTGTAGGCTTGCTTGGGCCAAATGGCGCCGGCAAAACCACCACCTTTTATATGATTGTCGGGCTGGTACCATCAGACAAAGGCACGATCACCCTGGGTGAACAGGACATTACCTTTGATCCTATTCACGCCAGAGCCAGACAAGGCATTGGTTATTTACCCCAGGAAAGCTCAATTTTCCGCAAATTAACCGTCTTTGAAAACCTGATGGCGATTTTGCAAACCCGGAAAAACTTATCTACGGCGGAACGCGAGCAACAAGCGGATGAATTATTGGATGAATTTAATATCACCCATATCCGCAATAGCCTTGGTATGAGTTTATCTGGTGGTGAACGACGCCGGGTCGAAATCGCCAGAGCGCTTGCAGCTAATCCGGCTTTTATTTTATTGGACGAACCCTTCGCCGGGGTCGATCCTATTTCAGTGCTGGATATCAAAAAGATCATCCAACACCTGCGTGACCGCGGTATTGGCGTGCTCATAACCGACCACAACGTGCGGGAAACCCTTGATGTTTGTGAAATTGCCTATATTGTCAGTCATGGAGAACTGATTGCGTCCGGCTCACCGGCTGAAGTATTAGCCAATCAGCAGGTCAGAGATGTATACCTCGGCGAGCAATTCAGGCTATAGTTAGCAAAAAGCCAGTTTCACTGGCCGTCAGGAGTGACCAGAAGTACATGAAGCCATCTTTACAACTCCGGCTTGGACAGCAGCTGACCATGACGCCGCAATTGCAGCAGGCGATTAAGCTACTGCAATTGTCGACGATTGAATTACAACAAGAAATTCAGGAAGCGCTGGATGCAAACCCGCTGCTCGAAGCAGCTGATGATGACTACACCAACTTCAATGACAACGGCGCTGCGGCAGATTCTGACCGCCGCGAGCATCCCGAGACTGACAGTTTCAATAACGATGAACATAGTGAACCTGACATCCCTGACAGCAGTGAGGCGATGACGGAACAAAACATCAAAGAAGACTTACCTCTGGACAGCAACTGGGACGATATGGTCAGTGCTGCCCCGGTTTCCGGCACTTACAACGGTGACGAAGACATGGTGTTTCAGGGCGAAACCACTGAAACCCTGCAGGATTATCTGCGCTGGCAAATGCGCTTAACGCCATTCTCTGATACTGATCTGGCGATTGCTGAAATTATTATTGAAGCCATCGATGCCAATGGCCTGCTGACCATCAGCACTGAAGAAATTCTGGACTCGCTTGGCATGCCAGAAGTGGAAGCTGATGAAGTGGAAGCCGTAATTAAACGCATCCAGTTTTTTGATCCGATTGGGGTCGGTGCTCGCAGTATTCAGGAATGTTTGTTGGTGCAATTGCGACAATTTGATCCAGACACCCCTTTCCTGACCCAAACCTGCGATATTATTCGTCATCACAGTGAATATTTAGCCAATCGTGATTTCCGTTCTCTAATGCGGGTGGCTAAACTCAAAGAAGATGATTTACGGGAAGTGATGCGACTGATCCACAGCCTGAACCCAAGACCTGGGGCTGATGTGATTCGGGAAGAACAGCAATACACCATTCCCGATGTTTCTGTGAAAAAAGTGAAAGGCCGCTGGATGGTCGAATTAAATCCAGATGCCTTTCCCAAAATTAAAATTAATGAACAATACGCGGCGATGTCACGCCATGCCCGTAATTCATCGGACAGCCAGTTTATTCGCTCGCACTTGCAGGAAGCCAAATGGTTTCTGAAAAGTCTGGAGAGCCGGAATGAAACGCTGCTCAAAGTTGCCAACTGCATAGTGCAGCAACAACAGGCATTTTTTGAGCATGGCGAAGAAGCGATGAAACCTATGGTACTGAATGATGTCGCTGAAATGGTTGGCATGCATGAATCGACAATTTCCCGGGTCACCACCCAGAAATTTATGCATACGCCACGTGGAATTTTTGAACTTAAGTTCTTCTTTTCCAGTCATGTAAGTACAGAGAGTGGCGGCGAATGTTCGTCGACCGCCATCAGAGCCTTTATTAAAAAATTGGTGGCAGCGGAGAATCCTGCAAAGCCGTTAAGCGATAGCAGGATGGCAGAAATTCTTTCTGAACAGGGCATCAACGTAGCGCGGCGGACCATCGCCAAATACCGTGAATCTCTGTACATTCCGCCGTCAAATCAGCGCAAGAGCTTGCTATAAGTGCTCATCAAAGAAGGAAATGTCTATGCAAATCAATCTAACTGGTCGCCATGTTGAAATCACTGAAGCACTGAGAGAGTATGTAGACAGCAAGTTTTCAAAACTTGAACGGCATTTTGACCACATCAACAACGTGCATGTTGTGCTGAATGTGGAGAAATTAAAACAAATTGCCGAAGCCAAAATGCATTTAAACGGCGGAGAGGTGTTTGCAATCAGCGAAGATGATAATATGTACGCCGCGATCGACCAGCTGATCGATAAACTTGATCGACAAGTTATTAAACACAAAGAGAAAATTTCTCGTCACTGATTATGGACTTATGAACTTAAGCTCAATGTTATCGAAGGACTGCACAAAAAGTGCGGTCCTTTTTAATAGTAAAAAACGCATTCTGGAATACATTGCCGAGCTTGCCCATCAGCAATTGCCGCAATTACCGGAATCCAGCATTTTTGAAGCGCTGATGGCGCGGGAGAAACTAGGCTCGACCGGTATTGGCGGTGGCATTGCCATCCCACATGGCAAACTGAAAGATGTCACCAGTCCGGTGCTAATTTTTGTTGTCAGCCAGGATGCAATCCAGTTTGATGCTATCGATAATCAGGCGGTTGATATTTTCTGCGCCATTCTGATCCCGGAAAATCAGTGCCAAACACATCTCAGCACGCTGGCAGGTATTGCCAGATTGCTCAGTCAGAAAGATTTAACACGTAAAATCAGGCATGCAGAATCTGATGCCGGTTTATATCAGTTATTGTTAACCCATTCAGAGATGGCGGCAGGAAAATGAAACTTCTGGTGGTCAGTGGACGATCCGGTTCAGGAAAATCAGTCGCCCTACGGGTGATGGAAGACCTTGGTTATTATTGTGTAGATAACATCCCGGTTAATTTGTTACCCACCTTGGCCAATGCCGTGATGGGACAATATGAGAGGGTTGCCATCAGCATTGATGTGCGTAATCTGCCGCAGGAGCCGGAAGAACTGACCGAGATCCTGTCTTATTTACCCCGCAAAGTGGAACTGACCATTCTATATCTGGATGCAGACCATACCAGTCTGATCAAAAGATTCAGCGAAACCAGACGATTGCACCCCTTGTCGCATCAGGCGATGTCGTTGGATGAAGCCATTCAGCGCGAACAACAACTGCTAGACCCGATTTCCAGCCGCGCTGATTTGTATATCGATACCACTGAGCTGAATGTGCACCAACTGACTGAGCAGCTCAGAGAACGGATCCTTGGTCAGAAAACCGGCCGACTGGTGATCCTGTTTGAATCCTTTGGTTTTAAGTATGGAATACCTAAGGATGCCGATTATGTGTTTGATGCGCGTTTCCTGCCCAATCCACATTGGGTGCCAGAGCTGAAAATTCTGACCGGTTTGGATCAACCGGTGATAGATTTCCTCGAGTCTCAAGCAGTGGTGGAAAAATATACCCATCAGATCAATAGTTTTATTACCACCTGGCTACCGCAGCTGGAACGGAATAACCGCAGTTACCTGACGATTGCCATCGGCTGTACCGGCGGTCAGCATCGTTCTGTCTATATTGTGGAATCTCTGGCAGCAAGTTTCCGGACGCTGCGGGAAGATGTACAGATCCGGCATCGGGAATTGGTCAGACACCATGGCAAATAGATGTTCACAAACCGTCACTATCGTCAATCAACTGGGTTTACATGCCAGAGCCGCGACTAAACTGGCGCAACTCTGCCAGCGACTGGACGCTAAAATAGAACTGCAGCAGGAAGGCAAAACTGCTGACGCTAGCAGTGTACTGGCGTTATTGATGCTGGCGAGCAGTAAAGGCAAAAATGTCGAAGTGATAAGCTCAGGCAATGAAGCGCAAGCCGCGCTGCAGGCTGTGGTTGAACTGATCAGCAACGGCTTTGACGAAAACTGAGTTATTGGCTTTTGGCTTTATGATGTTGTAGCAGTTCCTGCCGGCTAGTCGCAGCAGTGGCCTTTAACTGTTGATGAATACCGGCTTTGATCAGCATATATGCCGTGACAGGAGCGGTAATAAACAAAAATAACGCAATCAGCAACTGTTGTAGACTCAGCTCCCCCTGGACAGCATTAAAAAATAATAACGACGCTAACACTAAACTGCCCAACCCAAGCGTGGTTGCCTTGGTTGGACCATGTAGCCGGGTATAAAAATCGGGTAATTTCACTAAAGCAACTGAGCCTAGTAATACAAACAAAGCGCCTAGGATCACCAGCACCGCTACTATCCACTCCAGTATACTCATTTTTGCCCCCTATTCGATAATATCGCCGCGCAACATAAACTTACAGACTGCAACTGTACTGACAAAGCCCAGCATCGCAATCAACAGCGCAGCTTCAAAATGCAATTGACTGGCGCCATAAATGCCATAACACAACAGCAGTGCAATGCTATTGATATACATGGTATCCAGCGCCAGCAGCCGATCTGGTAGCGAAGGGCCACGCAGTAATGCCAGCAGATTTAACAGTAACGCCAATCCTATCAGTAGCATGGCCACAATCAGTATTGTATGCAGCATCAGAACATCTCCCGTAATGGTGCTTCGTAACGTTGTTGGATACTTTGGATCAGCGCTGCTTCATCCTGTAAATCCAGCACATGCACCAGTAAAAAACGCTGCGGCGCGGCAGCGGTTAGTTCATGCTCGTAAGGCAGGATCTCCGCACTGACAGTGCCCGGTGTTAATGAGACAGTACCGGCCAGAATAGTCAGCGGCAAGGACTCCGTCAGTTGCAACGGGATCAGCACAAAACCAGGCTTTAAGCGCTGATTGGGTCCAAGCACCAACCGAATCACCTGCAAATTCGCCACCACAATATCCAGCAATACCCGCAAGACATAGACAACAGCCAGCCCAGGTTTTTTAATCCGCGGCTGCGGATCACGAAACCCAGCGGTCAGTAATGGGATCAAGGCAGCTAACAACAATGCCGCCACCAAATGCACCGGAGCGACACTATTGTTCAGCAATAACCAAACTACAAATAACAGCAAGCTGCGGGTTGGGCTGGGAAAAATACGCTGCAGTAGAACTATCATGCCTGGCCTCCGTTCACATCATTGGCCTGCAACTGCTGGGCGGCATCCAGGCAAAATTGCATCACAGGAGCCGCCAGCAATACCAATAACAGACTCGCCACTATTAACAGTAGAATGGCCCCCAACTGCCGGCCGGAAGGTTGAGCCGGTAATGCCGGTTGTTGGCTGACCCGCCAGAATACAGTGCTACCAGCCCGGCTTAATGCAATCAACACGAACAAACTGCTGCCAAGTAAAGTGACCCATAAGCCGATCCGCTGCGGGCTCTCAGTGGCAGCCTGTAGCAACCAAATTTTACCGACAAAGCCTGATAAAGGTGGCATGCCAATCACGCTAATGGCACAGAAGAAAAACAAACCGCCAATCAACACCGGATTCGCCAAAGGTCTGGCTGAAACCAGCCGGTCTGCCACGGTGCCGCGTTGCTGGGCCAGATAATCCACCAGTAAAAACAGTGCCGCCGCAATCAGGGTTGAATGGATGCTGTAATAGAGCACCGCCGCCACCGCCGCCACTGTACCTATCGATAAGACTGTGACCATAGTGCCAACGGATAATAACACCAGATATGCCACCAGGCGTTTTAAGCTTTGAGCCGCCACTACGCCAACGGCAGCCAACGCCAGAGTCAGTAAGCCAGTCCACCACAACAGCGGCTGGATAAAGTCGGTCAACAGGCTGGCATCCGCCGCAAACAAAGTATGAAACACCCGCAACAGACAATAGACACCAATCTTGGTCATCACGGCAAATAAAGCCGCTACCGCTGGCGATGCGGCTGCATAGGCCGAAGGCAACCAAAAATGCAGTGGCAAAATCGCAGCTTTTAAACCAAAGACGATCAGTAATAACCCGGCAGCAGATTTTAATAACAGCAACTGCTGGGCTGATAACTCAGTGATTCTGTGCGCAATATCCTGCATATTTAAACTGCCGGTCACCCCATACAACAGTGCCAGCGCTAACAGGAAAATGGCTGAACCCAACAGATTCAATAACACATAATGCAAACCAGCTTTGGTGCGTAACTTACCACCACCATGCAGCAGCAAACCATAAGAAGAAATCAGCAGCACTTCAAAAAAGACGAATAAATTAAATAAATCCGCCGTCAGAAAAGCCCCATTAATCCCCATCAGCAGGAACTGTAATAACGACTGAAAATAGGCACCACGTTCATCTTCACCGGCGCAGCTATAGATAAAAGCACCGGCAGCCAACACTGCGGTCAGCGCCACAAATAACGCTGAAATTTGGTCAAGCAACAGCACAATGCCAAAAGGAGCCGGCCAGTTTCCCAACAGATAAAATTGACTGACACCATCACTGCTATGGCTGAGGTTCCAACCGCATACAGCTAATAACAACGCAATCCCGACACCACTCAGCCAGCGCCGGGCCTGTGCAGTCTGCTGCAAAGGAGGCAGTAATAACAGGGCACCGACTAACAAAGGAATTAAAATAGGTAAAATTACAGCATGTTGCATTAGCGCCCCCGCTTTTTCGGCAGTGACTGCGCCGATTTTAACTCAGCACCATCCACATGATCATTCCCTAGCTCAGCCCTGCCCCGGATTGCCAGCACAACCAGAAAAGCCGTCATGGCAAAACCAATCACGATGGCGGTCAACACCAGTGCTTGTGGCAAAGGATCGGTATATTGTGTTGTTTGTCCCAACACAGCCCCCTGCCCTGCAGTTAAACCGCCACTGGCAAAAATAAATAAATTCACCGCATAAGACAGCATCGTCAACCCCAACATCACGGCAAAGGTTCTGGCACGCAGGATCATCATCACCCCACACATGGTTAACACACCTATCACCACAGCCATCAATAATTCCATCAAGCTTGCTCCTTATGCACGGGACGGTAGCGGGTCGTCAGCTTGCCGAGATTGGCCAGGATCAGCAATGTGGCACCAACCACGGTCAGGTACACCCCTAAGTCAAAGGCAATAGCACTGGCCAATTCAATTTCGCCCAACAACGGGATGGTAAAATAATCAAACCAGGAGGTGAGGAAAGGCCGGTCAAACAACCAACTAGCAACGCCGGTGGCGGTTGCAAGCAATATACCGGCAGCGATCAAGCTGGAATATTCCAGCCGCAATCTGGGCTTGACCCAATCCACCCCCTGGGCGACATACTGTAAAATCATCGCCACAGCTGTGATCAGACCTGCAACAAAACCACCACCGGGCAAATTATGACCGCGGAAGAAAATATACACTGACACCAATAGCGCCAAGGGCAATAACGCCTGCGACACCACAGCTAATAATAATGGATGCCGATCAGCCGCCCAGCGCCGGCCTTCACCATCAGCACCGGCCATAAAGCGCGGTATACCGGTCAGTAACTTAAAGATACCAAGCGCGGCAATCCCAAGAACGGTAATCTCGCCCAGCGTATCAAAGCCACGGAAATCAACAAGGATGACATTCACCACATTGGTACCACCACCCCCAGTTTTAGCGTTCTCCAGGAAAAAACCGGCAATAGAATTGGCTTGCTGCGTCATCATGCCATAAGCCAAACTACCGACCACCACCCCAACAGCAGACGCTAATACCAGATGCCAGATCACTGTGCTTGGGGATGATTCTTTTACTGATTTATGCGGCAGGAAATACAGCGCCAACATCAGCAGCACCACAGTCACCACTTCGACGGATAATTGCGTCAACGCCAGATCAGGCGCCGAAAAACGGACAAAAGCCAGGCTGACCATTAATCCAACAACCGATATCATCACCAGCGCCAATAACCGCTGTCGCATCAGCAACACAGTGGCAATAGCCGCGATCATCATGAGCACAGCCCCAGCGAACACCAACGGATCCAGTGGCAGCGAGGCTCTGGTACCGGTCAAACTGGTCAGCTCCAACAGCGGCGCACCAGCCAGCAGCAAGACTGCCAGTAGCACCCACAAGGCATAACGCTGAAAACCACCGGCTTCAACCTGTTCCAGCCAAAAGCGGCAACGGTGTACTAACCTTTGCATCGCAGCTTCGAATCGATAGATAGTACCCTGCTGTACAAAACCGGCTTGAAATAAAAACAAGGCTTTACGATTGATATACAGCAAAATACCACCGATCAAAGCAATCACACTCATCAACAATGGCAGATTAAAACCATGCCAAATTGCCAGACTATATACAGGGACCTGACCTGCCAAAACGGCACGGGCGGCTTGCTGTAATAAATCACCAGCCACAAACTGCGGAAACACCCCGACCAGAATACAAATGGCCACCAGGATTTCCATCGGTACGCGCATGTAACGGGGTGGCTCGTGAGGCGTTTTACTCAGCCCTACCGATTCACCATTGAAAAAAACGTCATGGATAAAGCGCGCCGAGTAAGCCACCGCAAAAACTGCCGCCACTGTCGCCAATAACGGGATCAACCAACTTAACGAACCCAATACGCCCTGATGCAGAGTCTCAGTGAAAAACATTTCTTTGGATAAGAAGCCATTTAACAGCGGTACCCCAGCCATCGATGCCGATGCCACCATTGCTAAGGTGGCGGTCACCGGCATATATTTCCACAAGCCATTAATTTTGCGCATGTCTCTGGAGCCAGTTTCATGGTCAATGATACCGGCCGCCATAAATAACGAGGCTTTAAAAATGGCATGGTTCATCACATGGAAAATTGCAGCAACTGCAGCTAAATCGGTATCCAGTCCTAACAGCAAAGTGATCAGACCCAAATGCGAAATGGTTGAATAAGCCAGTAACCCCTTAACATCATGCTGAAACAGCGCAAAATAAGCACCGACCAATAAAGTCGAAAGTCCGGTTAAGCTGACAATGACAAACCACAAATCCGTCCCCGCCAGGATGGGGTATAACCGGGCCATTAAAAAAATACCGGCTTTTACCATAGTCGCCGAATGCAAATAAGCACTGACCGGCGTAGGCGCCGCCATGGCATTGGGTAACCAGAAATGAAATGGGAATTGCGCTGACTTGGTAAAAGCACCCAATAGGATCAGCACCAGGACTACCGGATAAGCCGCATGTTGTTGCAGCACTGCTGCATTGGCTATCACTGCATCTAATTGATAACTACCGACAATTTGCCCCAGCAGCACTATACCTGCCAACAATGCCAAGCCACCGGCTGCGGTGACGGTTAACGCCATCCGCGCGCCTTTACGCGCATCGCTGTGTTGCCACCAGTAACTAATCAGTAAAAAGGAACTGAGGCTGGTTAATTCCCAGAAGAACCACAATTGCAACAGGTTGCCAGACAACACAATGCCGAGCATCGCCAACATAAATAGCAGCAAACAGGCGTAAAACTTCGGCATCGGATCCTGTTCCGACAAATAATAGCGGGCGTACAGGATCACCAACAGACCGATTCCGAGGATCAGCAACGCAAACAGCAATGACAGACCATCCAACACCAGCGTAAAGGATAATCCCAGTAACGGTAGCCAGTCCAGTTGATAACTCAGCACCTGCCCTGCCAATACCGCCGGTAACAGCTGTAATAACAAAGTCAGTGCCGATACAGGAAATAACGCAACGACAAGCGCCAGATAACTTCGAGGCAAATTTCGCCCAATCAGTGCCATCAGGCTGCCAAATAAAGGCAACAGCACAATCCATAGCAGGGTCATCAAAGTACAGGATCCTCTCTGGTTCAACCGGCATGATACTGCCGGTTGTCGTTTATGTTGTTGGTATCAAACTGGCACCCGGTGTGTTTTCTCCCGCGACTTCAGATGATGGTTACAATGCTTTTCTGGGGGCAGTCGCCTGTGTTTTAAAGCGACCTGCCGGTGAATGGGGCTTTATCAACGATAAAACCCCATTTTTTTAGTGACCGCTGACGGCAGCAGCCCCTGGCACATAATGATGGATCCAGCCAGCCTGATACATCCAACTGGTTACTTCCGGTAAAATAAACACTGTACTGAGCAGGCCGACTCCAGTCAGTACTATGGTATAAGGAATTGCCATCCAAACCATTTTGGCATACGACAACCGGATTAACGGTGCCAGTGCACTGGTCAACAGGAACAAAAATGCAGCCTGGCCATTTGGTGTTGCCACACTCGGCAAGTTGGTACCGCTATTAATAGCAATCGCCAGTAACTCAAACTGCTCACGGCTGATTTTGCCGGCTTCCCAGGCTGCTTTCACTTCATTAATATAAACAGTCCCGACGAACACATTGTCACTGACCATCGATAAAGCACCATTGGCCAGGAATAGCACTGCCAGTTGTAATTGACCATCAAAGGTCAACACCCAATTGATGACAGGTGTGAATAAATGTTGGTCGATAATCACCGCGACGATAGAGAAAAATACCACCAGTAAAGCCGTAAATGGTAAGGCTTCTTTAAAAGCATTGCCAATGGCATGTTCATCGGTCACACCGCAAAAAGTTGTCGCCAAAATAATTACCATCAAACCAATCAGACCGACAGAAGCAATATGCAAACTCAGGCATAAGATCAACAACACAGCGATAATGCCCTGCACCCAAAGCTTCGCCTTATCAGTACTGACCATTTTTGCACTCTGGTAATTGTCGTAAGCAATCAAGACATCCTGCACAGTAGCAGGGAGGCGTACACCAAAATCAAAAATACGGAATTTCTCTACCACCACTGTGGTCAGTAAGCCGCACAACAGCACCGGAATAGAAATTGAAGCCATCCGCAAAGCGAATTCAGCAAAATCCCACCCAACTGCAGCTGCGATAATCAGGTTTTGTGGCTCGCCAACCATGGTCGAGACCCCGCCTAACGCAGTCCCAACACCGGCATGCATCAACAAATTCCGTAAAAACCCACGGAAAGCATCTAAGTCAGCCCGGGATAACTCCGCCACTTCATGATCAGCATTGTGATCATGCGGGTCGATAAAACCTTTCCCTGAGGAAATTTTATGGTAGATGGCGTAAAAACCAATGCCGACCGCAATAATCACCGCCACCACTGTCAAAGCATCTAAAAAGGCAGACAAAAAAGCCGCCATGGTGGTAAACGCCAGCGAGATGCCAATTTTAGAACGGACCCGGATCAACAGTTTGGTAAAGACAAACAGCAGTAAATCTTTCACAAAGTGGATGCCGGCCACCATAAACACCAGCAGTAAAATTACTTCGATATTGACCGATACTTCATGCATGACCTTGGTCGTGCTGGTCATGCCCATGGCAATGGCCTGCAACGCCAATAAACCACCGGGTTGCAATGGGTAACATTTTAGCGCCATCGCCAAGGTAAAAATAAATTCGATTACCAATAGCCAACCAGCGATATAAGGGCTGTTGATAAAAACTAATGGATTGATAAATAAAAACAAAATAATCGTCAGTTTGTACCAATTTGGCGACTGACCTAGAAAGTTCGTGTAAATTGCTAGCGACATGCCTGATGCTTTCATACCCTGTACCCACAGTTATTTTTATTTGGTTGACAGTGTTGATCCGATCCTGTCCGAACAAAGATAGTCCAGCTTCACTGCTGTGCGATAATTTCCAGCGCAGAAATTTTGCAAAAAATACTATCTGAGTCAGATTCTTATACCGAGATCCACTGAATTTGTCTATCACAGCCAGATGAAGTTAGCCGTCAAAAAGCCGAAAATCTGCTTTTTAACCTTACGCAGCAAATAACTTACAGCGCTAGATAAATCAGTGAGTTAGCGAATTGTTAGCAGAGCGTGAGCAGAAAAAATCCGGCCTGAAGCGACAGGCCGGCATCACAGTTAAGATTGAGGTTCCAGCAGCGATAACACAAAAGCATATTCTTCGGCGATTTCGATCATCCGGGAGAATCGGCCAGACTTGCCACCATGTCCTGCTTCCATATTGGTGCGGAATAACAGCGGACGTTGATCGGTTTTATGGCTGCGTAATTTCGCCACCCACTTGGCAGGTTCGAAATATTGCACCTGCGAATCATGCAGACCCGTGGTGACCAGCATGGCCGGATAAGCTTGTTTCTTCACCTGATCATAAGGTGAATACGACAGCATGTAGTCGTAAAAAGCTTTTTGCTTCGGATTGCCCCACTCGTCAAATTCGTTGGTGGTCAGCGGAATAGACTCATCCAACATGGTGGTTACTACATCGACAAAAGGCACATGTGCCATTAAACCACGGTATTTTTCCGGTGCCATGTTGGCAACAGCGCCCATCAGCAAACCGCCAGCACTGCCCCCCATCGCAAAGACTTTATCTTTGGCTGCATACTTTTCTGCCACCAGATAATCAGTCACTGCAATGAAGTCAGTAAAGGTATTAATTTTTTTCAATAACTTACCATCTTCATACCATTGCCGCCCCATCTCCTGACCACCGCGGATATGGGCGATGGCATAGACAAAACCACGGTCGACCAGCGACAACACCGTAGAACGGAACGACGGGCTGCTGGAAATGCCGTAAGAGCCATAAGAATATTGATACAGTGGTGCAGTGCCGTCTTTTTTCAGACCTTTTTTGTATAACAAACTGACCGGAATTTTGCTGCCATCTTTAGCTGTGGCCCACACCCGCTCCGTCTGATAATTGTTTTTATCAAAACCACCCAACACTTCCTGTTGTTTTAGTAAGCGTTTTTCACCGGTTTTCATATTCAGTTCAAAAATAGAGGCAGGCGTGGTCAGCGAGGTATAGCTGTAACGTAACCAGTCTGTATTTTGCTCCGGATTATTGTCAGTGCGGGAGACATAGGCCGGTTCATCCGACGCCAGGTATTGCGCTTTGGTTAAATCAGCCCAAGGCAACAGTCTCACTCTGTCCAGCGCATCACTGCGTTCATTCAGCACCAGATAGTCAGCAAATAGCTGGAAAGAATCGATAAAAACATTGGCGTCATGTGCCAGCACTTCTGTCCAGCGGGTGCGATCACCAATATCAGTGTCTTTGACCGCCATCAGCCGATAATTGGGCGCATCCCAATCGGTTTTGATGATCCAGCGATCGCCCAAATGATCGGCTTCATACTGAAAATCACGCTGCCGCGGTGCGAGGGATTTAAACTGGCCACTCTTGTCATCACTTCTGAGCACCAGCATTTCGCTTGATACAGTACTGCTGGTCGAAATCACCACGTACTGATCATCGCTGCTGTTGGCGACACCAATATAAAAGCTATTGTCTTTTTCCTGGTATAACAGCTGATCCGAGCTCGCCGCCTGACCTAAGGTATGGCGTTTAATTTTGTTGCCAAGCAAAGTTTGCGGATCTTTTTCAACATAAAACAACTGTTTACTGTCAGCAGACCAAGCCAAGGATGCTTCAGCGCCTGTGATTTGATCGGGCAAATCTTTGCCAGTGCGTAAGTCGCGGATCTTCACTGTGTAACTGCGGCGACCATTCAAATCTTCAACATAAGCCAACAGTTGTTGATCCGGACTCACGGCATAATTACCAACCTGATAAAAATCTTTGCCTGCAGCCATGCTGTTGACATCCAGCATGATTTGTTCAGTACCGCCTTGCTTGGCTTTACGGGCGTAAATCGGGTACTGCTTGCCGCTTTCATATCGGGTGTAATAACTATAATCACCCTTTACTGCCGGTACCGAGCTGTCATCTTGTTTGATACGACCAATAATTTCGTCGGTCAGGGTTTTCGTCAATTGTGGGTATTTTGCTGCATATTGCTGATAATACTGGTTTTCAGCATTCAAATAAGCCAGTACTTCCGGTGCAGCTCTTTTGTCATCCCGTAACCAATAATAGGGATCATTACGATCACCATGCGGGGATGTCACCAGATAAGGCTTCTCAGCCGCGATAGGCGCCGTGACTGTCGCTGCCGCAACCGTAGTTATTTGCAGCACAGCAGCCGCCAACACTGTAGTACACAGATAATGGATTGATGTTGCCATTGTTGAGTTCTCTTCAAGGTTTGCTTCATGTGATTATTGCTTTTTAGAAACCAAAATTTAACACGTGTATCGCAACAGCTCCAATAGCCTTGCGATAAAAAGCTGTGTAACCGGGCTACTGAGCTGGTTTTTTTTGCTCTGTCTTGCTCTTTATTCACAAACTGGCCTTTTTAGGCTTATATTATAGGGATTATTCCAACAGAGACATGATCATGGCATTAATGACAGTAGCAGAAGTCGCGGTATTTCTGGCAATTCAGGATAGCAGAGTTGAACGATTGGCCCGCGAAAACTTATTGGTTTCAGCAGGTAAAGATGACAACGGTAAACCAATGTTTGATGAAGAAGACGTCAAGCGTTATAAAGTATTGGCTGAACGTCTGGGTGGTATCTGAAACAACTGCTGCTGTGATGATAACAGAGCAGCAACCAGCTTGCTGGGTGACATCAGTTTAAGCTTCGTGCAAGCGGCAGTGCCAACTGCCGCAGCTTCAGCCTTGCCAGTTCTGCTTGTTGCACAGCAGATGGTTGGCTTTTATACCATAACCAGCAAAAACCGCTGTAGAGCTGTTTCGCCAATGGCAGCTTGATAGCTAAGTCGAGTGCCGCTTGCGGCCGGTATTGCAAATAGAATAACAACATTTGCTGCTCTTCAGCCGCCGTCATCGCCAGATTTAACGATAAGGCAGCCAAGTCAAAACAGCTGTCAGCCAATTGACAATATTCAAAATCAATCAACCATATTTTTTGTTGCTGCAATAAAATATTGCCGCTGTGCAAGTCCATATGGCATAGCACAATATCTTTGGGCAAGGCTGCGAAACTAGCAGCGGCTTGTAACAGCAGTTTCCAGTCCGCTTCATCGGCACTCGTCCACTGGCTGATAGCAATGGTCTGATGTAATTGCTGCAAATATTGCCAGGGTTCTAACCATGGCGTCTGCACTTTCAACTGGTGTAATGTCACTAGCTTATCCACCAATTGCGCCAGTTCACCATGATGTAATTGCCAGTCAAAATGCCGACTGTGGGTAATAAAGTCGCTGACCAGCATCCGCTGATGGTTGTTGAGGCACAAAGGCGCAGCGGCAATCCCAACGGCTGCAGCCGCATGCTGGCAACGTAATTCTTGCTGCCGGCAGACACCTTCAACAAAAGGCGCATAATGGCGCAGCAAATAATGGCCGCGCTGAGTATGGATATAGTAGTTATCGTTGGTGCTGCTGGTCGCTAACTTTTGCAACGACAGCGGCAGATGATAGGCAAAAAATTCTAACCGCTGACATAAATGCCAGATTTGTTGTTCTGTTGCAGTTGATAACTGCTGCGCCATGCCAGATACCCCATAATCACGATCACGGTATAAATTAAAAATAATGCACTGAAGAAATACAGATCTTTTTGCAGATACATATAAATCGACGCCGCATCAATCACGAACCAGTACAACCAGTTTGATACTACTTTTTTTGCCACCAGCCAGGTACTGACAATGGCAAAACAACTGATTTGGGCACCCAAATAGGCAAAATCTGTGCTGGTGTAAGTTGCCATCAGATAACCGAGCAGCACACCAGCTGCCGCAGTGCCAACAATAAGTTGCACATGCCGCAACCAATGCCACTCCACGACAGTTTCAGGTACACCATGACTTTGCGCCGTCATCCGTCGCCAGTTCAACCAGCCATAAATAGCCATACCGGCATAATACAGCTGCAACAGTGCATCGGTAAACAACTGACTTTGCACCATAATATGCAAGGTCAGTAAAGTGCTGAGCAAGGCGGCTGGCCAGCACCACAAACTGTGCTTGATGGCAAGCAAGGTATAAGACAAGGCCAGCAAGGTGGCAAATAGTTCAATCCCTGACTGTAATTGCCACCCTTGCAGCAGACCGCTCAGCAGTTCCGTCATGGCCGTAAATCACCGTGGATAAACTTCACCACAAACACCACTTTGCCATAGCGTTCAAACGACCAGCGAATACAACGCTGCAACGCAGCCATCACTTGATCATAATCACCGAACACTTGCGTGCTCATGGTATTGGTCACCACCTGCAGCCCAGGCTCGCGATTGAGTTCGGCAATAAAACCAACAATAGGCTCAATATAATCGGCAGTCAGTGGGTACTTACTTATTTCAATGGATAATTGCATTCTAAACTCCAATTAAAACTGATAACTGGCTGTCACACCGATCCGGCGTGGTTCGCCAAACTGCTCATATACATGATCTTCATAACCATCGCGCGGATCATTGCCAAAGAAGAACCCACGCACGCCGTAGCTTTCATCCAACGCATTACGACTCCACAGCGCCAGCGTCAGTTGTTGCCAGCTGTAATTCAAGCGCAGGTTTAGCAGCGTCATCGCAGCGGCCTGACTGTCGTGAGAATCCGAGTAATAAAAACCAGCCTTATGCTGTACACCGGCTTGTAAGCTAAATGCTGAGGTCAGTGCATAATCCAAACCCAGACTGTATTGGTAATCCGGGGCATGGGCTTGCGCACGTCCAGTTTGGTCAACACCTTTGTCGGTGCGGAAATTGCGGATTTCACTATGTAACAGGCTGGCATTGACGTCCAGCGCCAGCTCAGGCAGCAGTTGCAGACGATTTTCCATTTCAATACCGTAGTTACGGCCGCTACCAGCATTCGCCAGATAGCCAATAAACTTGGTGCCACGATTAATCCAGGAATTGACCTGCATATCGTCACGCCACATGTAAAAACCGGCGACCCGGCTGACGAGCTTTTGATCCGCAGTAGCCGCTTTGACGCCAAATTCGGCATTCCATAACACTTCAGGCGCAAAAGTGGGCTGTTGTTTCAGTTTGGCCGCAATGTCAGCATATTTGGGTTCTAACGCTTTGGCCAATGCTTCGCCATTCACGCCGCCAGCTTTGTAACCACGTGAACCGAGCAGATAGACCATTGCCTGCGGACTCACCTGATAATTCAGACTCAGCTTACCACCCCACATCCAATCATCACCGCGCTGGGCAATTTGATTGCTGTCCAGGTATTCATCCTGATAACGCTCCGCCCGCAGCCCGGAAATAAGGGTCAGGTCGTGATGTAATGGCTGTTGATATTCTCCATAGAAAGCCACATGCTTCCGGGTTAGCTCGCTGTTAAACAGGCTCTGGCTGTTGGCAAAAGAATCGCCATAGACCCGGGTTAAATCAGTTTGTTGCGAGTTGGCATACACACCAGCCACCCAACGATTGTCTTTCGCCTGCAGCCGCTGCTCAAAGCTAACGTTGCGACGGTCACGCAAATATTGGTCAGTGGTGGCATAAGCATCTGGATGAATGGCCTGAAAACTCCAGTCTTCATCAAAACTGTAATCTGAGTTGGCATTTAATACGCTCAACTGGGTGTAGCTATCAAAACGCTCCCAACCACGGTAATGTGCTTTGATGGCACCAGCGCGAATATCCTGCCGATCCGCACCTGGCTCATCGGATAAAGTCACGCGGTTACGATCCAGCGAAAACGCATCATAGCCGTTGTCGATATCATGCCAGTTCAGCACCAAATCCAACGTCAGATTGTCGTTTGCTAACCAATTCAGTTTGCCACGCAGATGGTTTTCGTCGATGTTGTTGCTATCTTTGCGCTGTAAAAAATCGTTACGGATAAAGCCATCGGATTGCTGCTGATCGGCCGCAAAACGATAGGCCAGTTGATCATTGATTTTATCGCTATGGCTGAAACTCAACTGATGGCTATGATAATTGGCCAAGGTGGCAGATAAACGGCTTTCCGGACTGTAGCTCGGTTGATTGGTAATAACATTCAGCATGCCTGCCATGGCATTGGCACCAAACCGGGTCGCTTCCGGTCCGCGGAACACTTCCAGTTGTTGTAAATCAAATAAACTGGGCAAGCCCAGGCTGGAATAATCAATGCCATCGAGCAGTAAGCCTACTGAAGGATTAATGGTATCGACAAACTCACTGCGCTCACCGACGCCACGCACCTGCAGATATCGGCCACGTGAGGCGCCAGCGGCAAAATTCAGATTGCCTATTTGTTGTAACAGATCATCCAGATGCTGTGCCGACTGACGCTGCAATTCCTGCTCCGACAGCAACACCACACTGCCAGACAGCTTTTGCAGATTGGTTTGGCGAAAATCGCCTTGCACAGCAATTCTTTCAATATCCTGCAACTGGACTTGTTGCTCAGCAGCCTGTAATGCGCCAGCAGCAAACAGCAACTGTACAGATAAAGCGGTGATTGTCAGGGAAAATTTGGGCAGCATCAACGAACGACTCCAATGTTGATTGAAGGATCATCCGCGTACAAGGAAGTGAGAAATACCATCCCTCCGCCGGTATGATCCGGATCAGGTTCTAAGGGTTCGCCTTGCGGCGTCTCAGCGTTACGCACCCCTTGGTTTGCGGCGCAGTGTAACCACTTTTATGACGGGCCGCAAGCTGGCAACTGGCAACCACTGCGTAGCGTACCGGCAACCACGCCTGCGAAGATGCCAGCTGTCGCCTCAACGAATCTCTGGATTGAAACTTGCAATTTCTATTGAAAAAACATTAACTAAACAAAAGTGGCCAGACACAAGCCACAGCACACGAATCACAAACCTGCACTAAACTATTTTTCGCAGTCGTGTTCATAGCAGATAAGGTCGTTGTTCAGGATGAAAAACCCTATGTTGAAGTACGTTGTTGCTACGGTGTTATTCAGTCTATCTGCTGGCAGTGCCGCCGCATGCGAGCCACATACCGCCGGGCAAGCATTACCGGCTGGCCCGTTGAAAATTGCCAAAATTGAATTTGTCCGCCATGATATTTTTGATTTAAATGCTAAAAATACGCTGTGGTTTCATCGCTTTGCCAATGAATATCATGTAGTGACCACCGAAGGAACACTACGGGATGATCTGCTATTCAGCGAAGGGGATACGCTCGATCCGGCAGAACTAGCTGAAACAGAACGGTTATTACGGGCACGACGTTATTTACGTCACGCTGAGGTCGAAGTCAGTCAGTATTGTGCTGAAACAGCCAGCGTTGTCGTTACTGTAAGCAGTTGGGATAACTGGTCGTTATTGCCGAAAATCGATTTGGGTCATGAAGGCGGCGAAACCAAATCGGCAGTGGGTTTTGCCGAAGACAACCTGCTGGGCAGTGGTAATCAGTTGCAGGCGGAATATTACAATGACAGTGAACGGGATGGCTTCCAACTGCGGTTTGTGTCGCCCAACATCTTTGGAAATCACTGGCGGACATCAATGTTTTACGCCGATAACTCAGATGGCGAGAGTTATCTGCTGAATCTGGAAAAACCTTTTTACCGCCTCAATTCGGAACGGGCATATGGTTTTACCATCGCTAAAAATATCAAAGATCGGACTGAATACTGGCTTGGCGATGAAGTGAATGAATACCAGAGCAAAGCGCAGTTCCTGGATCTGCATACCGGCTGGAAAATCAGCCAACAGCAAGATGCGGTCCAGCATCTGTTGGTCGGGGTGACGTTGGACGAGCATCAGTTCAGCAACAACGCGCAATCATTTTGGCCAGAGCCAGCTGATCGCGATTTGTCCCAAGTCTGGTTGGGCTGGGAATTTCTGCAATCGGATTATCAAAAATTGCAGAACTTCTTTTTATTTAACCGTACCGAAGATATTAATTTTGGCTGGCAAGCCAATATCCGGTTGGGTCGGTTACAAAGCGGGCTTGGTGCCAGCAGTAGTGGCTGGCACTGGCAAGCCTCGTTGGAAAAAAACTGGGCTTTATCGGACAAGGATTGGTTCGTGTTGAGTAGTGCTTATATGCAGCTGGATGCCGACCAGCTCCCGAGCCAGCAACTGTTTAGCAGCCATTTACGTTATATTCGCCATCTCAGCGAAAAGCAGGTTTGGATCAGCCAGTTGCGCTGGTCAGTTGGCAAAAATTTGTTCCGTGATCAGCTACTGACCATTGGTGGGGACGATGGCATGCGGGCTTTTCCGCTGTATTACCAGACCGGTAATAAAGCACTGATCGCATC
>CAZGHW010000030.1:0-50419 GCA_964525695.1 uncultured Rheinheimera sp. | reverse complement strand
CCGCCATTCTGGGGTTCGAATCCCTGTACCCCTGCCATTCTTTGATAACCCAGCTTCGGCTGGGTTTTTCTTTTTTGTATTCTGCACCGCTAACGCAGTAAGCATGCCGCCCGTTGCAGGCGCAAAGTTTGAAGGGCACATGCGGCCTCAACAACCATCTTGCCTGAAGTTGTTCATTCCTTTCAGTGAAAAAACCAAACTCCATCTATTCCGGGTGAAAAGGCAAAACACAAGCATAGTCTAAGCTTGTGCTCAGGTTATGCTTACATTTATAGCTGAAGCAAGCAAAGCGCACTGCAATAACTGACGCGATGTATGAAAGTCCGGCGCTACAGCTGGGTCGTTAATTGCCTTGTTGTTCATGGTTTTACGGTTTTAATTGCCCTACAGACAAATGATAGGTCGTAAAATTGCGACCTAAAAGTTGAGTTTGATGAACTTTTGTCGCCATCTTAGCTAACGCCTTGTACTCGCGCCGCGTATCTAATAAATGAAATCGCACTTCTTGATGCCCAAGCTCACCAGCCCACAACATCAGAGTTTTGAAAATTGGAATACCATAACCCCAATATCGTTGTGAGAGCACAATAGCTATTTCAAAACCGTCATCATCCGGCTGAATGCCGCACCAGCCAGCTAGCGCTCCATCGATAGACACCACGCGAACTCGACAGCCCTGTATTGCATCAATATTAAGCTTCTGTTGGATCCATTCCCGAATACTTGTGGGGGTGAAAGCTGGATGCTCAACCAGGTGTATTCGTAAAGCATCCGCGTTGACCACGGCCATCAGTTCTTTCGCAGCAACTTGCATAAAACTTAAATATTCAATATTGCACATCTTTGGATACTTCTAACATCAGCACACAAGCGAACAACTTATTGTAAATCAAGCAGCGAAGGGCTGTTTGTCCGGAATATGGATAGGGTTAAAAATTAATCCTCAACCTTCGCATCTTTATCGAGTCCGAAGCAGTTGCTTATGAGCTCTGAACCTGCTTAGCCAAGTAAGTCTTCGCGCATTCGCCAACAAATTTGCGCCCCGGATTGTTGCCACAGATCCACTCCTCTGGCGAAAATAGCTCAAAGAGCCCGACCTTAACCAGAGTTGGAATTGCTGACACCAGATCCTGCTCTATTTCGCCACGCTCCCCGGCATTGTATAACATGATGTTGTGCAACATCGTAGCCACAGTGCCTGTTTGCACACGACTACCATCTTTAAGTTGAACCACGGGTAATATTTCCCCGTCGGCAATGATTTTTTTGTTAATAGTCCCAAGTTGATCGGTATTCTCAATATTGTTGTTCACGAAAACCTCTATTTGGCAGCTCACATTTGTCGAAGGTGCGGGACAGAAACCCGACCCAGTGCGCAAAACGAGCGGTTTGAATCACTGTTGCAAAAGCACAATCCCAGTCAAGTTACATATCTAGTCAAGCTACTTCAAACCCGCAGCATAAGCCCCAACCCAGGCTTTAAGCGGCCCAGCTTTGGCGGCCAGCGCTAAGCCGGTTTGCCTGGCCAGTCGTAATAGCGGCCACTCACTTTTAAACACCTGATAAAAGCCATCCATCGCCGACATCATCAGCAAGTTCGCAGCTTTACGCTGGCGCTGATAACTGGCCAGTAGTGTTGGATCGGCCGGATCCTGGCCTTTGTCGATAGCTGCCAGCACCAGTTCGGCCAATAACATGGCATCGGCAAAACCAAGATTGACGCCCTGCCCCGCCAACGGATTAATGGTATGGGCGGCATCTCCGACCAACACCACCCGATGAGCATAATATTGATTGGCATGCATCCGGGTCAGTGCAAACCAGCCTTGTTGCTGCACTATAATTTCACCCAATTTGGCCGGAAAATGCTGCCGGATTTGCTGCGCTAACTCGCCAGCTGGCAACTTCGCCAACTGTTGTACTTTATATACATCGTCGTACCAAACCAAAGACGCCCGTGCGCCAGGTAAGGGCAAAAATGCGCGTGGACCCTGCTCAGTAAATTGCTGCCAGGTGATATCCTGCTGACCATAAGTGGTTTCCACTGTCGCCACCAAACAACCTTGCTGATACTGCCAGCCATGACAGCCGATGCCAGCGAGACTGCGTAATTGCGACTGGCCACCATCGGCGGCAATCAATAACCGACCGCGAATTTCACCAAATTCAGCGGTCTGGACTGCGGATGACTCGACACCTTGTTGTAACGACAACACAGACGCCGGGCAAAACACTTGCAGTGAGGCCGGAAAAGCCTGCCATAAAGCGGCTTGCAGTTGCTGATTTTCGACAATATGCCCCAGGTGTGGCTGCGAAATTTCGGCAGCAGTAAAGGTGAGCTCTGCCGGACCAATAAAAGCCTGGCGGCCAGCGGCAACTTCAAACGCCTGTAAGCGCTGATAAGGGCAGAGTCGCTCCGCTGGCAATAACGACCAGGCGCCTAAGCTGTCAAGCCAGGCTTCGCTGCGTCTATTAATAGCACTGACTCTTAAATCAAAGCCTGCGCAGGGCAATACCGGCACTGGCGCGGTTTTTTCTAATAACGCCACCGTTAAACCAGCCTGACTGAACTTTAACGCCAGCGCAGCCCCCACCATACCCCCACCCACAATCACCACATCAAACACTGGATTTCCTTCGCTTTTGCCGGCTACACAGTTATGCCTGTCATTCTAACTGAGAATAACCGGCTGGCTCTGCGCTGGATCAGCTTTTTTCCGTTTTTATTGCTGCTAAGCTGAAAGAAAATAGCCGTCCGGACGTTCTCATAGCAGAACCATGATGACAGCGCCGTGTGACGGCCCCTTCCAATAGGATGATCTATGAAACTTTGGCAACAAATCACCACCGCTTTGTTATTCAGTGCCAGCTTACCGCTGGCCGCTCAGATCGCAGATACACCAGAACAAGTGCGGCCGCTGTTAAACGGCAGCACGGTGCCAGCGATCAGCCTGCAAGACCAACAAGGAAAACCTGTTGATTTGCTGGCGAAAATTCAGCAACAACCGACGGTACTGGTGTTTTATCGCGGCGGCTGGTGTCCATACTGCAATACTCAATTGGCGGGTTTACAACAAGTTGAAGCCGAATTTACCAAGCTGGGTTATCAAATCATTGCCATTAGCCCGGAAGCGCCAACAGCAGTGCGCAAAAGCCAGCAAAATACCAAAGATCTGGCGCTGAGCTATCAACTGCTGTCGGACGAGCAGTTAGCCGCCGCGCAAGCCTTTGGCATCGCCTATTATCTCGATACTAAAACCACCAACGCTTATAAAGATAGTTATGGGATCAAACTCACTTATGATCAAACCGGTAAAGCGGTGTTGCCGGTACCTGCAGTCTATCTGCTGAATACCAAAGGCGAGGTGCAATTTAGCTTTGTCCATATCAACTATAAAACCAGGCTGCAACCTGAGTTATTGCTGCTGGCTGCCAAACTAGCCAAGGGCTGACCCAGGCAAAAGTGTCAACGCCGACAGTAAGCAGACTTGCTGTCGGAAAACGCATAAAACGACCATCTTTATTCAATTATTTCACATATCAATTCCCTGCTGATTCAATCAGCTGACGGTTGTTCAACGCAACGAAAAAAGCGTTGACGCCCGGTGAAAAATCCGGCATTTTGCGCGCCCGAATCAACGTTAGCCACTGCCGTCAGCCGGATTTAATTTTGCCGTGGCGCAGCTTTATGGCTAAAGTAGAGTTTCTTTTTTCCCTCTTGCTTTGGAGAATGTTGCATGTCAAACGTCACACGTAACGTCACAGTGGCCGCCACCCAAATGATTGGTGGCTGGAATGTTGAAGAAAATATCGCCCGTGGCGAAAAACTGGTGCGGGCAGCGGCCAGCCAGGGTGCGCAAATTATCCTGTTACAAGAGTTGTTTGAACGTAACTACTTCTGCCAGAAGCAAAAACCTGAATACCTAAGCTTTGCCGTACCGCTGGAAGAAAATGCTGCCTTTTTACACTTCCAAAAATTGGCAAAAGAATTAAAAGTGGTATTGCCGATCAGCTTTTATGAGCGTTCGGGCAATTGCTTCTACAACAGTGTGGCCGTCGTTGATGCCGATGGTGCTTACCTGGGTACTTATCGCAAAAGCCATATCCCAGATGGCCCAGGTTACAGCGAAAAATACTATTTCACCCCAGGTGATACTGGTTTCAAAGTGTGGGATACCGCTTATGCCAAAATCGGTATTGGTATTTGCTGGGACCAATGGTATCCGGAATGTGCCCGCAGCATGGCACTGATGGGTGCAGAACTGTTGTTCTACCCAACAGCTATCGGCAGCGAACCACATGATCCGACCATCTCTTCCCGCGATCACTGGCAGCGTACCCAACAAGGCCATGCCGCCGCGAACTTAGTGCCACTCATTGCATCTAATCGCATTGGCACTGAAACTGAAGGTGATTTTTCTATCACTTTCTATGGCAGCTCCTTTATTGCCGACCAGTTTGGCGCCAAAGTTGCTGAAGCCGATGAAGTCAGCGAAGCGGTGTTGGTGCACACTTTTGATCTGAATGCGCTGGCACATATCCGTCGCAGCTGGGGCGTGTACCGTGACCGCCGGGTCGATTTATTCGACACCCTGCTGACCAAGGATGGCAAAACCATCCCGCGTAACAGCGCCGAATAACGGTTCATACCACACCATTTATAAGTCTCAGTCAGGCCGGAGTTTTCTGGCCTGATGTCTTTTCAACCGGAAGGCGCGCCTTCCAAGATGCAGGAAACTGACGTGAGCGGATATATTTCTGATCGGACTTTACAGAGCACTCCACGGCAAGATGGCTTTTATATGCCAGCCGAATGGGCTCGTCATCAACAAACCTGGCTGGTCTGGCCAGAACGCAGCGATAACTGGCGTCTGGGTGCCAAACCGGCGCAGCAGGCCTTTTGCGCGGTCATTTGGGCGATAGCCAGGTTTGAACCTGTCACAGTGATGGCTTCAGGCCGCCAGTTTGCCAATGCTCAGGCGCAACTGGCATTACAAGCCACGCAATTCCCGGTGCGGGTGATTGAAGTGTCCAATAACGACGCCTGGTGTCGTGACACAGGCCCGACTTTTGTCACCAATGGCAAGGAAGTACGGGGCGTCGACTGGACCTTCAACGCCTGGGGCGGCTTACAGGGCGGCTTGTATTTCCCTTGGGATTTAGACGATCAGGTGGCGCAAAAAGTGCTGAACACTGAAGGTCTGGCCCGTTACCGCACTGAAGGCTTCGTATTGGAAGGCGGTGCTATTCATACCGATGGTGAAGGTACGTTGCTCACCACAGCGGAATGCCTGCTAAATCCAAATCGGAATCCACATTTAACTAAAAGCCAGATCGAACAGCAATTGTCCGATTATCTGGGCATCGACAAAGTGATTTGGCTCGAAGACGGTATTTTTAACGACGAGACCGATGGTCATGTCGATAACATGTGCTGCTTTGTGCGGCCAGGCGAAGTGTTATTGGCCTGGACCGACGACGAGTCTGATCCACAATATGCCCGCTCAAAAGCGGCATTAGCAGTGTTGGAAAACAGCACCGATGCCAAAGGTCGCAAGTTTATTATTCATAAACTGCCGGTGCCAGGCCCGTTATTGGCTGACGCCGAAGAATATGCCACTGTCGATTTAACCGGTGCCGCCACGCCGCGGGAAGCGCAAGCGCGACTGGCCGGTTCTTACATTAATTTTTATTTATGTAATGGCGGTCTGGTGTTGCCTACCTTTGACGATCCGATGGATGCAGTTGCTGCTGACATACTGAGTAAGGTATTCCCGGATCACCAGGTGGTGACGGTACCTGGCCGGGAAATTCTGCTCGGCGGCGGTAATGTCCACTGCATTACCCAGCAACAACCTGCGATTTAAGCCTTGAGTCCGCCTGCGAGGCGGGATATCACCTGAGCCAAAATAATGCCGGTCTCACCGGCATTATTTTGGCCTTGTACCCAGGGCCTCCTTACCATAACCCCATCCATGTTAAAGCCTGTTCACATCGGCTCAGTCCACATGGAACAGGCGGGCACCAGTTTGAAGTTATGACTCAGTCCACCCGGTCGTCCGTCCTCGCGGTATGGCCGCTCAATGTTGGACTGCCGCTGCGCGGCGAGTCACAACCTACCAAGTTTCAGCTGAACAGAACACAAGATGGCAGGGTTGAAGCCCGTTTCACAGCGGCTAATGACAGCATGATCCGCTGCTGAAGATTCAGGTTTTTCTCCCCGCACTCGCCAGTCGACCACTGCAGACCACTGATTTTTTTGCTGCCCACAACTAAAATACCGCGTGGTCACAACCAACTACATTAGTTTTTTACGATATAAAACAAAAGCTTCAGTTTTGATCTATGGTTAATCCTGCACTGCAATGGCAGCCGTAATTAGCAACTGGTCTAAACAGCTGCTGTTGTCGGCAGCAATTTTCTATTAAACTACGCGGCCGCGTCGCCGTGGCGCACCTGATAGAAGAGGATCCTTTATGGCTAAAGCCTGTGCCTGTCACATCCTGGTTAAAACCCAGCAAGAAGCTGAACAACTAAAACAACAATTAGCCAAAGGCGCTAATTTTCAAGAGTTGGCGAAAAAACATTCGTTATGCCCTTCTGGCAAAAAAGGCGGAGATTTAGGTGAATTTCGCGCCGGTCAAATGGTGAAACCATTTGACGATGTCGTATTTAAAAAAGCCTTACTGGAAATTCATGGCCCGGTGAAAACTCAGTTTGGTTTTCATCTCATTAAGACTTTATACCGGACTTAATTCAGGCTATAACTTGTTTTTTTCATCAGCTTGCTTGGCTTTTGCCATTCTCAATCGATAGGATCTTAGGTATGCAATTTAGTCTTTGCCAGTTTGACACGGACGCTCAAGCGATTCTGGCAATCTTTAACCACGCCATTTTGCATACCACAGCCTTGTATGAATATCAGCCACGCACCATGGCAACGATGCAAACATGGTTTGCCAATAAAAGTGCTGGCAATTTTCCGGTGTGGGGACTGAAAGACGCCAGTGGCCAGTTGCTGGCTTTTGGCAGTTATGGCACTTTCCGTGCTTTTCCGGCCTTTAAATATTCGGTGGAACATTCGGTGTATGTGCACCCTGATCAGCAGGGCAAAGGTTATGGCAGCTTGATGTTGCAGCAATTAATTCAAAGTGCTGAACAACAGGGCTACCATCTTTTGATCGGCGGTATTGACGCTAGCAATACTGGCAGCATTGCGCTGCATCAGAAACATGGCTTTGTCCATAGTGGCACTATCAGCCAGGCTGGCTATAAATTTGGCCGCTGGCTGGATTTAGCTTTTTACCAGCTGACGCTGGCAACCCCAGCCACGCCAGTTGACGGCTAAACAGCCGCCAACACAGCGTTATTGGGCACGCTTTTTACCGAGCGCAATAGCGCGCAGCTTGGCTTTTTCAATCGATAACTTCCGATTGTTGCTCAGCGTCTTTTTCATTTTCACTTCCGCATCCGCCTCTGCTTCTTTGGCTTTGCTGGAATGATTAAACTTCGGATTATGCTCATAACCAGGTAACACTTGTTGTTCAATCACCTGGCGGATCAGGGTTTCAATCTGCCGCAACATCGGCAGATCATCCGGCGTGACCAGCGTCACAGCCAGACCAAAACGACCAGCCCGACCGGTACGGCCAATTCGGTGCACATAGTCTTCCGCCACATGGGGTAAATCGTAGTTCACCACAATTGGCAAATCTTCGATATCCAGCCCACGCGCTGCGATATCGGTCGCCACCAACACCCGGAGTTGGCCATTTTTAAAATCCTGCAGCACTTTAGTACGGTGACCCTGGCTCTTGTCACCGTGGATCGCGGCCGCTTCAATGCCATCCAGCGCCAGCTGTTTGCTGAGGCGATCAGCGCCATGTTTAGTCCGGCTAAAAATCAGCACTTGTTGCCAGTTGCGGGCCCCGATCACATGCGACAGCAATTCACGTTTGCGCTGCGAATCGACTCTAAACGCCAGCTGTTGTACTTGGGCTGAGGCTGAATTTGCAGTCGCCACTTCAATCAGCTCAGGGCTATCTAATAAATGATCCGCCAGCTCTTTAATATCTTTAGAGAAAGTTGCCGAGAACAACAAGGTTTGCCGCTTCGGTGGCAACTTTGCCATAATGCGTTGAATATCATGGATAAAACCCATATCCAACATCCGGTCGGCCTCATCCAGCACCAGTACTTCTAACTGATACAAGCTGATAGTGCCCTGATGCATATGATCCAATAACCGGCCTGGGGTGGCGATCAGAATATCCAGCCCGGCTTCGGCGGCAGCTAGCTGTGGATTCATCGAAACGCCGCCATAAAACACGGCAGTTTTTAATGGCAGATGGCGGGCATAAGCGGCAATATTATCAGCCACTTGCTGTGCTAATTCGCGGGTCGGCGTCAGCACCAGACAACGCACTTGTTTCGCTTGCAATACTTTGGGTTCGGCGGTCAGCTTCTGCAAAATCGGCAAGGTAAAAGCGGCGGTTTTACCAGTACCAGTTTGCGCGCCCCCCAGTACATCTTTGCCCTGTAAAATCACCGGAATGGTTTTTTGCTGAATTGGAGTTGGGCTCTGGTAGCCCTGTTCGGCGATTGCCTTTAAGATAAGTGCGTTTAACGCCAAATCTGCAAATTGCATAGATTTCCTTGTAAGACGACAGCAACAGCGCCAGCCACCACAGCAGTAACCTTTGGTGACTGAAAAGGCGATAGTATAGCAGACTCAACCCAGCCAGGATATTTGACCTTGAAACCAGCCGCAGCGGACAGTCCGCCCGCCTCCACCACAGCAACCACTGCCAGCAAAGCCAACTGGTTTGTTTATCTGATCCGCACCGCCAAAGGACTGCTATACACTGGCATCAGTACCGATCCGGCCAGACGCCTGCGCCAGCATCAGGGCGAATTAGCTGGCGGCGCCAAAGCACTGCGCGGCAAGGGTCCCCTCCAATTGGTCTGGCAATATCCGGCCCCCAATCGCGCTGTGGCAAGCCGCTGGGAATATCAGTTCAAACAACTGAGCAAAGCAGAAAAAGAGTTATTGCTGCAGCAACGCTGGCAACCCGACTTTCTGTGTCTTGAACTTAGCGTTTCGGCAACCGCTGTCGCTTTAACTGACAAAACCTCAGCTTCAACAGAAGTCGCATAGCCGCCACTGTGACGAAGCGCTATCATGCGACTGCAAATGCGCAGTGGCCGACCGGCAACTGCCTGTAACGGAGCCTGTGGTGGAAAACTTTATCCTGATTTTGTGTTACCTGATCCTTGGCATGTTGGCACGACGTATCCCCAAATTCAGTGCTGATACACCAGCTGTGCTGAATGCCTTTGTGCTTTATATCGCGCTACCGGCGTTGATTTTGCAAAAAATTCCGGCGCTCACCTTCTCCAGCGCCTTATTGATCCCAGCGATTATGCCCTGGGCTTTGCTGTTGCTGGTGGTGGCAGTGGTACTGCTGCTGAGCAAAATGTTCGGTTGGAGTCGCGAAGTGACTGCCGCCATGCTGATTGTGTTACCGCTGGGCAACACCTCATTTTTAGGTTTCCCGATGATTGAAGCTTTTTTTGGCGGCGATCATTTACCCTATGCGCTGATTTACGATCAGGCCGGCTCTTTTGTCGCATTGGCCACCTATTCCACTATTCTGGCGGCCGCCTTTAGCCCCACCGCAGAAAAGGCCACCTTGCAATCGGTCAGTCTGAAAATTCTGACCTTTCCGCCATTTCTGGCGCTGGTACTGGCGCTGCTATTGAAAAATGTCAGTTACCCGCCTTTGCTACAACTGTTCATTGATAATTTGGCGCAAACTTTAGTGCCACTGATTATGGTGGCGGTTGGCTTTACCTTAAGATTTAGTCTGGGTGAAGAACGCTTATCGCCGCTGATTAGCGGTCTGCTGCTGAAACTGCTGCTGATGCCGCTGGTGGCGTATAGCGCTTGTCTGCTGTTGGGGCTTGAGGGCAAAGCTGTCACAGTGTCAGTGTTTGAAGCCGCCATGCCGCCAATGATTTCGGCCGGTGCTATTGCCATCATGGCCGGGCTGGCGCCACGGCTGGTCAGCAATCTGATTGGCTTTGGTTTATTACTGAGTTTTATCACGCTGCCGCTTTGGTACTGGTTGCTGCAAGCCTGAATCAGCAGCCAATGGCAAACGAATGGGCTGTTGTTGCAACACCTGCAGCAACGCTTGGTCCATTTTGGCAATAAAGTGCTGTTTAAATGCAAATTTTCCCGTTGGATCCGCGCTGTAGCCAATATGGGCGCTGCGGCGCATCACCAACATGGCTTCGTAGAGCGGGCGAAATGGCAACTGGGGCTGGCGCAGCCGCAGTTGTTGTAAACCCCATAAAGTTGACTGCCGATCATTCAGATAACAGTCCAGCCGGCCGCGTAACAGTTTTAAAATATTAATGTCGGTACTTTTGTTTTCCCAGATCTGAATCAGCCCCTGCTGCGCCGCCTGTTGCAATTGCGGGTTTAAAATCAGAAAACCGGCATTCATGCCCAGTTGTAGCGGCTGCTGTGACAACCGCTGTTTTTGCTGTAATAAAGCATTTAAATCAATATGTTCAGCACAAATTGCCACCACTTCTTCCATGAATAAGGGCACGGAATAAGGTTGAATAAAGGGCCGCTGTAACGGGTTTTGGTAAGGCGGCATAATGGCAAACACCTGACCTTGCTCCAGACTTGCCAGCGCCCGCCGCCAAGGCTCAGGCTGCAATTTTACCTGATATTCAGGGGCCAACAATGCCGCGGCCTGTTGTAACAGCTCGATGTAAACGCCCTTCAGTTGCCGGTTTTCCAGGTAAGAATAAGGCGGGTAATCATCATCAACTGCAATAGTGACCATCTGTGGCTTTGGCACCGTCGTCTGAGCCACAGCGAAATTGGGCAAATACCAGCACAATAACAACCATCCAACTTTAAACCCCGGCATGCTGGCTCCAGTTTTATTTGACTAGCCGCTAAAGCGGCCAACCAAAACGACATCAGAATCTTATACCAAAGAGTAGATGATAATGCAGCCCAGTGCGGAGCAATCAGCAACGGCAAGCCACAAGTTAATGTGGGTGGGCAGCATGCTGCCCATCCAACCGCACTGTGGCGCCAAAGCTGTCGAGCAATTGCAGTTCAGCCGCACTGAGCTGTGCCTCAGCCTGCAGCAAGCGCAGTACGAGCAGGTCCGCTTCGGCAGCGGTCAAACCAAGGCCAGTGAACAATGCTGGCTGTTTAACACCGGCACCACCACACAACACAATTTTCCACTGACCGGCGATTTTTTTCAGCACAGCGCGGCCACCTTTGCCTTGCCACCACCAGTCAGCGATGGCCAAGTCAGCTTGCAATACCGAGGGACCCAACCTGAGCGGCTGTTGCTCACTGTGCCAGGTCTTGGCCATTAACTGATGGATCTGCGCCAGCTCAACTTCAGCAGCAGAGGCCGGACTTTCAGTTTCCGCCGGTAATAGCGCTGGAGTCTGCGCCGCAGACTGCCACGACCAAGCCAGCCCCCCATGTAACACCAGCAGTGGCAAATAGGTTTTTAGCAGGCCCATCCGCTGATATGGTGCTGTCATAGCGCCCCCTGCCAATTCCACTGCAGTTTTAACCAGCCGGTGCGGCCAGGCTCATTCACCCGCAGACTTTGCTGATAACCAGGAATTGCCCCACCCATGCCATTACCGGCGGCGCGACTGACAAACTCGGCATAATTGCGATCAAACAGATTGTCGACCCCGGCAGTCAGCAGCAGCGCTGGCAGCGGCCGCCAACTGGCATTGAGCGCAAAAATAGCCACACCTGGCGTCGGGCCTAAATCTTTGCCAATAATATTGCCTTTATTGAGATCAAACCTGGATTGCTGATCAATCACCCGCATTAAAGTACCAACCGACCAATTCTCCCGGGCATAACTCAGCCCCAGCTTGACTTCCAGCGGTGCCAATTGCGGTAAAGGTTTGTTATCGGTATCGTTGTCACCGCGCACATAAGCCAAGGTGGCTTCGGTGTGCCAAAAGGCGTTCAACTGATGTTGTACCCCAACTTCTGCGCCATAGCTGCTGGCATCAATATTGCGGACAAAACCGTTCATTTTCATCATATTGCTGTAATCAACCAGAATGTAATCAGCTACCTGATTGTAAAAAGCCGACACCGACCATTGGGTGTGCTGCTGCTTGAATAAATAACCGGTATCCAGTTGGGTCGTCACTTCACTGGCTAATTCCGCAAAGGCACTACTGCTTTTTACCCCTTCTTTGGCAATCAACTCCCAATAATCCGGGAATCTACTGCTGCGGCCGACACCGGCGTACCAACTGGCAGGCTGACTGGCCAACTTTTGTTCAAAACGGGCAAAGGCACTGTGTAAATCATCGTCACGCTGCTGCAAGGCGGTTGGATTCGGTTTAGAGCCCATCATGCCGGAGCCAATCCGTAGCCGCTGGTCATCAGCCTGCCATTGATCAAGCCGGTAACCACTGACAATGCGGTTTTTATCATCCAACTGATACCGCCATTCGGCGAACAAGCCAAGCTGTTTCACTTGCGCATCATCCAACCAATGGCTGTAAATGCCAGATGCAGGTGCTGAACGCGAATGATGGCTGCTGGATTGTTGATCCAGCCCAAGGGTCAACTGATGCGCCAAGGCTGGTAACAGTTCAGCCGTCAGTCTGCCACCGCTGGTTTGCCGCATTAAATTGACATAACCCATCATGCCGGGTTTACGCAGCTGTTGGTCATCCATCAAATGGTCAACTTCGTTATCAAATAGATGTAATTTCAGTTCATCCAACCAAGGCGTGATCGCGGTTTTTTCCAGTCGCAGGTTATAGCTATCACGCAAGAACCGTGTGCCATCCATACCACGGTCGGCATAAGCAGCTTCGCCATCACTGCGCGTGACCGCCAATTCAGCTTTGCTATTGCGATCAGGCGTCCAGCCCAGCACTAAATTACCGCTATAACGCAGATACTGCGAGTGCACCGCATTGCCAGCCCCATCTCGATAATCATCAGAGGAAGAGCGGCTGCCGTTCAGCAGCAGATAGCCCTGCGGCTGACCCAGTTGCAGATCCAGCAGTTCATCATGCCGGCCAAAGCTGGCCATCGTGGCACTGGCGTGGGTTTTAAAGGCTGGTTGTTCAAAGGCATCGGTATTCCGTTCAAATAAAATCACCGCTGCCGAGTGACCCGCGCCATGCGCGACCGATTGTGGGCCTTTAATCACCGTCATCGAATCATGCAGTTCGGGATAGATATAAGCGGTCGGAGCATCCATCCGGAAATTACAGCCACCGAGGATATTCTCACCATCCACTAAAATACCGAGTCTGGAGCCACCCATGCCCCGGAACAACGCATCACCATCAGCCCCACCTTTGCGTGTCACCGCAAAACCCGGCACTGTTTTCAGATAATCGGCACCATCATGCGCTGGTAAAGGTTGCCGCGGCGCTTTCGGATCCATCACCAACTGGCCGGGACTATTCAGCACCTGGCCTGTCACCTGCACCCGTTCAATTTCAGTTTCGTCGCTGGAGGGGTCCGCAACAACTGGCACCGTATCGGCTGCCAGAGCGGAAGGCACCAGCACCATACCAGCGCAGGCCAGACTGATCAGTTTCAGCAAAGGTCGTGTTACAAAGTTCATCAGCAGTTACTCACAAAGTAAAAATAATGCTGATTTTAAAGATAATTCCCGAAAAGACCGCTGTGGCAAATTGTCGCAGTACCACTTCAGTGATCTTCAGAACACTGAAGCGGTACAACCAAGCCTCAGCAACAACGGGCTTGGCTGGCTGTCACCTCTACCTCACTTTGCCTTCTGCTGACAGCTGTTATCCGCATCTTTTGCGGTAATCCCTGCTAAAGTTGTATTCAGACACAGCCCCTGCCCTGTCACAATGTCATCAAAAATATGACTCAGACTGCCCGAAGTGGTATTTTTAGCCGGTTGACTGGTTCCGGTGTATTGATGGCAACCAAAACAGTTAGAAACAAAGTTTTTGCTAAAATCGACATCTTGATGCACTGTTTCAGCTACGGTATTGGCTAAGCGCAACGAACCGCGCTGATTATTGGCTGGATTTTGTGACTGCCCTGTACCTGGCGCAGACGGAAATGCAGACCCCTTTGCTGGATCGCTCAGCCACAACGCCCCGACATTAAAATAATTGGCCAATACCGCAAACTGACCTTGCAGCAAAGGTTGCACGCCCTGGTTTAATGCGCGGATCGCCAGCACATTTTCAGAGTATTTTAAATCAGCTGGCGCCGATCCGTCCGGATAGACCCGGCAGATTTCTGTCGGCGCGCCCTGCAGCGCCTGGTGATTTGCCGCATTGTTAAACTGGCATTTGCTGATCGCCGCCTGATCGCCTTTATTCAAGGCAGCCGAACAAGCCGGACTAGTAAAAGACCAGCCGAAATTACGCACCGCTTTGGCACAATCCGGCACATTGCTTTGATGTTCAAAAGTCGCCCAGATAAATTCCGGATGATCAGGGGTGGCAATCGCCAGATGAAAACCGACCATCCCCAACCGGGTCGTGGCGGTTTGCTCGCCTATTTTGGCGTCTATGGTCAGGAATTTACTGGCATCATCAGCATTTCCGAGCACTTTCCAGGCCGTTTTTAATTCAGTGGTGCCGCCTGGGAAATTCTGTAACTTGCTGATTTGTTCAACGGCACACAGGTTACGGCTAAAACGGACATCGTAATACACCACATTGCCGTTTTGATCGTAAATCGTCGCCTGCTGTTTACCCGCCTGGTCGATGCGCTGCGGCAGGATAAACGTAGTATCGCCAGTCACAGGCTTACCACCCCGGACAAACAAGCTAAACGACTGATGCTCGTCATCACAGGAATTCGCAGGTTTGCCATCGGCATTGACTTCCAACTCCGGAAATTGCTGTTGATCAGTGAAATTACGCTGCTTTGGATCTTGTGCCGTCGGTGCCATCAGATACGCAAAAGCCTGCCAGGAAAACTGATAAAAATCACAAAAGTTGGAGCTGCCGTCTGGCGCGCTTTTCTTCACTTCTGTGGGGAGTGAGGGGTTGTTGAACCAGTTGGCATCAGCCGGACAGCTGACAGCCTGGTTGGCTTTGACCGCCGCCAACTCATGACTGGTATTGCTACTGGCACTGAGCTGTGCACTGTACAAACTGCTACAGAGCAAAGTACTGCCAAGGATGAACTGTGATGACAACACGGGGATTTTCTGCATGCTGAAGTTCCTTTTTATGTAGTTGCCAGCCTGGCCCCTCTCAGCGCTGACAGCCACCGACCTATCCCATCAAGGCGGCAGCTGTGGTTACGCCATCAAACGGCATAGCTGAACATGATCAAAGACCTGTCGGATAACAACTGATATCAGGTCCATTGCTGGTACAGATAATTTCGGAATATCTAACAATTAACGGGCGGGAGAGAGGATTGCACGGCGGTATCAGTTGAAGCTGACAGCAGACAATAAAGCGGTGGATGTGCTGCTGTGTGCAGGCACAGCCGCACACCACACCGCCTCATTAATTCCGGAAATTTGAGTTAACCTTTACTAAGCGGTTAGCTCCGCCACATCCTGGTGATGTCATACCCCAACCCTGTATCAATGTTGCGGTAACAGCGCTCCTGCACCAAATTCAGTGTATGCCAAAGCGCTGCCAGCGCGCTCAGCGGCGGTATGATAACCTTATTATTTCGGCTTGATATCTGAGGTAAAAGCCGGTTTTTTCAGCATTTTCCTGATGAATTTGCGCTACTGAACACAGCATTTGCCGCAGGCTGATTTTCACAACGACCAACGCCTGTGGTTCAAGCTGGGTTGCCTGGCGCACCTAACAACAATGCCAGTCAATCGGCTGGCATTGTTGTCTAACGATGAAACTGCGCTTGCAGTTAGTGTTTATCTTTGGCGAGCTGCAACAGTTTGGGTAAAAACTCTTTATCCATCGCCGCCAGTTCCACCTGCTCTGCCAATACTTCGTGCAGAATGTGATCGGTCGTTAATGGATTGGCCAGCACCACCCGAAAGACCACCGTATCCTGGCGCTGATAACGGGCCGGTTTCAATCGGGTCCGCGACACAAAAGAGCGGCCTTCTTCCCGTTGCCTTTTCTGAATAAACTTGGTCAGCCCACTCAGCAATTCATTGATTTTCTGCACCAGCTCCCACTGCCCGGCCTGCATCGCCACTGTTAACTGTCGTTGGACCGATGCCGGCACATATCGATAGGTCAGTAAGCAAAGCTCCGGCGCTGTCACCAGTTCAAACTCTGGATGCAACTCAATCAGGCCCGCAAAATAACGGGCTTTTTCCAGACTGCGGTTAATCAGGATTTCATAACCCTTGCGGCCAATCACCTGCAAACAAGCATGCACCAACATCGCCATACCGGGTCTGGAACCTTCTAAGGTTTGGCTGCCTAAATCTTTCGAGCCCTTGCGCAGAATATATTCGGCATGATGTTCAATGGCATGCGCCGCTGACGGATGTTTAAACACCACCATACCCGCGCCCATCGGCACATACATTTGTTTGTGGGCATCAATAGTCACGGAATCCGCGCGCTCAATACCCTTGAGTAAATAGCGGTATTTATCCGACAGTAAAGTCGCGCCGCCCCAGGCCGCATCGACATGGAAATGGCAATTGAGCTCTGCCGCTAAATCCGCCAGTTCATCCAGCGGATCAACATTACCGGTTTCAGTGGTGCCTGCCACCCCAACGATCGCCATCACCCGTATTGAGCGCGCCGCCAGTTCAGCAGCCACCTGCCGCATCGCCTGACTGTCGACCTTATTGTTGGCATCGGTTTTCACCGGGATCAGCATATCGCGGCCAATGCCCAGAATATCGGCCGCTTTACGCAACGAATAATGGCCACGCTCAGACACCAGAATGGCTAAATCCTGATACCCATAATGCCGCATGGCGCGGAATAAACCTTCTTTCGCCACGCCTTTAAAATCGCCATCCGGTCTTAATAACCTGTTACGGGCGATCCAAAGTGCGGTCATATTGGCCACAGTGCCGCCAGAGCAAAAAGCACCTAACGAATGATTGGCACTATGCAGCCATTTTTTATAAAAACCTTCGCTTTCGCCGTACACCAGATGGTGCAACATCCCAAGCACTTGCCGCTCCAGCGGCGTAAAGGCCTTTGAAGTTTCAATCTTCACCAGGTTTTGGTTTAAGCCCACCATCATTTTGGACAGTGGCAACACAAAATAGGGTAAGGCTGAGGTCATATGACCAATAAAACTAGGCGCCGCCGTATGCACTGAGTGGGCGACCAGCTTTTCCATCATACTTTCAGCATAATCAGAGACAAATTTCGGTTCAGCCGGAATTTGAAAGGCCTGAAAATCCCGTTCGATTTGCCATAACGGCTTTTCAACTGCGACTATGCTTTCGCGCAGAAAACCGGCCAGATTTTGCGAAATATTCTGTTCAATGATACTGAGCGTAGAGTCTGGTGCTTCCGGCACCGTAAAAATTCGCCATAACGCTTCTTCAGAGGCTTCCGCCTGGCGTTTGATATCGGTCATAGGCTCTCACCGGGTTACTTCGGCCAGCGGCATCATCTCAAGCTGCGCTGGCCAAAAACAGTAAGTCAAAAGGAGGTCACTGTACTTGATGACATGACAAAAGTCTTCAAAAAACTGCCATCAAACTGCAAACTGGTCGGAACAGCAACAAGCGGCTGCGCAGCCTTTAGCCACGTAGCCCAGTGCCTTTGTTGACCAGATGCAGCGCCAGCATAAATAGTACGGAAATCAGCCCCAGCATCACGGCAAATGCCAGACTGATACTGACATCAGACACGCCAAGAAAACCGTAACGAAAGGCATTGACCATGTAGACAATTGGATTAAATGCCGCCACTTGTTGCCACACTCCTGGCAATAACGTCAGCGAATAAAACACCCCGCCAAGGTAAGTGAGTGGTGTCAGCACAAAGGTCGGGATAATACTGATATCGTCAAAGGTTTTCGCATACACAGCATTAATTAAACCACCGAGCGCAAACAAAGCTGAGGTCAACACCACTGTGGCCATAATCACCACTAAATGATGAATACGGATATCGACAAAAAACAAACTGAGTAAGGTGACAATCAACCCCACCAGCACACCACGCGCCACACCACCACCGACAAAACCAAGCACAATGATGTAATTTGGCACCGGCGCCACTAACAGTTCTTCCACATTACGCTGAAATTTGGCGCTAAAAAAACTTGAAGCCACATTGGAGTAAGAGTTGGTGATCACCGACATCATAATCAGGCCGGGCACAATAAACTCCATATAACTGAAGCCGCCCATGTCACCGATGCGGGAGCCAATCAAACTACCAAAAATGATAAAATACAAGGTCATGGTGATGGCAGGTGGCACCAGCGTCTGCACCCAAATCCGTAAAAAACGATTGGTTTCTTTGTTTAAGATACTTTGAAAAGCCACCCAGTAACGTGTTGAAATCATGCGCTCGCTCCCTGGCCTTGCTCGACCAGACTGACAAATAATTCTTCCAGCCGATTGGCTTTATTGCGCATCGACAACACTTGCACGCCCTGCGCGGTCAGCGCAGTAAACACCGCATTAACGCCCTGACCTTTTTCCACATCAATTTCCAGCGTCTGAGCATCTAACTGCCGTAAAGTAAAGCCAGGTAAAGCCTCGATGTTGGCGGCACTGGCCAAATCCAACACAAAGGTTTCTTTGGTCAGTTTGGCCAATAAAGCTTTCATACTGGTATGTTCGATAATGCGGCCTTTGTTGATAATGGCGATATTACGGCACAGACTTTCGGCTTCTTCCAGATAATGGGTGGTCAGAATAATAGTGACACCAGCGGCATTGATCTCTTTTAGAAATTCCCACATCGAGCGGCGCAGTTCGATATCAACACCGGCTGTAGGTTCATCTAAAATCAATAACTTAGGCTCATGCATTAAGGCTCTGGCAATCATCAGCCGTCTTTTCATGCCACCGGATAATTCCCGCGCCCTGGCATGGCGTTTGTCCCAAAGTCCAAGCTGACTGAGGTATTTTTCCGCCCTTGGCAAAGCCAGCGCTTTGGGTACGCCATAATAGCCGGCCTGGTTGACCACAATCTGTAACACAGTTTCAAACTGATTAAAGTTAAATTCCTGCGGCACTAAACCGAGCTGGCTTTTGGCATCTTCCAGTTGGCTATCGAGGTCAAAACCGAATACTTTGACGGTGCCGGAACTTTTATTCACCAGTGAACTGATAATTCCGATGCAGGTACTCTTACCCGCGCCATTCGGGCCGAGCAAAGCAAAGAAGTCGCCCTGCTGCACTTGCAAGTCAATGCCGGATAAGGCGACAGTGCCGCTTTTATAGGTTTTTTTCAGCTGTTGAATATCAAGTGCGAGCGTCAATTCGATCTCCTTCGGTGGGGGCATCGGCTATCAAGGTTGGATTGGCAAGCTTGGCATAACCCCAGCGTGGCATTAAATCCTGTGGCAGTTGCAGGTGGTCCAGTAATCGGCCAACCATAAAATCAATCAAATCTTCAATCGAGTTTGGCTGATGATAAAAACCTGGTGCAGCTGGCATAATAGTCACGCCAAGCCGGGCCAGCTTTAACATATTTTCCAGATGCAAGGCGCTTAACGGCGTTTCACGTGGCACTAAAATTAACTGACCTTGCTCTTTAATCACCACATCAGCGGCGCGTTCAATCAAATTATCACTGATACCATGGGCAATCGCCGCCACAGTGCCGGTTGAACAAGGACAAATCACCATGGCCCGCGGCGCGGCAGAGCCAGATGCTACCGGCGAGAACCAGTCATCTTTGCCGTACACCCGCAGTAATTCTGGATCACAACCAAATTGCTGCACCAGTTGCTGTTGACATGTCTGTGGGTTGCCATTGAGTTTGAGATTGTGTTCAGTGGCAAACACCACTCGGGCGGCGCTGGAAATCAGCAAATGCACTTTAATGTGCTGGGATAACAAACATTGTAATAACCGCCAGCCATAGCAGGCGCCTGAGGCACCGCTAAAAGCCAGCGTAATTTCACGCAATGGCACCGCAGTTGAACCGGATTGTTGCAGCATTAATGTTCCCACTTTTTCTTCAGGGCATCGATCAGCTTGTCGTGAATACCGCCAAAACCACCGTTGCTCATAATGACAATTGAATCACCGCTTTGCGCTGTCTCAGTCAGTTGGCGTACCAAGGCTGCTAAATCCGTACTGACCTGCGCTTGCGGTCCAATCGCACTTGCAACTTCCGCCAGCGACCAGCCGGAATTGGCCGGTTCAAATAACAGCACCTGATCAGCCACCTGCAATGAAACTGGCAAAGCAGTTTTGTGTACGCCCATCCGCATGGTATTCGAGCGCGGCTCTAATACGGCCAGGATCCGCTTTTCGCCCACTTTGGCGCGCAAACCGGCTAAAGTGGTGGCAATCGCGGTCGGATGATGGGCAAAATCATCGTAAACGGCGATATCTGCCACTGTGGCTTTTAACTCCATCCGCCGCTTTGGCGCAATAAATTGACTTAACGCCTCAATCGCCACTGGCAAAGCTACGCCAGCATGATGTGCCGCCGCCAACGCCATCACGCCATTATCGACGCTATGCTGACCGGTTAAACCCCAACGAACTTCGCCAACCAACTGACCCTGATAACTGACTTCAAACACGCTACCATCCGCTTGCACTAAACGTGCCTGCCAATCGTCACCATAACGTTGCTGTTCACTCCAGCACCCCAGTGCCAGCGTTTCATCAACTGCCGCCACTTTGGCCGGGGATAACACCAGACCATTGCCAGGCACCATCCGCAATAAATGATGAAACTGACGCTGGATAGCCGCCAGATCCGGGAAAATATCCGCATGGTCAAATTCGAGATTGTTGATAATTAACGTACGCGGCCGGTAATGCACAAACTTACTGCGTTTATCAAAAAAGGCAGTGTCATATTCATCCGCTTCAATGACAAAAAAAGGTGAACTGCCGAGCCTTGCCGACACGTCAAAATTCTGCGGAATACCGCCAATTAAAAAGCCAGGATGCAAACCCGCCTGCTGTAAAATCCAGGCCAGCATCGAGGTGGTGGTGGTTTTGCCATGAGTACCGGATACCGCGAGCACCCAACGGTCCTGCAACACATGTTCAGCCAACCACTGTGGTCCCGAGGTATACCTTAGGTTATTATTCAGCACATATTCGACCGCCGGATTGCCGCGTGACATGGCGTTGCCAATAATCACCAGATCGGGGGCCGGCTCAAACTGACTGCTGTCATAGCCTTGGGTCAGGCCAATGCCAAGCTGTTCCAGTTGCGTACTCATCGGTGGGTAGACATTGGCATCTGACCCCGTCACCTGATGACCCATGGCTTTGGCAATAGCGGCAATGCCGCCCATAAAAGTGCCACAAATGCCCAAAATATGAATATGCATAAAGCTTCCTTCTAACCATGGATGCCGCTACGCGATTACGCTTTGCGAGAACGCCAGGCGGGTGTAAAAACAGTGCATTGTAACAAAAGCCAGTGGACTGGGTTCAATTTTACGCAGCTTAGGTGCAGACTTAATTGGGCCTGTCTGACGAAAAAACCAGTCACTGGCGAAATAAAATCCAGACAAAAACTGCATTTTCCTGCCAGATTCTTTACACTGTGCGCCGGTGTAATGACTGCAGCCACAGAGCCCAGATCATGCAGCAAACGCCGCCCCTACAGTAACATCAACAAGGATTACAGCATGCGCCGACTGGCTCCCGTATTACGGCAGGACGGAGTAGATACCGACCTGATTTCATTGATTAAAACGATTCTGGCTGCCTGCAAGGAAATTTCATTCCGGGTCGGCCAGGGTGCGCTCGCCGGCGTGTTAGGCTCAACTCTGGATGAAAACATTCAGGGAGAGACACAAAAGAAACTCGATGTGCTGGCCAATGAGCTGCTCAAGGATATGATTTTAGAAACAGGCGTGGTGAAAGCCATTTCTTCCGAAGAAGAAGACCACACCATCGCTGGCAACCCAGCCGGACAATATCTGGTGACTTTTGACCCACTGGATGGCTCTTCAAATACTGATATCAACAGTCTGATTGGCACCATTTTTTCGATTCTACCGGCCCGACCTGAACTTGATGCCGCTGATGCCGGTCAGTTTTTACAGCCCGGCACCGCACAACTGGCTGCCGGTTATGTGTTATATGGCCCGTCGACCATGCTGGCGCTGACCACAGGCAAAGGTACCCGGCTTTATACGCTGGATAAAACTTATGGCGGCTTTTTACTAACTCAAGAAGAAGTGGCGGTGCCAGGCATCACGGCTGAGTTTGCCATCAATATGTCGAATCAGCGGCACTGGCAGCCTGCAATGCAAACTTATGTCGCCGATCTGCTGCTGGGCAAAACCGGACCACGCGGTAAAAACTTTAATATGCGCTGGATAGCCGCCATGGTCGGCGATGTGCATCGGGTATTGTGTCGTGGTGGCGTCTTTATGTACCCAACGGATACCAAAGATCCAAACAAACCAGACAAACTACGCTTAATGTACGAAGCCAACCCGATGAGTTTCCTGATTGAACAGGCAGGTGGTGTCAGTTCTACTGGCTATCAGCGGATTATGGAGATCCAACCGACCGATATTCATCAACGCGTCGCCGTGATCCTGGGTTCAAAACATGAAGTGGAAAGCTGTCTGAAATACCATCAGACAGCGAACTAAGCAGACGGAATACGGCGGTCATTGATCTGACACTGGTCATTTTTATTGTCGCCGTTATACTATGCGGCAATTATTGATCCCGGTCTTTATTTAGCGAAAGGAACTAACATGAGTCTGAGTCTGGTACCAGCAGGTAAAAACCTGCCTGACGAAATCAACGTCATCATTGAAATCCCGGCCAATGCCGATCCGATTAAATACGAAGTGGATAAAGACAGTGGCACCGTTTGGGTGGACCGCTTTATGTCTACGCCGATGTTTTATCCGTGCAACTATGGTTTTGTGAACCACACTTTGTCATTAGATGGTGATCCGGTTGATGTGCTGGTGCCAACGCCTTATCCACTGGTGCCAGGTGCGGTGATCAAATGTCGCCCGGTTGCAGTGCTGAAAATGTCCGATGAATCGGGTGAAGATGCCAAAGTACTGGCGGTGCCAGTCAGCAAACTGACCAAAATCTATGATCATATTCAAGACATCAATGACGTGCCTGAACTGCTGAAACAGCAAATCCAGCATTTCTTTGAACGTTACAAAGAATTAGAGCCAGGCAAATGGGTCAAAGTGATTGGTTGGGGCGACAAAGCCGAAGCCAAAGCTGAAATCACCACTTCATTTGAACGCGCACAGCAGAAATAATTGCTTCGCAGCTTAATCATTGCTGTGTGCCACAATGATGGCTGAACAATTGCAAAAACCCGCCCTAAACTGCGGGTTTTTTTCTGCTTATCGATCACTTTATGTCATTCAACGCATTGCTACTTTACAGAAACAAGCTGAGTAATTTGCGTTATCACGTTATTTAATCTGGATTTTTCTGTCTCGTCATGACTATAGTTGCAGCAGTGAACAGTTTTGCTGACTATACTAGTGCTCGAAAGACCCTAGCCACAGCGCATAAACTCAACAGCCCATTCTTCCGCTTTATAACACAGGGGTAACCGCGTATGGAATTTTTGCAACGCCTTTCGATTGCGAAAAAAATTTATTTAATCCCTCTTATCGGGACTGTTAGCTTTGTGATCTATCTGGTGTTGGCCACTGTGACTGCGCTCAACAACGTGAAAACGCTGGAAAATACCCGTGATATTCAATTTCCGGTATTACAGGCCGCGGAGAGTAGTTTAGTCGCGTTAGAGCGGGTGAAAGAATCCTTAGCCAGTGCCGTCACCACCGGCGATGAGGAAGCATTAAAAACTTCTGACAGCTTTGCTGAGCAACTGAAAAAACAACTGAACCAGGTCGGTCAACTCGATGCCAAACTGAAACAGGAACTCAACCCAATTCTGGCTTCCTTTGACAGTTATTATCGCGTTGCCTACAAAGTGTCGCAGGAAATGGTCAGCAACAGTGCCGACATGAGCACCATTGCCGAACGTTCACAGAAAATGAACGCCGATTATGATGCCACCACCAGCCAGTTATCTAAATTTCGCAATATTCAATTAGAACACTTCACCGCCTCTATTGACGATGCCAATCAGCAAGCCAGTACCCTCATCACCGTGGGTATTATCATGGGCCTGATTACCACACTGGTGCTGTTTGGCACAGCCATTCCGGTGGTATCCGGCATCACCAGCAGCCTGGGCCATATCATCCACTCATTAAAGGATCTGGCCAAAGAAGATGGCGATCTGACTGTGCGGATCCAAACCAAATCCAAAGATGAACTGGGCGATCTGGCCTATTGGTTTAATTCATTTATGGAAAAATTACAGGGTGTGGTGAAAGAAATCGTCAATACCACTTTACCATTGTCATCTCTGGCCAAGGATTTACATCAGTTAACTGACGATACCAACAAGACCATTGCGGTACAGCGTCAGGCGGCGGAACAAGCAAAATACGCTGTTGATGAAATGAGCCATAGTGTGATTGCCGAAGCCAGTAGCGCCAACGAAGCCTCATCTGCCGCCAGCGAATCCAATACCGCAGCGGATCGAGGTCAGCAAACGGTTGGCGTCACCGTCAACAATATTCGACAGTTAGCAAGCAATGTGCAGGATGCTTCAGAAGTGATCCTGAAACTGGAAACCGATGCCAACCAGGTTGGCGCCGTGTTAGATGTGATTAAAGGCATTGCCGAACAAACTAACTTGCTGGCACTGAATGCCGCCATTGAAGCAGCCCGTGCCGGTGAGCAAGGCCGTGGTTTTGCCGTGGTGGCTGATGAAGTCCGCACTTTGGCGTCGCGCACTCAGAAATCAACCGAAGAAATTCAAAAAACTATTGAACAACTGCAATCTGCAGCCCGTTCTGCGGTGCAAAAAATGCAGCAAAGTACCGTACAAGCTGAGCAAAGTGTCACTTCAGCCAATCAGGCCGGTGAATCACTACAAGTGATCACCAGCAGTATTCGACGCATTCGTGAAATGAACCAAAACATTGCATCTGCTACCGAAGATCAACAAGCAATGGCAGGCACAATAGTCGGACACGTGGTTGAGATTGTGAAGCATACTGAACATAGTTCGCAAAGCGCAGGCCATATTGCCAAAGCCAGCCGAGAGCTGGCCAATCTGGCACAGAATCTGGAAAACATTGCCCGGTTATTCCGGGTTTAATGCCGCCGCATCGCGCTACAAAGACGCAGCCGCAATAAAAAAGCCGCAATTGCGGCTTTTTTATTGCGCTAACAGTTAGCTTTTGCGTAAGAACTCTAGCAATTCAGTGGTTGGCATAGGTTTAGCGTATAAAAAGCCCTGCACTTCGTCACAACCCATAGCCCGCACCGCATCCGCCTGCGCGACGGTTTCGATGCCCTCTGCAATAGTGGACAAGCCAAGTTTTTTACCAAGATTAATAATAGTTTCGGCAATCACAGTACCATTGGGCGCGGCCAGATCCCGGATAAAGGCCCGGTCGACTTTGATCCGATCCAACGGCAGTTGCTGTAGATAACTCAGGCTGGAAAAGCCAATCCCAAAATCGTCAATCGCTACTTTGATACCATAACTTTTCAATCGATTCAGCGCCTCAATCACCATCTTAGGTTCATCCATCACCACGGATTCAGTGATTTCCAGTTCGAGCAATGCTGGATTGACCTGATAACGCTCGACACAATCAATCACCGATTGGACAAACAGTGGATTACGAAACTGTGGCATCGAAACATTGACGGCAATCCGCATATTCTGCAAACCATGCGATTGTAGGAATTTAATTTGCTGACAAGCCTGTTGGATCACCCAAGCACCGATTTCGACAATTAAACCTGAATATTCCGCCAACGGGATAAATACCGCCGGTGAAATGAAGCCACCCTGCGCAGTTGGCCAGCGCAATAAGGCTTCCATCCCTATCACTTTATTACTGTCCAGCGCAATTTGTGGTTGATACCAGAGTTGCAACTTGTCCTGGCTAAAATCCTGTCGCAACGTCCGTAACAACGCCAGCCGGCCCGCCATCTGCTCTTCCATTTCGCTGCTATAGTATTCAAAATTCTGCGATAAATTCTTTTTGGCGCGGTTTAGCGCAATATAAACATGCTTGAGGATGCCAAGCCCCTGCCGCGAAGTGTCTGCTAACCGGCAAAAACCAAAAGTGGCGTTAATCTGCAGCGCATGTTCTGACGCCTGGAAGGGCTGAGTAAATACACTATTTAAACTGGCGGGCGTTAAAATATGTTCAGGTCCAATCAGACCAAACACATCGGCCCCAATCCGACCGATTTGCGCTGCGTCGCCAAATTGTTCGACCAGCCGACGGGTCACCGCAATTAATAACTCGTTACCAACCTCCTGTCCCAAGCCATCATTGACATCAGAAAAATGGTCGATATCAATCAACACCGCGACATTATTTAGCGGATCCAACCGTTTGGTATCTTGGAGCAGTTGAGTGAATTCATTGCGGTTCGGCGTTTTGGTCAGAGGGTCTATATAAGCGGCATGCTTAAGCTGCTGAAATAGCGTTACATTTTCATAACCAATGGAGATATTGCTTAAAAACACTTCGATCAGTTGACGATCAAAGTCTTCAATCGGTCTGTTACTTTCAATATAAACTGCCGCACTGTGCTCAGCATTCCCCAGATAAAGCACTGTATCTGAACCGGTAAAAATATGCCGTTTTTGCTGCAAACATTGCAATATCTGCTGAATAATCCGAGGGTTATTTAATCGTTCTAACTTGCACTTGATAAAGGGTGCGTAATGACCGGCTGCACCTAACACATAGACATTGTCACTGGCAGAACCATCGTCTTCAATCTGGGCACAAAGCACCCCTTCAGCATGCAAACCGATCAGAGAGGAGATTTGCGTCACCACCCCTTCAGAAAACTCATGCAAAGAATGTTGCTCAAGCAGATTGGCGCCGGCATTAATGATTTTCTGTAAGCCCAGCCGATTTTGGTTGATGGTACGGATTTGCTGGTAAGAGCGAATAGAAGAAATGATCGAAGTGACTAACTTACTGCGTGTTAACTCAGTTTTGGTTTTGTAATCATTGATATCATATTCTTTGATCACATTTTCTTCCGGCGCATAACCTGGCTGACCGGTTCTGAGTACAATCCGCACTTCTTCCATTTTCAGCTGTTCACGGATTTGCTGTACGACCAGTAAACCTGCATCATCAGACTCCATCACGACATCGAGTAAAATCACCGCAATTTGCTGATTCTTTTTCAAAAACTCGATAGCAGCTTTGCCTGAATAAGCATGGTGGAATACCAGATTGCGGCCCAGCACAAGTAAATCACTCAGCGCCAGCCGGGTAACGGTATGAATTTCCTCATCATCATCAACAATGAGCAGGTGCCACTCACCTGTGACTTTAGGCCGTTGCAATTCCTGGGCTTCATCCTCAGCCAGAAATAAAAAATCTTCTTCTGCTACTTTTGACACCATGTGACGACCTTTTGCATTGAGTCCTACTGACTGGCACAATGTTTGTCCCGCTGCATGACCTGGTCCCTGCCATCTGCATTGCAGCGATAAAACCAATCTCGGCACAGGTTTACTGTCTGCGTTATTACACTATACGCTTAACTGAAAAATGCAATCATTTTGTCAGTAACCCTGCTCCAGTTTTGAATTATTTTACTTTTCTGATTCATGCAGTTAACCATAGTAGGCCACAGCCTTACTGCAATATCGGCTATAGTTTTTTTCAGCCTGGTCGATAACAGGCTGTATTTTTTACTGCCAAACGGAGTTTAGCGGATTATGAGTAAAGTGCAGACATTATCGGGCCAGCAACGACTGCGTCAACTGGCAAAACGCCAGCTTGGTGGTGACTTTCAAAGCCAAGTCTATGCTCAGGCGACCACCAGCAAACTGCAATCAGCAGATATACGTACCGAATCGGTCGTCGATCAGCATGCCAGATTAAGTTCCCGTGCGGGGGTCAACCCCACCGATTCAAGTATCGGCTATCAATCCACCTTGGCCGAGCGTTCACAACGCCGGCTGCAAATGAAGCAAGAGCAACAACAACATAATCTGGAACGCGTGATGCAGCTGGCGCTGGATTATTGTACTGAACAAGTCACAGCCCAAGAAGTGGATCCTGACTGGTTTGGCCATTTTTGCGAACTGGTACAAAATATCTCTACCCACAGCATGCAAAAACTATGGGCAAAAATTTTAGCTGGGGAAATTAGCCAACCTAACAGTTTCTCGTTAAAAACACTGAATTTACTGAAACAGATGAGCTACAAAGATGCGCTGGCACTGCAGCAAGCAGCGGCACTCAGTTGCCGGCAAAAATTGCAGGAACCGGCGCATATTTATTTTGCCTATCTGCAACAAGGCTCGTTCTGGCGTTGGCTCACCGGTAAAAGTCGTGGCATGCTTAATCTAAGCCAGTTTGGCCTGACCTACCCGCAAATTCTAAATTTAGTGGATTTGGGTTTATTACATCAATCCGAAATTGAAAGTGGCCAATTAAGTAAAAATCAGCAATTACAATGGTTTTACCATCAGCAATTACTGCAAGGCCGGGCCAAACATCATGGTGTGGTGCTGCAATATTATAAATTCACCGCCATTGGCGCTGAGCTGATGCCGCTATTGACCAGTCAGCCAAATCCGGCCTATTGGCACGCCCTACAAACCCTGCTGGCCGATGTCATTACTTTTGCAGAGGTTTGATCCTGGCTAGGATATGGGCGATTTTTTTGTTATCCAGTGGTTTTAACAACACATCATCCATGCCAGCCAGGCGGAAACTAGCGATTTCTTCACTCAATGCATGGGCAGTAAATGCCAGGATCTGGGTGTTTTGATGATGGCGTAACTGCCGGATCCTTTTTGTCACTTCAGTGCCACTAATATCAGGCAACTGAATATCCATCAGAATGAGCTGATATCTGTTATTGCTAGCCATCCGAATGGCGTCAGCGCCAGTCATGGCGATATCAATGGTCAAGCCTTCACCGGCCAACACAGCTTTGACAAAGCTCAGGTTGGTCAGATTATCATCCACCACTAATAATTGTTGACTGCCGATACTTTGTTGCATGGTTAAGGTCTGACGGATATCCGCCAGCAACAGGGGTAAAGGTAAAATAGGCGTGCTCAGTGCCGGTTGCCACATTTGCACCGCATCCGGCAGGCCAAAACATAACAATTGGTAGCGATTGGCCAGTTGTTGCAACAAAAGCTGATAATCGGTTGCCAACTGATATTGCGCTGGCAATACCACCACAATCAAATCAATGAGTCTGGCTTTTAACGTATCCTGCAATGCGCTGAATGAGGTGATCGCATGCACCTGTTCACCGATAGCATTCAGCGACTGTCGTAAAATTTTCACCCGACATTCTTTATCATCCAATACCAACACGGATTGACAAATTCGGGCTGAACTACAACTTTGCCAAGCCACCGGTAACGTCACTTCAATCTGGCAGCCCAAATCATGTAAGGATTCCATGGTGCAATAGCCCTGCGCCTGACGTAATAACTGCCGTAACAGTTCAGCATCAGCATCCTGGTATCCGAGCTCGGTCAGTAACTGGCCTGAGACAATTTGGCGAAAACGTAACGGAAAACCAACCCCGACATATTTCATCGCCAAACGGAGTTGTTTTTGCGGCCCATCTAATAAACGATACGACAACAGAACATCTGGCTCGGTGGCATACTGGCCACATAACTTGACTAACAACAGCCAAATATTACTCACTACCTCAGCATCGAATTGCAAGCGGTATTGATAAGCATGTGGATCTTCCTCAATAACCAGTTGCACTTCGGGTCTTAAGCCAAAGACAACCAATTGACGCTGACAAGCCGCCAGCCAATCCGGCAACTGGCACCACTGCGCCACGGGTCTTTGCGTTTGTGTGGTCAGTTGGTTGAGTTGAAGCAAAATATGACTTTGATAACGAAGCTGCTGCTCACTGAGTTTCGGCAATTGCGCCGCCAGCTCCAGCCAAAATTGCAGTTGTTGTTGATGGGCTGCGCCATGTTGCACCACTTTGGCAAATTCGATACAAACTTGCTGTTGTTCAGTCACCTTCTGCTGCAATTCCTGTTGCAATTGCTGATACTCCAGACTAGCTTGTTGGGCCAGCGCTTGTGCTTCCGCTTGACAAACTTTTAACCGTTCCACTGCGGCATCAGCCAGCGGCTGGAGTTGTTCAAAGCTGCGGTTCTGACTATGCTGCTTCGGATTTACCTGCTTGAGCCACAACGCTAAAGCTGAAATCTGTTGCTGTTGTTGTCGCTGCCAACGCAACCAGAGCAGTCCAAATCCCAGCATCGCCAGCAATAACAGCACAGGAAGAAAATCAATTGACCAAATCGGCAAGGCGTCATATTGCAACAACAAATAGCCGGTAATCACAGGCACGCCGGCGATCCCTTCCAGACTGCTGGCCGCCGGTTGGGTGACTGCCTGAATCGCCAAGATGCTGCCATCTGCTAGCGGATGTTGTGCCAGTAGCATCTGTTCGGTTGGTAATAACGCCGGCAGACTGTGCTGCTGATAATTCACTGGCGCCGAAGTACTGACCGCAGTGAGCTGTAGATCAAGTACCGCAATAGCCCGGATCGGCAACATTTCACTATGTTGAAAGGTTTGCAGCATTTTATCCAGCGTGCGGTATTGACTGAGCTTTAACGGTTCAGTCACCAGCCCGGCTAAGGTACTGCTGAATTGGCTGACCATTTGGCTTTGCTGTTGCTGCTGATAACGATAGACAGAAAGCGCCAGCATGATAGCCGCAAGCACCAAAGTACAAATCACCAACAAAGGCCAGAGAGAGGGGGAAACACGCTGCTTCATGCTGTAACAAACCAGTCCATTCGGGTCGTTCACTATAAGGGTGCAGCCATTGAACTACAAGGTGTTACAGCTTGCAAACAGATTCGTCATATTCAACACAACAGCTGCGACGTTCGCAGCAGCTGTTGTTGGTTTTTTTGTTAGAAATCCAGTTCAAAAGCGGCAAAAACGCCATCCTGCGTTGAATGCAGATCCATGCCGTCTTCGTTATTTAAATCCAGATCTAACCGCTGTAAGCCCAACTTTAAAAACAGATTAAAGGCTGGTAAATCGACAAACTGATAAGCTAACCCGACCCGGGCATCGTACACAGTGTTGTCACTATAATCACCGTAGTTGCCATCAAAAAAGAGACTGGTTTGGGTTCCTAAAATATTTACATGGCCTTTGGCATGAAGCATAGGAACCGGTGTGGTGACTTTACGTGAGGTGGTGTTCCAGGTGGTTTCGGTTCGCAACCAACGCGCTGTGACACCCAGATCCAAACTTAACACCGGATTATCTAATAATTCGTAGTATAAAGTGGCATCGGTGTAATCGACCGTCAGTTGATTACGAATGGTGCTATTGGCGAGAAACGTAGTGCCAGCTAACACACTATTACCAGCCAGCACAGTGCTACCATCATGTTCTGACCATTGTTGCCGTACCGCGATATTTGGCAATAACGGTAACGGGTGTTCAAAGGCAGCATACAAAGCCCGACGGCTGTCATCGGCAAAATCTAAACCTTGACTGACACCAGTATTCCCTGCCCGCCCTTCGGCACTGCCCTGCCAGTATTCTGCACCGGCAGTCAACCCGATGATATCCGCCTGCACGGCGCCGTAAGGGAAAAGTAATAAGCCACAGATGGCCATGCCGAAAGTCTTCATTTGTTATCCTTGTGCTAAAAGTTCTGTTAAATCAATCAGGGCCGCGTTTGCTCTGGAAATATAATTCGCCATCACCAGCGAGTGATTGGCCAACAAGCCAAAACCACTGCCATTGAGCACCATTGGGCTCCACACCGTTTGCTGCGTCGCTTCCAGCTCACGAATAATTTGCTGCACACTGACACTGGCATTCTTACGCGCTAGCACTTCCGCAAAATCGACTTCGATCGCTTTGAGGAAATGCAGTAAGGCCCAAGCTGCGCCACGCGCTTCATAAAATTCGTCATCAATCTTCCACCAACTGGTTTTTAACATAAACTCAGCAGGTGAATAGGTTGATTGCCGGGCCTGCGCATCACCGGCCAGATCGGTATTGAGCCGATCTTGCCCTACACTGGCACTCAAGCGCTGGCTGTAACTCCCCAGCCGTTTTTCAATCGCTTTTAACCAATCACGTAAATTATCCGCTCTGGCATAAAATTGATGGTCCCTGTTGTCAGGATCCAGCAACGCCAGTTGATAAGAGCGTAACAAACGCAATGCTTCGCTATATTCAGTTTCAGCGGCCGGGACAGCCCAGTTGCGATGATCAATATTGAGCTTGGGCTGCGCCAGTTTTAAAAACGAATTCTCCACCGATTGCGATTGCGAGCGACTGAGATCTTTACGCATGGCCAAAGCTAAATCGCGCACCATCTCCAGAGCGCCCAGCTCCCAGGCCGGCATATTATCCAGCAAACTAAAGGGCGGCAACACATCATTGGCAATATAACCACCTGGTTTATGCAATAAAGTGTCAATCACATGAATTAAGGTATGGGTGGTGGTATAACCTGTAACGGGCTTAGCTGGCAGCGCTTGCTGTTGAGCCAGCACCACCACATCAAATGGCTCGGGCTCAGCACTGATCCAGACCGCTAGACCGTAACAAACGACAGCTGTCAACGCTGTGATAGTCAGACCCAGTTTGACTTTTTGCATGCTTGCTCCGCTATTGTTTAGGAATACGAGTCACCACAGCAGAAACAGTAACAACTTCTCCTGAGGCAAGTTGAAGGTTCAAGGGGACTTGCTGACCGAGCTCAAGCTGTTGCGAAGGCCGGAATAACATCAGATGCAAACCACCAGGTTGCAAATGCACTGTGGCGCCAGGCGCCACTTCTATGTGCTTAATTTGTTCCATCCGCATCATGCCATCAACCATTCGATGTTGATGTAACTCGGTTTTACCAAATAAACTGCTATTGGCTGCCAGAATTTGCACCGGCTGCGCTGTTGGATTGGTGACCGTAAAATACCCTGCGCTGACAGTTTTGCCAGGCAATGGTTGCCGCACCGTGGCATTTTCGATGATCAAGTGACTGGTAGCACTGGCCAAACCGACGGGCAGGCTACAGAGTAAGAATAAGAATGTTGGCAGGCGCATGGTCATCTCCTTTGCATAAAATTACATCATGTTACACCAAAGCCTGCCTGCTGTCAGAACCAGCGCTTAGTCGGCAGGATCAAAGCCGCGGCAATATAGGCCAACAATGTCAAGCCAGGTAAGGTAAATAACAACAACAGAGCCAGTAAACGTATCAACCATTTAGGTTGTTGATAGTAAAGGGCCAACCCGGCACAAACACCGGCCAGAGTCCGATTGGATTTATCTAAAAACCAGCCATTCGAATGCATATCACGCATAGATCACCTTCCTGTTAAGTTAACCAAAATGTCAGAGTTCACTGAATGCAATCAAAAGCCATGCCAGAAGATAATCTACGTAAGTTACTGAATATTAATATTATTATTTAGGAAATAACGATATCCACCTTTAACAATCCAACTTAATACTAATTTTTAGTCTATTTAACTAAAATAAGGTTAAATTTTAAAAGTGATACGAATAAGCGGATAACGCGGATGTGCATCTGAGTTGATATCTCAGCTGGTAAAAGACAAAAAAAACCCGGTACTGCTAAGACCGGGTTGGACAAGGAATTTCAGTGGGAGGCAACAACCATAACCAGCAGCCCCAAAAGCCGAACACGCTGCAAACTGGCAATAAAAACAATCCTAATAATGTTATCAGTGTCAGCAACATCTGTTACTCCGGCAATACAGCAGTCTCAATTGACGCTTTAATTAATTCAGGCTGTACAGCGACTTCAACATCATTCGTCGTTAATTGCATCAATGGTAGTTGAAATTGTTGCAATGATGTTTTGACAGATAGCGCTAATTGCTGCGTTAACTCTGACTGGATTTGTTCCAGTTGCTGCTGCACAATTTGTTGAGTAAGCGCGGTTAATTCTGGATTGACCACAGCATGTGAAGTGGTAGTAAAAAACAGACCTGACAGTAAAACAGCAGTAGTTAAAGATTTCATGATAGTGTCCTTGTTGGTTGGTATGAAACGACAAACTGTTATTTCAATTGCTGTGCCAACAAAAAAACAATCAATAAATAATTGATTTATATAAGAATATTAGTATTAAATTTATCCTAACCTTATTTGATGCAATCACGCCAAAACCAAATTTTAGCGTGATTGACTATTTTTTGGTTAAAAATCATTCAGGCACTTTAGCCAAGGCCGCCAGCATCACTTCCGGGCCACTACTGGCATGATGGCCAATTTCACTCAAATGACGGCGCCATAATCTGGCGCCGGCCACGCCTTGAAATATCCCCAACATATGCCGGGCTATATGCCAGAAACGGGCACCTTGTGTCATTTGTTGTTCAATGTAAGGCAGCATCTCGCGGACCACTTGATGCCCGGTCAAAACAGGTCGATCGTCACCATAAATCGCTGCATCAATTTGATTGAGTAACAATGGGTTGGTATAAGCTTCACGCCCAACCATCACGCCATCGACATGCTGCAGATGCGCCAGACATTGTTCGACGGTTTTAATCCCCCCGTTGATACTGATTTGCAGCTGCGGGAAATCCTGCTTCAACTGATACACGCGTGGATAATCCAACGGCGGAATTTCACGATTCTCTTTTGGACTCAAGCCCTGCAACCAAGCTTTACGCGCATGAATAATAAAATCCTGGCAGCCGGCATCGGCAATAGTCCCAACAAAATCGACTAAAAACTGATAGCTATCTTGTTCATCAATACCAATCCGGCTTTTCACTGTAATGGGTATATCAACCACTTGTCGCATTCTATCGACACATTCCGCCACCAGCTTCGGCTGAGCCATTAAACAAGCGCCAAACATCCCATTTTGCACCCGATCAGAAGGGCAACCAACATTGATGTTAATAGCGTCATAACCGCGTTGTTGACACATCAGCGCACTTTTCACCATCGCCTCAGGATCCGAACCACCCAGTTGTACTACTACAGGGTGCTCTTCTTCATTAAAAGCCAAATAATCGCCCTGGCCATAAATCAGCGCACCAGTGGTAACCATTTCGGTGTATAACACCGCATGCTGGCTGAGTTTGCGATGAAAATAACGACAATGCCGATCCGTCCAATCCAGCATAGGGGCAATGGAGAAACGGTGATCCAGTGGAGGCCGCGATTGATCAGCGTTCCCGCTTGATTTTACTGGGTTTTTATCAGGTTGTTTCTCAGTCATTTTCAGCTATTTCCAGTCGTTTATTAATTGCACCTGCCCCATATTTGCCCCACCATTTCATGGGGCAGGTAAATTCCAAGAGGTTAGTCATGGCCGGTTATACCATTGAAAAACGCAAGACCAGCAAAGGCGAAATACGCTATCGCTGTACCATCAGGGAACATAAGGGTGAAGCGGTAGTATACCGTGAATCGCGCACCTTTGGCAGACAAGCTGACGCTAGAAGCTGGGGTATGCAAATGGTTACTGTGATTGAACGAGATGGTATACCAGGAAGAACTGAATCAGTTCCCACTATTGCCGAACTGATTGCAATGTACAAAGCACATCCTTCAATCAGCCCAAATATTAAAAGAACAAAAGCCTACTGCCTCGATTTGGTAGCAGATTGTAATATTGCACGTCTGAACGCCGACCAACTGACTATTAGAGATTTGGTGGACCATTGCCAAAGCAGACGTGAAGCAGGAGCTTCAGCTGCAACAATTTCACATGACATTAGCTATCTGGGGTCTGTCTTTGCTGCTGCACGGCCAGTTTTTAATATTCCTATAGATAACAAACTAATTATGGAAGGGCGAAAAATACTCACAGATCTTAAACTGATAGGTAAAGCACAAAAACGCACTCGCCGCCCGGTCAGTGACGAGCTCGATAGAATCATTATGGGTCTTGAAAAACGCCAAGGCCACAATAGCGCAAAAATCCCATTCACTGAGTTACTTAACTTTGCCATTTTAAGCTGCATGCGAATCAGCGAAGTCTGCAATATCAAATGGACTGGCGTTGATGAAAAAAATAAAGCCGTAATGGTCGAGGACCGTAAAGATCCCAGAAAGAAAATTGGCAACCATATGCTGGTTCCATTACTTGGTGAGGCCTGGGAAATATTACAACGCCAACCCAGAACCAATGAGCGCATATTTCCATACAATGGAAAAAGCGTCACTGCTGGTTTTCAACGGGTTCGCAAAGAACTAGGTATCCAAGATCTACGCTGGCATGATCTTCGTCGTGAAGGTGCATGCCGTTTATTTGAAGCTGGGTTTGTCATTGACGAAGTAGCTCAAGTCACCGGCCACAGAAATATCAATATCCTGTGGCAAATCTATACAGACCTATTTCCAAATCGAGTTCATGATAAGTTTGAAAAGCTTCGTAAAGAACGAGAACTCAACCCAAAGCCAGCTAGCTGATAATTAGAGTTGTTTAGTGTCAGAGGCGGATATATAGGTTTTAAATAGAACAGACGATATAGAGTCACCGAGACGAAGTAAGCGTTTTCTGATTATCGGCAATCCCCGAGTACACAACAAAATAGACAGACTTACCGGTTGTCAGTTAGCGTATGTCTACGCTAGCTTTTAGAAAAGATACCATTCGAGTTACGTTTAATCATTTCGTAAATGCTGTCACACAGAGGGATCCCATGAGCGACTCCGTTGAAATTATCAATAATAACCTTCTGCCTTTACCTGATGCGCTGTGTGCTGAGCTAGGTTTTGCAGTAGGAGATATTTTGGTTTGTGAGATGGATAAATACCGCTCAGAAATGAGGATGGTAAAGCATACAGACCAGACATTAACTGATGAACAGATCTTAGCAGCTGGGAATTTAACACGCGTAATAAACATTACGCCTGACGAATAATAGTAGTACTAAAGGCTGTGGGTAAGTTAATAAACTCCATTAGGTAATATGATGACAACAAGGCCATCTATAAAAAACGAACAGGAATATAAATCCGCATTAGAAGCCATTGAACAGCTTCTTGAATCTGAACCAGGAACGCCTCAAGGTGCAGAGTTTGAGGTCCTTGCAAGGTTGATAGAAGAGTATGAGGATATTCATTATCCGCTCAAAGAGTAATACGGACAAAAGCACTGGATTAGGAAGTATTGATCCGCTGACCAAGGAGAAAAGCACCTGATTGGGTGAACCGTCGGATTACTGCTATTCACTGAAAGCGGACATTCTTCAGAGCTAACAAATCATATGAATTGGTAAAATGCATTAAACTTATTCGTTTATTGCAGCAACATAATTGAGGTTGATAGCCCATATCTGTATAAATAACAGTACCGTAAACTGATTGGCGCAAATACAAAATTATACAAGACTTATCGGCTAACCATCTTTTAACGAACCTTTTGGATTAAGCATGCGTTTTTACGAAGACAGTTTTGATATTCCTGATGATTTGATAAAGGCGCATGAACAAGGCCAAGTTGTCTTCTTTTGTGGTTCGGGAATATCACGAGCTGCAGATCGTCTACCTGATTTTTGGGAACTGGCAGAACAAGTCGTAAATGATTTACGCGCTGCGAAAGATAGCGACTCAAGAAAGTTTTTACTTTCAGCTCAGAAAATCAAAAAGAATCATCCCGAGCTAAGTAGTGTAACGACTGCAGACCAGCTGTTCTCTCTGCTTGAACTTGAGTTTTTAACCGAAGATATAGAGTGTTCGGTCTTAAAGGCTCTCACTCCTAGCGAAAACCTAAATCTTGCTTTTCATAAAACAATTCTGAAATTAGCAAAAACACATCAGGGCCGAACCCAGTTGGTTACCACCAATTTTGATCGAATATTCGAGCTGGCCGATAGCTCTATTGAAACATGGGTCGCACCTAAATTTCCTGAACTTGATAAAGGCGCTTTGTTTGATGGCCTAGTGTACTTGCATGGAAGAGCTACTGCTGATTATTCTTCTAGCGATGGACATGACGTAATTCTAAATACAGCGGATTTAGGCCACGCTTACATAGCTGATGGTTGGGCGACACGTTTTTTTAAACAGATCGTTGAACAATATACTGTCGTTTTTGTTGGTTATAGTGCGGATGACCCACCTATAAATTTTTTACTTAGAGCACTTAAAAAATATAGAGGGAAAATCAAAGGTTTATATGCATTTGAATCAGGAATTCAGCAAAAAGCAACTGAGCACTGGAGTCATAAAGGTGTTACAGGGATAGCTTTTCCGCACGACGACTATGACTGTCTATGGCAAACCCTTGAATATTGGACTGCGTTTCACACCAGAAAAAACGAGTGGTTCAATGTTTTGTTTCACAAAGCAGGCAAAGGACCTGCGGGTCTAAAACCATTTGAGCGGGAACAAGTGGCGTTTCTCGCTAAGTCTGTAGAAGGCGTAAAGCGCATATTGGCAGCAACCCCAGCATTACCTGCAGACTGGCTGTGCGTATTTGATCGTAACAGACGTTATGCTGAGTGGTCTTATATTCCGATGGACGATAAAGATTCTAAACCATCCGCATTTTCTCTTTATGGCCTAGCAAACGACCCTGTAGCACAAATTGATAAAGATATGTCTGCAAAAAAAGTAAATCACAGACAACCGTCTAATGCTTGGCACGCATTTCAAATTACAAAGGATGACTTTAGTTCGGATAATCGACACCAAAATCTGATTGACGGGTTATGTGATGGAGAGCACGAATTACCTGAGCGATTAAAGCTACTGTGCAATTGGATCGTACAAAGCATAGATCACCCAGCTTGCCTTTGGTGGGCTCAACTGGAAACTAAACCAATCCATAGTCAGCTGCGAAACAAACTAACCAATGCACTTTCACACCCTAGAAAAAAAGAAATTAACACAGCTCTTAGGCTAGAATGGCTAAAACTCATACACGTCTGGCAAAACACAATTGAGCCGAATCATTACGACTGGCACAGATTAAAGCAATCTATAAATGCATACGGTTGGTCGCCGTTGATAGTTGATGGTATTGCTGGCTTTTTAAAACCTAGACTAAAAATACAGTCTTACACTAGTGATCCAATTGCTCCAGGTACTGAGGATAACTACACACTCAAGATAGATGTGACCTACGAAGAAGTTGTGTTTGATTTAGAGATCCCACAAGAATTTTTACCGAGTCTTGTTAGAAAAATCAGAGATAATTTAATTCTATCGACGGAGTTAGAGCATTTAACATTTGGACGACAAAGACTATTCATTAATTCATTAACACCAGACCCATCATCGTCAGGTTTTTCGAGTTCTTACGGTATAAACAGTTTAATTCGAATATTTTTAGACTTATTTGTCAAGCTTAAAAAGGCTGAATTTGATTTAGCACGGCAAGAATATCTTGCATGGCCTATTAATAATGAAGTGTTTAGCTTACTGAAAATTTGGGCCGCTAGAGATCCATTGCTCAGTGACTCTGCCGACTTTGGTGCATTGATAACTAAAGGCTTAGAGAGAAAGACGCTATGGGCCGGATATTTATCTAGGGAATTTCATTTATCCTTAAAAGAGCGTTGGCCTAATATTTCCGACGACGATAAAAGAGCTTTCTGTTCAAGACTGGTAGTTGGATGTTGCAAATATAACGAAGAATCAGAGGAAGAATGGAACAAAAGAAGAGCCTTTTATAGCCTAAGCTCAATATATTGGATGCTTACAAATGGCTGTGAATTACCCTGGATACCAGATAGCACATTAGCTGAACTCAAATTGTTGGACCCGGATTGGACGCGCGAGGATGCCGATTGCGTCTCATATAGTCATGGCAGTTTTGGCGGAATCATACAAACAAATACTGACTACCAAATATTTGATGGTTTATCAGCAGAAGAAATCGTTCGTAAAGCTGCAGAGACAAGCGGAAGAGACTTTCAGAGCTTAACTGAAAATAAACAATTTCAAGGACTTTCATGTCATCAGCCGTTCAAGGCGTTATCTGCGCTAGAAATTAACCTAAAAATTGGAGAATTTAACAGCAGTCTGTGGCGTGATTTTTTTAGTTACAAAACAAGAGATGGTGACACAGCGGAACTAAGCTGCTCAATCGCAGAGAAAATACTAATATTGGAAAACACCCAGCTGAGCGAAATATCGCATTATGTTTTTCGCTGGTTTAAATCCGCTCAGAAACTTATTGCAGAAGCCAACCCTGCATTACTGATCACGTTAAGATTAAAATTGTTTAACTTTCTAATTCAGCAAAACTCTGAAAGTGATTCCGAAATTGATGATGTACTAAATCGTGCAATTAACCAACCCGTCGGGATGTTTGTTGAAGCACTAATAGAGAGTCCTGAAATAGTAAATAAATTCATTCCAGAATCCCATCTGGAGATGCTCAGCGCCTTGCTAGATAAAGCTGATGAAGACGGCAAGTTAGCTCTTGTATTGTCTACAGCCCGATTGACTTGGTTTTATCACCACAATCCGAAATGGACAAAAGACAATCTTTTATCCAGTCTATCAAGCTCCAATGATCGACAGATTGTTTTCTGGGTTGGGTTCCTTTGGACGGCTCGTCCGACGAACAAAAGTTTATTTAAACAAATCAAGTCTCAACTTTTAGAGTTTGCAAAATCTAATGATCTTCATCAGAGAGGCCTTACTCAAAATCTTGCTGGAATAGTGTTATCTGGTTGGCTCCATTTAACTCATTCAGCAAAGAGCTCGTTAATCAAAGATCAAGAACTTATAGAAACGTTGCTGGAGTGCAATGACGATTTCAGAACATCACTTTTATGGAATTTGCGACGTTGGATGGATGAGGACAAGAATTACGACTGGCATAAGGTCTGTTTTAGATTGTTTCATGATGTTTGGCCTAAACAGAAAGCATTGAGAACAGATGAAATAAATAACTGTTTATACAGCTTTTTATTGTCGCGAGAGGAAAATTTTGACTACTATTTTCGTTTAATATTCCCTTTAATTACGGCAAGCCGATACCCTAGGCTAGGATTTGTTGATGTTGAAAGATTGGAGGCAAATCCCTCTGGGCCTTTACAATACCCAGAATTATTGTTGAAGTTTCTGAGAAAAATTCTTCCATACGACTCAAACGAGTGGTTTTATGAGGCAGATGAGCTAGTGCACTACTTAATTGATCGTCACCGTGAACAGACAAAAAAAAATGCAGACTTAGAAGAGCTAATCTCAAGATTAAATCGTCGGTAGTTTTATTTGCGGGACTATTAAATTTATAGAACACAATAAAATAAAGGTAGCAAAATTTCCCCGTAGAAGTGTAACGGTGAACTTTCAACCTGTTCATCACCAAGGTTATAAGTAAGCAATTTCGAGAGCTCTTATTTCTTGGTATAGGAAGCACAATTCATCAGTTAAATTGACAACGCTCATCAATCTATCAGCGAGCTACACAGCCTTCCATTCTGAAAGACCTTCGACGGAAGTCCTTTATTCATAGGATGACGGCATTCGTTGCAGTAGCTTTGCCAGCCATCAGGGTTGTTGGGGCTAATCCTCGCTTCTGTAGTCGTAAAATGTGTTGGATAAGCGTGATAAACATGTTCGGAACCATGAGTGTCTGAACAGTGAGGACACGACTTGTATTCATCCCCAATAATACTATCGAATTTGTGTAGCATTCCGTTTGTGAGCTTTTTATTGCAGCAACTACAGGGCATAGCGGCTCCTTAAGTTAAACGTCTCTAGCCAATATAAGGTCATGTTCGATAACTGAACTAGAAGATAAAAAACAATTAAAATTACCTAAAATTAAAATTTATTTCTTTACTTGTAAAGAGGCTGCGAATTTCGGGGTCGTCCGACCGCTCATTTCGGTGTGAACCGGCATCATGAGCAAATGCCTCCCTTTTTACGGGGCTGGTTTTGCTGCTAGCAAACGCCCTAATCAAAACGTGCTAGTCAAGTGCATTTTCCAGCGTTGTATGCAAACGTAAGTTGAATAAGTACAAACCTGTTTGTATTGTCCGACTACTGACCTTTCGGGGCATTAAACAAAATGGGCGATTAACTTATTCCCTCAACACGTCAAAAGACCTCACTGTTAATCCAACACTGGCCATGTTTTCCATTCGGCTAACCCTGACCTTTACCCCAAATTAGTTCTATGGCGAGATCAGTCCGAGCCAGGTGCAAGTCAAGCAGGGGCGAATAGGCTCTTTGCCGCTGAGCTAATTTATTAGTCAGTTGTTCTTACAACTAATTTCAGAGGTTTATCTTCGTTAACGTTTTGTGTTCTGGTCGATTTATCGATTCAGTTGTCTTCCAAATTCCACATGTAGAACAGCCTTAATAGCCAACAACTTTATTTTTCCGCTGGACAATATTGCCCCTTCAGATGTGTAGCATAGGTATCGCTTGAATTTGTCGTGATGCCAGACTGCATTGCAGCTGGTTCACAGCTTTGTAGAGCAAATTATTTTAACTTTTTTAAGGAAATGATATGCAAAGAACAACTTCTCAACTGCCACTGTGGTGGCATATCTACCCAAAACAGCACATGGTATACGACTACCTTAAGCTGTTTGTTTACCTGGTATTAGGTGCATTAGCAGCTCAGATGGCTGGCCCCGTAGAAAGGCCGTTACCATTTCAGGAGTTACGCCAAGTGCAGCACTCTGTTGGTTCATCCGCTTCTGGCGTCGTCGACAGACAGAGAAGTTATCAACTTCAACTTTCGGACAAGGACCAATCAGCCTGAGTTATACCGGCTTAGTTGGAGAGCGAAATGATGAAAGAGCCCGGGATTGCCGGGCTTTGTTTCGTTTGGATAATAAGCGCTTCATTGGTGATTTATCCTGAAGGAGAACTTGCCCCCGTTGGTTGATTGCATTCAATTTACTATGCAACTGCAGCTGGTTCTGACCAACCTTTGCAGCCAGCTTGCTGTTTCAGCTAAGTGCCAAAAGCCGACATTGCTTGTGCGACTGGACGAATACACAGTGTTATCTGCTTTTACCAGAAATCAGGCACGCTTGGACAAACCAACTGGCACATTTATTTGTTGCTGAAGAAGGAAAAACACTCTAATTTAGATACTTAACTTGGACCAACCTAAAAATAACAGGCCAGAGAAAAGTAATAATGTGCCAGCACGCTTTTGGTCGCAGTGATCAGTGATTGATTGTAATTAATCGATTTTTATCAATACGTTAAAGTTGGCGGGGCGTCTGGCACAGCCAGAGAAAGTGTGCCAGCACAATATACAAATGTTAAATTTCTAAACTACTTCAGCATGACGAGTAAATGGAGTAAAAAATTGCCTACTTTGGAAAATATGATGATTCCAGCCCCAAAAGGCTGGGAAGAATTTGAGAGTATTGTAAAAAGTGCCTTGGAGTTAAGGTGGAGAACAAGTGATCTGACAATGCATGGGCGGCAGGGACAAAAGCAAAATGGCGTCGATATTTATGGAAGTGATGACCTTGCCCGTTTGGTTGGAATCCAATGTAAATTGACTACAAACTCAATAAACGAGTCGTTAATAACTGCAGAGGTTTCAAATGCAGAGAGTTTTCAGCCAGCTATTTCCACTTTATATATAGCTACAACATCCCCTTCAGATGTAAAACTGCAACAATATGTTCGTACATTGTCAATGGATAGAGCACTCAAAGGAAAATTCTCTGTTGGCATACTTTTCTGGACGGATATCGTTCAGGATCTCACAAAAGACATAAATGCCGTTATGCGCCATTACCCTCAGATGTTTTCAGTATCAGGACATTCTCAGCCGACTCATTTAGATTTAAGGCAGAGAGATATCGATAATTTAAGATGTCTCTTAGAGTATATCGATGTAGAGAGTATTCCTTATGCGATCGATATGGCCCCAAAATCAGTAGACGCTGATTTTCTTTGCGAATCTGATACCTTCAATTCAATTAGGGCAAATCCGTCTTTTTACATACACGATGAAACCTTGAGTTTAAAGCTTCATTCGTGGCTTGATAAGTGGTATGAGATTATTTGTGCAGGCCGTTTTATCTATGATTACCAAGGGAATACAAACCGTCTAATTTTTCCTATGCCAATGGATCTTTGTAGGAACCAGGAAGAGAATGATCTCTTTGAACATTTGGTTGTACTGTACCGGGAGTTCCGCACTATTTTCCAAGACTTTACAAACTTTATTCACCAAAATTATCCAGAGATAAATTTCAAAGAAACTAGTGCCAATGCAAGGCAGTGGAGTGCTCAGTTTCGAGTAAACGAAATTTAACAAGTCAATCCAGCCGACCGCCTTCGGCGTCGGCTGATTGAGGCGTTAGCTACCTTAGTCATATGACTAAGTTCCAACTATCATGCCTATTGATAAATCAATAGGCTGTACATATGCACAGGTGTGGTGCAATTGTGTGCTGAACTTAAATTAAATTAAATGGAGACGTTATGAAAACACTAAAACTGTTATGTGTAGCTGCTATTTCCGCATTTTCTCTAAATGCATTGGCAATTGAAGCAACTGTAAATGTACAGTTTGATGCAAAAAAAATGTGTTTACATGAGGGCAAAGTTTACTCGCTAGGCTCCTCAATAATTGTAAACGATAAAGAGTGGATTTGTATTAATGCGCGCCCTACAAGCTATTACATCGATGAAAGCCACGACGCTCGATGGATTCCTGCGGAATACGCCGAGAAGCAAAAAAATGGCGTCAGTACTCAATAACAATTAATAAATCACTAAAGTGGGTTTTCTAAACTTGAAACCCACTTTTTACGGTAGCTAACAATCACATTAAGTCAGTCGCAAGCTCCTTGGGACAGTAACACGTGGGCTCTGTCGCTTCGCTCCTGTTTTAGCCCACGTGCTACTGCCCCTTATGTGGGCGTTATGAGCTTTGTGACTTAAGGTGATATTAGATGGACAGTGCTCAATTGGTTTTGCTTGGAGTATGCGGTATAGCGACAGTTGTGTTGTTAATATGGCTTTTATCGACATCAGGTTCAAACGATACTTGTTATAACTGTGGTGTGAAGCTGCCTTTTGGGCAGACGAAAAATCATGTAGTTAAACTAAAAGATGGCTCATACCAGAATGTCTGCAACTCTTGTGATAAAAGGCTTTATAACCAGCAAAAGAAAACAAAAGGTAAGTACTGGTGATTGCACATAACAAGCAAATTTTATCGCCAGCAAACGGCGCTGTCTGCGACGCCAGCCGCGTGCGGGGTCGTCGCGCTAAATTTGGACGTTATGTCTTCTTATCGCTCATAGCTGAACAGAAAGCTAGTCATTCAATGTAATAAAGCAAATATGGTGCGCGATGACTTCTTTGCGGGAAGCTTACATTCAAAACACTGCAGCTGTGGAGCGCTATTTTTCTCCAGTCCCACTCGTTCAGAGTCAAAGCCTTTTGCTACCGTGCAGCATTCCCATATAGTCGTAAAAAAATAATCACACACTAAAAAACAAAACAATATTGGTTATTTTTCACCCAAAACTCAAGACTCCAACCATAAATTCTGAATAATTGTGGCTTAATTTCGACAATACTCGTGCAGACTTCCCATATATCAGAATGGGTATCGTGCAACCTTCCCATATGTATCTATAGGACTCGTAATCTTACTGCCCACATTGGGCAATTTGAGGTGTCAAGCTTTAAGTGAAGAACAGTCAAAATTCTGGGGCCTTAACTAAGTCACAGGAATTTGCATGAAACTTAACTCAATTAAAATGCTTTCTCTGCAGGAAGCACTGCTTTTACAAAACGTAATGGTGGTTAGGCTCTCGCCACCTGGAGAATATGGAAATCTGGGGCCTGATGGAAATTTACTTTGGCCTGAAGTCCTGCTTTGCAAAAACAAAGATGACGCGACGAGCTTAGCTATGTTTCTAAACCGTACCGCTTTAAAAGAATTTGCAGATTTTATGGCTGCAGAACAGCCAGAATCAACGTGGAAGTATACCGATATCGATCACTACATTACTGAACCGTACGTTCAAGTAAGAGATTACTGCTGGGCGTCATTGGTCGAACCGAGTATCAGAGCGATAAAGAATGTCGAAACTCTGAAGGAGGCATTTCATGATTAATTTTAAACTCCCCTTCACCACACTTCTGACTATATCGCTTTTTTCAAGTGCTTTACTGGCTCAACAAAGTGCCACTGTTAGTCAAAAAACATCTCAGGAAAAAAGAACCCAGAACGAAACCACTGTAAGTGATGAGAACTCAATGGAGATTCAGCTGCTGGCACCGTTTCAGATGATAGGTCCTGCTGTTTTAGGTTGCAAACTTCTACCGCAAAAGCCTGCCTAGCCTGCTGTGAAGCATGACTCCTTATAGTATATCGGTTGGAATTTTATTTGTTGGGCTGCGTGATTTATTGATATTAGTAATGAGCCACTTCAAACCGCGGTCACTATCTGGTAGTTCGTATTTTTGGACTCTGCATGCTTGAGCCATCTCTTTTACAATAAGATGCTTATTTCCGTGATGTTTCCAATAGAATAATTCTATCATTTCTTTGTTTGTCGTTGCCAAGCCAAGATCTTCTGCAAGAAGTATGTTTTTCCTGTTTATTCCACATATTGTGTCTACATCTGCCTCTGTGATAGTCCAAGGGCTCTCACGAATTCTACAATTTATGTCATTCTCGACGATTTGGCTTTTAACGTAATTTATTATCTCATTCCGCACCGAGTAATAAGGCTCATAGCTCAGCACAAAAAAGATTAAATTGTATACAGCCGTTTCAATCATGTCATATACCAAGTAGTGTTCGGATGCTCTTGCTTGTCGCATCAATGCAATAAGACAGGCTAATGCTTGCTGGTCTCCCTCCCGATAAATGGCATTTATGGTTAGATAACGCATTTTCTTTTGCTCAAAATTTTGATCTGAACTGGGTTTCATTCTAAAAACGTGCCTTTGCAGGCCGGGGCGCAGGTTCTGATAGAACTGCATCCAATACGCTGAATCAGGAGGATTGCAGATTAAACTTTGCCAGATTTCTTGCGTCAAAAACTGGCTAGCTGTTGGAATCTTTCGTTCTATTGCTAACAAAGTATTACGGCTTGGAAATGATTTCATCTGCAAATAGCGATCATATTTACAGCTACGGATTATTAGTCCTGTTGATTTATTTTCCACTATTTTATTCGGCTCAAAATAGTGCTCTAACTGATACCCGGTACACTTAATTCTCGCCTGTAAACTTAAAGAGATCATGAACGCCCGGCCTGCGATGAATCGTATTGGATCGTCCGCAATCGGAATTCTTATTTGTCGTTGTACTGGGTTCATGAGCAGCACCTGTAGGCGTGCGTTTTTGAAAGTCACCTTCAGTTGTAGTCAGTCACGCATGGTTATGCAAATTTAGAGGATCTGTGAGCTGAATAAGATCCTATTTGTAAAGTCATTCGTGTCGTCCTAATGTTTTTGTAACGGTAATTACGTGAACGGCCGTGACAAATGAGGGTAAACGATGCTTATACCAAACAAACCGGAACAAATTGATATTTTGGCTGAAGAGTTAAGCCGTGATCTTTTGCTTCGGTATGGCCCGATGCTCACAGGTAAGGATCTACTTCAGGCGCTTGGCTATAAAACAGCCGATGCTTTTAGACAGGCCTTAAGTAGAGATTTGATTGGTGTTCCATTGTTCACGATTGCTCATCGCCGCGGGAAATTTGCATTGAGCAAAGACGTCGCGCATTGGCTAGCAAGGCAACGAATGCAACCTAATTTTACTGGTGCTGATCAATGAATGGGAGGTGTTTATGTAGCGGTTCAATGTGATGCAAAGTGCATTGGAACGAAAACAATAAAGCCCCAGAACTACTTCTGAGGCCTTAGTGCTTTAGTCAAAGTTTGGCGACCATGACTTAAGCCAAAGTATTGTTTCCCTTCCTCATGTTGTCAAGTCAGCCTTCAACGGTTTTAAGGTTGTAGGCTAGTCGTTTCCTATTGATTCCTGACTGGTTGGCGATGCCATCCGGCGTAGTCAGGCTCTGCCTTATGAGGGTGGTACGTATGACTCCGTTACAGTTAAGAGAAGCACTGCGATTATTACTGAGTACTAACTACTCAAACAATAAAATCGCAAAAGTTGTAAATGTAGCTTCAAACACCGTTCGCCGTTACCGAGCATTGATCCGTGAACATGAAATGTCTTGGTCTAACATTACGCGGATGGCTGACGATGAACTGCACGAAAAATTTAACAAAAATCGACAACCTGCTATCGATAAACGGATTCCAGATTGGGCTTATATCGCTAAACAAATGGAGGTCCGTCATCAAACATTGATTGAACTTTGGGAGGAGTATCGTCGTTCTGAGCCGGACACGGCGTATTGTTTTTCACAGTTTACCTACTACTTTCGCCTCTATAAGGCGAATTTAGATATTTCGATGCGGCAAACGCATTTTGCAGGCGAGCGCTGCTTCATCGATTTTGCGGGTAAAACATTGTCTTGGTTTAATGAAGAAACAGGTAAAACTGAAAAAGCTCAGATTTTCGTAGGTGTACTGGGCTACTCAAGGCTGATTTATGTTTGCGCATGCGCCAGTCAGGGCACCGAAGATTTTATCCAAGCAAATATGTGTATGCTGGAGTTCTTTGGCGGTGTGCCTTTGGCCTTGGTACCAGACAATTTAAAAGCTGCTGTTATTCATTCAGGTAGTTCGCCAGTTCTGAACCGTGCCTACCAAGATTTTGCACAACATTATGGTCTGGTGATTGAACCGGCACGAGTCAGAAGGCCACAAGACAAATCATTAGCAGAAATAAGTGTATTGCTCGTCACACGGTGGATCACCGTCGTTTTAAGAAGACGTTCTTTTTTCAATCTCAATGAGATCAATCAGGCAATCGCGGAACTCTTACCGAGGCTTAATAATCGGCCATTCAAACGAATGCCGGGTTCTCGGCAAAGTCGCTTTGATGAAAGTGAGCGGCAAACTCTCCGGCCTTTACCAATCGAACCATTCCAACTTGCTTCTTGGGTGGCGCCACAAAAAGTACCATCGGATTATCATGTTTATTTATTAGGGCATGCTTATTCAGTACCGCATCGATTGGTCGGGGAGAAAGTCGAAGCACGGCTCACCAAAACTAGTGTCGAAATTCTACATAAAGGAATTCGAGTAACTACTCATGCCCGAAGCTCCGTAGTTGGAGGCCATACAACTTTGGATATCCACCGCCCTCCATCGCATAGTGCCTATGCAGCTCAATGTCTTGAGCAGTATCGTGAGTGGGCACAGCAGGTTGGTGCAGCGACAACACTGGTGGTATGTGCTCAGTTTGATGGCAAACCTGGTTATTCAACATTAGGCAGTAAGGCTTGTTCTGAATTGCAACGCTTAGCCAAGACCTATGGTAATCAACGGCTAGAAGCGGCTTGCCGTTGCGCTGCAGATATTCAATCCCTTTCGGTAAAAAGCGTTCGTTCTATTCTGCAATGTAAGTTGGATGTGAAAGGCAATCTAGAAAACTATCCAAAGCAAGGTGTATTGCCGTTGCACCACAACTTGCGTGGCGCGGCGTATTTTCAAGAAGGAGGGTTATAAAATGTTGCAACAACAAACGTTAAACAACCTGGACGCTCTGCACCTTAAAGGGATGGCGGCTGCCTTAAGACAACAATACGAACAACCGGATGCGTTGCAACAGTCCTTTGATGAACGGTTAGCTCAATTGGTTGATGTTGAAATACATCAGCGGGAGCAGGCCAAATTATTTCGAATGCATCAGCAAGCAAAACTTAAGCACGCCTCTGCATGCATAGAAAATATCGATTATATTGCGCATCGAGGGTTAGATCGAAGTTATGTCACATCTTTAGCTGGTTCAGATTGGTTACGACGTTCTCAATTTATGATTATTACCGGTCCGACAGGTGTTGGAAAAACATGGTTGGGTTGTGCCTTCGGTTGCCAGGCTGTGCGATCAGGTTTTTCAGTACTTTATAAACGTTTTCCTTTACTGATGGATGAGCTGGATATCGCAAGGCGAGATGGTTCGTTACCCAAGCTGCGCAATCAACTACGTAAGGTAAAACTGCTAATTCTGGACGATTGGGCAATGGCGCCTCTCACAGAATCCGGACGTCATGAGCTTTTTGAGTTAATTGAAGATAGGTACGGTCAAGGTTCTCTACTAATTACCAGCCAGTTACCGGTCTCGAAATGGCATGAGTACATCGGCGAAGCAACAATTGCAGATGCGATTATGGATCGGCT
>CAZGHW010000029.1:26621-51565 GCA_964525695.1 uncultured Rheinheimera sp. | reverse complement strand
GGCTTTGGTCTCAGCAATCGAAAACTGCCAATGAAAATTGGTCATTTTCACGATATCGCCATTGACCGGACAAGCAATCGCCACTGCGACATGGGCAATATCTTGCAGTTGCTGTTCGTTGCGGTAATAGCTTAACGCCAAAGCCAGGCTGGCAAAGTCCGCGCATGGATAAACAACCACATGGTCCAGCGCCAGGCTGTCTAAATCCACCCGGCTAAAACGAGCGTTGGTGCCGCCAATATCAGCGACAATGGCGTACTTAACCATGCAGATGTTCCTCGGTGGTAAACAGACTGCAGGCACCCTGCTCGGCCCCAGTCAACACTGTGCGCAGACCACCGAAAATTTCGCGGCCCATGCCATAATAACTTTCTGACATATCCCGCACTGCGGCAAGACGTTGTGCCAGCTCTTCTTCAGAGACAAATACCTGTAATAAACCAGTTTCGCCATCGACCAGCATTAAATCGCCAGTCTGAATTTTTGCAATCACACCACCATCGACCGCTTCCGGGGTGACGTGGATGGCAGCTGGTACTTTACCGGAAGCACCTGACATCCGGCCATCAGTGACCAGCGCGACTTTAAAGCCACGGTCCTGCAGCACACCCAGCGGTGGCGTCAGTTTGTGCAGTTCTGGCATACCACAGGCTTTAGGGCCCTGGAAACGCACCACCACAATACAGTCTTTATCCAGTTCACCGGCTTTAAAGGCGGCATCCAATTCGTGTTGGCTGGAAAATACCACGGCCGGCGCTTTGACAATTTCTGTCCCTGCACGCAGCGCTGATGTCTTAATCACGCCACGGCCGACATTGCCTGACAACACCTGTAAGCCGCCATGATCTTTAAATGGCTTGGCGGCAGTGGCCAGCACCGTATCATCACCAGATAGCGCCGGACCATCGACCCACACCAGATGACCATCTTGCAACACTGGTACCTGGGTATAACGGCGTAAACCAAAGCCAGCCACTGTGTTGACATCTTCGTGCAACAAACCGGCATCTAGCAGTTCACGGATCAAAAACGCCATGCCACCCGCTTGTTGGAAGTGGTTGATATCGGCCTGACCATTTGGATAAATCCGCGTTAATAACGGAGTTGCATTGGATAAATCGGCAAAATCATCCCAGTTGACAATAAAGCCAGCTGAGCGGGCAACCGCAACCAGGTGCATGGTATGGTTGGTAGAACCACCAGTAGCTAACAGACCAACAATGCCATTGACCACAGCTTTGGCATCAACCAAATGGCCAATTGGCATGTAGTCAGTGCCTAAGTCGGTTAACCGCGTCACTTGCCGTGCGGCCGCTTTGGTCAGTTCATCCCGCAGCGCTGTACCTGGGTTGACAAAAGATGAACCTGGTAAATGCAGACCCATCATTTCCACCACCAACTGGTTTGAGTTGGCGGTACCATAAAAAGTACAGGTACCGGCACTGTGGTAAGAGGCAGATTCAGATTCCAACAACTCATCTTTGCCGACTTTACCTTCGGCAAACAACTGGCGAACCCGGGCTTTTTCTTTATTTGGAATGCCTGACGGCATTGGACCTGCCGGGATAAATACAAAAGGCAGATGACCAAAACTCAATGCGGCCATCAATAGACCCGGCACAATCTTGTCACAAATGCCCAGCATCAGGCCGCCATCAAACATATTATGCGACAGGCCAACGGCCGCCGACATGGCAATAATATCGCGGCTTAATAAACTCAATTCCATGCCCGGTTGACCTTGGGTCACACCATCACACATGGCTGGTACACCACCGGCAAATTGCGCCACACTGCCAATCTCAGCCACGGCTTGTTTAATCAGCGCCGGATAGGTCTCATACGGCTGATGCGCAGATAACATATCGTTATAACTGGAAATAATACCGATGTTAGCCTTGGTCAGACTACGTAAGTCAGCTTTTTCCTGGGCATTACAGGCGGCAAAACCATGCGCCAGATTACCGCAGGCTAAAGCGCCACGGTGCGGACCACGAATACGGGCCTGTTCAATACGGCTCAGATAAATCGCACGGCTGTTTACACTACGTGCAATGATCCTGTCGGTAACTTGCTGTATAACCGGATGCATGATGACCTCTACTTGGCTGCGAACATCACCGATAACTCAACATCGGTGTGGTGTATAAAAGCACGGATCGGCATCGCCAATTCGTCGGTTCCGGCCACGGCGGCATTCAACACAGTGAGCTTCGACTCGCCCACCAGGTGTAAAAACAACGCCCGGCTATTTAATAATCTTACTTTACTGAACGAAATGCGCTGATACGGTGCTGTGGTGGGTTGCACCGCCAATAAATCAGCCGCATCTGCAGCTAAACCTGCCTTGATTTGAGCACTGCAGGGAAATAATGAGGCGGTATGCCCATCTTCACCCATGCCGAGGATGACAGCATCAAAAGTCGGTAAGTCAGCGACTCTGCTCAACAGGGTTGGGATGGCTTCGGCAGCGCTGGCGGCTTCAGCATATAAACTGATAAAACGGGCCGCGGCAGCTTTGTGCTGCAATAAACTGGCTTTTACCAGTCGTTCATTGCTGTCCTGCTCTGAGTCAGGCAGAAAACGATCGTCCGCCAGAGTGATAGTGACTTTGGACCAATCTAACTCGGTCTGCGCCAGCTGTTGAAACAGTGCTTGCGGCGTGCGGCCACCTGACACGACCAGATAAGCAGCACCACGCTCAGCAATGGCAGTTTGCAGGATCTGCGTTAATTGACTGGCAAAGGCTTGGTTTAATACCTGGCTATCAGCAAATGTATGTAACTGCATGTTATTCGTCCCAGTTGCGGTCGTCGCGTGCTAACAATGAAATGGCTGCAACCGGACCCCATGTGCCCGCCTGATATGCTTTTGGTGGTTCATTATTGACCCGCCACGCATCCAGAATACCGTCGACCCACTTCCAGGCCTGTTCAACTTCATCGCGGCGCACGAACAAATATTGATTACCCAGCATGGCTTCAAGTAACAAACGCTCGTAAGCATCAGCAATGCGCTGTGATTTGAAAGTTTCATCAAAACTCAAATCCAGTTTGCTTTGCTGTAACTGCATGTTTTCGCCAAGACCAGGGATTTTATTCATAATTTGAATTTCCACCCCTTCATCTGGCTGCAAACGAATAATCAGTTTATTGGCTGGTAACTGTTTATAAGTTTCGTGGAAAATATTGTGTGGTTGTGGCTTAAAGCAAATCACCACTTCTGACACCTTGTTCGGCATGCGTTTACCGGTGCGCAAATAAAACGGCACCCCAGCCCAGCGCCAGTTGTCGATATCGACTTTGATCGCGACAAAAGTTTCGGTTTTACTGTTCGGTCTGGCATCTTCTTCTTCCAGATAACCAGGCACAGCTTTACCGCCAACAAAACCAGCACTGTATTGGCCACGAACCGTTTTTTCCTGCACGTTTTGCAGATTGATTGGGCGCAGTGCTTTCAGTACTTTTAATTTTTCGTCACGGATACTGTCAGCATCCAGACTGGCAGGTGGCTCCATCGCAATGAGCGACAACACCTGTAACAGGTGATTTTGTACCATATCGCGCATTTGGCCAGCATCATCGTAATAACCCCAGCGACCTTCTACCCCAACCTCTTCTGCCACTGAAATCTGCACATGATCGATGGCATTATGATCCCAGTTCGAAGCAAATATGGCGTTGGCAAACCGCAGCGCCAACAAGTTCAGCACCGTTTCTTTACCTAAGTAATGGTCGATACGGTAGATCTGATTTTCCTGGAAGTAACGTGCGACCACATCGTTAATGACTTTGGATGATTCCAGACAATGACCAATGGGTTTTTCTAACACCACTCTGGAAGGTTGCACCGCCAAACCTGCGGCGTCCAGACCTTGTGAAATATTGCCAAATAAAGAAGGTGCAGTGGCAAAATAACTGACTGGAATGCGACTTTTAATATCAGTAACAGCCGTCAGCTTCAGATAGTCATCCGCTTGAGTTAAATCAATCTGGACATATTGTAATTTGGTTTTTAACCGCGTCAGCACATCAGCATCCAGCGGCTCTTTGACAAACTTCTGTAAATTTGTTTCAACAAGTTCAATATAGTCAGCCAGTGTCATTTGATCTCTGGCCACACCGGTGATCCGGCTGTCGGCATGCAATAAACCGGCTTTCTCTAATTGATATAATGCAGGAAGCAGTTTACGGCGCGCCAGATCGCCTTTGGTGCCAAACAGAATAAGATCACAGGCTTTATTCGATTGTGCTGTTGCTGTCATGAAGCTGACCCTTGTTTCGATGTAATTTTACAACACTTGACCGCATACTAGCCGAGTGATTGCCGCTTGTAAATCATAAAAGATGTAATTAAATTACAACTTCGTTAAAGTTTTGACGTAGCCTATATCTTAAGGCAGTCTTTCAGTTGTATCATTAGTTATGTGGTAAGTTTATCACTTTTGTTGTTGCCGCCCTGGTTGGGCTACAAAATTAATTACATACTCAATCTCGAGCCTGGCTCAGGTGCGCGATAGTCAACGCAGGAATAAATTCGGATGAATGTACTGGAAAAGATCGTAAACAGTGTAAACAGTTTCAGTAAGTCTGAGCGCAAAGTCGCTGATGTGATCCTGGCCAATCCACAGACCACAATTCATAGCAGCATTGCGGCGCTGGCCAAAATGGCTGATGTATCTGAGCCAACCGTTAACCGTTTTTGTCGTCGGCTCGATACCAAAGGCTTCCCTGATTTTAAATTGCACCTGGCACAAAGCCTGGCCAATGGTACGCCTTATGTGAATCGTCACGTCGAAGAAGACGATGGCCCGGAAGCCTATACTGCGAAAATTTTTGAATCGACCATGGCTGCGCTGGATGCTGCGCGGCAAAATGTTGATATTAATACTATTAATCGTGCTGTCGATGTGCTGACCCAAGCGAAAAAAATCTCGTTTTTTGGTTTAGGTGCCTCTGCCTCAGTGGCACACGATGCACAAAATAAATTTTTCCGCTTTAACGTCCCTGTTGTGTGTTTTGATGACATTGTGATGCAGCGGATGAGTGCGATTAATAGTAGCGAAGGTGACGTGGTGGTGTGCATCAGTCACACTGGGCGGACAAAAAACTTATGTGACATCGCAGCGATAGCGCGGGAGAATGATGCCACAGTGATTGGCGTAACGGCCTACGACAGCCCACTGGCAAAAGAATGTACCTTAGTTTTATCACTGGACGTGCCGGAAGATACAGATATGTATATGCCAATGGCCTCCCGGGTCGCACAGCTTGTGCTGATTGATATCCTGGCCACCGGCTTTACTTTGCGCCGTGGCACTAAATTTCGTGAAAATCTGAAGAAAGTAAAAGACAGTTTACGTGGCTCCAGATTCGATAAAAAAGATTTTTAAACCGTTTCGGCGCCATAAAACCGCGCCGTTCTGTAATTTATATCCACTTTTTCGCTATATTCTGTAATTAAATTACATTACACTGATGAACATTCAGTCGTTACCGAAAAATCCGACAGCGGATTGGGGGCGACTGTCAGTTCATTTACCGGATATTCCCAACCAGGAGCAGCAGATGCCAAGAAGAACGAAAATAGTGGCCACCTTAGGCCCGGCAACCAACACCCAGGCCGCTATCGAAAAACTTATTCTGGCCGGCGCCACCGTATTCCGTTTCAATTTTTCCCATGGCAGTGCTGATGACCATTTGCAACGCGCTGTGATGGTTCGGGCCGCCGCCGCTGCAACTTCAGCGCATGTCGCTATCTTAGGTGATCTGCAAGGACCGAAAATTCGTGTTTCTACCTTTAAAAACAGCAGCGTTGAGCTGATTGAAGGCCAGGATTTTGTGCTGGATGCTGAATTAGCCAAAGGTTTAGGTGATGAAACTCAGGTTGGTATTGATTACAAAGAATTGCCAGGTGACGTCAAACCTGCCGATGTGTTGTTATTAGACGACGGCCGCATTCAATTGGTGGTTGACCATGTGGTCGGTCCGCGGATTTATACCAAAGTCTCAGTAGCTGGCAAACTCAGTAACAATAAAGGGATTAATCGGCTCGGTGGTGGTTTATCAGCCCCTGCCCTGACTGATAAAGATAAAGCCGATATCGCGCTGGCAGCCAGCATTGATGTCGATTACCTGGCAGTCTCTTTCCCACGCACCGGTGATGATTTGCGTCTGGCCCGACAACTGGCACGTGACGCGGGTTCAGAAGCATTAATTGTCTCCAAAGTCGAACGCGCCGAAGCCGTGGCTGATGACGCCACGTTAGATGATATTATTCGTGCATCTGATGCAGTGATGGTGGCGCGCGGTGATTTAGGCGTTGAAATTGGTGATGCAGAGTTAGTGGGTCAACAAAAACGTATTATTGCCCGCTCGCGTCAACTGAATCGTGTGGTGATCACCGCAACCCAGATGATGGAATCGATGATTGAAAGCCCGATGCCAACCCGTGCTGAAGTGATGGATGTCGCCAATGCCGTGTTAGATGGTACAGATGCAGTGATGTTATCGGCAGAAACTGCTGCTGGTAAATATCCAACTGAAACTGTCAAAGCCATGGGCCGGGTTTGCGATGGTGCTGAGAAACATCCCAAAGTGATGTCCTCTAAACACCGGATGGACGTCACCTTTACTGAAATCAGTGAAACTATCGCTTTATCCGCCATGTATGCTGCCAATCACTTAGAAGGTATCAAGGCCATTATCGCGCTGACGGAATCTGGTTACACTGCGAAGCTGATGTCGCGTATTACCTCTTCACATGCCATTTATGCCTTATCCCGTCATGTCAAAACACTGAACAAAATGGCACTGTATCGTGGCGTTTACCCGGTGTTTTTTGACAGCCACGGCATTAGTAATGATCACCTGGCCGATGATGCCGTTGCTGCAGTGAAAAAAGCCGCTGGTTTGCAAACCGGTGATTTAGTCATCCTCACCCATGGTGATGTGATGGAAACTGTCGGTGCATCAAACACCTGTAAAATTGTTACGGTGAAATAATCATCTGCCCACTGTGACTGACTTTTGTCAGTCAGCAATAAAAAATGCCGCAACTGCGGCATTTTTTCTGCTTGAATGAAACCACTCTAAGCTTGCGTCTGTTGTGCCAAGCGCCACTGTTTCAGCACTGGTGCTAGAGCGGTCACGGCAGAACCAATCACGACCATAACAGCACCTGTGATAGACCACAAATTCAGCGCTTGTGGCACCGGTGCCGCTGGCCATAACCAGGCGGCCAGATTGGCAAATAAAATGGTCAATAATGGCGTTATCGCCAACACTGCACTGACTTTTGAGGCTTCCCAATGTTGCAACGCTTCGGCAAAAGCGCCGTATGCGATAATAGTATTCAGGCAACAAAATAGCAGTAAACCCCAGTGTAACAACGATAATTCCAGCACCGGACTGATGTCAGCCAGCGGTAAAAAACACAAAGTACCGGCGGCGTAAATAAACAGCATGATTTGCTGCGAGCTGTAATGCATCAACAATTGTTTTTGCGCCAGGGCATAACAAGCCCAGGTAATAGCGGCGATAATCACCAACAACACGCCGAAACTATCTTGGCCGAGCTGGGTAAATAGCAACAACAGCCGATCATTAAAAAACAACAACAAACCAGAGACCAGCGTCACAGCGCCGATTTTTTGCCATAACAACAAACGTTCGCGGAAAATAAAGATCCCGCCAAGCATCATCAGAAATGGTGCCAGTTGGATCACCACCTGTGCAGTTTCTGATGTCAGTAAATTGAGTCCCATCAGATATAAAATGTAATTTGATAACAAACCGGCCACCGCGATCAGCATCAATAAGCCCGCTTTGCCACGTAATTTTGCCAAGCCTGGTAAATGACCCTGTTTGAACAACACCAGACAGACGAAAATAGCGGCTGCTAAAAATCTAACCCAGGTGATGGTATTGGCGGTTAATTCAGTTAACAGTACTTTCAGTGCAATAGGTAACATGCCCCACAGTACTGCAGTAACCAGCGCGAGTAAAAAGCCAGTCAGACTTTTACCGGATGCCTGATGCATAATTTTTCCTGTAACAAAAACTGCAGTAAATTCAAGGCGGCTATTCTGGCTGTTTTTTTGCAGACTGTCGCCTGCTTTCAGCTTATATTTCTGATGTTAAACGCGCAGTCAGCAGCTTAGTTTCATTGCGACAAATCAATATCCTGATCGGGCTGACATGGCAGACTGCTCCCAACTGCGCTGAGCGCTCCACCACCCTTTGTTCGCCTTGGGCGATCAGGAGATAACAATGGCAACTATCAAAAGAATTGGTTTGTTAACCTCAGGCGGCGATGCACCTGGCATGAATGCCGCCATCCGTGCCGTGGTTCTGACCGCAGCAGCGGCCGGTATCGAAGTCATCGGCTTTCGACATGGTTTTAATGGTATTTTCAGTGTCGATTGGCAATTGTTAACACCAGCGGCAGTGAAACATTGTATTCAACTGGGTGGAACTTTACTCAAAAGTGCCCGTTGCCAACAGTTACAAAGCCCTGATGGCCCAGCACTGGCTGGTCAGCGCTTAACCGAGTTACAGTTAGATGCCTTAATTGTTATTGGCGGAGATGGTAGTTTTCGCGGCTGCCAAGCGATAGCGCCGTTTTTTGCTGGTCAAATCTGTGGCATTCCGGGCACCATTGATAATGATGTCGATGGCACAGACTTCACCATAGGATTCGCCACTGCGGTGAATACCGCTTTAGATGCAATTGATAAAATCCGTGACACGGCAGATGCTTTTGAGCGCATTTTTTTGGTTGAAGTGATGGGCCGGCACAGTGGCTATCTGGCGCTTGCCGCCGGTATTGCCGGTGGTGCCGAACAAATCATTTGCCCAGAATATGGCGAACAGCTAGATGTCGCGGATTTAGTGCAGGATATTCAGCAATTACAACGCGAGTACGGTCATGGCAGCTACATCATTGTGATGGCTGAAACTATGTATCCGGCGGGTGCCGCAGCCCTCGCTACTGAATTAACCACTTTATCCGGCACTGAATGTCGTGCTTGTGTGTTGGGACATTTACAGCGCGGTGGCAGCCCGGTTGGGGCTGATCGGATCCTGGCGACTAAACTTGGCGCTTTTGCTGTGGAGCAATTATTGGCCGGTCATGCGCATCTGATGATGGCTGGCGAACATGCAGGCCAGGCTGTGCTATATCCACTGGCCCTGACCGGTGAGCGTAAAAAATTAGCGGATCCGTACTTATTAGGCTGGCAACAAAAGCTGTTGCAAGATAGCAAACCCTATTCATAGCCCTGCTTTAACCATCCAAAATATGACAAATAATGTGGAGAAACAGAAATATGGTTGGACTTGCTGGTAAGTCCAACATAAGGTTTTCAGGGTAATGATCTGCTGGATAAACATATTTAACAGGTCGGACTCGACCTGGCATAGCCGGGGCAGTCCGACACTGCAGATAAGGGTTACGAGCTAAATACTGTTTTCACCCGGTCTTTGTAACTACGGCTGACTTTGACCGCCTGACCATTGGTCAACATCAGTTGATGCTCGCCATTGGCTAACATTTGTAACTTGGCGATGGTATTGACATTCACAATCGCCGAACGGTGCACCCGCACGAATTGACGCGGATCCAGTTCATGCTCCAACTCTTTCATGGTACGGCGCAATATATGGGTTTGACCATCTTTGGTATGGATACACATATAATCACCAGCCGCATCAACCCAGTCGATATTGGCCACCGGCACTCGAGTGATTTCACCACTGTCTTTAATACTTATAGCTTCCGGATAACGGTCATTCATCACCGGCTCTTCCTGATCCAGTCGCTGTAAGATGTGATCCGCATCTTCGCCGGTCAATTTGGCCACAGCTTCCGCCAGTTGGCCTTTATGTTTGTGATCATCACGCGCCAGTGACACTTTTAACAGTTTTTCCACTGCGGCTTTTAATCTTTCACTTTCAACCGGCTTTAATACATAGTCAACGGCGCTGACATCAAAGGCATTCAGCGCGTACTGATCAAAGGCCGTGACAAAAATAATATATGGCAAATTGATCTGCTTTTGCTGTAATTGTTTGAGCACAGCAAAACCGTCTAACACTGGCATCTCCACATCGAGAAACACCACATCTGGTTGCAGATCACAAATGGCTTCAATCGCTTCTGCGCCATTGCTGCACTCTGCAACAATCTGTAATTCCGGGAAAGCTGCCAGCCGCATTAACATCCCTTTGCGTGCTAACGGTTCATCATCAACAACTACTACTTTAAGCATGTTCTTCATCGCTAACTTCCACCTCAAACGGGATCCGAATATTTACTTTTACCCCTTTGGGCTGATTGTGGGTCAGCACCAGGGAAAAATCTTTCTCGTATAACGCTGCCAGTCGTTCTCGAGTATTCACCAAACCAACACCACCACTGTCTTTAGGTAACCCATCGTCAATCGGCATACCTGGACCGTTATCGGCGACTTCAATCAGCAAGTCGTGACCAAACTTTGTCGCCTTAATACTGATGGTACCGCCACAGGTCTGGCTGGCAACTGCATATTTGATGGCATTTTCAACTAATGGTTGCAAAATAAGGCTGGGAACCAGCGCTTGGCTGCTATTTTCTGCAATATCGATATCGATGGTCAGTCGCTCAGAGAATCTGACTTTTTCGATTTCTAAATACAAATTTGCGGCATAAATTTCCTGCTGCAAAGGCACTTTATTAATGGGATCTTTGTACAAGGAATAGCGTAAGAAATCACTGAGCCTGCTCAGCATCTTATTAGCCGTATCGGCTTCGTTGATCAGCACCAGCGTTGAAATGGCATTGAGCGTGTTGAACAAAAAATGCGGGTTAAGCTGATAACGCAGCATTTTCAGTTGCGCTTCATGCGCTTTATTGGAAGCCGTTAACGATTTTTGTTTTTCCAACTGCAAAGTCTGGTAATAGCGGATGCCAAAGTACAAACCACTCCAGCTCAAGATGACATAAAAACCGACCGATGTTTGATTAAAATACTGGATCCAGTCATCGGGCCGGTAACCATGCCGGTATATTTCCCAATAATTAAAGTTTTTCACCACGGTCCAGGCGCTGGCAATCACAAAGGCTAGCGATAAAATAGACAAAATCATCTGCCAGGGTGCCCAAAACCACATCCGCTGAAAGGCATACCGCAGCGGGATCGATAATAACCAACCGGCATAGGCATCCAGCGCCACCACAATAAGATAAGCCTGGCGCATCTCCTGAAATAAAGAGCCCAGATATCCAACCACGGCAAATCCCATCCAGCCTAAGGTATGTAATAACCAAAACTGACGATGGCGATCTTCAAGAAATTTTTGCAACGATAATTCTCAGTCAGAGCAAGGGGACAGACGACAGTGAGCTGGATTATACCAAAGAAGCGGAGCTGACTTTGGGTGTTAAACTCAGTCAGATCTCCGTTAGTCGCAAGCAGGCTGCTGGCAGCAGCGCAGAAATTCAGCGGCCAGGGTGCTGGCAGCGCGGATGCCGCACAGATAGCCTGCGGCAATGCCCGTTTAGCCCAGCACAGGTGTTGGTTTCCGATCAGGTCCAAGTGCCACGAAGGTAAAGGTACCGGAAATCGCTTTGTGTTGGTCGTCGCTGTACATATTTTCAACAAATATGTCGACCTTCACTTTGATACTGGTACGACCAACATGTTCAATCCGTGCCACCAATTCAATGATAGTGCCAGCCGGAATGGACTCTTTAAAATCGACCCGATCTGAAGACACTGTCACCAGGGGTTTGCGGCAAAACCGGGTAGCGGCGATAAACGCAGCTTCATCCATCCAAGCCAGGGCCTCGCCACCAAATAAAGTATTGTGGTGATTGGTCCGGCCCGGAAACACAGTTTTGGTGACCCGCGTCACGGCATATTCAGTCCGGATGGCCAGTAAAGCATCATTTGACATAGGTAACCTCAATAACACTGCAAAACGCGGATTTTAGAGGCTATGCCAGCAAAAGCCAAGGCTAACTGCGCAAAACCGTCCGCTCAGCCGCAATCCATAACCCCTGTTGCAGCTAATGATCCGCTGCGTTAGCGCTGTAACATCGCCCCCAGCGCATGCCCGCCCACCAGATGCATATGCAGATGATATACTTCCTGGCCACCATGCTGATTGCAGTTGATAATCAAACGATACCCGTCCGCAGCAATGCCGGCATCTTTAGCCAATTTCGCTGCCACCGTAAACATGCGGCCCAATGCGGCTTCATGTTCGACTGCAACATCGTTCACAGTCGGGATCAGTACATTCGGCACAATCAGGATATGGACTGGTGCGCGCGGGTGAATATCTCGAAAGGCGGTTACCAATTCATCTTGATATAACAGTGTGCTTGGAATTTCCTGGCGGATAATTTTACTGAAAATTGTTTCTTCGGCCATGATGATGTCTTCCTGTGGAATGCTATATGATAATACTCAGCTTTTTTCTGCCAACGAGTATAAAGGATGGATCAGGTCCGTTACCAGCTTTCAGTCAGTGATATCAGCGCTCATCTGCTGAGCGTCGAAGTTTTTTTTACCCCAACCGATCTTGCCGCTGTGACCTTATCATTAGCCGCCTGGATCCCTGGCAGCTATTTCATTCGAAATTTTGCCAGACATCTGCAACAGATCCACGCCTCAGATGCACAAGGTGAATTAACGCTGGTGGCACTGGATAAACACAGTTGGCAGTTAGCCCATCGTGGTCTGCCGGTGCGGTTGCGTTATCAGCTCTACGCCTTTGATTTGTCTGTGCGAGCTTGTTATGTCAATGATGAAGTGGTGGTGATTAATCCGGCCGCTTGTTGCCTGGCAGTGGAAGGTCAACAACAACAGCCGCATGTTTTGCAGGTACTGCCGGTGCCAACCAAACCGCAGTGGCAACTGGCGACAGGTTTAACCAGAGCCGCAGGCACTGAGCGCTTTAGTTTTGGTGAGTATCTGGCGGCTGACTATGCTACGTTGATTGATAGCCCGCTGTTGCTGGGCACCTTGCAAACCACCCACTTTGAACTGTCAGGGGTGACCCACCACTTGGTATTCGCTGGCGCTGTACAAGCCGATATCAGGCGTATTGGCCGTGATTTATTGCCCATATGTCAGCAACAGGCTGCGCTATTTGCAGGCTTGCCGGCAGATTTAGCCGAATACTGGTTTTTAACCTGGGTCGTCGACCAGGGCTATGGCGGGCTGGAACATCAAAATTCCACCTTGTTAATGTGTAACAGGTTTGATTTACCCAACCCACAGCAACCAAGTCAGTTGACTGAGGAATATCAAAACTTTTTGGCACTGTGCAGCCATGAGTATTTTCACACCTGGTGGGTCAAACGGGCCAAACCGCGCAGTTTTTTACAGTATCAGTTGGCGGCTGAACAATACACCAGCCAATTATGGTGGTATGAAGGTTTTACCTCTTATTATGACGATTTAGCTTTATTGCGCGCTGGCGTCATTGACTGCGAGCAATATCTGGCAACGATAGCCAAAACTATCAGCCGGGTGCAGCGCGCGCCGAGTAATTTGAGTCAAAGTTTGGCTGATAGCAGCTTTACCGCCTGGACTAAGTTTTATCAACAAGATGAAAATGCTATCAATTCGGTGGTGAGTTATTATGCCAAAGGCAGCCTGTTGGCGCTGTGTTTAGATGCAGCATTAAGGCAGCGTGGCTTGAGCCTGGATGGCTTGATGCTGCAATGTTGGCAAGACTTTGGCGTCAATGCTACCGGCAGTGACGAACAGACGTTTTTCCAACAATTACAGCGCTACGCCAAGGATGACGCTTTGACCGACCTTTGCCGGCAATGGGTTGAACAACCAATTGCATTACCTTTGTCGGCTGCACTGCAAAGTCTGGGGATCAATCTTCATTATAGAGCAGCGCAATCTGGCAAAGATCTCGGTGGCAGTGCGGCCAGTTTTGCCCATCAAAAAGATTTTGGTGCCCTGTATCAGAGCCAGGCGGAGGGTTTACAGATCAGCGCCGTCATGCATGGTAGTAGCGCTTATCTGGCTGGCTTGATGGCTGGTGATCTGTTAATTGCCATTGCAGGTTTAAAAGCCACTGAAGCTACCCTCCTTGAGATGCTAAGCCGTCATCCGTTAGGCGCTAAACTGAGCTTGCATTGGTTCAGGCAACAAAGATTGTTAACCGCAGAGTTGGAATTGCGCACTGCGCCATTACAGATAGCGCAGTTATCGATAGCCGATATGACGTTGGCGCAGTGCTGGCTGCAGTGGCCAGATGCTGCGAAGATGCAGAGCTAAGAAGTGCTCATCCGGCATGACTGCATGCTCTGCGGTCATGCCGCTGGTTTAGCGCGATGGATTAAATGCCACAGCGCCCTTACCTACCCCTTCATAAGCCACAACTTTATAGCTGGCAGCTTCCAACTGTTGTAATTGGCGTGCAATGTAATCAGCCAAACACTCGACAGTACTATCACAATCGACCAGTTCACAATGCGACGCTGGCAACACAATTTCAAAATAACCTTGTGCCGCCTGGTAGCTAAAACACAGATCGTCAGCCGTTGCTTGCAAATAACGCAATTGCGCCGTGGTGATTTGGTCTTCCACTGTGCCCAGATAAATATCCTGCCAGCGTTCAGTCCAGTATTTATTTAATCTGGGGGATAACATGCCGTTTTGATAGATTTCAATGGTCGAACGATGGCCATGCGCAATGCGCTGGCAGTTACCATCATGTTTTTTCAGACCATGGCTGTAGTGGTAATAAAAGTTCTGACTTTTTTCCGCCCTTAACACAAAACGGACCGCCTGCACATTGTCGGGCAACAAGGCAAAAATCTGTTGCTGCAAAAACTCGGCCACACTTTGCTCGTTGATCTGTTGGCACGGGATCGCAACATGGGCTTCAGTGGGTGAAGCGACCTGGATCAAGCCGCGGGCGGATTGAAACTTCAGCACTTCAATCTCAGCTTGCTGTTGCAATTGATAACAATCTGCCGCCTGTGGATAAGCCAGCTTATGGTCCACTAATTGATCGATGGCTTTTTTAATCACTTTTTTGACATGACCAAAATCAAATACCATCGACGTTGCGTCTAACTCGCCTTCTAACTCCACATCAACAATAAAGCTTTCCCCCAGCAAACCACGCTGTTGGCATAAATACGAGAAGTCGATCACGGTTAAATCGCGGACAAATAAAATCATAATTTACTCTGAAGCGCTGTAGATGGCGGCATTATACGGCAACTGCGGCAGATTATTAAGTCTGCCGTGCGAACTCAACGCTGATGATCTTCCAGCCAGCCATTGAGCAGCCCAACCTGCCCCAATTTATGAGCGGCGTACATCAAGCGGATCGCATTACTGAGTAACAAGCTGTCATTCCACTGGGTTTTATCCTGAATTTCCTGATAGCAAAGCAAGGCTTCCGGGCTCAGATAGCCACGTAACTCTTTGCGACCAGATTGTTTTTGCCGTTGGCGGTATCTTTGTTGTTTTTCTGCGTTGGACAGACTTTTTTTGCTGTCTTGCGTCATAAAGCTTCACCTTTGTCATCTCAATGGCCGGAACTTGCGCAATAATTGTCTGAATTAGTAGCCAGAATTGACTAATCGGACTTGTTTAGCTTACAGCTGTTCGCTAAAGTGAACACAATTTTTTTCGGATTAAACATACATGACTCAGAATAGCTTTACAAAAGAAGAATTAATTTCGTGCGGTGAAGGTAAATTATTTGGCCCTGGCAACAGCCAATTACCGGTTGGCAATATGCTGATGATTGATCGGGTGATCCATATTTCCGAAGAAGGCGGCAAATATGGCAAAGGTCAGATTGTGGCAGAATTTGATATCAACCCGGATTTATGGTTCTTTGCTTGTCATTTTGAAGGTGATCCCGTGATGCCAGGCTGTTTAGGTTTGGATGCCATGTGGCAACTGGTTGGTTTCTTCCTTGGCTGGACCGGTGGTCCGGGGAAAGGTCGCGCTTTAGGTGTGGGTGAAGTTAAATTTACCGGCCAAATTTTACCTACTGCGAAAAAAGTCACTTACACCATTGATATGAAACGGGTGATCAAACGCAAACTGTACATGGGTATTGGCGATGGTGTCGTCAGTGTCGATGGTCGTGAAATTTATGCCGCCGAAGAATTAAAAGTGGGTCTGTTTCAGGATACTTCCAGCTTTTAATTAGCCTATCATGATGAAAAGTCGGACTAGGTATTATTGCCCGGTCAGTCCGACCAAGCCAATTCAAATGACAGCTTGTAGGCAAAGCATTAAGACTTCTAAAGCAACAAACCTCACGAAGGTGAGGTTTGTGTTGATGGTGTCTTAGACACAGTGTAATGATTCCAGTGCGGGCCAATCAAACTGGCCTTACATCACTGGCCTTTGCTAAACAGACCGCCACCCCGGTCCTCCATCGCTTCACGGTAACCACCTAACCATTGTGAGCGGGCATCAAGATTCTGATACGGACAAATTTCTTTTGAACGGCCTGTTACACCAGCGCGGTAACCTTGAGCATGAGCACGTTCTAAACGATCGCGTTTTTGTCTTTTCATACGGCAGTCTTCCTCAACTGTTATTAGCAAAAACAATCAGCAGCTGTTGCAACTGACTGTGCTTAATAGATAGTCTTGTTGGACTAAAGGTTCAACTGAATTTAGTAACGATACTGCTTGACAAAAGCTAACAAGCTGAACTTCATTACATTTTGATGAAAAAATAAATAAATATTTTTTATAAAAAATTGCTCTAAAAACGATAAATCTGTTGGCGTCGCGATAATCGAAGCTGTTGATTGAATGTGGCTGTGGCGAGTGCAGGCTCTCATCTGGCTTGGCAACAATCGAGTCAGCATCAGCTATCGAAGGAAGCTAAAGCTAGCAAAGCGGATAAAAAAGCAGAAATATGACAGTCTGTTCGCGATGGAACAGACTGTCAGGAGAGCCGAATAATCAGTTAGGCTTTAGTGCCAAAACGGCGTAATAACAACAGCGGTAGCAACCATAAACTCAGCCAACCCCCAGCACCGCCTTTACGCTCGTAACTGGCTTCATCTGGTTTACTGCAATTATCCACCGCGCCACCGGCCACTGGATTTAACTGTACTGCCACAGCAATTTCTTCTTTGGTCACGACCCCAGCACTGTCTTTGACAACATCACCTTTGATATCGCGTTTATCGACTGCTTTCACCGCAGTTGCCACAATAATGTTTTTGTCGTTGACGCCCATCGCATTGATGATGGTATAACCACTGTTGCAAGGCAGTAAGGTGTTCAGATCCGTGAATTTATTCGTGGCGATGTCATACATAAAACCGACATTACGCCGGGTGGATGAACCAGGCGTAAAAGTTTCGGTCGTTCCCACCACAATATTATTGTCGTTGATAGCTTCCGGTATCGTATTGGCAGTTTCAAACAAATCGGTTGGGAAGGTTAATTTTTTAGCTGTCATATCATAGACAAAAAAGCGATCTGGCCCTTGGTACCATAGTTTACGGGCAGAACCTACAATGATGTTTTTATTATTAATGCCTGTGGCATTATTGCTTTCCCACTCGCTTTGATTGATAAAAGACTCCACTTTGTTATCAACAATATGCACTGCTTTTAATGTGGTAAAGACTTCATCACGATAAGTCAGTGGGCTAAAACGAATGTCATCAGAATCGGTAAAAACTGAACTGCCGACAATCACGCCTTGATCATTTATTTCCTGTAACTGAGTGTAATAATTGACCGTTGGATAATTTGTTTTACTGTGCGGTAACCCAGTGTTTTTATCACCTAAATACCCGATTTTGACCGGCGTGCCAGGTTTACCATTGGCATCTAATTGCCATAACAATGCAGATGAAGTGTACATTGTGCCCGCAATGGCCTGACGATAATAACAAAGTTGTACTGGTTCAGTTGCACCAGTACACAAGGTGTTGACCGCGGTTTGGGTCGCCTCAGGGATGTCAATACTGCCAGAACCTATGACCTGACCATTATTGTTAATATCACGCGGCAAACTAAAACCACCGCCTAAACCAGTATAAAGAGGCGGCAATACATGCGATTTGCCTTCCGTCACCACGACACCGAGTTGATAACCTGTGGCCGGAACCCAAACATTGACCGCAACTGGTGCTGGCACTGCAGTGGTCGCAGCAGGGGTAAATGATTGGCGGGTAAAAGGGGCGGTACCATAACCTAACGACTGGTTTTTATCATTGATTGCCACCAGGTATTCATGGTTGGTCGGCACTGTTGAAGTTTCCCGCAACAACACTCGCTCTTTCGTATCCAGACGAACTGCGAAGGCGTCAGCAAAACGCTGGACTGTGTAGCCGGTGATATTACTTTTTAAATAAGCGACCAATACACCGAGAGCCTTGGCATTGACATTCCCCTTCTTGACCTCTTCAATTTCTGCTGCCGTCAAATTGGCGGTAATCACCGTATTGGTATAATCCACCGCATTGAGATCAACCGGAAAATTAAATAAATTGCTGTTGGTGCCCACAGCTTGATTATTGTTATTAATAGCCGCAGCAAAACTGGACTTATAACCTTCTGCTGCACCCAGCTCGACCACTTGGTAGACAGCTGCCTGACTCGCAGTGACCGCTAGCGCCGGTAACATTGCGATTAAAATAGGCGTTAATTTCATTCAAATCCCCTACTACTGCTGATTTATAGCTTCTAATTGTTCCCATCGCTCATATGCGTGCGCCAGCTTCGACTCAGTCTGCTGTAATTGGTTCAATATAGCTGTGGTGTCTTCGGCACTTTGCCGGAAAAAATCGGCGGCATTAACCTTAAGCTGTAATGCAGATAATTCGGCATCCAGAGTTTCAATTAAAGCCGGCAATTGTTCAAGTTCACGTTTTTCTTTAAATGATAACTTTTTACCAGTCTGGGCAGAAGGTGTTGCCACCTTTTCTGTGACCGTGGCTGTTGCCACTGCAGCTGTTTGCACAGAAGCTGAATCTGTCAGCGCAGTTTTCACTTTGGGGCTAGCCTGATAACGTTGCTGATATGCCAGCACATCATCGTAGCCGCCTGCAATTTCAATCACCTTGCCAGCGCCAGCAAACCACAAAGAACTTGTCACGGTATTATTAACAAATTCACGGTCGTGACTGACCAGGATCACAGTGCCTTGATACTGCTCCAGAATATCTTCTAATAACTCTAAAGTTTCAACATCTAAATCGTTGGTTGGTTCATCCAGGATCAGTAAATTACTTGGTTTGGCAAATAACCGCGCCAATAATAACCGATTTTTCTCGCCACCCGATAAAGCCCGCACCGGCGTTCTGGCTCGGGCCGGTGGAAATAAGAAGTCCTGTAAATAACTCAGCACATGGCGACTTTGACCATTTTGGGTGATTTCCTGCCGGCCATCCGCCACGTTGTCCTGTACCGTTTTATCCAGATCCAGCGCCATCCGGTGCTGATCAAAATATGCAACTTCCAGGTTAGTGCCGCGTTTGATGCTGCCCGCCTGCGCCTGATATTCATCCAGCAGAATTTTAATTAAGCTGGATTTACCGACGCCATTTGGACCGATCAATGCCACCCGATCACCGCGCATCAGCAATAAATCAAGATTATCCAGCACTGTTTTGCCATCAAATTGCAACTGAATGCCTTGACCTTCAAACACCAGCTTGCCGGATTTGGCCGCCTGTTCAATGGCAAAATCAACTTTACCCAATTGCTCGACTCGGGCCGCCCGCTCTTTGCGTAATTCTTTCAGCGCCCGAACCCGGCCTTCGTTACGGGTACGGCGGGCTTTGATGCCCTGACGGATCCAGACTTCTTCATCGGCTAACTTTTTATCAAACAAAGCATTATGCGATTGTTCAACTTCAAGTAACTTCTGTTTACGCTCCAGATATTCCGCATAATTGCCCGGATGCGAAGTTAAAGTACCACGGTCCAGGTCAATAATACGGGTTGCGACATTCCGGATAAATGCCCGGTCGTGCGAGACAAAAATAATGGCGCCGCTAAAGCTGATTAAAAATTGTTCCAACCACTGAATTGCCGCTACATCCAAATGGTTGGTCGGCTCATCGAGCAGTAAAATATTGGGCTTTGCCACTAAAGCGCGAGCCAGCGCAGCTTTACGCAGCCAACCGCCGGACAAGGAAGCCAGCGTTGCGTCCGGGTTCATCTCGAATTGTTCGCATAACTGCAAAATGCGGGCTTCTAATTGCCAACCATCACGGGCATCTAATTCCGCCTGCAAATCGCCAAAATGGGTCATTTGCGCATCGGTCGCTTCAGCCAGCTGATCTGATAACTGGTAAAAATCCTGTAGTTTTTGCGCTAAATCACCGGCACCTTCCCGGATAAAATCAGCAATTTTGACATCAACCCGGGCTGGTGGATCCTGTTCCAGCCTGCTTAATAACACATTGTTTTGTTTGACAATCTGACCATCATCTAAATTTTGCTGACCGGTCAGCAATTTCAGCATAGTGGATTTACCAGCGCCATTGCGACCGACTAAACAGACTCTCTCACCGGCAAACAAACTGAAATCAACCTGATCCAGCACAGGATTGGTACCAAACGCCAAACTGGCGTTTTGAAAACGAAGTAATTCCACACTAATTTCCTTGCAAACTAAGCTGTCGGACAAACTCGCTTAGTGTTAATTCGTCAAAGGGCCAGTACAAATACTGCTGACCTGCCGCTAACACTGGAATTGAGCTGCGAAAGCGGGCAAAAGCTACCGCATCGTCCACAATATCCAGCAGCGTAAATGGTAATTGTTGCGCCACTAATAATTGCTCGGCCTGCTCACACAGATGACAGCCCCAGGTGCTATACAATATCAGTTCGCTCTTCATCAGTTAAACCCGGCTTAACTCAAAACAGACGTGAATATGCGGATTACGTTTAAAGTCTTCCGGTAAACTCGCTGCCGAAATATCTTTAATCTGCCAACCGGCTTGTTCTAACGCGGCATAATCAAGTTTAAAGCGGCGTTTGTTGTTGGAGAAAATCACTTTGCCGCCAGTCGCAACTAAAGGTGCGATCAGCGCCAATAATTTCAGATGATCACGCTGTACATCCCAGGTATCTTCCATCCGTTTCGAGTTGGAAAAGGTTGGTGGGTCGACGAAAATCAATTCAAACTGATTTTTGCAGCCTTTCAGCCAATCCAGCACATTGTCCTGAATAAACTGATACTGCTTGCCTTCCAACTGATTAAGGGCAAAATTGCGTTTGGCCCAATCCAGATAGGTATTGGACATATCGACTGTGGTCACAGTTCTGGCGCCGCCTAATGCTGCGTGCACAGAAGCAGTGCCGGTATAGGCAAATAAATTCAGCACGGCTTTGCCTTTGCTTTGTGCAGCAATAGCACGGCGGGTGAGGCGGTGATCCAAAAATAAGCCGGTATCGAGGTAATCACGCAGATTGACCAGAAATTTGGCACCATATTCAGTCACTTCTTTGTATTGTCCGGCTTTGGCCAGTACCTGATACTGTTCTTTACCTTTTTGCTTCTCGCGAACTTTCAGCACCATTTTATCCGGGCTGATGCTAAGCACCTTCGGCACCTGGTTGACGATATCAAACAGCCGTTTTTGCGCGATGCTTTCATCGACATTGGCAGGCGCAGCATATTCATGCACCACCACTTCACCGTCATACCAGTCCACGGCAACGTTATATTCAGGAATATCGGCATCATAAAGCCGGTAACAACTGATATTTTCTCGCTTGGCCCATTTTTCCAGTTGTTTCAGATTTTTTTTCAGCCGATTAGCAAAAGACTCACTTTCAGCAAAAAATAACGCCGGTGCCGCGACTGCACTGACTTGCACTTGTTGTTCGGTCAGATTAAAAATACTGAAATCACAATCCAGCGGGCCGTTAGCGAACTTATAGTTTTTAAACTTCGACAGTTTTAACGCCCGCAGCAAATCAGCATTGGAGGTGATTACCGCCAATCGCCAGCCCTGAAAATGTTGTTTCAGCCGCAGGGAAAACTCAGCATAAAGCGGAATTAATGCCGGCAGATCACCTAACCGCTCGCCATATGGCGGGTTGGTGACAATCACGCCAGGACTTACGCCTTCAATCGCCTCTAATTGGGTGGCATCGGCCTGGCGAAACTCAATCACATCGGTTAAACCGGCGCGGGCAGCATTCTGGCGGGCTTTTTCTAATGACCGTGGTTCTAAATCAGAGCCAATAAAACGCACGCCCGGCAGTAAGGCTTTGCGTGCACCAAGCGCTTCAGCGCGAAATTGCTGCCACAAAGAGGAGTCAAAATCGGCCATTTTTTCAAAGGCAAACTGTGGTCTTTTTAGACCAGGTGCGATATTGCGTGCCATCAGCACGGCTTCAATTAATAAAGTGCCACTACCGCAGAAAGGATCCAGCAGGGACTGATCAAACTGCCAACCGGAGCGGATCAATAAAGCTGCCGCCAGATGTTCTTTCAACGGTGCTTCGCCTTGTTCTTTACGGTAACCCCGTTGATGTAACGACGGCCCTGAAAAATCCTGCACAAAATAAAACTGGTTTTTTTCCATCCGGAGCTGAAAACGCACATCAGGCTCTAATCGATCTACATTTGGCCGATCGCCGGTGTTGGTTCTAAACTGGTCGACGATAGCATCTTTAATCCGCATAGCACCAAACTGGGTGTTATCAATGGTGGGATGTTTACCGACACACTCAACCGCCAGGCTTTGCTGCAGTTGCATATACTGCGACCAGTCGATGGTACTGGCCACTTCATACACATCAGTGCTGGCATCGACGGCAACCGCATGGATCTGCCGCATGATCCGGGTGGCCAGCCTTGACCACAGACATAACTTATAAGCAGTGTCAGTGTCGGCCATGAAACGGACCACACCTAAACCTAATTTCACTACTTCGCCGCCATGCTGTTTTATTTCAGTGGCTAACACTTCTTCAACCCCTTTCGAGGTTAAGGCCCAGAATTCATGCATATATCGCTACCTTTTTCCAAATTGAGCGGCATTATAGCAGAAGCTTTGCCAAAACCGCCGGAGGATTTCAGCGACAACAGCGGGTTAATTTGACACTGCAATGGCGGCAGGATCGAATTTCTTCTGCAGTGTTATGGCGAATCGCCATTTTTGCCGGCGTGAGCACTCAGTCGATCAAGCGCTCAACTGGTGTTTTTCTTTGGTTTGCTACCAAATGGCTGCTTTAACCAGCACATTGCCGATTAAAGCAGCATACAGGCAGCATTTGATAAAATCAGTGTAATTGTTGCTTGCACTTGCGCTCTAAAAACAATAAGATGCGCCCCGCAATGACGGACGCGGGATGGAGCAGCCTGGTAGCTCGTCGGGCTCATAACCCGAAGGTCGTCGGTTCAAATCCGGCTCCCGCAACCAATTTGGTACTGTAGTTAACAAGCGCTCGTCAGTCATCTGACATACGGACGCGGGATGGAGCAGCCTGGTAGCTCGTCGGGCTCATAACCCGAAGGTCGTCGGTTCAAATCCGGCTCCCGCAACCAATTTGGTACTGTAGTTAACAAGCGCTCGTCAGTCATCTGACATACGGACGCGGGATGGAGCAGCCTGGTAGCTCGTCGGGCTCATAACCCGAAGGTCGTCGGTTCAAATCCGGCTCCCGCAACCAATTAAACCGACCTAGTGTCGGTTTTTTTGTGTCTGAATTAAACTGAAAATTCGCCCTTGGGCACCTCTTCACCACCCCGGGCGAAGGTCGTCGGTGCAAATCACGCTGCCGCAACCACTCAAACCTACTGGCGTCGGTTTGAGTGTCACTAAAATTCACATCCCCACTGTTATCCCGTCCGTTGTCGTTTAATTCAACCTTCTTACCCAGATATTACGGAAACTGACTTTATCGCCATGATCCTGCAATTTTAATGGTGCGCAGCCATGTGGTTGTTGTTGTGGTGGGCCAATCCACTCGGTGGTGCCGAGGATTTTGCTGTGGTTTTGCACCAACACACCGTTATGTAGCAACGTGACATGGCCATGTTGCGTTAGCTTATTGCCGTCAAACCGAGGGGCCTGATAAATAATGTCGTAACTTTGCCATTCACCGGCTGGACGCATGGCATTGACTAACGGCGGCGTTTGTTTATAAACAGCACCGGCCTGGCCATTGGGATAAGTGGCATTCTGGTAAGAATCCAGGATCTGAATTTCATACTTTTCTTGTAAAAAAATGCCGCTGTTATTGCGCAGTTGACCGGTTTTTCCTGCTGCTGGCATCGGTGCCCGCCATTCCAGATGCAGCTGGATATCACAAAAATCTGCTTTGGTTTTGATATCGCCTGCGCCTGGTGTGACTGTCATCACCCCATCGGCCATTTGCCAACTAACGGCTTTCCCGTTCACCGCTTGCCACTGCGATAAAGTACTATCCAGCAACTGCATGGCATCGGATGGCACTTCACCGACCGCGCTGGTCACAACAGCGGGCACTGGCTGCCAAACTTCGGTTTTTTCTGCCAGTTTCAGTCGTTCTGCATCGGATAATTTGGCTATTTCTGCTGCCGATGGAAATTCACTTGCCGCCCCACTCAATGGCTGCATGGCAGCTGATAGCAGTGCTACCAGCGATGGTATCAACATTTTTTTCATTACCAACTCACTTGTGGTTAAGATCTGGGCTTGTCAGGGGTTTAATTGCCTGACGTTTGAGTTCACGCTATAAATTTTAACTATCGCATTTATTCATGCTAGTTTTGTTGGACTGCCGCTTTGCGTCGAGTCCAACCTACCGGGTGCTACTGAACACGACTGTTGGACTGCTGCTTTGCGTCGAGTCCAACCTACCGGGTGCTACTGAGCACGACTGTTGGACTGCCGCTTTGCGTCGAGTCCAACCTACCGGGTGCGACTGAGCACGGCTGTTGGACTGCCGCTTTGCGTCGAGTCCAACCTACCGGGTGCTACTGAGCACGA
>CAZGHW010000029.1:0-26521 GCA_964525695.1 uncultured Rheinheimera sp. | reverse complement strand
CTGTTGGACTGCCGCTTTGCGTCGAGTCCAACCTACCGGGTGCTACTGAGCACGACTGTTGGACTGCTGCTTTGCGTCGAGTCCAACCTACCGGGTGCTACTGAGCACGACTGTTGGACTGCCGCTTTGCGTCGAGTCCAACCTACCTGGTGCTTATGTTTTATTGTTAAGTCGCCCAAGCGCGATCGCCTTTTTTATACGGCAAATCGCCATCATATTTACCCGGTACTGCGACATACCTCAGCACTTCGGTGGCGCCGACTTTGGAAGTGAAAAACACAAACAAGGTGAGCTGTTTAAATAACGTGAAAAAGTGTGGCTCTGTGGCGTCTGGTTTTTTCGGATCCGGCGCTTTTTTACTGCTGACATTGGTACTGTCGTTGCCCGCGAGCACGCCATTATGGGATTTGGCTTCTTGATCCAGACTGCTGAGTAATTGCAACTTTTCGCTGGCATTGAGAGCACTAAAATTGCGTTGAAATTGCTGTTGGCTGCGCAGTTGTAATTTAGCTAAACCGGCCATGAACCAGCCCTGTTCAGTGCTGCTGTAACAATCCTGCACCTGGATAGCCATTTGACGACCGCAACCGGCATCTTTCGCACCAGGAGTGTTAGTTTTCGGTAATATCGTCTCCGCAATTTCATCCAGCAGACTGATATCGGCAGCACTAAACTGCAGTTTGCGAACTCCAGCTTGCGTCAGGCCAGCGGCAAAAGCTTGGCCACCAATCACAGCAAAACCAGTGGCGGCGGCGATCATTTTCAGTAAGTCACGTCTTTCCATGTTACAGCTCCCCTTTTTTCAGTGCTTCGACCGCAAAGTGCGCAGCTCTGGCAGTTAAGGCCATATAAGTTAAAGATGGATTGACACAAGAGGCTGAGGTCATACAAGCGCCATCGGTAATGAAGACATTTGGAGCATCCCAGACCTGATTATTGGCGTTAAGCACTGAGGTTTTTGGATCCCGGCCCATCCGCGCTGTGCCCATTTCATGGATCCCCATGCCGACGCCATAGTCACCATTGTAACCCTGCACATTTTTCACCCCGGCAGCGCTGAAAATCTCCATCGCATCGTTCATCATATCCTGGCGCATCCGCAGTTCGTTTTGCTTCAGTTCGACATCCATCGCCAGCACAGGTAAGCCCCACTTGTCTTTCACTGTTGGATCCAGATAAATGCGATTGTCATGGTGTGGCAGCATTTCGCCAAAACCGCCCATACCGATAGTCCAGAGACCTGGCTCAGCCAAGGCGGCTTTTAAATCGGCGCCAACACCAAGCTCTGCCACATCACGCCGCCAATTTTGCCGACTGGCACTCCCCTGGTAACCAAAACCGCGTAAATAATCACGTTTATCGCCATTCCAGTTACGGAACCTCGGTACATAAAAACCGGTCGGGCGGCGACCAAAATAATATTTATCCAAATAGCCTTCCACTTCACCAAAGGCTCCGGCATTCAGATGGTGATCCATCACGTTTCGGCCCAGCGCATTGCTGCTACTACCGAGTCCACCAGGCCAGACATCAGTGGCTGAATTCATCAAAATCCAGGTCGAATTAAAGGCTGAAGCATTTAAAAACACGATATTACTGGTGAATTCAATAGTTTGATTGGTTTCACTATCCAGGACTTCTACACCGCGGGCACGTTTTTTATCTTTGTCGTACAACACCTGAGTCACAATCGAATATGGCCGCACCGTCAGGTTACCGGTTTTCACCGCCGCTGGCAGTGTGGCGGATTGGGTGCTGAAATAAGCGCCGAATGGACAGCCTAACCAGCATTTATTGCGGAACTGACAATTGACCCGATTTTGTTCCGGCTTCGGCACAGTGATATTGGCAGTACGGCCGCATATCAGCTGACGTTTACCATCAAATGCCTTTTTCACCCGCGCCGCGACATCCTTTTCCACCACATTCAGTTCAATGGCTGGTAAATATTGACCATCCGGCAACACGTCCAAGCCATCTCGATTCCCGGCAATGCCAGCAAAACGTTCTACATAATCATACCAAGGGGCTAAATCGGCATAACGGATCGGCCAGTCTACGGCAATGCCTTCGAGTAAGTTGGCTTCAAAATCCAGCGCATTAAAGCGATAACTTTGCCGGCCCCACAATAATGAACGGCCACCCATCTGATAACCTCGGTACCAGTCAAAGCGCTTTTTCTCAACATAAGGGTTTTCTTTTTCATCGGCCCACATGCCAAAAGTACTTTCATTTAATGGGTAATCGCGCTTGAGCACCGGAAAATCCTGCTTCATTTGTTCGGTGGGCCGATCGCGATGTGGATAGTCCCAAGCCTCATTAAAGGCATTTTTATAATCTTTGATATGCTCGTGCTGACGACCGCGCTCTAATAACAGTACTTTTAAACCTTTTTCTGTCAGCTCTTTTGCCGCCCAACCACCACTGATGCCCGACCCTACGACTATGGCGTCGTAATGATATTGAGAATTTGCCATCGCTATTTACCTTTTTATTAGACCGGATCTGGCTGTCAAATCCGGTTTTAGCTCAATAAGTTGCTGCGTCTGTCAGACGTCACAGATCCGGATTGCTTGCGCTAAAGATTGCGCCCGACCTTGCTTGGTTGCCGGCGTCGGAATAAATTCCTGTGCCAGATAACCGTTAAAGCCGGTCGCGACTATCGCTTTGGCAATCGCCGGATAGTTCAGCTCCTGGCTGTCATCAATTTCATGTCGTCCAGGCACGCCTGCGGTGTGATAGTGGCCAAAGTATTGATGATGATTTTGGATGGTGCGGATAATGTCACCTTCCATAATTTGCATATGGTAGATGTCATAAAGCAGCTTAAAGTGTGCAGAATTTAATCGCTTACAAAGCTCAATGCCCCACAGCGAACTGTCAGCCAGATAATCCGGATGGTCAACTTTGCTGTTAAACAGTTCCATCTGTAGCACGACACCGCGCTTTTGCGCCTGTGGCAAAATTTGGCTCAGGCCAGTAACGGCATGTTGTAACGCGGTTTCCCGATCCATCCCTGCAGCATTGCCAGAAAAACAAATCAGGTTTTTATAACCGGCATCGGCGACTAAATCGATATGGGTCAGATAACGCCGAATAAGTTCCGGATGAAATTTTGGATTGCTCCAGCCATCTACCAGATTAAGTTCAGCGCCATTGCACATCGAGGCGTCAATGCCATATTTCTTTAAGGTTGGCCAATCAGCCGGTCCGACCAAATCAATGGCGGCAAAACCTAAAGATTGCACCAACTGGCAAAGTTCATCGAGTGATAAATCACCGTAAGTCCAACGACTGACCGAATGGCGGATCTGCCCTTTCAGTTTTGCTGCGCTGACGCTTGGGGTGGTCGTGGCAAAGGCAGATGAAGCAAGCGCACTGCTCCCAGCACCTACAACCATACCGGCTGCGCCAAGTTGTTTCAGTAACTGACGTCTGGATAAGCTCAAACTCATGATTTCTCTCCGGTGATGGACTTGCTGTCGGCAGCGGCCTGCTCAGCACCGCTGATAGCCTCGTTTTTGAAAATGACCGCAAATAACAGCAGCACCACGGCTGCGAACACCGCCGGGAATAACCAAATGTGCTGCCAGTCGTGGCCGCCCGGTTGGGTATACCACTGCGTGACCTGACCTGCGACACTAAAGCCAATCAGCATGCCAATGCCATAAGTGGCCAGCGTAATTAACCCCTGGGCCGCACTTTTATAATGGCTACCCGCTTTACTGTTGGTATAGATTTGGCCTGAGACAAAAAAGAAGTCATAACAAATACCATGCAGTGCGATGCCAATAAGCAATAAAGCCATGCCCTCGCCTGCATCACCATAGGCAAACAACACATAACGCAACACCCAGGCTGCCATGCCCAGTACTAATGTCAGTCGGATGCCAAAGCGATTTAAAAACAGCGGTAACGCCAACATAAATAACACTTCGGACACTTGGCCCAGCGTCATTTTGCCAGTGGCGTTTTCAACACCAACGGCAGTCAAAAACGGGTTGGCATTCTGGTAATAAAACGCCAGTGGAATACAAATCAGTACTGAAGAGAGGAAAAATAGCGCGAAATTGCGATCTTTGAGCATCGCTAAAGCATCGAGTCCCAACAACTGACTCAGTTTCACCGCGCTGCCACGCGCCGCTGGCGGTGTAGCGGGTAATGTCAGGCTGTACAAGCCCAATAACGAGGACGCAATAGCGCACATCAGGAAGGTATATTTGAGCATACCACTGGCGATCGCCTGCTGACTGTCCCAGCCAAACAGGTAACTAATGACTAAGCCCGCGGCAATCCAACCTAAGGTGCCCCACACCCGAATTTGACCAAATTCCAATTCAGGTTGTTTTAACTGACCAAAGGCCACTGAGTTTACCAGCGCCAAGGTCGGCATATAGGCGAGCATGTAACCTAACACCAGCGGATAAAAGGTTGTAAAATCAGAGGCCTGAAACATCATATACAACAAGACTGCGCCGACAAGATGCAGCACCGCCAGTAACTTTTCAGCATTGATATAACGGTCAGCAATTAAACCGACAATAAAAGGAGCAATGATGGCGCCCCAGGATTGGGTTGAAAACGCCATCCCGACCTGGGGTCCGTCCGCTTGTAAATTTTGCGCTAAAAAAGTACCTAAGGTAACAAACCAGCCACCCCAGATAAAAAATTGCAGAAACATCATACTACTTAGGCGTATTTTGATGCTGTTCATCATCTTCCCCGTATTTATGGTCACTTATGCTGTGATCCTGTTGTTATCATAGGCGGCTGGTCATACTCACCAGCCAGAGATATTGCGATTTAAATGGGTGGTAAGCCAAGAATGGCGCGGTTTCGGCCAACATCGGTGGCTGCACCGGCAAAATCATCAAAAGCACGTTGTGCTTTTTGGATCAGATGCTGACGAATAAAAGGCGCGCCTTCGGCAGCACCCTGCTGGCCATCTTTGAGACAACATTCCCATTCCAATACCGCCCAACCTTGAAAATTGTATTGGGTCAGCTTGCTGAAAATACTGCCAAAATCAACCTGACCATCGCCTAAGGAGCGAAAGCGACCCGGTCTTTGTTGCCAATCCTGATAACCACCATAAACGCCAGAACGACCATTGGGTCTGAATTCAGCATCTTTGACATGGAACATTTTGATCCGGTCGTGGTAGCGATCAATAAAATCGAGATAATCAAGCTGTTGCAGTAAAAAATGGCTAGGGTCAAACAAAATACAGGCGCGCGGATGCTCGTTGGTGGCGGCCAAAAAGCGCTCAAAGCTGGCGCCATCATGCAAATCTTCCCCCGGATGAATTTCATAACAGAGATCAACTCCGGCCTGGTCAAAGGCATCCAGAATTGGCAACCAACGTGCAGCCAGTTCGGCAAAACCTTGTTCCACCAAACCCGCCGGTCGTTGTGGCCATGGGTACATCAGATGCCACAATAAAGCGCCGGAAAAAGTGGCGTGCGCTGTTAAGCCAAGATTCTGACTGGCTTTGGCCGCTAGTTTCAGTTGCGTGATGGCCCAGGCGGTGCGAGCTTGCGGCTGACCACGCAGTGCTGCGGGCGCGAAATTGTCAAATAACTCATCATAAGCCGGATGCACTGCCACCAATTGGCCTTGCAAATGGGTCGATAATTCCGTGATTTGGACACCGGCGTCGGTACAGATTTGCTGAACGCGCTGGCAATAGTCCGGACTTTGCGCTGCCAGTTCCAAATCAAACAAGCTGGCATCATTGGTTGGCACCTGCACGCCGCGATAACCCAAGCTAGCGGCCCAACCAACCATTTGCTGCAATCGCTGCAAACAGCCGGCTTCAGCCTCGGCAACTGCTGGAAAATCATTGACAAATTGCGCCAAAAAAATCGCTGGCCCCTGGATCTGTTGTTGCTTATTCATCTGTTGCTCCTGCCAGCCGCAATGCTCTGCGAGTGTGCGGCCGTTGTGATTCGGATCTTGACTGCGCCAACCGGCCAGCCTTGCTCACCGGAGTTAACCAACATCCGGTACTGCTAACCATTTTTGCTCGCTGTGCTGGCTGGCCGTCACCGTCTCGATAAACGCCATACCTCGCAGTGCCGCACTGATGCCGGGCACACCAACCGCAGTGCCCTGCGCACCAACCATAGTGCCCTGCGCGGCAGCACGAATAGCACTGGCAAAGTCGCTATATAAATTCGCCATTGCTTCGAGGTACCCTTCCGGATGACCGCCAGGTAAACGACAGCGTTGTAGTGCTTGCTGGCAAAGTCCAGCTTGACCGCGACCAGCCCGCAACACTTGCATCGGTGCACCATGCGGGCGGAAGATCAGGCTATTTGGCTCCATCTGTTGCCATTCCAGCCCACCTTGATCACCATAAAGACGAATTTTCAGCGCGTTTTCTTCGCCAGCACAAATTTGGCTGGCCAATAACACCCCACTGGCGCCCCCATTGGTGCGGAATAAAGCCGCACCATCATCATCCAAGCGTCGACCCGGCACATGGCTTTGTAACTGTGCGCACAACTGATTAATTTTTTGTTGACTGATAAATTCAGCCAAGCCAAAAGCATGGGTGCCGATATCAGCCATACAGCCACTGCTGCCTGCCTGAGCTGGATCCGTCCGCCAACTGGCTTGTTTATTGTCGGCAGCTTCCAGATTGTCGGTCAGCCAGCCTTGCGGATATTCGACAAAAATTTTCCTCAGCTGACCAAGCATGCCCTGTTGCACCATATGGCGGGCTTGCCACACCATTGGATAACCGAGATAAGTGTGCGCCAGACCATAGAGTTGCTGGCTTTGCGCCAATACTGCTGCCAATTGTTCGGTTTCAGCCAGGCTGATGCCGGCTGGTTTTTCGCAAAAGACGGCAAAACCTGCTTGAAGCGCAGCGATACTGATCGGCACATGGGTATGATTCGGCGTCACAATCACCAACAGCTGCATGCGCTCGTCGGATGGTAATGCACTTTGGGTTGCTAGCAAGGTCTGCCAATCGGGATAAATTTGTGCTGCAGTTAAGCCAAGTTGTTGACCACTGCGCTGATTATTGGCCTGATCACGACTAAAAGTGCCTGCCACCAGTTGATACTGACCATCTAAAGCCGCGGCGTGCCGATGGACTGCGCCGATAAAAGCACCTTCACCACCACCGACCATCCCAAAACGTATTTTTTGCTGCATCTTGCTCATCAACTTTGTCTCTGTCGGTTCAACCTTAAGGGGGGAGCCATAAAACCCAGTCGCCACACTGCTGATTTTATCCGCGCCAAATAAAATGTAACGGATTACATTTACTAGCGTCAAGCATTTATCGGATAAATAACGCAGGACTTGCAGTTTTTTGCGCCACAAAGTGGCGATTTTTCGAGTTTTTGCACTAATTTAGCGCAACCTCACTTGCTAAAAATACTTCACATTGCTGTTGATGTCAGCTATAAATGATACCGGTTACATCGGTAATGATGTTTGTATTGGCAGAAAAAATGCCAATCCGCTGCAGTAAAGATGCAGCAACATAGGTCAGCGGGTATGATCTGTGCTCAGGATGCTGGTGATGCAAAAGATGAGTGATTATGTCGAATATTCGTGAAGTGGCCGAACTGGCGGGAGTTTCAGTGGCAACTGTGTCCCGGGCCTTGCAACAACCCGCGCTGGTCTCAGTGAAAACCCGCGACAAAGTATTGGCTGCGGTGAAAACCGCGGGCTACAAACCTAATTTAATGGCAGTAAAATTTCGCTCTGGGAAAACCCGCAACCTGGTGGTGCTGGTGCCAACAGTGGCGAACGTCTTTTTTGCCAGAGTGATCAGTGGTATGCAACAAGCCGCCCATCAGCGCCAATATGCCTTGCTACTTGGCAACACCCAGGCTGATGATCAGATTGAAGCTGGTTATGCCAGAATGGTGCAAACCTCACAGGCAGACGGGTTGATCCAATTGCGGGCGCACAACCCTTTTGCCAAGCTGGAACCACAAAAATCCAGCCTGCTGCCTATGGTCAATCTATGTGAAGTGTTGGATAACATCGCCTGCCCAACTGTGCTCCTGGATAACAGAGCCGCCGCCAGTGCCATGACCAACCATCTGTTGGCTCTTGGCCATCGTCGTATCGCCATGATCAAAGGTCCGGCCCGCAGTCCATTGACGCGGGATCGGGTCGCTGGTTATCGGGATGCCCTGGAACAGGCGGGCGTGACTTTTACGGAACAACTGTTAGTGCCAGGCGATTTTACCCTGCAGTCAGGCCATCAGGCGGCTGCCAGCTTGTTGGCTTTAGCCGAGCCACCCACCGCTATTTTTTGTGAAAATGATGAAATGGCCATTGGCGCGCTGCAACAAATAAAACAACAAGGTCTGCGGGTTCCGGCAGATATTTCAGTGGCAGGCTTTGATGATATCGCCTTTGCCGAATTTTCTGATCCACCGCTGACCACCATTGCCCAACCAGCCGAAGAATTTGGCAGCACAGCCGTCAATCTCCTGATTGATTTGCTTGAAGGCCGCATTCAGAAAGCACCCAAAGTTATTTTGCCATTTGAATTGATAAAACGGGCCAGTACAGGCCCAGCCGCGGTGCCAGTGACAAGTCGCTGAGCACTCATTTATGACCATCGCCACCGCAGCAACAGGAGCTTTGCCATGGGCCATGCGAAATGCCACGTAGATTGCAAACCAGTGATCGACCACACCGAATACCGCGCTCAGCACAGTGACGTCAGCCGTGCCGGCAGACGCAATTTTCTTAAGCTCAGTGCTTTGGGTGCCGCAGTACTTGGCAGTGCCGGTTTGGCATTCAGTCAGCAAGCGCTGGCAAATTCTGCCAAAAAACCGGCGATCGGACTGCAACTGTATACAGTGCGGGATTTGATGGCGCAAAATGTCGCCTCAACCCTGCAATTGGTGGCGGCTGTTGGTTATACCGAACTTGAGTTTGCCGGCTATTTTAATCAAAAACCGGCTGAGCTGAGAAAAATATTAGATGGTGAGGGGTTATCGGCGCCCTCCTGTCACGTGCCACTGGAAGCGTTACAAAACAACCTCGCCCAGGTGATCACCGAAGCCAACATCCTTGGCCATCAATATGTGGTGCTGCCCTATTTAACCACTGAGCAACGCGGCACTGATATCAGCAGTTATCAGCGACTGGCCGAACAACTCAATAAATTTGCTGAGCAATGCCGCGCCGCTGGCTTGCAAATGGCTTATCACAATCATGATTTTGAGTTTCAGCCGGTATCAGGCCAAGTCCCTTATGAGGTGTTACTGAAAGAAACCGATGCCAGCCTGGTCAAAATGGAGTTGGATTTATACTGGACGGTAAAAGCTGGTTTAGATCCACTGCAACTTTTTGCCAAGCATCCGGGCCGTTTTCCACTTTGGCATGTTAAGGATATGGGTAAAGCTGGTGAGTTAGCCGATGTTGGGGCAGGCACAATTGATTTTAAACGTATTTTTGAAAAAGCACAGTTGGCTGGTTTACAACATCATTTTATTGAACATGATGAAAGCAGTAATAAAATTCTGACTATTCGCCGTGGTTTTGACACTGTCAATGCGCTGTTGCAACAAGGCGTTGGCGCAGGCTAGACGATATCGCAATTGCAGCTGCCGCCAAGACCGACTACACCAAGTCGGTCTGCCTTTGACGAAACTGCAAGCTTAGTTCAAAGCCGCCTGCCATTCCGATAACTCAGGTAAGGCGGCAAAAGAACCATATTTTTGGCAAGTCATAGAACCTGCCTGAATGGCACCTTTAAGCAGCTGTGTCGTCAGGCTTTGATCCTGCAACACACGCTCTAAACTCTGGCCGCTGGCCAGTTGACGACTCAGTTGATACAACCAGGCACCGACAAAAGCATCACCGGCTGCCGTGGTGTCCAGCACCTGCACTGGCGAGACCGGCACAGCCAATAATTGATATGGACTGAAACTTTGTACTTCGTCCGCGCCAGCAGTAACGACCAGCCAACGTGGTTGCGTCTTGGCATCGGTGGCGGCTTTTGGTAATAATTCCGCGATCCAATCACCGCTTGGTTGGCCATTGGCAAGAAATTGCAACTCATCTTCACTGAGTTTAATTAAGTCGGCTTGCTGCAATAACGCCGTCACCAGCCCCCGATCCGCTTGTCCGCTAGACCATAAATTATGGCGCAAATTCGCATCTACCGAAATTAACCAGCCCTGAAGCCTTGCTTGTTGAACCAGCGCAAAACTGGTGGCTGCAATCGAAGGTTCGGTCAGGCTGTTGGAGCACAAGTGTAAAATGCCAGGCTCAGTCCAAAATCCGGCTGGACAATCTGTTGGCTGATACAGCAGATCGGCAGCAGGTGGACGGTAAAAGGAAAAACTACGATCGCCTTTGTTATCCAGGGCAACAAAAGCCAGTGCCGTTTTGGCTGCACTGGTGCGGGCAATGGCTTTGCAATCGACACCGTATCTTTGCAGCTCAAGTTGCAAAAAATCACCAAACATATCCTGGCCAAGCATGCCGATAAATTGACTATCACCACCCAGTTTAGCCACGGCGACTGCGACATTGGCCGGAGCGCCGCCAGCAAAACGCCGGAACAAGGCGCTATCGGCGGGATCCTGTAAAAAATCGATCAGCACTTCACCAAAACAACAGACGGGAAACTTTTTATGGCTTTGCGAGCTTGGCATTTTTTGCGCCTCTTAGGGAACCACCTGAGGATCAGGCTGAAATATCTTAAATGTTTAAGATGGAAAGATAGCCTTTCTATCTGCGTGTGTAAATAATCAGCAGAAAAAATCGTTTCAACACGTATTAGCGCTTGAAAATGCGCTGCAATGGTGTTCTATTAGTGCTAGTCAATTCAAATCGGACAGCGATTATGCCAAAAAATATTGCGCGGCTGCTGGCAGATCCGGCACTGCTGGAGCTTGAAGCTAGAACATTACTTAAACGTTTCAGACCCCAATTAAAAAAACAAGCAAAACAAAGTTGGCCACAGTTTGAGCAACGTTTAACGCAACAGCTGCCACGCTTGTTGTCGTTGTATCTGCAACTTTATGCTGAGCAATATGATTGTTATTACCAGCTAGAGCAATTGTTACTGCAGCTGGCGAAAAGTGTGGCGCAACGACCGGCTTATTTACAAGCAGAAGATGAACAACCACAACAATGGTTTCAGACGCAAACTGCGTTAGGTTCTGCCTGTTATGTCGATTTGTTTGCTAAAGATTTCGCAGGCCTTGCGCAACGTATTCCTTATTTACAACAAACTGGGATTAACTATCTGCATCTGATGCCGCTGTTTAAAGCACCTGTGCCGAATAGTGATGGCGGTTACGCGGTGTCTGATTATCGGAACACCATGCCAGAGCTTGGCAGCATGCCTGAGCTTGCCGCTTTAATGCAGCAATTACATCAGCATGGCATTAAACCCGTGCTGGATTTTGTTTTTAACCACACCTCAGATGAACATCAGTGGGCGCAACAAGCCAAAGCCGGCGTCGCTGAATATCGCGATTATTATTTTTTCCTGACTGAGCAGCAACGTGATCAATACGCGCCGACACTGCGGGAAATTTTCCCGGAAATCCGCCGCGGTTGTTTTAGCCGTGATGACACCTCAGGTTTGTGGATTTGGACAACTTTTAACAGTTTCCAATGGGATCTAAACTACGCCAATCCGGCGGTATTTAATGCCATGAGTGCGGAAATGTTATTCCTGGCCAATCAAGGTGCGGCAGTACTAAGACTGGATGCGCTGGCTTTTGTTTGGAAACAAGCAGGTACCAGCTGCGAGAATTTACCCAAGGCCCATCTATTGATCCAGGCCTTTAATACCGTCGCCCGCATTGCGGCGCCAGCGCTGCAATTTAAATCCGAAGCCATAGTCCATCCAGATGAAGTGGTGAAATATATTGCACCCCAAGAATGTCAATTATCCTATAACCCGCTGTTGATGGCGTTGTTGTGGAATAGTCTGGCCACCCGCAAAACAAAGTTACTGACTGAGTCTTTGCGCCGCCGTTTTGAAATTTCACCGCATTGCAGCTGGGTCAATTATATCCGCTGCCATGATGATATCGGTTGGACCTTTGATGATGATGTGGCCTGGCAGCTTGGTATTAATCCAGAACATCACCGGCAGTTTCTGAATCAGTTTTATACCGGCCAATTTGCCGGCAGTTTCGCCACTGGCGTGCCGTTTCAGCAAAATCCAATCACCGGGGATTGCCGGGTCGCCGGGATGTTGGCTTCCCTGGCTGGTGTCGAACAAGCTTTGCAGCAAAAAAATGAGCTGCATTTAGCACATGCGCTTGCCAGAATTTATCTGCTCAACAGTATCATTTTAAGTATTGGTGGTTTACCGCTGTTGTATATGGGTGATGAACTTGGTTTACTCAATGATTACAGTTATCAGAGCGATCCGGCGAAAAAAGACGACAGTCGCTGGGTCAACCGGGTGCCGGTTTCTGACAGTCAACTGGCTACTGCCAGCGATCAGCAACAGTTATCCGGCACTATTTATGCGCAGTTACAACACCTGATCAAAACACGGTCACGATTAGCGGTGCTTGGAGCAGGCAGTACCAACATACTGCCAACTCAGCAACCGCATGTGTTTTGTTATCAGCGTGAGCTTGGCAATTCAAAATTGCTATGTCTGGTGAATTTTTCTGAGTTCGCGCAGCAAACAGAGCTATTACCGGCAAGTGGCTGGCTGGATGAATTGACAGGCACACGTTATCAAGGCAGCCAACTTTGGCTTCAACCCTACCAGGTATTGTGGCTCACTGCAGGCTGAACTGCCTCGCAGCACGGATGGTATCCACCACAGGCGGCAAGCTCACAACAGCTTGCTGCCGCTGTGATGTGACGAACAACTTTGTGGATGAAGGTCGGTAAAACTACTCTTTTAAAGTTGTACCATTTGATCACGGCCTGAATTTTTGCCAGATAGAGGGCTTGATCTGCTCTTTTTAATAACTGTTCGATAGTTTCGCCAGGCCTACGACATGCAAGGCCAATACTCACTGTCAAAGCATGATTGGGTGCGACCATGATGCGGCGCGTAGCCGCTAATAGAGCCGTAAAAAAAGCATCAAGTTGGTCACTATAGTGTTCAGGTAACAACAGCGCAAATTCTTCCCCGCCTAAACGGGCAGCTATCCCATCAGCTGGCACAGTGCTGCGCAGCATAGCGGCAAAATTGCGTAACACAGCATCACCGCAATCATGGCCATGCTGATCATTAATTTTCTTAAAAAAATCTAAATCAAGAATAGCCACACTGAAATGATTACTTTGTTGCTGCTCTAACACTTGCCGAAAATAACGGCGATTAGGTAAGCTGGTCAATTCATCGGATAAAGCCTGCTGCTTCAGTTGGCTATAAATACCACAGACAAAATACATGGTGCGCAACATGCCATAACCTGAAAATGTAATACCACTGGCCCGGCATAGATCTTCAAACCAGGTTGAAATCCAGGGCGGTTGCTGTACCAATTCATCCATCACATCGGCGGTAGCTGCCAACAACCATAAGCCCATGCCAAAGGTTAACCAGCGATATGCAACAGCATCGACATGGGAGCACTGCACCACCCAAAACATAAATAGCAAAGCCGTCAGGATCAGCAGCTCAAAGTAAAAACTGAGTTCAAGATGGCTGCTCTGGGGTAAGACCGGAAAATACCAGCTGTGCAACAAAGTCACCACCAACATACAAATAGCCATCAGGTAGATGGCCAGACGACGCTGCGGTGCGAGCTGAAAAAATACCCTGGGGTGGATACTGAGCCGAACTATATCCATCTAAGAGCTCCCTGAACGCGAGAAAACGTTGAATCTAAGCAGCATATCCACTTTAACCATGCTGCGCCAGTCTGGCAGCAGCTGGTTGTGCCCAGTGATTCCACCACAAACCCGCCGCCAATACAGCAGCAAAGCCGGTGGCTAGATAAAAGCCATAACTTAAATTACCAAACAAGTCGCCAACTAAGCCCATCAACAAAGGCCCGACTGCAGCGGCGAGCGCGGTAAAAGCCAAGATCAGTCCAGCCACAGCGCCATGTTGTTGCCGTGGAAAACAACTAATGCCCTTTGAATTTAGGGTTGGATACATCATCGACATAAAAAGACCGGAGAGTGGCATCAGCCACAAGGCCCAACGAACGCCAAACCACATACTCAACGCAAAACAGAGCAAAATTGCGCTGCCAAACCACGCCAGTAACAGCGTCCATTCAAACCGATTTAACAACCATTCGGCCAGGAAACGCCCCACAGTTCTTAAGATAAAAAATACCGTGATGGCGTGACTGGCCAGCAAGGTCCATTGACCATCATATTGCTGTAATAAGGTTGGCAACCAGACAAAAATAGCCACTTCAGTTGCGACATAACAGGCAATGGCTAAAGAGAAACCGAGTGCGTAGCCATCTTTGATCAACTGTAAACTTTGCCAGATTGAACTTTGTTGCTGCGGCAGATAAGGTGGATAATCAAGACGCCAAGCTAATAACAACAACAACAAGCAAATAAAACCAGCCAGCAAATAGAGTTGCGTCCAAGCCAAACTGGCCGCCAGTAATAACGCGACCAAAGCTGGGCCGACAATAGCGCCTAAACCAAAAAAACCTTCCACCCGGTTCATTAATCGGGTGTGGCTGTCGCAATCAGGACTGACATCCCCAATCAGCGCCAGCGCACCCGTTTTAAATAAGCCAATACTTAAGCCGCAAAGTCCAAGTAAAATCAGATAAAAAGTAAAATTATCGCCAAAGGCGAAAGCGACACAAGCGATGCTATATAAAGCTAAACCGGCTAGAATCACCGGTTTGCGCCCTAGCCTGTCCGCCAGCCGGCCAAGAAATAAGCCTGACAAGCCAATAAAAAGCATCGGCACATAATGAAAAGCTGCCGCTTCAGTCAAGGATAACGAAAACTGCGCCACCACCTGCGGAATAATAACGCCGACCGCGTCTGTGGTCATGGCAAAAACAAAAAACATCAAACAAGTCATCCATTTGACCTGGACAAATGACGCTGTTGTTAACAAGGGGCTTGCTTTGCCTGCGCTGTCCAGTGAGGGGCCGGATGGCGGTACTACCGCTTGCGGTTCTGCGCCCGCGGGCGTCTGTTGTGGTTGCATTTGTCTATCCTGTCTGATTTGAAGTTGTTATATTTTTTTATGTTGAATTTGTTTACCGGGCGACCGCAGTTGCGAACCGACGCTGAGATCGGATCTGCCAAAGGGTGTCGTCGTCCCCCTTGGCAGACTCGGTGTCGATGAAGCTACACCTTAAACGATTAAGTTGCAATATACCGGCCGGGTTCCTGTTGTTTTTTTCTACGATTTTAGCCTTGGCTGGCCTGGCAATAACGCGCAATATACTGCTGCTGACTGGGCAGTTGTTGCGCTGTCGCCGCTAAGGCTTGTTGTAACTGCGCCAGGCGCTGGCTGCCATCGACAGTGCGGTAAGACAACATGGCATCTGTTTGCTGCGGGAAATTGCGCTGGCCTAAATGCACAGCGAGCCAACTGGCCTGGCCGAATAAATCCATCTCGCCGGCAATCAAACGACCGGATTGACGAAAATGGGCAATTTTATAAGCCAGGCTTTCCGGCACAGACATAGCGCTGCAATAACGCCAGAATTCACTGTCTGCCCGTTCCGTTTGGTGATAATGCAAGATCAAAAAATCGCGGATATTTTCCATTTCTTTACTGGCCACTCTGTTGTATTCCTGGCTCAGTAATGGGTCAAAGCGCTGATCAGGAAATAACGCCAGTAACTTGGCAATACCAGCCTGGATCAGATGGATACTGGTTGACTCCAGCGGCTCAAGAAAACCACTGGCCAAACCAATTGCAACCACATTCTTGTGCCAACATTGCTTGCGCCGACCAGTGACAAATTTCAACAAGCGGGGTTCTGCCAATGGCGGCTGGTCCAGTTGATTCAACAGCAGATCACAGGCATCTGCCTCCGGCATAAAAGCTGAACTAAACACATGACCATTGCCAGTGCGATGTTGCAAAGGAATACGCCACTGCCAACCAGCGGCATGCGCAGTCGAACGGGTATAGGGTGACAAAGGCGCCGCTGACGCCCTTGCGGTCGGAACTGCCCATGCCCGATCACAAGGTAACCAGTGCGACCAGTCTTGATAACCTGTGTTGAGGGTTTCTTCAATCAGCAACCCACGAAAACCAGAGCAGTCAATAAAGAGCTGGCCGGCGATCGTTTGGCCATTGGCTAACTGCACAGCTTGAATAAAACCAGAGGTTTCATGTTGGCTGACCGCACAGACCTTGCCTTCAAGACGACGGACGCCCTTTTGTTCGGCGTATTGGCGTAAATAACTGGCATACAGACCAGCGTCAAAATGATAGGCATATTCGTAAGTGGATAATAAGTGGCGTGGATCGCCCAGTGGCGGCGCAAACTTATGTTGTGAAGCCGCTGCCCAAGCCATGCAATAAGGATCCAGACTGTCAGTCTTACCTTGTCGATACGCCTGCAACCAATAATGATGGAAACTGACCAAATCAAAAGGCCGACCATAACTACCAAACGGATGGAAGTAACGATCGCCGATGGCTCCCCAATTGACAAACTGGATCCCTAGCTTAAAGGTACCTTGGGTAAAACGAACAAAATCATGCTCATCGATGCCTAACGAGCGGTTAAACAACCGGATCGGCGGTATGGTGGCTTCGCCAACGCCGACAGTGCCAATGTCATCCGATTCAATTAAAGTAATCTGACAATCCCGTTGTAACGCATTGGCTAGTGCGGCCGCTGTCATCCAGCCAGCGGTGCCTCCCCCCACAATCACAATTTGCCGGATTGGCTCTGCTGATGCTGAGCCCTGGCCAGCAGCCGTTTGATCAAACATGCGGCAAGTGTCCTCAATCGAGCACAGCAGCCAGCACGGCTGCTGCCATCAAGCGGGGGTGTTTTGCACAGCACCCGCACCACAGCGGTCAACCGTCAGTTTAGAAACTGACTTTGACCGAGGCCATCACAGTCCGACCAATGACGGGCGAGCCACCAATCACGGTTGGATTACTGGTTGCATCGGCCAAACCACCATTTCCACGTAAATCGAATTTATCAGTCAGGTTATAGACTTGCAAACCCAATTCAAGATTTTCCGCCGGACTATAACGCAGATGGCCACCCAGGGTAATGGACGACGGATATTCATTGCCAACACCATCAATCGACGTAGTTTGGCCGGTCATATTCAGGCCTGCCACCACTTGCTCAGTCAGATGATAGTTAGAAGATACGGTATAAATCAGATCCGGAATACCGTCTGCTCTGACCCAATCGCTGGCACCGGCGGCCAGTTTTTTGGCATCCGAATAGGTGGCATTCCCCACCAATGAAAAATCACCAAAACGGACTGAACCCAGTACTTCGGCACCGCTGGATTTATATTCGGCATCAATCACACAACCACCCGCAGCCCCACCACAACGGGTCGCTGATAATTCATAGGTACTTTGTTTAAAATCACCTTTGAGTAAGGTCAGCTCAAAAGTGTAATAGCCAGACAGCACATCACCACGCCGTTTAATACCAACTTCGTATTGATTGACAAAATCCACTGCCGCAGTTTGCCCGGCCTGATTCAAGCTACCGTCGGCATTAATTTTGCCGCTGACAATTTGTCGATCGCCATTAAAACGACCGCCTTTGGAAGCGCGGGTGAACAGACTGGTATCTTCGTTCAGTTTATACAGACCACCGACAGTCCAGGAGGTGTAACTGACTGAATAATTGAGGTTTTCCCGATTGCCATTGGGTAGCATGGTCGGAATAGCCACCCCATTGACCAAGGTATTAAACTCTTTGCCACCTGCCTGCGCCCAGCCGGAAGCGTCGACACTGTCGCGCCTTACACTGCCGTCGATGGTAAATAATTCGGTATCATAATCAGCGGCAAAATAAGGGGCTGTATCGGTATAACCCAGATTGTAGTCACGGCTACAACAATCACCCCAGTTATTGTTAAAGCCTGCGATACCATTGGCGGTCAGTTTATTGCCAGCATCATCAAATAAATCCAGCATGGCCGGATCGTTACCCGTCAGTTCTGAATAGGTTTTATTGGTGTGCCAGTCAGCAGCGATGTTCTGATCCATATAGAAATAACCAGCTCTAAGGGTCAGTTGGTTTTGATCAATGGCGAACTTTTTGGCAATGGCCAAATCATTGACGAAGCTGCCAACATCGCCAATATTGGTGTGTACGTTGGTATTGTTATTTAAGTAACTACCAGTAAATACCTGACCGGCGCTTGGACCATTGGCATAACGTAATTGCTTGACCACAGCGCCATTGACCGTTGAGCCTAACACGCTGGCACTGGTCGCGGTATTTAGAAATGGCGCGGTAAAACCACCGCTCATATCAGTCCAACGCATTTTGTTGTCAAGGACAATCTCATTTTCAAATTCGTAATGCAGCTCATTGCCAAGCGCGACAGCTTCAGTGGTGATGCCGCTCATCTCAACGCGCTCGAGATCACCTTGATTATTCACAATCATAAACTCTTGATTGTGAATAGAATAATTAGATTGTTTCCGACCATCAAAGCCTGGAAATGGCTTTAGATTACTAAACTTTTTGTTGGCATAATTAGCAAGCGCCGGTGCGCCGGTATAGTTCGGCTCCTGGGTATCTGCAACCTTAACCAGGAAACGGATATAACTCACATCATCGGCAAAAAACTTCGTCAAGTTACCTTTGAGCTGCGCGCTTTCACTGACATTAAAGCCCGCGTCCAACGGACCGCGGCCTCTTTTGACAAAACCGCCCAGGTGAAAATTCACTTTGTCGCTGGCGGCACCGCCATATCGGAAGTCAACTTTGTTTTCATCAAAGCCCAGGCCGGTATTTAACCGGATAAAACCACCATCGGTGTCACCATAATTACTGATGTAGTTGATAATAGCGCCTGGTGCTTGCGAGGCAAAAGTGCCGGCAGTGCCACCACGCACGCCTTCGACGCGATCGACGCTGGCATCAAACCTGGTCCAATAATCATTGTTTCCAAAGTTCATATCACCAAACAATACCGTAGGTAAGCCATCTTCCTGGATTTGTACAAAGGGCGAACCACCGGTGGCTACCGGCAAACCACGGACTGCAATATTCGAGTTGCCGCCAGGTCCAGCTGTGCCTGCCACCTGAATGCCGGGGATCATGCGGAATACTTCGGATTCTGAACTTGGTTGAAAGTCTTTAATCATATCAGCATCGACGCTGGTCACCGCCACAGCCGATTCGATCTGAGTTTTACCGGCCACACTGCCGGTGACGACTATAGTTTCAAACGCCTGTTTTTCCTTGTTTTCTTGCTGTTCGGCCGGCGTTGCTGCTGTGGTCTGTGCCAGCAGCGGCGTCGCAACAAACATAGATGAAACCAATAATACCTGTTGTACTGCCATTGAAACTTTGTTTGGTCTGAACATGTGCATCGCCCCCTGTCGGGATTAGTAATCTTAATCGTTTAAGTATTGTTATGAAAAAAAACAACATAACGTTGTTTTGGTCTATCTAAAGAATTGCTGTCTCTCATCACCAATCCTCTCTTAATCGTTTTACTCGGTGATTTAATAATAGTCAAGAGCGGTTATAAAATAAACATCTTGCCGAATCTATTCACCTGATCCGAACTGTGCGCTTATTCACTGTCAAGATGCAACCCAAGGTCAAGCAATTGGCTGATCTGTAGGCATAGGTCCAGCAATAATTGCAATTCCGGCACAGGCTTGACATGCAGCAGGCTGACATCAATCGCTTCAACTGACCATTGCCACACCCAACGAATGACCGTGTGCCGCAACAGTGTTGCAGCAGCCTGCCCCTCTGCTGGCAGCGCAATCTGCTCTAACAGCAGGGGCCGTTGACGACTGACCAATGCCGCATCACCATAAACTAACTGCAGTTCTACGCCATTGTAATGACACAACAAGCATTCCTCAGTCCCAGCGCTTAGCAATGCCGTAAGATGCCGCTGTACTGCTAGCTCACTGACAGAGGTTAGCAGGCTGTCTGCGAATGTGCCTGCCAGCAGCACTAATTTTCTTGGCTTGACGCATGCTGCTGTCGAAGTAACCAAAGCAAGCCGTTGTAAAATCAGTTGTTGTTGAGCTGTCGCCAGATTCACGTGCAGGCTGGTGGTCGCAGCGCTATTGGCATTGCCGCTAGCACGCCGCCGCAGCTGGCTTTGAGCAAAAGGTTCTGGCAGTCGGTAGCGACTGTGATGACCGGCATAAGGCCAGACGATGGCTTTGTAACTTTGCAGATGTTGCAGTCCAAAACGGCTGCTGTTTTGCAAAAAACCGGCTAAATCTATCGCAGTAACGTCCGTTTGCTCTGTGAGCACCAGTGCCAACGCGGCAGCACGGATATAAAGACAAGCTGAATCTGGCAAGGCATCTTTGACAACAGCTGGGTAAGCTGTCTGGGCGAAAGCCCTGATGCAGCTGTGTTGCTGTTGCTGTTGTTGTTTGACCGACCACCAGTGTGGCAAGCCAAGCCTGACCTGTTGATTAGCGCTAACGCTCGCGATCTGAGGCCCGCTATAGGCGGCCAGTTTTAATTGCAACAACCAGCCGGGACTGACGATAACATCAGTGCTCAGTAACACCAGATCCTGCTGCCGACTGGCTGCCAATTGCAGTCCTTTTTGCCAGCAAGCTGCCAGCCCGGCGCGTTTGGCATGTCGGATCAACCGGATGCCCGCCAATTGTTTATAGTGTTGTAATAATAAAGATACCGCAGGATCGGTACTGCCATCATCCAGCAGGATCAGTTGATCAAAAGCTTTGTCATGCCTCAGCAAAGCCTGCATCGCTTGCGCGAGCGCGTCAGCATGATTAAATACTGGCAGCAATAACAGTGGTTTGTGCGTCAGGTTGGATAAAAGCAGCGACCAGTCATGACTTTGATAAAGCCATAATGGCAGGGTCCACCACCAAGGGAGATGCTGATCTGCCGATGGTTGCAGCCCATGATCAACCGGTGCTCGCCAGGGAGGCAAAAGGGCCAAATCAGCTGTTGTTATGCTGCAGTCCGGCATAACAGCCACAGCATGCGGCAGTGCCGGCATTGCAGGGCGAAGCCAGCGGCGGAGAGTACGACGGACGAACGGATGAATTGAGCGGCGTAGTAAACCGCGGAGTCTTCGCATGCCAACAGTGCCAAAAACAATAATCCATTTTGGTATACCCTGTCTTAGCCGCAACAACAACTGTTTTTTAGCCAAATCCCATTCTGATGACTGGCCTTCAGGCTAATCCTCAGTGGCTCCCCCAACAGCCAAAAACCATCTCCTGGGAGATGGTTTTTGGCTTTTCATCGCAGAGTTCGCTCAATCGAGATTTAGAACCGCACGTTCACACTTAACCACAGATTACGCGCTTTGTCTTTGTTGTTGTAATCATCAACATAATTGGCTTGAATGCCATCAAAACAACTGGTGCCGCTGGCACAACTGGCAAACTGTAAATCGTAAGTGGTAAAGTCCTGATCCAATAAGTTATTGATCCGGGCATTGAACGTCACAGTCGGGCTGGCTTTATAGCTGGCAGCCAGATGGAACACTTCATAGGCTTTAAAATACAACTCTTCTTTCTTCACTGTATCCCAGCTGCGGTATCTCTTGGTGCGGATCTCACTAATCAGCGACAGTTTCAGATCGGTGTTCACTTCCCAATCCAGCGTCAGGTTCGTCATATGACGGGCACTGTTATTCAGCGGCTGACCTTTGTTAGCACCACTTTTTTGTTCGCTGTCGGTGAAGGTATAGTTACCGCGCAGTGCCAGGCTGTCCAGCACTTGCCAACGCCCCGCCAGCTCAGCACCGTTAATGGTGACTTTATCGATATTGACCGACATTGAACTTAAGGCATAACCTAAATTCGCGTATTCACCGGTCGATGAACAGACTAAATCAGTGCCTGCACCACAATTCTGTGTCGTGATCTTGTCGTCAAATTCATTATTGAACACAGTGATGTTAAAGTTGTGGCGATCAGGATGCTCCCAGTAGGCCGCAATTTCGGTCGAGACACTGGTTTCTGCTTTTAAGTTCGGGTTGCCAAACAGCGGTAAGGTACCCTGACCACCAAAACCGACCACGCCATCGTACAATTGGGTAGTTTTTGGCGTTTTAAAACCAGTGCTGACACCGCCTTTCACCGTCCATTGCTCACTGAGTGAATAAACACCGTATAAGCGTGGACTCAACTGAGCACCAAACACCTGGTGATCGTCACGGCGAATACCGCCAGTCAGCGCCAAATCTGTCGAGCTTTGCCAGGTATCTTCGACAAACAAAGACCACATATTGTGTTCCTGCACCTGACCAGCAACACCAGATTCTAAACCAAACACACTATCTTCCAACTCACCGCGGATCACTTGGGTCCCGACAATCGCAGTATGCTGCCCGGCCAGTTCAAATGGCATGTCCAGTTTGGCATCAAAGGTATATTGATTGCTGGCCATAGTCCGTTTTGGTCTTGGCAGATAAGTTTTTGCCGCCAAAGCTTTGCGTTGTGCTTCGGTTTGACCAGCATAAATGCCGGTGCCTTCCAACATCTTCAACAGTTCACTGCGCTCCGCCAGGCTAAATGGCAAAGTCCGGCCGTGGTTTTGGGTATCGACATAAGATAAAGCTGCAGCAGTGTTACCAAAAGCCCAATTGCCCTGATGGCTGAGCGACCAGCTATCGCGGCTGAATTCTTGTTGGTCGCTATATCCAACGCGTGGTTCTGCACGCCGGATCCATTTGCCTTTACTGGCAGTACAGTCTTTTTGCGTGCTGGCAGTGCTGTTCTGACAGTAGCCACCTACCCGCCAGACGCTGCTGATATCATCTACAGTACCCACCGGATATTCGCGGCTGCCATCATCGTTGATAATAGGTGTGTTGTCGTATTGTTGTGTTGAGCTGTCGATATCAAACCAAAGTTGTTGATTGTCAGCCATTTTCCAGCTTAAACGACCACCCAGACTGGTGCTGTCGTTATCCACTGTTTTACCACCAGCACCAAAGCCCAGCGAGCGGTTACGCACAGTGCCGTCAGGGTAAGTGACGGGTGCATAAGTTGGGGTTGAAGCCATCCGGTTATAAGCACTGCCACGTAAGGCAAAACCCAGCGTATCGGCAATCAGCGGGCCCATGACGTTAAAATCGGTGGTAATTTCATCGCCATAGTTATCATTACTTTGTAGACTGCGGCTGTGGTTGACAGAGCCATTCCAGTCATTCGCAAATTTTTTGGTAATAATATTAATGACGCCACCTAAAGCATCAGCACCATATAAGGTTGACGCAGGACCACGGATAACCTCAATTCTTTCTATAGTTTCCAGCGGTGCCATATGGCCAAACTGATTGCCTCCAAAGTTATTTGGATAAATATCACCGTGATTATTTTGTCGTTTCCCGTCAATCAGAATAAGGGTGTAATCTGAGCCCATACCACGCATGCTAATGCTGCCCTGACCGGTTTTATCACGGGTTTCACCGATATCCACCCCTTCCACATCCCGCACTGCATCCAGTAAGGTGGTGAAAGGCCGGCTTTGCAATTCTTCTATAGTTATCACAGAGATACTGGCTGGCGCATCCACCAATTTCTGCTCAATACCAGAGGCTGTCACCACCATACGTTCAGTGGTAGGCTCTGCCACTGCAGTGGTGTCTGCCTGCACGACGGACAAAGGCAACAAGGCGAGTTGTAATGCCAGCGCAAGCTTAGCCGGTTTGGTGTTGAACATCTGATACTCCTATCAATCTTATTGGACTACTGCTTGCACCGCCCAACGTATTGAGTAGCGGTACAAAATTTGCGCCAATAATAGTGATTCTCAGTTCGCTGTCAACAGTTATTGCGAACTATTTGCAGTATCATTTGTCATACCTATTTGACTTCACCGCAGCCTGCGGCATATATATCCTGACTTAGCCAGCGCCCAAGGCGGTATCCAGCACCATCATCAGCATAAAGCCAGCCATTAACCCTAAGGTTGCTGTAGTTTGGTGACCATTGCGATGAGTTTCTGGGATCACCTCATGCGATACCACAAATAACATCGCGCCGGCTGCTAAGCCTAAACCAAGGGGGTAAGCCAATGGACTGCCAGCTGAAAGTCCGACCCCTAACAAAGCACCCAGGGGTTCAAATAAGCCAGATCCAGCAGCAATCAACACCGCCAAACGCGGTTGTATACCCAAGCGAGTTAATGCCAGCGCCACGGCCAGCCCTTCCGGAATATCTTGGATCGCAATGGCTGAGGTCAGCGGTACACCAACCGACCAATCAGCATCCACAAAACTAACGCCGATGGCCATCCCTTCCGGTAAATTATGAATAGCAATAGCAAACACAAAAAGCCACAACCGCGGGCATTGCTGATGGCCAGGACCGCAAGGACCGACATTTTGATGTTCATGTGGAGTAAAAGTATCTAACCCCAACATCAGCAATACGCCAAAGCCAATGGCTGCGGCAATAAAGAGTGAACCCGCAGGCGCCGAGCCAAATAAAGTACCTGCAGCTGCCAAACCTGGCAGGATCAAAGAAAAAGCACTTGCCGCCAACATCATGCCAGCAGCAAATCCAAGTAAACCGTCTTCGACCTGCTGCGAGACCTGTCGCAAAAAAAGTGCCGGTAAGGCGCCCAGTGTGGTCGCCAACAAACCAGCCGAGCCTCCCAGCAGGGCATAACTGAGGACTGTCGACATGCCAGGCGAGCTGACAGCGGCTAAACTTTGACCACTGAACCAGCCAAAAAGCAACACACAGCCAACTAAGCCACTACCAATCCAGGGGTGACGGCGCCATTGGCGATAAAAAATAGCTATCCAGCCAGCAGCAGCCTGGCCGGCGTCAGCCACAACGGCTTTGTCTGTGGTCATCACAATTTGTCCTGTCAAAGCTGTACAACGAAAAGGTCATGTTAAGGAAGCAGTACAACTGACTGGCGTGCCGACAACACAGCAGTCAGTTGATGACTTTGCAGTTTGAACCTGACGGCAAGGGCTGTCATGGCTGAACTTCAGCGTTTATTTACCAGCCAAGGCGGCGACAGCCTGTAAATATTGTTCACCCTGTTTTTTGGTGTCTGCCGCATGCGCATATTCGGAAGCTAAATGCAGCGATTCCAACAGATCAGCTACTTTAGCCGCTTCCTTTGGTAATTTTACTAAGGCATTTTCCAGGGTATAGGTGATTTCATGAATTTCCAGTAACTGCACCGGACTCAGCTCTGGTAAAGCTAATAAGGTGGCCAGTTTTTGGTTATATTGACTGAAATAACTGCGGGCCTCGGCTTCGGTTGTCACTGTTTTACCATCAAAATGATCTGGCCGCTCATCGTGGGCAGTGACACTGAGGCTTAACAACACTGAGAAAGCCGCTACTGCGGTCAATTGAGCATAACTTGACATAAAAACTCCTTCTGTTCGGTCTGATGGGACTTGCGCTGTTTACCACTGCCCAGCCCCGGCTTAAATGTACTGCAGTGGCGACTGCTGCCACATCTTTATGATAATAATTATCATTTGCAAGCAATGCAAGTCAAACCAGCCTGCTGCAGAAAAAAGCGCCGGTTAGGATAGACTGGCTTAACCTACCGATTCAGCTCTGGTAAAGTCTATGTCAGCTAAGTTACTGTCATGCGCGACTTTCTCGCCCAACTCAATAGCAGCCTTTTCAAAAATCAGGATATATGATGCTCCACACTGTGCTTAAACCTGTCAGCCAAGCTTTGTTAAACACACTGCTGCCGTTATGTGCGCTATACACAAGTGCGGTGTCGGCCAAGGCTGCCGAGGTGGTTTTTAGCAGTGATTTTGAGCAGCAGCAAAGTTTTAACATCTTGTCCGGCTGCCAAATCAGTACAGAAATAGCGCGCACTGGCAATAAAGCCCTGTTATGTGCCCAGGGACACAGTTCGCTGGTCACGCGACAACCCGTGGCTGAGCCTGGTTTACTCGAGTTTTGGCTAAAGCCACAACAGCAGAATACCAGTTATCGTATTCATATTTTAACTTCGGCTTCGATGCAATTGGGCAGTGAATGGCAGCAGGTCGGCTTAATTGAAAGCCTGGCCAGTTCGGCCGATTATTTGACGCATCGCATTTCGATTGATGATCCGGGCCGCAAATATATCCGCTTAGATATTGAGGCCGTCAATGGCGATGTGGCACTGGATGATGTCAGCATTGATCGCATTTTGCTTGATACCGCGCTGCAAAAAAACGAGCAAAAAATTATTGGCGGTATTCTGGAGCAACTAAAACAAAACAAAAATTATGAAGTTCAAGCCGAATCCTTTCGTACTCTTGGTAAAAATTACGCTTCGCAGTTAGAAAGTCAGCGCCAGTATCTGGAATATGCCAATGCTATTTATTCCAGTATTACCTTTGTACTGGCGAGCTCAGAGCGGAATAAAATGTCCAATCCGATGGCCTATACCTCATTTCGGAATATCCTGGCCGATAACAAAAGAGAGGCATCCCCGCT
>CAZGHW010000028.1:0-52643 GCA_964525695.1 uncultured Rheinheimera sp. | reverse complement strand
TCTGCTGATGTTAATGGGAATTGCGCTGCTCAACGATATTTCTCGTTTGTAATAAACTAATCATAAGTAGTCCAAAACAATGACAATTAAACGATTAGTAGCTGCGATGTTGTTGGCCTCTGCCAGCAACTCGGTGCTCGCTGAACAATCTTTTACTGTGCAAGACATTCAGGTGGAAGGCTTACAACGCGTCGCCCTTGGTGCGGCATTGAATAACCTGCCATTTAATATTGGCGATACTGTGACAACTTTTACCTTGTCCAAAAGTATCAAGACTTTATACGGCGCTGGCCACTTTGATGAAATCACTGTGTATCGCGACGGTAATACCGTCATTTACCGGGTAAAAGAACGTCCGACAATTAACGCTATTGAATTTGATGGCAATAAAGACATCAAAGAAGAGCAGTTATCGGAAAGTTTGACCAATCAGAAGATTATTATCGGTGAACAGCTGGATAAAACGCTGATCCGTGAAATTGAAAACGGCTTGACCGAGTTCTATCACGGCGTAGGTAAATATAACGCCAAAGTTGAGATTAAACTGACGTACTTACCGCGCAACAGAGTGAATCTGAAACTGCAGTTTGTCGAAGGTGATGCGGCTTCTGTGCGTCAAATCAACATCGTTGGGAATAAGTTGTTCAGCGATGAAGAAATTCTGAAAAACACTGAGTCACTGGTCGATTTACCTTGGTGGCGTTTTATGGCTTCTGACCGCTACCAGAAAGACACCTTAAAAGGCGATCTGGAAAAGGTGCGGAGTTATTATCTGGACCGCGGCTATCTGCGGTTTGATATCGAAGCCAATACTGTTGCTGTCAGTCCAGACAAAACCTCGGTGTACGTCACGTTAGAAGTGAAAGAAGGCGAGCAGTACACCATTACTGGTGTTGATTTTGTCGGCGATATGGTCGGACAGGATGCAATTATTAAAGCCATGCTGCCGCTGAAAAGTGGTCAGTTATACAATGGTGCTTTAGTTACTTATACCGAAGAAAGTATTGCTAAGTTTTTAGCTAGCTTCGGCTATGCCAATTCTAAGGTACGAACCAGTACCAATATCGATGATGCCAAAAAAGAAGTTGCATTGACGCTCAGTATTGATCCGGGCAAACGGGTTTACGTTAACCGGATTAAAGTAGCGGGTAATGCCGTGACCAAGGACGAAGTCATTCGTCGTGAATTACGCCAAATGGAAGGTGCTTGGTTATCGAACGACAGCTTAGAATTATCCAAGCTGCGGGTACAACGGTTGCCTTATATTGAAAAAGTCGATTTCACTACCACCCCAGTACCAGGGGTTGATGATAAAGTTGATATCGACTTTAAAATTAAAGAACGTTCATCAGGTAGCTTTAATGCTGGTGTGTCCTTTGGTAGCTACCAGGGCTTGTCGTTCCAGTTTGGCATCGAGCAACAAAGTTTCCTGGGCTCTGGTAATTCCGCAGGTATTAGTCTCAATACCAACAAATATCAGAAATCAATCAACCTGAACTATAACGATCCGTATTTCACGCTGGATGCGATTGGGCTTGGCGGTTCGATTTTCTATTCAGATTTTGATGGCAGTAAAGCCGGTTTAGAGGCCTACAACCAGAAGAGTTATGGCACTGGTATCAGCTTTGGTTTCCCGATTAATGAATATACCCGGTTAAACTTTGGCTCTAATATCGTGGTCAGTGAACTGAGTTATATTCAGGAATTTGACCAGTTACGGCATTTCCGTGCTGTGCTGGTCGACCCAAATTCGCCAGATTCGAAATATAATTTTACCAACTATGAGTTAACCGCAGCCTGGATCCGCAGTACGCTGAACCGCGGTACTTTCCCAACTGATGGTTTATATATCGGTTTGAACGGTAAAATTACCACGCCAAACTCCGATCTAACCTATTTCAAAACCAACTTTGAAATCCGGAACTACATTCCACTCAGCAATGACCATAGCTGGGCATTCCTTAGCAAGTTGGAATTAGGTTACGGGAATGGTTATGGCAGCACTAACGGTTATGATCACACATTACCATTTAATGACAATTTCTATGCCGGTGGTCAGAACTTCCGTGGTTTCGAAAACCGCGTCATTGGTCCGCGTGCCGTGTATCGGTATGTGTCATCGATCCCTGGACTGCCTGATCCATTTGGCGGTTCGACCGGAACATTGCCTGCGTCACCTTCTTATGACAGCTATAACGTGTCGCAACGCTCGTTTGGTGGTAATGCGCTGGCAATTTCTACTTTGGAACTGATTACGCCGACCCCTTTAGTCAAAGAAGATTATGCCAACTCAATCCGGACTAGTTTATTCGTCGATGCGGGTAACGTTTGGGATACTGAATTTGATATCAACAGGTATGCCGGATTAACCCAGTATCAAGCGGCGAATTATCTGCAAACAGGTTTGCTGGATTATTCAGATGCAGGTATGATTCGGGTCTCTGCTGGTGTGACTGTACAATGGATATCACCAATGGGACCTTTGACATTCAGCCTTGCCAAAATCATCAAAAAGTATGATGGTGATGAACAGGAAAACTTCAGTTTTAATATCGGCACAACATTTTAAGCATTATTTTGAGGTAAAAGGACATCATGTTTAAGTCAAGTTTGACCAAATCAGCAGTGTTGCTGGCCAGTGTTCTGATGGCTGGTGCGGTTTCTGCAAAAGAGATGAAAGTAGGTTTTGTCGATGTACAAGCCATTGTTGCCCAGTTGCCACAAACAGCAAAAGTACAGGAATCATTAAAAACTGAATTCAGCACCAAGATTGCTGATGTACAAAAACTGGAAAAAGACCTCAGTTTTAACATTGAAAAATTCAAGCGTGATGGTTCTACCATGAGCGCGCAGCAGAAAAAAGATCTGGAAGCTGAAATTGCCAAGCAACAACAACAGTACGAGCCTATGGCCCGTGCTTTAGATGAAGCTTATCGTGCCCGTCAGAACGAAGAACGTAATAAACTGATGGGACTGATCAAAGCTGCTATTGATGCAGTGGCGGCAAAAGAGCAATACGACGTTATTTATAACGCCGGTGCTGCGGTTTATGCCAAACCAGAGTACGACATCTCTTCAGCTGTTGTGACTCAGGTTAGTAAAGCCAAATAATGACAGGTTACAAGCTGGCATTTTTAGCTGAGTACTTAGGTGCTCAGCTACATGGAGACGGCGCTGCACAAATCAGCGCCGTTGCCACACTGGAGGCTGCCACTTCCGGTGCTATTACTTTTTTATCCAATAGTAAATATCGGCGTTTTTTACAGCAAACCAGTGCTGCTGCGGTGTTAATCAAAGCGGAAGAGCTTGAGTTCTGCCCTGTTGCCGCGCTAGTCGTTGCTGATCCCTATGTCGCTTTTGCCAAAGTAGCCCAATTGCTAGATACCACGCCAGCGAGTGCCTGTGCTGGTATTCATCCAACCGCGAGTATTGATCCCAGTGCCAGCATTGCGCCAAGTGCGGCCATTGGCGCTTATGCCGTGATTGAAAAAGATGCTGTGATTGCTGCCGATGTACAAATTGGTGCCGGTTGTGTGATTGGCGAAGCTGTCACTATTGGTGCTGGTACTAAGTTATGGCCACGGGTCACCTTGTATCATCGGGTGCAGATTGGTGCTGCTTGTATTATTCACAGTGGGGCAGTAATTGGTGCCGATGGTTTTGGTTTTGCCAATGAACGTGGTCAGTGGCTGAAGATCCCACAGTTGGGTCGGGTCATTGTCGGCGACCAATGTGAAATTGGTGCTAATACCACCATCGACCGTGGTGCGCTGGAAGATACTATCATTGGCCGAAACGTGATTCTGGACAATCAGGTGCAGATTGCCCACAACGCGCAAATCGGGGACCATACCGCTATTGCCGGTTGTACAGTGGTGGCTGGCAGCAGTAAAATTGGTCGCTATTGTGTCATCGGCGGAGCGGTGGCGATTACCGGTCACATTGAAATTTGTGACGGCGTTCATATTACCGGTATGTCGATGATTACCAAGGGGATCACTGAAAAAGGTGTCTACTCGTCTGGCGTACCGGCATCCACCAATCTGGAATGGCGGAAAAACAGTGTGCGTTACCGCCAACTGGATCAGATGTATCACAGGCTCCGTGAGCTTGAACAGCAAGTCGCAGCTTTGCGCCCAGCCACGCCAGAAGAGTCCTGAGACTGCAAGGCGTCGGCTGTATCAGTTTTAAATTGTCAGAGGATCTATTTTGACCAACTCATTAAATACATTGCAAATTCAGGAAATTATGGCGTTATTGCCACATCGCTATCCATTTTTGTTGATTGACCGGGTATTAGATTTCACCCCGGGCGAATCACTGACAGCGATCAAGAACGTCACCATTAATGAACCGATTTTTACCGGTCATTTTCCTGGAATGCCAATTTTCCCTGGTGTTTTAATTCTGGAAGCGATGGCGCAGGCGACAGGTATCCTTGGCTTTAAAACTGTGACAGAACGCGCTGACAATGAATTGTATCTATTTGCTGCTATCGATGAAGCGCGTTTTAAACGCCCGGTCGTGCCAGGCGATACCATGGTGATCGAAGTGAAATTTTTAAAAGAACGCCGTAACATGTGGAAGTTCTATTGCGAAGCCAAAGTGGACGAGCAAATCGTCTGTACTGCTGAGTTAATGTGTGCCAGAAGAGAGCTCTGATATGATCCATGCCTCCGCCGTGATTGAAGAGGGTGCCCGTATTGGCAGCAATGTCCGTATCGGCCCTTTTTGTTATATTGCAGCCAATGTCACTTTAGGTGATAACTGTGTGTTGGAATCGCACGTTGTGATTAAAGGACCAACCACCATTGGAGAAGGAAATCATTTTTTCCAGTTTTGCAGTATCGGTGAAGCCTGTCAGGACAAAAAATACCGGAATGAACCGACCGAACTGCATATCGGTGATTTTAACGTATTTCGTGAAGGCTGTACTGTGCATCGCGGCACAGTGCAAGACAAAGGATTGACCAAAATTGGTAGTCATAACCTGTTTATGAATCACACCCATGTCGCGCATGATTGTGTGATTGGCGACCATGTGATTTTTGCCAGCGCGGCTTCGACTGCCGGTCATGTCCATGTCGGTGACTGGGTGATCCTTGGCGGTATGACTGGGGTGCATCAATTTTGTCACATTGGCGCTCATAGCTTTATCGGCGGTGGCTCTATTGTGGTCAAAGATGTGCCGCCTTATGTCATGGCGCATGGTTCTCACGCTGAACCGCATGGCATTAACAGCGAAGGTTTAAAACGCCGTGGTTTCAGTCCGGAAGTGATTCTGGAAATTCGCCGCGCTTATAAAGTGTTATATCGGCAAAGTCTGACGGTGCCTGAGGCTGTGAGCCAATTGGCAGAAAAATCAGCCTCCATCGGCGAAATTCGCGTTTTTACTGATTTCATCGCCAATTCAGCACGCGGTATTATCCGCTGATTCAGCTGTTTAGATACCGACAGTTGTAAGTTCTGACTGTCGGTATTGTCTTTTTTTCGTCATCAATCTTGCTTTTCCTTCCTTTGGTCACATCTGCATTGTGCCTATGACTTTGCTTCAGTACTATTTTTGTACCTACTGGTACTAAACAACCTGCCGTTGAATACCAGTCGGTTGGTCGGCCATGATGGCTGTCCAATTCTCTCTGGGCCCTGTGCCCCTTCGTCAGCAGTGCTTCACTGATCTGTCAGCCGGTGGTTCACGCCACCGGTTTTTTTCCACAGCAAATTCGTGCTTGTGGCTGCAAAGCAGGGTAAGATCGGCGCCACTATTCTGGCTTGAAATTCTGACTGGTTGTTGCATGCAAACGACAAAGACGCTGAACATTGCCCTGATCGCCGGTGAACACTCAGGCGATATTCTGGGGGCGGATCTGATCCGGGCTCTGAAACAACAACATCCGCACGCTAATTTTTATGGCATTGGTGGCGAACGGATGCGTGCGGAGGGCTTTAGTGCGGTATTTGATATGGAAGAACTGGCAGTGATGGGCATTGTTGAAGTGTTGGGCCGGTTGCCCAGACTATTGCAGGTTCGTCGTGACATTCTTGCTCATTTTCAACAGCACAAACCTGATGTATTTATTGGCATTGATGCGCCTGATTTTAATTTACCGGTTGAACTGAAGCTGAAACAACAAGGCATCAAAACCGTGCATTATGTCAGTCCGTCAGTCTGGGCCTGGCGGCAAAAACGTATTGTTAAAATTGCCGCGGCCACTGATTTAGTATTGGCATTGTTACCTTTTGAAAAAGCATTTTATGATCAACATCAGGTACCTTGTCGTTTTGTCGGCCATACCCTGGCCGATCAAATGCCGCTTGAACCAGCCAAAACCTCAGCCAAAACGGCGCTTGGTTTTGCTGCAGAACGGCCATTGCTGGCATTGATGCCTGGCAGCCGTACCAATGAAATTAAGTTATTGGCGCCTGCGTTTTTACTGGCTGCCGCCGAATTACAGCGCCAGCGGCCAGAATTGCAATTGGTCTGTAATATGGTCACTGCCGAAAAAGCCACGTTGTTTACCGGTATTTGGCAACAACTGGCGCCTGGACTGCAATTGACATTATTGATTGGGCAAGCCCGGCAAACCTTGACGGCAGCGGATGCGGTATTCATCGCTTCTGGCACCGCCACACTGGAGGCTATGCTGGCGAAAACGCCGATGGTGGTGGCCTATAAAACCAATTGGTTGACTTATCAAATTGCCAAGCGCTTGGTCAATATCGACTTTTTCAGTTTGCCAAATTTATTGGCCAAACAAGGCTTGGTCACTGAGTTATTGCAGCAACAAGTGACAGTGCCGGCGCTGATGACGGCAATGCAGCCGCTGCTGAGCGCCTCAGGTTCGACCATGCAGCAACAGTTTACAGCGCTGCATCAACAAATTCGCTGTGATGCCAGTTCGCAAGCGGCTCAAGCTATATTGGAGCTCATCCATGACTGATTTTCAACGACCGGCAGTGGCCTTGCTGGCTGGTGTCGATGAAGTAGGGCGCGGCCCCTTGGTCGGTGCCGTGGTGACGGCTGCGGTGATCCTGGATCCAAACAAGCCCATTGTTGGGCTGGCTGATTCGAAAAAACTCAGTGAAAAGAAAAGGCTGCTGTTAGCCGATGAAATTCGCAGCAAAGCGCTGAGCTGGAGTTTAGGCCGGGCTGAAGTTGAAGAAATCGACCAACTCAATATTCTGCATGCCACCATGCTGGCGATGCAACGGGCAGTGGATGGCTTGCATATTCAACCCCAGTGGGTGTTGGTCGATGGCAACCGGGTGCCGGATGGTTTGCAGCACCGGGCCAGTGCTGTGGTGAAAGGCGATAGTTTAGTGGCGGAAATCAGTGCGGCTTCTATTCTGGCCAAGGTGGCGCGTGATGCGGAAATGACGGCACTGCATCAGTTGTATCCGGAATATAACTTTGCCAGTCATAAAGGTTATCCGACCGCGGAGCATCTTGCTGCCATTGCCAAACATGGCATTTTAGCCGAGCACAGACAGAGTTATAAACCGGTGCGTGATGCCATAGCGCGCAGCGCCAAAATGGATGAGCTGTGACGATGGAACCGGCTTTTATTCACCTGAGAGTCCATAGCGATTTCTCCATGATCGACGGTTTAAGTAAGATCAAACCGATCGTCGGCGCGGCAAAAAAACTGGCGATGCCAGCCTTAGCGCTGACCGATCAGATGAACATGTGTGGTCTGGTGCGTTTTTATAGTACCGCCCATGATGCTGGCATCAAGCCGATTGTCGGCGCTGATGTCTGGGCTCAACATCCGTTATTTCCAGGCGAAGCTTGCCGTTTGTTGATCCTAGCGGCGGATAACGCAGGTTATCAGAACCTGACTATGTTGTTGTCCAAAGCTTATTTACGTGGTCATGTCGCTGATAAACCACAGATTGATCATGACTGGCTGGCAGAGCACAATCAGGGCTTAATCCTGCTGTCCGGTGGCAAAGATGGCCCGCTCGGTAAAGCGCTGATTAAAGGCAATCAGCCCAGCACAGAAGCGTTGGTACAGTTTTACCAGCAACATTTTCCGGACCGGTTTTTCCTTGAACTGATCCGTAGTGGCCGGGTGGATGAAGAAATATATCTGCAACAGGCGGTCACGCTCGCCGAACAGACTGGCATCCCGCTGGTGGCCACCAATGAAGTGGTGTTTTTAACGCCGGATGATTTTTCCGCCCATGAAATCCGGGTCGCCATTCACGATGGTTATACGCTGGAAGATAAGCGCCGGCCAAAAAATTATAGTGAGCAGCAATACTTACGTTCTGCCGATGAGATGCAAACGCTGTTTGCTGATCTGCCGGAAGCACTGGCGAACTCAGTCGAAATTGCCAAACGCTGTAATGTCACCATCCGGCTGGGCGAGTATTTCCTACCGGCTTTTCCGACTGGCGGCATGACCGATGGCGATTTTTTAGTGCTGAAATCGCGTGAAGGTCTGGAAGAACGGTTACAAATTTTGTTTCCGGACGAAGCTGAGCGCGTGGTGAAACGGCTTGAATACGATGAGCGGCTGCAGATTGAACTGGATGTGATTAACCAGATGGGCTTCCCTGGTTACTTCCTGGTCGTGATGGAGTTTATTCAGTGGTCAAAAGATAACGATATTCCGGTGGGGCCTGGCCGTGGTTCTGGTGCTGGATCCCTGGTGGCTTATGCCTTAAAAATCACTGATTTGGATCCGCTGGAGTTTGATCTGCTGTTTGAGCGCTTCTTAAATCCGGAACGGGTCTCAATGCCGGATTTTGACGTCGATTTTTGTATGGACCGGCGCGATGAAGTAATAGAACACGTCTCCGATATGTATGGTCGGGAAGCGGTGTCGCAGATCATCACCTTCGGGACTATGGCGGCAAAAGCGGTGATCCGCGATGTTGGCCGGGTACTGGGCCATCCTTATGGTTTTGTTGACCGGATCTCTAAGCTTATTCCGCCGACGCCGGGTATGACGCTGGAGCAGGCTTTTATTGAAGAGCCGCGGCTGCCAGAGTTGTATGCTGCTGATCAGGAAGTGAAAGATCTGATTGATATGGCGCGCCGGTTAGAAGGTGTGACGCGTAATGCCGGTAAACATGCCGGTGGTGTAGTGATAGCGCCGACCAAAATTACTGATTTTGCCCCGGTCTATTGCGACAGTGAAGGCAATAACCCGGTCACGCAGTTTGATAAAAATGATGTTGAATATGCCGGTTTAGTCAAGTTCGACTTTCTTGGCTTGCGCACCCTGACCATCTTGCAGTGGGCCGTCAATATGGTGAACGAGCGGCACCAAAAAGAAGGCAAGCCGCCGGTCGACATCACGCAAATTCCGCTGGTGGATAAAAAAAGCTACGACATGTTGATGAAAGCGGAGACCACGGCTGTGTTCCAGCTGGAATCCCGCGGCATGAAGGACTTGATCCGCCGGCTGCAGCCTGACTGCTTTGAGGATATGATTGCACTGGTGGCGCTGTTCCGGCCTGGTCCGCTGCAATCGGGCATGGTAGATAACTTTATCGACCGTAAACGCGGTCGCGAAGCGATTTCGTACCCAGATGCCACCTGGCAACACGAATCCCTGAAACCAATTCTGGAACCGACCTACGGCATCATCCTGTATCAAGAGCAGGTGATGCAGATTGCCCAGGTGCTGTCCGGTTATTCACTTGGCGGCGCTGACTTATTACGCCGCGCCATGGGTAAGAAAAAGCCCGAAGAGATGGCCAAGCAGCGGGATACCTTCCAAAATGGTGCCGCCGCCAATGGGGTTGATCCTGAATTGGCGATGAAAATCTTCGATTTGGTGGAGAAGTTCGCAGGTTACGGCTTCAACAAATCGCACTCCGCCGCTTATGCCTTGGTGTCTTATCAAACCTTATGGATGAAAGCGCATTTTCCGGCTGAATTTATGGCCGCGGTGATGTCCGCTGATATGGATAACACCGATAAAATCGTCACTTTGGTGGATGAATGCGAGCAGATGAAGCTCAAATTGATCCCACCGGACGTAAATTCTGGCTTGTATAAGTTTACAGTTAACGAGCAAGGCCATATTGTGTATGGTATTGGTGCGATAAAAGGTGTCGGTGAAGGCCCGATTGAGGCTATTATCGAAGCCCGGACGCAAAAAGGCTTGTTTGTTGATTTATTTGATTTTTGTGCCAAGGTCGATTTAAAAAAACTGAACCGGCGGGTGATTGAAAAGCTGATCTTATCCGGTGCTATGGATAAACTTGGTCCGCACCGGGCGGCGATGATGGCGAGTCTGGAAGAAGCGATGAAAGCCGCTGAACAGCATGCCAAAGCCGAGGCTGTCGGACAAAGTGATTTATTTGGTTTGCTGGCGCCGGAACCTGCAATGTCGAGCAAGGCTTTTAAACAGGTGCCGGTGTGGCCAGATGAAGTTTGGCTGGAAGGCGAGCGCGAAACACTTGGATTGTACCTGACCGGGCATCCGATCAACCGTTATCTGGCTGAGTTGTCGCATTATGCCAGTTGCCGCTTAGTGGAAATGCAACCAGGTCGGCGCGACCAAACTGCGCATGCTTGTGGCTTAGTGGTATCGGTGCGGGTGCTGATCAATAAAAAAGGCCGGCGTTGGGCTTTGGTGCAGCTGGATGATAAATCCGCCCGGTTAGATGTGCGTTTTTTCCCCGAACAGTTCGAGAACTTCGAGCATCTGCTGCAAAAAGACCAGGTTTTAGTGGTTTCTGGACAGGTCAGCTTTGATGATTTCAGCGGTGGCCTTACAATGACCGGCCGTGAGGTGGTTGAAATTACCCAGGCGAGGGAAAAATGTCTGCAATCCTTATTGATTACGGTAGACGCCAGCCAGACCGGTGCTGATTATGTGGCCAGATTACAGCAGGTATTGACCGAATTTAAAGCTGGCACTGTACCGGTAAAATTGCGTTATCAGCGCCAGGAAGGCGCTGTAACTATGGCTTTAGGAACCGATTGGTGGGTGACGCCCACAGACGCTTTGTTGCATCAGTTAAAACAATTAGCAACAATACATCTTGAATTTAACTAGGTAGGTAGTGACAGTCGATGATGCTGAATTATTTAGAGTTTGAGCAACCGATTGCGGAACTTGAAGCAAAAATAGAAGAACTGCGCAAAGTCAGCCGCAATGGCGAGTTCGATCTCGGCTTGGAAGAAGAAGTGAACAAGCTCAAAGAAAAGAGCCTGACACTGACCAAAAAAATCTTTGCGGAGCTGGGCGCTTGGCAGGTTGCTCAGTTGGCCCGTCATCCGATGCGTCCATATACGCTGGATTACATCAAACATATTTTCACTGATTTTGATGAGCTGGCTGGCGATCGTACTTTTGCCAATGACGCCGCTATCGTCTGTGGGACGGCGCGGCTGGGTGAACGCACAGTGATGGTGATTGGCCATCAAAAAGGTCGCGACACCCGTGAGAAAATCAAGCGTAACTTTGGGATGCCAAGACCAGAAGGTTACCGTAAAGCGCTGCGCATGTTTGAAATGGCCGAGCGGTTTAAGATGCCGATCATCACCTTTATCGATACCCCGGGTGCTTATCCTGGTATTGGTGCGGAAGAGCGTGGTCAGAGTGAAGCCATTGCCCGTAACTTAAAAGTGATGGCTGGCTTAAAAGTGCCGGTGCTTTGTACTGTGATCGGCGAAGGTGGTTCTGGTGGTGCTTTGGCGATTGGCGTCGGTGATCAGGTTAATATGTTGCAATACAGTACCTATTCGGTGATCTCGCCGGAAGGTTGTGCGTCCATTTTATGGAAAAGTGCTGACAAAGCGCCTTTGGCAGCTGATGCCATGGGGATCACTGCGCCGCGTTTGAAAGAACTGAATCTGATTGATGAAGTCATTGCTGAACCTTTAGGTGGTGCACATCGGGCGCATGAGCAAATGGCTGCCAGCCTGAAACAAGCCTTGCTGCGTGATTTAGCCAAATTGGATAAATTGTCGCTGGATGAGCTGCTGGATCGGCGCTATAAACGATTGATGTCGTTTGGCTATTGTTAAGGCCTGTGGCAGTTAGGTGGATGCAGATGAAAAGCCGCTTGATGCGGCTTTTTGATGTCAATAGACCAGGCCAGTCTTACAGGGGGATGTTGACGGGTGGGTAAAGCCTTGATGGACCCAGCTAAATTGATTAATGCTATTGACTCTTGCCTCGGCGCAATACCGGTGGCAATGCCACCGCAGCAACTGGTGCTCGGCCTCAGTGGTGGGCTGGATTCGATGGTGTTATTGCAGCTCCTGACAGAGTGGCGGCAACAACAGCCAGGGCGACAGTTGCAAGCGGTTTATATCCATCATGGGCTCAGTCCACATGCCGATGCCTGGGCGCAGTTTTGTGCTGAGCAATGCCAGCTGCGGCAGGTGCCATTTCAAACCATCCATGTCACAGTTGCAGGCGCGGATAATCTGGAACAAAAAGCCCGTACTGCCCGATATCAAGCTTTGTCGGCGTTTATCCATTCGCCAGATACTGCTTTATGCACTGCCCATCATGCCGATGATCAAGTCGAAACTATCCTGCTGGCACTGAAACGGGGCAGTGGTTTGGCCGGAATGACCGGCATAGCCCGTTATAAGCCCTTTGCCGCAGGTTGGTTAGTGCGACCTTTGTTGGCTTACCGCCGGGCGCAACTGGTGGATTTTGCCATGGCAGAGCAATTGCGCTGGATTGAAGATGAGAGTAATCAGGATCTGCGCTTTGACCGTAACTATCTGCGCCAACAAGTCATTCCTTTACTGATCAACCGTTGGCCGGCCTTTGCCAGTACCGCAGGCCGCAGTATCGAGCAACTGGCACAGTCGCAACAGGCGCAGTTACAGTTGTTGCAACCTTTGCTGGCGACAATGGCCAGAGGCCGGCAGCTCGACTTAGCCGCTTTATTAGCGCAACCGACAGTATTACAACCGCTGTTGATACGGCAGTGGTTGGCCGCTTTTGAGCTGAATCCAAGTGCTGATCGGCTGGCAAAAATTGAGCAGCAACTGATCCGGGCACGGCTGGATGGGAGTCCGGAAATTCAACTGGCTGGCTGGGCACTGCGGCGCTATCAGCAGCAGTTGTATTTATTAGATCCCACCGAGTTGCAGCAACTGAGGCAAAGTGCTCAGGCGCAAACGATTCGATTAGGGCAACCCTTTACTTTGGCTGATGGCCGCACTGCTTGTTGGCAACCCACACCCATGGCCTGGGGGGATCTGGCTTGTTATCTGCCATTGGCCGTCAAGCCTGCGGCTGAACTGCAACTGGAGTACGGACAGTTAAGTCTGCGCTTTAAACCATCTGGCGCTTTGCAGAGTAAAGCTTTAAAAGATTGGTGCAAACATTGGCAGTTGCCGCCATGGCAGCGTCCCAGCCTGCTGTTGTTTTGCAGCGCTGGTGAATTACATGCAGTGATAGCGCCGCAATGGCCAGCTGTGAGCTGTGGCTTGAACTTTAGCAAAATAGCGCCTGCGCAGGCGCAGAGCTGGCTCAGTATCACGCCAGCTCAGGCTTTCGCCAGCACCGATTGACAGTCTTCACGCTTGAGCGAAGGTGCCATTTTAACCGCATTTTTACCGGCTTGTTTGGCCTGGTATAACGCATCATCGGCGCGCTGGAATAAACACAATCCTTGTTCTTCTGCTTGTAGCTGGGCTAAACCAGCACTGGCAGAAACAGCATATTTTTCGCAGATATGATGCTGCGCTATGGCTTTCACTAAGCGGTGAGCAACCAGTTCGGCACTCAGCGCGTCTTCCGCTGTCAACACGACGGCGAATTCATCGCCGCCAAAGCGAAAAATGTTATCACTCAGGCGTAAGGTTTGGCGCATGGCATCCGCCACGGCTAAAAGCACTTCATCGCCGGCATGGTGACCATGTTGATCATTGACCGGCTTGAAATTATCCAGATCCAGCAGGATCAAGGCGCAAGGCGACTGCTTCCGTGCCGACAACAACACCGCTTTGGCAAAGGCATCGTCAAAAAAACGTCGGTTGCCCAAGCCGGTCAAGGTATCTTTAAGTGCGAGTTGTTGCAGCCGGGTCACAATTAAGGCGTTTCGCAGCGGAAACAGCCACTGTGTTTCCAGCGCCGCCAGTCGGCGTTGCAATAATGGGCTTACCGCTGTATCGCTTTGATACACCAATTCGGCCAGGCACTGCTCCTGCAATACCAGCATGCTGCGGTATTCATGCGCACTGGGGTAGCTGCCAGGGGCGATGAATGAGCCCACAGCAGTATGAATTTCAATGGAGCTCAGTGGCAGAATTTTGCCAGCCGCCATCGAAAAAATTTGCAGCTGTTGTGCCAGTTCCAGACTGGTTTGCAGTTGTTCCACTAAACCTGGTCCGACTGTGTTGCTCAGTTGTGACCAGTTTGGGGTTGAAGTGATACCAGCGTAACTGGGCACATGATCCAGTGACATTTCGCTCATGCTGAACAGTTCCATCAGCCTGCTCCTGTATTCAGTTGATACCGAGCAAAAGCATGATTTGTGCCAACATGAAATGTTGATAAGATACAGCTGGTTACAAATTTTAACTTATCAGAGTATGCTAAATTACCGTTTTCTGACGGCAAATAGCTGCCACCTGCCGCAGTTATGGGCTGTCACTTGCCAAAAACGTCATTATTTTGTCGATCTGGCGGATGCCGTCTTCGTAACCCAGTTCAATCAGGCGGCGCGTGAATGATTTTTCAAAGAGTAAATAACTGGCCAGACTGGATTCAGAGTGTTGTTTGATGCCAATGGTTCTGAGCAAACTGCGGATGGCCATCGGCAATGCCAGAAAATGTTCACTGGCGAGTTGATTAAAATTGGTGCTGGGATTGATCAATAAACTGTCGACTGGTTTTAACTCGGATGGAATTTGGTGCTGGCGCAGGGTTTCAATGGTTTTATTGACGCGTTGCATCCTTTCTAAGTCGGCGGTTAAGGTGTCAGAGAAAATGCTGTCCAGTAAATGACCGGCAATAGTCGATACGTTCGGGTGATGCGGCATTTGTTGTAAATGTTCGCGTTTACGTGGTTGTTCCAGACCAATAATCAGAATTTTATCAGCGCCAAGGTGAATGGGTGCACTGAGTGGCGATAGCTGATTGACCGAACCATCGCCATAATAATGCTGATTAATCCGTACCGACGGCATCACCAGCGGAATGGCGGCAGAAGCCATTAAATGATGGACGCCGAGCAAAGTACGTTGCCCACAACGGCGCGAGCGTTGCCATTCATTGGCTTGACTAGACTGAAAAAAGGTAATGGAATCGCCGGTGTTATAACAGCTGGCTGTAACGGAAACACTATCGAGGTAACCGCCCATGATGTTGCGGTCTAACCGTTTTAAATCCAGGATGTCGTTTAGCAGTAATTTCAGTGGTTTATTGTCAAGCATCGACACCGGTTTGTGGTTGGCATAATCGGCTTGAAAGGCAGCAAAAAAACCGCGCAATAAATGGTATGTGGCACGCAAATAATCAGAATAATACACCTGCCCGGTATGGAAGTTTTTCCAGACCCATTCAAGTTTGCGCACGCCAAGATGAAAACAGCTGGCATAACAAGCCAACGCCGTGCCATTGATTGCGCCCGCCGAAGTACCACAGATGATATCAAATGGCGTTTTACTGTTGCGGGGATATTGTTGTGCTATCGCTTTGAGTACCCCGACCTGGTACGCAGCTCTGGCACCACCGCCGGTCAATAACAAAGCAATTTTTTGATCGGTCTTGGTTTGATTCATCAGAGATACATCAACTTTCACGCACACTACTAGGGCTAACTATTACTGAGTTCTGCCGACAAAGCAACGGGCCCTAGCTGGAAATTGATTTTTCGCTAGCTGGGAGATTGCGCCAGCCAGTCGAGGTGGTTTCAGCGGCCTAGTTGCGGTAAGCTGTTCGTCCGTAACTGATTTGTGGTGATGATGGTGCTGTCACGGCAGACCTGTAAGCGCAGCATGATGCTTAAAACCTGAGGAAGTGGAAGATGTCAGACAATCAATCAGCAAAAAGACCCCATATTATTGGCCCTGCATTGGTGTTATTAGGGCTCGCTGGCGCCGGCTGGTACTGGTGGAAACCTGTAGCACCGGTAGAGGTTCCGGCTACTGTGACTGTACCGGCTGCGACAGTGGTCGAAACAAAAACGCCGGAGCCGGATGATGTATTGACCAATGGCACTGAGCCTGCGGATGCAATTAGTGAACAGGCGGCAGATGCTGGCGTTGATCCAACCTTGCTCGATGGCGAGCAAACTGTAGCCGAACAAGCTGTGTTGCCAGCGCTGGATGAGTCAGACGCTCTGGTTAAACAAGAATTGCTGGCACTGAACTGGAAAGCAGGCCTGGCAGCACTTTTTGTCAATGAAGAGATGATCCGGCGTTTTGTGGTGCAGATTGATAATATTGCTCAAGGTCAGATCGTACCGGAACAGGCCATTTTTAAAGGCCTGAGTAAAGATTTTCAGGCTAAAAAACAAGGCCAGAACTATCAGCTTGATACTGCCAATTACAGTCGATATCAGCCTTATCTGGAATTACTGGAGAGCGCTCCCAAAGCCCAGGTTGTGGCGCTGTTTAATAAGCTTTATCCGCTGCTGCAAGCCGCTTATCAGGAGCTTGGTTACCCAGATAAACAGTTTAGAGACCGACTGCAACAAGCCATTGCGGTGTTAGTGGCAGCGCCGGAAATTGCCGATGGCCCGTTATTGGTGTTGGACTCAGTGCAATATGATTTTGCCGATAGCGAAGTGGAACAGTTACCATTGGCGCATAAACAGATGATCCGGCTGGGGCAAAAAAATCAACAACGACTGAAACTGTTGCTGTCAGCCTATCAGCCATTGCTGGCCAAGTAACGCTCTCCAGCCCAAAGAGCTAACCTGAGCCGCTGCTGCTGGCTGTTAGCAACATATTTGTGTTATTTTTCATCGGTATTGGCAAAATAAAGCAAAATGAACAGAATCAGTTGCACCGGCGGTTAGTTTTGCGCATAATGCGCCCGCATTGCAGCTGATGCTGCAACACTATGGTGGCCTTATTGGTCCTCTCGCAATGCTAGTACGTGAACTCGGTCAGGTCCGGAAGGAAGCAGCCGCAGCGTATGACGTGTGTGCCGGGATGTGGCTGGTAAGGCTGCCACCCAACTCTGCTTTTGCCCCAAATCCCAGACATTATTACGCAGTCAAACATCATTTGTTGCTGCTTTGTTTAGTTGCCTTAAAAAATCAGCTTTTGTGATTTCGAGCGCTGCTAATACGGTCGTTATTGGCAACTGCTGTTGTTCCAATAATAAAATCAATTCAACCGCCAACTGGACTTCCACTGCAGCCTGCGCTAACGGGATTGGTGTTGCCGGCGGCGCTATCTCCCCCGGCAGGGTGCTGCTTGCGCTATCAACCATGTTCTGCAGTGGTTTGGTCAACAGTTACATCGCTCGTCTCTTCGCTGGTGACCACCTCAGCTTTATTGTTATCCGGGCTGTCGAGGAAAGCTCTGGCTTTAGCGACTGCATCTTTGACACGGGTTACCATCTCAAACCTTTCGGTTTGCGGCAAATAAAACGCCATATCCACTTCATAACGAATATATTTACAAGGTAACTGATTGAGCACAATACAGCACAAATCGGCCAGATACTCATTGTCATGCTCCTCATCCAGTCCTAACTCTCTGAGGTGATCCAGCATCAGTTTTTCGTAATAGTTGTGAATGTCATCATGTAGTTTCATCAAGGCTCCATGGTCAAGCGTGTTGACCTGACTGGTTTTTTTGTTCGGCTAAGCATAAACACTAATCACCGAAAATGCCACAGCTGGTCTGACTGACATTCAGTCAAAAGCGCTGCTACAATGCAGCGTCGCAATTAAGGCCAGAGGCCGGAACCCACTTATGCAAAAAAATACCACGCCTTGTTATTACGGCGATTATCTGCAATTGGACAAAATCCTGACCTCGCAGGAGACCCAAAGTGCCAAATATGGCGCTGAAGCCCATGATGAAACACTGTTTATCGTGGTGCATCAGGTGTATGAACTTTGGTTTAAACAAGTGCTACATGAATTAAAAGCGGTGTTGAGTGTCTTTGCTGCCGACGTGGTGAAAGATGAACAACTGACCGGCGTGGTGCATAAATTAAAACGGGTCATTACCATCCAGCAACTGATGAATCAACAAATCGGTGTAATGGAAACCATGACTCCGCAGGATTTTATGTCGTTTCGGGATTATCTGGTGCCAGCATCCGGTTTCCAGAGTGTACAGTTTAAAATGTTGGAAATTGGCCTTGGGCTGAAAAGTGGTTATCGCATTGACTATGATAAAAACTCTTTTTACAGCCGGCTGAATGAAAAAGACCGGTTGTTTTTACAAAGTCTGGAGCAACAACCGAGTTTGTTTGAGCAAGTCGAAAAATGGTTAGAGCGGATGCCATTTTTAGAATTTGGCGATTTTAGCTTTTGGCAGATGTACCAGCACACCACAGCGCAAATGTTGGATGAGGATGAAGACACTGTACGCAACCTAGCCGAACTGGCGGAACATGAACGGTTGTTGCAACTGACTGAAATCGATAAAACCCGGGCTAAGTTTGCCGCTTTACTCGATACTGACAAATATGCCGCCCTGCAGCAGGAAGGCAGTTTTCGCTTAAGTCAACGCGCCATGCTGGCGGCGCTTTTTATCAGCTTGTATCAGGAAGAGCCGGTCTTTAACCTGCCATTTCAGGTGCTGACCTGTTTGACTGAAATAGATGAAAACCTGACGATCTGGCGTTACAAACACGCCATGATGGTACAACGAATGTTGGGGACCAAAATTGGTACCGGTGGTTCGTCCGGCCATGATTATTTAAAACGTACCACCGAGAAAAACCGTATCTTCACTGATTTGTTTCATATGGCGACATTTTTGGTGCCAAAAGCCAGTTTGCCGCTGTTACCGGCAGCGGTGAAACGCCAGCTTGGTTTTTATTTTTCCGGCCAGCAATAATCCAACCAAGCCGCTCGGCCTGGCTTAGGCGGGCAGGTCGAACGGCAACTGCCGGCTTTGCAGCGCAGCTTTAAACAGCTGCAAATGCACTGCCGTTAGTGCAGTCAGATCGCGCTGATAACCACCGCCAATCACTGCAGCTAACGCAATGTTGCGGTCGCGACAGCGATTGATGACGTACTGATCGCGTGCCAGTACACCCGCAGTGCTGATGTTGAGTAACCCCAAATCATCCAGTTGGTGAATATCAACACCGGCGTCATATAGCACTAAATCCGGTTGATGCAGCGTCAGCAGATAATCCAGGCTTTGTTGCACGGCTTCAAGATAAGCCTCGTCCTGACAGTGGGTGGGTAAGGCTAAATCCCAGTCGGATTGCTGTTTACGCGCCGGGAAATTTTTTTCGCCATGTAAAGAGGCGGTGATGATGCCGCTATTGTGCTGGAACAGCAGTGCAGTGCCATCGCCCTGATGCACATCACAGTCAAAAATCAGAATCTTATCGACACCTTGTTGCTGCAATTGCATCGCAGCGACCGCCAGATCGTTAAATAAACAAAAACCACTGCCTTCCCCGGCAAAGGCATGGTGATAACCGCCACTTAAATGCAGCGCCAGCCCATGTTGCAGCGCCAGTTGGGCTGTATGTACGGTACCGCCAACCGACTGCAAGCTGCGCTGTAATAAAAATTCCGACCAGGGAAAGCCAATCCGTCGCATCGCTTTAGCATCAATAGTACCGTGGCACAGACTGTCGATATAGTCCTTTTGATGCACCAGGGCCAACTGTGCCCGGGTGGCTGGCGGACTGTTCAGGATAAAGTTATCTGCAGGTACACCAGCTTGCAGTAATGCCTGATACAAGGCTTGATATTTGCCAATCGGGTAACGATGTCGCTGTGGTAATTGCAGCGCACTGTAGCAAGGGTGGTAAATCATCGGCGGCCAGCGCATTAAAACTCCTTTTTTTGTTCCAGCCACTGAATTTCAGCTTCTAACTGACTGAGCGCCTTGCGGCAGCGGCCGAGTCTGGCGTGCAACGCCAATTGTCTGGCTGGCTCTTGTTGTTCAATAGCTGCCTGTTGAATAAGCTGTTGCAACCGTCGTTCAAACTCCAGCGTTTCGCTGAGTTTTTGGTACAAGGCCTGATGCGAACCACCAAGTTCCGCGAGTAGTTGCCCGGCGCGTTGGCGTTGGGCTGCGCTGGCTTGTTGCTTATCAGTAAGTTGATGCGCGGCTGGATTTTTCTCCGGTCTGGCCCGCCATTTGCCTTTTTCGCGCTGCCGGACCTCCAGACAACTAAAAGCTTGGGTCAGCGCCTGAATTTGCGCCGCCAGTTTTTCCGCCAGCCGCTGCTGATTGGCTTGCTGAATGCGCAATAAATCACCGTGGCCACGCACTGGCTGACGCAGGCGGGTCAGCATTTGCATGGCTTCCTGCACATAATCGAGCAGTTGCGGTGAATGGCATTGGAATAGTTCTGAATCAAACCAGTCACGTCTTTGCCAGGCAGGAGCGGCCTGATCAATGCGACTGGCCTGACTGGCGAGTGTCAGCAGCTGTTGTTCCAGTTGTTGAGTCAGTTGCAATACACTGTTCATGCCTTGAACCAGGTTTGCCAGATTAATCGGCCTGCGATGGCGATAACCATGATAATAAACAAGGGTTTAATTAACTTGCTGCCAAAGCGGATCGCGGTGTGGGCGCCCAGATAAGAGCCAATCATCAGGCAGAGTCCCATCGCGATGCCCAGTTGATAATGAATATGACCCAGCCAGGCAAAAGTGACCAGGGCAAAACCATTACTGACAAAATTCATCGAGCGGGCAACCCCGCTGGTCAGCAATAAATTGATTTTATACAGCGCCATGGTCGATACCATCCAAAACGAACCAGTGCCTGGCCCGGCAATGCCATCATAAAGCCCCAGACTGAAACCCTGCAGCCGCTGACTCCAGCGATTTTTCCGATCCGCAGGCGGCAGCATCAGTTGATCATCGGCCTGTACCTTGGCAAATAAACTATAAACTGCAGCAATTAAAATCAGCACCGGCAGCACTTTTTCTAAGGTTTCTTTACTGATTTGATCAACCACCAACACGCCGACACAAGCACCAATGGCGGTTGCCAGCAGCGCGTGGCGCCAGTAGGAGGGATTAAATAATTTCTTCCGGTAGTAGGTTATAGAGGCAGTTAGCGAGCCAAAAGTTGCCGCCAGTTTATTGGTACCCAGCACCAGATGGGGTGGCAGACCCGCAGTCAGCAACGCCGGTACTGTCAGTAAACCACCGCCACCGGCGATAGCATCAATAAAACCGGCCAAAAAAGCGACAAAACAGAGTAACAGCAGCAGGGTGGGGTCAAGCGCGAATTCCATGGTTATCCATCTATTTGTTGTTTAAAAGGTGGCAAGGCTTTGAGCATGGCACTGCCATAAGATTTAGTTACCAGCCGTCGGTCCAGGATCACGATCCGGCCCTGGTCTTGCTCTTGCCGCAGCAGTCTACCACAGGCTTGCACCAGTTTCTTCGCCGCCGCCGGCACCGTCAGTTGTAAAAATGGATTGCCACCTCGCTTGCTGACAGCTTCAGCCATGGCTTCTTCAAACGGTGAGGTGGGGACGGCAAAAGGCAGTTTGGTGATGATCAGGTTGGTGAGCAAGGCGCCGGGTAAATCCAGCCCTTCGGAAAAGCTCTGGGTGCCAAATAAAATGCTACCTTCGCCACCCTGAATGCGCATTTTATGCAGATCTAATAACGACTGCCGGCTGGCTTCACCTTGCACCAGCAAACTGAAACCAACTTTGCGCAGTGCTGTTGCAACTTGCTCCATTTGCCAATAAGACGCAAACAACACCAGATTGCCGATCTTTTTATCCAAATAATCCGGTAAAACCTGAATGAGTTCATTGGTAAACAGCTCCGAGGTCGGTTCGGTTGTTAACTTCGGAATATGGATAAGGCCGCGTTCGGCATAGGCAAAAGGCGAGTTGACCTGCAAGGTTTGTAAACCCGGATGCTCAACTAAACCCAGTTCGCGTTTGGCATAATCAAACGAATTGAGGGAGGTCAGAGTGGCAGAGCACAACAGTACAGCGTGGGCTTTGCTAAAAAGTAAATCATCCAGTTGAAAGCTGACTGAAAGCGGGCAGGCATGGCCGCGCAGTTGCTGTTCATGCTGACTTACCCAACGCGCTTGATTAACATGTTTTTGTTGTGGCACAGACCACAGTTGCCACAGCTGATTTTGCGCCGAAAAGCGTTGTTCTAATTGCGATAATTCATGTTGCAGCGGCAGCAGTAACCGGCTTTTTAATTTGCCTTCGCTGCCAAGCTCCAGCAATTGTTGGAACAGTTTTTCGATGGCACTGAGTATTTTGCCACTGATTTCCGCTAAGGATTCGGCCTGACGCAACCACAATTCCGGCAACTGCGCATCAACAAAACGTTGGTGCGGCTGTTTACCAAACCAATCATGGGCGAATGTTTTTAGTTGCTGTTGCACAGGTTTGATGGTAGCGAAAAAGTCGTGGGATAAATCCAACAGTTTTAAACAATCACGAATGGCGCTTTGTTGAGGTAATTCTTTTTGCAGTTGTTGGTACAGCTTTTCAATTTGGTCCTGCCATTGTTTGGCATCAAAGTTGAGGGCTGCTTCAGCAGCAAAAAAATCTCGACCACTGTCCGCCAGATGATGTGCTTCATCAATCACATAAATACAGTCTTCCGGTTTGGGTAAAATGCTGCCGCCTGAGGCTAAATCAGCCAAAAGCAGCGCATGATTGACTACCAGCACCTGACTATGGTCCAGTTCAGCCCGTGCCAGATGAAAAGGGCAGTGTCGATGTGCTGCGTGTTGTTTGTGGCAGTGATAGGCATCCGCTTGAATGCTATGCCATTGACCGTCACTAACCGCTAACGGCAGGCTATCTTTATCACCGAGCCAACTGCGTTCCTGCCAGGCCGTTAACAGCTTTGCCAGCAGTGCCGGATCAGGCGTTTCTTGCCAAAACGGCAACAAATCTGGCTGCTTAAGCTGTTGTTGCAAACGCTCAATACAGGCGTAGCGCTGGCGGCCTTTTACCAGCGTGAACTCGAACGGCAAAGTGCTATGTTGCTGAAAAAAAGGTAAGTCTTTGTAGACTAACTGTTCTTGCAAAGCGACAGTGGCAGTGGCAACCACCAAAGTTTTTTTCTGTTGCAGCGCCAGCGGGATGGCGGCGAGTAAATACGCCAGTGATTTACCAGTGCCGGTGCCTGCTTCAATCAGTCCGATCCGATCATAACTGTGATAACTGCCAGCAATGATATTGGCCATTTCCGCCACCAATTTATTTTGCGCTGGCCTTGGCTGATAACCAGGCAAGGCCGTTTTGATCTGCTGGTGGATGGTCTTGATTTGCGCTTTAACAGCGTCGCTTAGCATGATAATGCCTGTATAAATTCACAGTTAGACTATTGTAAGCCTGCGGGCGAGTGGCTGCAAATTTAATCTGGCCATCACCAGCGCAGATATGAGGCGACGATCATTAGAAAAACAGCAACTAAAAAACCGTCTTTATACGAGGCGCGGTTAAATATTGCGCCGTTAATGCGGCCAACTGACGAAAATTTGGCTTGAAATTGTTATTTTTTGTAGCGCTTAGTTGCCATGTTTATTACCCCGTCGATAAATGTTTTGCGCGCATATTGTTGTTTTTATTGTGATTTATTTATTTGGCGCCTGTCATGCAGCTGTCTTTTTTGTCAACGGACAATCTTTATTCATTTTCGTTCCATTAAATTTAGTTGGCGGCAAAAAAAAATCTGTTTATTATCAGGTGGACTTTGCAGCACAACGACTGCAGAAATGTGCCAGGTTAGACCAGGTTCAAAAATAGAATCACTGCTTCACAGTGGTCCAGGGAGAATAAAACATGTTTAGAAATACCAAAGTATCCAATGCTGTGCGCACAGCCATCGTATTCGGTGCCGTTGCCTCTGTTAGTTCTTTTGCTTCGTTTGCACAGGAAGAAGAGAAAAAAGTAGAGCGTATTGCTGTTACTGGTTCACGTATCATGAAAGCCGATCTGGTCTCTAACAGCCCGATCGTCAGTGTCGATGAAAAAGAGTTAAACAGCCGTGCTGATGTGACACTCGACACTTTTATCAACACTTTACCTCAAGTAAACCCGGCAGGTACTACGACGTCAAACAACCCGGGTAATGGTGGTCAGTCAAACGTCAACTTACGTGGTCTAGGTTCAAACCGTAACCTGGTACTGGTTGATGGTCGTCGTGTAATGCCTTCAGCTTCAGATATGACAGTTGACTTAAATACCATTCCAGCTGCCATGATTGAATCATTAGAGCTGGTGACTGGTGGTGCCGGCGCTGCTTATGGTGCCGATGCGGTATCAGGTGCGCTGAACTTAAAGCTGAAGAGAAACTTTGAAGGTTTTGATTTCCGTTTTTCCAATTCCAACCATTTGGAAGAAGGCGACAACAAAGAGAACAACTGGTCGGCAGTACTCGGTGCAAACTTTAACGATGATAAAGGCAATGCGCTGTTCGGCTTTGACCACTCAACACGCCAGGGCATGGTAAAAGGCCAGCGTCCATTTGCTGCTGTAGCAACTTCAGGTACTAGCTTTCTGCCTGAAGGTTTGTTTTTAAGTTCTGCAGATAATCAGCCATCTCAGGCTGCCGTTGACTCTGTGTTTGCTAAATATGGTGTAGCTCCTGGTGCAGTTCCTGCGACTTCAAACCTGATGGGCTTTAATGCGGATGGCACCTTATTTTCTCGTGGTATTTTTAACAGCCCGGTAGACGTGCAAAACTGGAAATATCCGGTAGATTTATCTGTCAACAGTAACTTATACCCTGATTTTTACAGTTATAACTTTGACGCGGTAAACCTGTTGGTGTTACCGATGGAACGTAAATCGTTCATGAACAAAATGGATTATCAATTAACTGAGAAAGTTAATGTATTCTCGTCAGTGTCATGGACCAACTATGAGTCAGTAACTGCACTGGCACCAACGCCGTTCCCTACAGTAAATACCCAGGGTTCTGTCGGTAATAGCAATCCAAACCGCACCAACTCGCCGTTAATTTCAGCTGGGAAAAACGTAGCTGGTTTAGTAGTTCCGGTGACTAACCCGTTTATTCCTGCGGATTTCAAGACCATCCTGAATAGCCGTACCGGTGACAATGCGAACTTCGTCGGTACTGGTAAAGATGAAGCCTTTACTATGCGCTCACGTTCATTATGGGGTGGCTTACGTCAGTCCGTAATTGATAATACTGTGACGCAGTATATGTTAGGTTTCTCTGGCGAAATCAACGACTCATGGCGCTGGGAAGCTTACAGCATGCAGGGTAAAACTGTAATTGTGACTCAGCAAACAGGTAACCTGCAAGGTCAGAAGCTGCAGACGCTGATTGAAGATCCAAAAGGTGGTGTTGATATCTGTGAAGGCGGCTTTAATCCGTTTGGCAGACAAGTAGTTTCGCAAGAATGTATGGACTATGTGCTGGTTGACAATACCACTCGTAACGAGCTGAATCAGCAAGTGGTGCAAGGTTTTGTCAACGGTGATTTATTCGAACTTGAAAGTGGTATTGTTAACGTCGTATTAGGTCTTGAATCACGTAAATTCGAATATGACTATGACCCAGGTGCATTATCTGGTCCAATTTCAGGATTAAACGTATCATCGCCTGCCGGTGGTACCAACGAGTTTAATGATATTTTCGCCGAAGCTTATGTACCGTTAGCTGTGGATGCCGCTTATGCAGAGACGCTGGATTTAACTTTGGGCTTACGGACTTCTCGCTCGCAGTTTATTGATACAGTGAAAAAAATCACTGGCGAGAAAGATATGAACAGCTCTTTCAAAGCTGAACTGAGCTGGGAGATTTCCTCTGATTTACCACGTTTAAGAGCGTCTTATCAGAAAGCTGTGCGTGCGCCTAATTTCAGCGAGTTATTTGATGGCGGTGGCTCAAGCCCACAAATTTTTGACCCTTGCTCTAAAGATAGTGAGTTTAGAAAAGCCAATGGTCAAAAAGGTGCTGATTTCTGTAAAGCGCAGGGTGTAGCAAATCCAGCCTTATTTGTGCAAAGTCCTGGCCAGCAAACGTCAATCGATGTAACAGGCAATGCCAAACTGCAAGCTGAAACTGCAAATACGTTCACTTTAGGCTCTGTGTATACCTTAGATTCTGGTATCACGATGGCGCTGGACTATTACAACATTGAAATCAAAGATGCAATCGTAAACCCAAGTGTTAACCTGGTCATTTCTGACTGTTTTAATACCTTTGGTAATAACCCGTCATTAGACGCTAAATATCGTTCTTGTGCTGCTTTAGGTCGGAGTAACGATATTCTGCAGATGTACAATGTTGACGCGAAAGGTGAGATTTCAAATCCAGGCACGGATGAAGAAGGTTACTTTGGTGCGATCAACTCTGGTTATATCAAAACTTCAGGTTTGGACTTCCAGGCTGGTTACCGGGTCGACACTGGTTTGTTAGGTGGTTCTACTTTCCATACTGACTTGTATGTCAACTACTTGCTGAAGTATGAAACTCAGGAAGTTGATTATCTGCCAGGTATTGATTACAAAGGCACAATTGCTTACTTCGGTGCTGGTCTGGGTCAAACCTTACCTGAACTGAAAGCAAACCTGAACACCCGCTTTGTGGTTGGTGATGTTGAATTGGCCTTACGTGCCCGTTTCATTGATGGGATGGTGAACCGTATCAACGTTGAATATCCGATTGAAACTAGTCCGACAGGCGTTGGTGCAGTGACATACTGGGATACATCAGTCAGTTACGCCATGTTTGAGAATGCGACAGTTCGCTTTGGTGTAAATAACCTGTTTGACAAAGAGCCACCAACTTATGCTCCAAACGTACAGTCAGGTACTGACCCATCACAATATGATGTAGTAGGTCGTCGTTACACGGCATCAGTTCAAGTTAAGTTCTAATTGCTAGATAATTAAATGCCGCGCTTAGCGCGGCAGTAAAAACCCGGCTTGAAGCCGGGTTTTTTTCTTCTAATAACTGAACTAACCGCCACAGCTCCAATCTTTTAGGCCGTCAAGGCTTTACTCCTATCGGCCTGTCAGCGACTGCTTTCTTGTTGGTTCTCTAGCCAATACTGCTGGCAGCGGGCACAGCGTTGCCGGGCTGGGTCCTGTTTCAGTAATTCCCGTTCAATCCGGCATTCGCAATCACAGCACAAACCATACAAGCCCATATCCATCTGACTGAGCGCCGCTTGTAAAGCTTCCAGCCGGTTGGTTTTCTGTTTTAATTCAGGTGTCAGCCATTTGGCCAATAATTCTGGCCAGTGCCCCAATTGTTGTGATTCCAGCACTTGTAATAATTGTTGGTATTGCGTCTGCCGGTCTTGTTGCAGATAATGCAAAATATCTTGTCGGATCAGCTGCAATTCTTCGAATAATTGCGCACGTAATAGTGGTGTCAGTGATTGGGGCATAAAAACCTCTGAAGCAAGCAGCAGATAGCTATAAACAGATAATAGTTAGTGTGGCGCTGAAATGGCCGGACCGTGCTGATGCAGATCAAATGAAATGATAAAAGTTAGTTTGATGTGGGCAGCCCAGCAGTTAGTTCGGTTGACACTGTGCTTGGCGGCTCACATAGTTGGCTGCGGTACGTAGCTAAAGTCGGCGGCTAGACTATATCTGACAGCCGCTTTATAACGAGAACTTGGTTCATCAAAAAGGAAGCAACCATGAAACATAAGCAGCAAAAAATCGCAGCAGCAATGGGCACACTGCTGTTAAGTTCACTGGCATCAGTGCAGGCCGCAGACTCATCCTTTCAGGCAGTTGAATTAGCCGCCGGTTATCAGCTATCTGCAACAGAAGCCGCTTGTGGCGCTGATAAAAAGAAAACTGACGACAAAGACACAGCAGATAAAGCCAAAGAAGGCAAATGTGGCGAAGGTAAATGTGGCGCCGACAACATGGCTGACAAAGCCGCCGATAAAGCTGATAAAACTGACAAAGCCCAGGAAGGCAAATGCGGTGAGGGCAAGTGTGGCGAAGGCAAATGCGGTGGTCTGAACTAAGCTGCAGTTTGACTGGCGGCATTGCCGCCGTTGTTTGAACGCTTAGCAACGTATGCGCAAACGCCATCGCTGAGTCGTGGAACTACAGGTGGTCATTTTGCTGATGACTTGCCGATGGAAATACTGCTACTAGCCGCGCTGACGGCGGGAAACGCCGTCAGGTTCAGCAGCAGCAACTGCAATGCGGGTGAATTTGTGCGGGATCTGGCAAATAAAGCTGTGATCCGAGCTTTTCAAGGCGCGTAAAATTCATTACCATGGCCGACCTGTTTCTGGCCTGATCAATAGTGGGGAAGTACGCAATGGCAGACGAAAATTTTAAAGAATCTTTTGGCGTGATGCAATTACTCGGTTTTCTTGTCGTCTTTACCGGCTTATTGTGCTTAGTACCTATTCTGCGCTGGATCCAAATTCTGGGCTAAATCACAGTCAGGATGCAGAAAACCGCCGCATGGCGGTTTTTTTATCGGACTCACCAGCACAGCAGCTGACTTTTACCAACGGCATTGAGCGGCAACCCGGGCCATGGTCAGTCAGAATTACAACTGAATTTTAAGCCAATTTTTAACAGAGTGTCTTTGATATGAATCAACAAAACAGCTTGAGCCTGATGTTGCAACAAGTGATAAAAGCGGTACCGGATTATCCGAAACCAGGTATTTTATTCCGCGATGTGACCAGCCTGATGCAGGATCCGGTGGCTTTTGCTGCTGTGATTGATCACCTGAAGCAACATTATACCAATCACGGGTTTACTAAAATTGTCGGCACTGAGTCACGTGGTTTTATTTTCGGTGCTCCGTTGGCTTATGCATTAGGCGTGGCTTTTGTACCGGTGCGCAAACCCGGCAAACTGCCCCGCGAGCGGATTGCTGAAAGTTATCAGCTGGAATATGGTCAGGATACGCTCGAAATGCATACTGATGCCATTGTTGCTGGGGATAAAGTCCTGTTAGTAGATGATTTATTGGCAACTGGTGGTACTATTGACGCCACAACCAAACTGGTCCGCCGGTTGGGTGGTACTGTGCATGACGCCGCCTTTGTGGTGAATCTGCCGGAATTAGGCGGTGCCGCCAGGCTTGCTGCTTTAGCGCTGAATGTGCATTGCCTGGTTGAATATGCCGGTCATTAAGTGATTATCCTCAGATAGCCAGGGTGGTCCAACGCAGCGCGAAGAAGGAGTGCAGATGAGTTATCAGGTATTAGCCCGTAAATGGCGGCCACAAAATTTTGCCCAGTTGGTCGGGCAAGACCACGTCAAAGCCGCGTTAACCAATGCGCTGAGCCAAAACCGTCTGCACCATGCTTACCTGTTTACCGGCACCCGTGGTGTCGGTAAAACCACCATAGCGCGGATTTTTGCCAAAAGTTTGAACTGTGAGCAGGGCGTTACCGCGACACCTTGTGGGGTTTGCAGTGCCTGCGTTGAAATCGATAAAGGCTATTTTGTTGATTTACTTGAGATTGATGCGGCATCACGCACCAAAGTCGAAGACACCCGAGATTTACTTGATAACGTGCAATATGCGCCAAGCCGCGGCCGTTATAAGGTTTATCTGATCGACGAAGTACATATGCTGTCGAAACACAGTTTTAATGCCTTATTAAAGACGCTGGAAGAACCACCGCCACACGTGAAGTTTTTGCTGGCGACCACAGACCCACAAAAATTACCCATTACTGTGTTATCGCGTTGCCTGCAGTTTAGTCTGAAAGCGCTCAGTCAATCACAAATTAAACAGCAGTTAAGTTATATTCTGGCGCAGGAACAAATCAGCGCTGAAGATGAAGCCTTGGCGTTATTAGCGCGTGCTGCCAAAGGCAGTTTACGTGATTCACTGAGTCTGACCGATCAGGCGATAGCCCAAACCAATGGTCATATTGAGCTCGGGCCGGTGCGGGAAATGTTGGGTTATCTGGAGCAATCCTGGGCCGAATTGTTGTTGCAGGATGTACTGAATCGTAATTTAACCAGCATGCAACAGCATCTGTATCAGTTAATCGCTCAGCATAGTCAGTTTCAGTCGGTGCTTGACGATATGCTGTCATTATTGCATCTGGCGGCCTTGGCCCAATTTCAGCTCAGTGCCGCCGAGTTGGCGTTGACCGAATCTGCTTTTGTCCGGGCTGTGGCCAGAGCCCAGAGTCCGGAAAGTATTCAGTTGTATTATCAATTGCTGTTATCGGGCAAAAGGGATTTAGCTTACGCACCAGATGCACGCACCGGTTTAGAAATGGCCTTGTTGCGCGCTATTGCCTTTGTCCCTGGCGAAGTACCAGCGCCAGCTCATTCGGGCCGGGCGGCAGCATTGTCTGCCGCCGGTATTCCGACCGCCGCCGCCGCTCCAGCCATCACGACTGTGCCATCAGAAGGTGCACCAGCAGCAATGCCGCCGCTACTGGCTGAAGCTGCAACACCAACCTCGGTCGAAGTTGTCGCCAGTACCGCAGCCATGGCTGAAGTACCCGGCACTGCTTCGGTAGCCACAGCCCCAGAAGCGCCAGCTGCGGCAATCGATCCTTTGGCTGCCAGTATTCTGGCCAGGCGTGGCGTGACGATGGAGTCATTGTCGACAGGAGCTGAACCGCCAAAAAAGTCTGAACCTTCGCCGTTGGCGAAGCCTTCGGCGCAGCCAATACCAACCCCAGCTGCTGCGGTGGTAACAACCATGCCGCCGGTTGCAGCTGTGACAAGCCCGACCGCTGTCTCGAGAATGATTACCAGCACAGCCACTGCGGCCACAGCAGTCGAACCGGCATTGACAACTCAGCCGTTAGCGCCAACCCCAGTCGCAGCCTTGTCACTGTCCAACTCAGCGGCTGAGCCATTACCAGCATCAAGTCCGGTCGATCTTCCCCCCTGGCAACTGGCTGAGTCGCTGGACACTGCGGCACCGGCTTACCAAGCCACAACTGTGTCAACGGCAACTGTGGCTGACTGGCAGGAAGATGATGACCCTTCGTCTGCTGAGTTCGTGCCGCACATGGCGCAGCCCACGGTTGATCATCAAGTGCAAGCTCAGCTCGGTGAAGATGAAGAGCCGGATCCGGTGGCTGACAGTGCCGCTGGTGACTGGGCCTGGCAACAGTATCAACAGCTGGATGCAACTGCGGCTGTGGTGCAAACTGAGCAAACACAGCCAGCCAATGCAGGGCAAACTCAGCCGATGGCACAGGGCGCAGTACAGCCAATCCGGCATGCGCTACTGGATAGTTTGCAAGTCGTGGTCTCAGACAATACCGACTTTGCCGAAGAATTACCAAGTCCCCAGATCCAGTTAACCGAAGTGCCGCAGCAGTTGGTGTTTAACGGTGAGATTGATGCTAATAACTTTGCCGTGCGTTACGCCAGTCAGGTCGATAGTTGGGCGGCACGGATTGATCAACTGGCGATTGGTGGGCTGATGCGATTATTTTTACTGCATGCCAGTCCGATCTTGGATGATAGTACCGTGCCGCTGCAGCTGGAATTACGGGTCAGTCAGAGCCAGCAACACCTCGATAGTGAAAAAAATCGTCTGACTTTACAGCAAATCTTATCAGCCTCTTATGGTCAACCTTTACAGCTGGTGGTGACTTTTCTGCCTGAAGTCCCCACTTGCCCTTTGGCTATCCAGCAACAGATTGAGCAGGCCCGCGTGCGTTATGTCAGGCAATTGCTGGCCGCTGATCCATTAGTGTTGGCGTTGCAACAGCAGTTTGCTGCCGAATTATTGCCAGAAACACTGGCCGTTAATTAGTCAGACATCGGCCACAGATGGCCTGATGTCTTGTAATTTGTGGGCGATCTGATTATCGTGTCGCCAGCAAAAGTCCAACCGCATTGTTACAGTTAAAAAGAGAGAACCGTTATGTTTAAAGGTGGCATGGGTAATATCATGAAACAGGCGCAAGCGATGCAGGAAAAAATGCAGCGCGCGCAAGAAGAAATCGCCAAACTGGAAGTGACGGGTGAAGCCGGTGCCGGCATGGTGAAAGTGACGATGCTGGGGAATCATAATGTCCGTCGCGTTAGCATCGATGACAGTCTGATGCAAGATGACAAAGAGATGCTGGAAGATTTAATCGCGGCAGCCATCAATGATGCGGTACGCCGGGTGGAAGAAACCAGTAAAGCCAAAATGGCCGGTGTCGCTGGTGGTATGCAATTACCACCAGGTTTTAAAATGCCATTCTGATTTGTTGCAAAGGACCTGCTGTTATGGCTAAACACACGCCTTTAGTGCAGCAACTGATTGATGCACTCAGGATCCTGCCATCGGTAGGCCCAAAGTCTGCGCAGCGTATGGCTTATCAGTTGCTGGAGCGAAACCGCACTGGTGGCTTGGAGCTGGCGCAGGTACTGCAAGCGGCGATGGAACAGGTTGGGCATTGTCAGCAATGTCGCACTTTCGCCCAAAGCCCGCTTTGTCCAATCTGCCAACATCCGGTACGGGGCCAAAGCCCGTTGCTCTGTGTGGTGGCCAGCGCTGCTGATTTGTACGCCATTGAACAAACAGGATTGTTTTCTGGTCGCTATTTTGTATTACGCGGTCAGCTGTCGCCACTGGATGGCATTGGTCCGACCGAGCTTGGCTTGGATAACCTGGCAAGGCAACTGGCTGATGGCAGTATTGCGGAAGTGATCCTGGCTACCAATCCAACCATTGAAGGTGATGCCACGGCATTTTATATCGCTGAGCTTTGTAAAAAGCAGCACATTCAGGTGTCACGGCTGGCTCAAGGCATGCCGGTTGGCGGTGAGCTGGAATATGTCGATGGTAGTACTTTGTCTTATGCCTTTAGCGGCCGTAAACCGTTTTAGGTCATCCGCTGGATGATGGCACGCCGTCTTGGCCATGGCATGCCTTCAATTTTTGTCTGTAGCGCTGAAATCAGCGCCCCCTTGAAACTTTAAGCAGATCTCCCCATATAGCTGTCAGCCCCGACGTGTTCGCGTCGGCACTATTTATCATGGTTGCGCATCGTCGCGATGATGGCGATAGGCACGGCTGGCAGAATGCCAGATTAATTTTTGATAAGGAGCGGTAAATGACTGAAACCACACAAAAACAAACGCATGGCTTTCAAGCCGAAGTCAAACAACTGTTACAGTTAATGATCCATTCTTTGTATTCAAACAAAGAGATTTTCTTACGCGAGCTGGTGTCGAATGCTTCTGACGCTGCTGACAAACTGCGTTTTTTAGCATTATCAGACAGCAGTTTATACGACAATGATGGCGATTTACGCGTGCGGATCAGCTTAGATGAAGCGGCCAAAACCATCACCATCAGTGATAACGGTATTGGTATGACGCGCGATGAAGTGATCAGCCATTTAGGCACTATCGCTAAATCAGGCACTAAAGAGTTTTTCTCGCAATTATCCGGTGAAGCCAGCAAAGATTCGCAACTGATTGGTCAGTTTGGCGTCGGTTTCTATTCTGCTTTTATTGTCGCTGACAAAGTCACAGTCCGCACCCGTAAGGCTGGCCAGGCGGCCGATAGCGCGGTGGAGTGGGAATCTGCCGGTGAAGGTGAATATAGTCTCAGCCCAATCGTCAAAGCAGGCCGTGGTACTGACATCGTGTTACACCTGCGCGATGCTGAAACTGAATTCCTCAGCAAGTGGAAAGTGGAAAGCATTGTCACCAAGTATTCCGATCACATCTCCATTCCGGTGCAAATGTGGGAAGAGGGCACGCCTGAGCGCGATGGTGAAGATGGTGAAAAAATTGCGGCCACCGAAGGCTACTGGAAAGCAGTCAACAAAGCCACTGCATTGTGGATGCGTGACAAATCCGAAGTGTCTGAAACTGAATATCAGGAATTCTATAAACACATTTCGCATGACTGGACTGAGCCACTGAGCTGGAGCCATAACAAAGTCGAAGGCAATAGCAACTATACCAGTCTGTTGTATGTGCCGAAAAAAGCGCCTTTTGATCTGTGGAACCGTGAAGCCCGCCATGGCCTGAAGCTTTATGTCCAGCGCGTCTTTATCATGGACGATGCTGAGCAGTTTATGCCAAGTTATCTGCGTTTTATCAAAGGCGTATTGGATTCAAGCGACTTACCACTGAACGTATCACGTGAAATTTTACAAGATACCAAAGTGACGCAGAGCCTGCGTAAAGGCTGTACGTCCCGCGTGCTGAAAATGCTGGAAAAAATGGCCAAAGCGGAAGATCAGGCAGAATACCAGACCTTCTGGACTGAATTTGGTCAGGTAATAAAAGAAGGTCCGGCTGAAGATCACGCCAATAAAGATACTATCGCCAAACTGTTACGTTTTGCTTCGACTCAGGAAGATAGTGCGGTGCAAAATGTCGGTCTGGAAGCTTATGTCAGCCGGATGAAAGAAGGTCAGGATGAGATTTATTTCCTGGTGGCAGACAGTTACGAAGCGGCGAAACACAGCCCACATCTGGAAGTCTTCCGCAAAAAAGGCCTGGAAGTGCTGTTATTGTCCGATCGGATTGATGAGTGGTTAATGCAACATCTGACCGAATTTGACGGTAAAAAACTGCGTTCTGTGGCCAAAGGTGGGTTAGATTTATCCAAACTGGATGATGAAGAAACCAAAAAAGCACAAGAAGCCACTGAGAAACAATTTGCCACTGTCACAGAGCGTTTTAAAACCGCTTTGGGTGAGCAGGTGAAAGATGTCAAAGTCAGCCACAGATTAACTGACAGCCCAGCCTGTGTGGTGACAGATGAGTTTGATATGAGCACGCAGATGATGAAGCTGATGGAATCTGTGGGCCAGAAAGTACCGGATGTAAAACCTATTTTTGAATTAAATCCTGAGCATCAGTTGGTGCGGCATATTGCCGACGTGCAGGATGAAGAAAGGTTTAAGCAATGGGCTGAAGTGCTGTTTGAGCAAGCCTTATTGGCTGAGCGCGGTAGTTTGAAAAATCCGGCCAGTTTTGTCACCCGGTTAAATGCCTTATTACTGGATTTAGCGAAGTAAACACAGCTTTAAGTCGCAGTTGTGAGCAAAAGCGGAATGGCATTGTATTGCTGTTCCGCTTTTTTTATGCCCAAAGCATGAAATGAGCAGATTTTTAATTTTCTCCCTGAAAACAATTTAATGATAATTTCAGTTATCTTTATGATCTTACTCAAATAAATATGCTTGTTTTAGCGATAAACTGCTGGTGTCTTTTTGTGCAGTAGCACAAATTTCTACTCTGGTTGATTTTTCTTCACTATTGGCTGAGCTAGAACATACATGGACTTTAGTCGAATATTTTGTATCGAAAAATAACTGAAATTGCCTAAAACAGCGATTTAAATGCAAAAGTTCTGCTAACTGGCTGATTTACCAGATTTAGACTAAAGTCGCTATGACATATCTGATGAGCAGGCCAAGGATGACAAATTTCTTGTCTGATGACGGACATTGTGTAAAGATCCGGACCTTACAACGATTGGATCAATCCCCAGCTACTCGAGGTTTTGTATGCGTATTATTTTGTTGGGTGCCCCAGGTGCCGGAAAAGGAACTCAGGCGCAGTTTCTGATGAATAAATTTGGCATCCCACAAATTTCGACCGGTGATATGCTGCGTGCTGCGATTAAAGAAGGCACTCCGCTGGGTTTAGCGGCGAAACAAGTGATGGATGCGGGTCAACTGGTGTCTGATGATCTGATCATCGGTCTGGTGAAAGAACGTATCGCCAAGGCCGATTGTGCCAATGGTTTTTTGTTAGACGGTTTTCCGCGCACTATTCCGCAAGCCGATGCGATGAAAGACAATGGTGTTGATGTTGATCATGTCATTGAATTTGATGTACCTGATGATGTCATCGTTGAGCGGATGAGTGGCCGTCGGGTTCACCCAGCTTCTGGCCGCGTTTACCATATCAGCTATAACCCGCCAAAAGTCGCTGGTAAAGATGATGAGACCGGTGATGACTTGGTGATCCGCGAGGATGATAAAGAAGAAACGGTGCGCAAACGTTTAGGCATTTATCACGAGCAAACTGAGCTGCTGGTAGGTTATTACCGTCAACAAGCTGAACAGGGCTTGACGCACTATCACCATCTGGATGGCACTCAGCCAGTCGACAGCGTCAGCGCTCAGTTACTGACGTTATTAAGCTAAACTGTTGAGTCTTCTGAAAAACCCGCCAACTGGTGGGTTTTTTTTCGGCTATTTATGCTATAAACAGCCCCTGGCCGATTTGACCTGACAAGCAAGATAAAAGGTAGCGATATGCAACTTGAATTCCTGGTTTTACCTTATTACGCAGCCGCACTGGCCGTCTTTTATGTGGTGCTGGCTTTTATGGTGATCCGGCAGCGCTTCAAATTTCGGGTCGGTCTTGGTGATGGCCAACAGCCTGAATTGGTCAAAGTGGTGCGTATCCATGGTAATTTTGCCGAGTATGTGCCTTTTCTACTGCTGCTGTTACTGATCCTCGAACTGCAAGGCGCGGCACTGTGGCAATTGCATCTGGTGGGGGCCTTGACACTGGGCGGCCGTCTTTGCCATGCAGTTGGCTTATTGCGCAGCAGTGGCACTTCGGCACCACGCTTTTTTGGCATGATCAGCACCTTTAGTGCCTTGTTGCTTGCGGCCGGGTTATTGTTGTTTTAGAGAGTGCGCCGGATGAAAGTGATGGGACAGGGGCCGGCGGTGTTGCTGCTACACAGCTCGCTCAGTAGCCATAAACAATGGTTGGTGCTAGCGAACCAGTTAGCGACCGATTATCAGGTATTTTTACCGGATTTAGTCGGTTATGGCAGCCAACCAGTCTTTGCGGCCGGACCAATTGAGCAGTATCGGTTGGAACACGAAGCGGCGTTGATTTTAGCGGCTTTGCCCAATGTCGTGAAGGCACAGCCGATAGTGCTGATTGGCCATTCGTATGGTGGTGCTCTGGCGCTGCATCTGGCGCGCAGTGGTCAGTTGCGAGTGCGGCAATTATTATTATTTGAACCTGTGGCTTTTCATCTATTAGCCACTGCAACGGATACGTTATCGCGGCAGCTTTGTCAGGAAGTGCAACAACTGGCGGCCCAAATGCAAACTGTGAGTGCCTGGCATGCCGCACAGTTGTTTGTTGATTATTGGCAACAAGCGGATTATTTCCAGCATTTGCCGCTGCGGATGCAACAACACATGACCGCCCAGGTTGGGAAAGTGGCAGCCGATTTTGCCGCCCTGTTACACGAGCCTGCCCGTCTGACACAATACCAGCAGATCAACTGTCCGGTATTATTATTAACCGGTGCACAGAGTCGCCGTTCGGCCCTTCAAATCAGCGAGTTATTGGCCAGCATCTGGCCGCAAGCAGTGTGTCAGCAATTGCCGACCGGCCATATGGGACCGGTGACGGATCCGAGTCTCGTTAATCAGCAATTGTTACAGTTTTTGGCCACTGCTTAAATGCAACAACCAGCCAACGGCTGGTTGTTGTCTAAAGGCAAGGTGGAGCGTTACAGTGTGTTATTGCGCGACGGCCTGCAATACCGCTGTATCGCTGTTGGCGGCACTTTGCTGGCTTAATAGCACCGATGGCTGCCCTTGGCCAATACTGACTTTCCTGGGTTTAAGCGCTTCCGGCACTTCACGCATCAATTCGATATGCAACAGGCCATTATGTACTGTGGCGCCCGTCACTTTGATGTAATCGGATAACTGGAACTTACGTTCAAAGTTGCGCTCGGCAATGCCCTGATGCAAGTAGCGCCGGTCTTCGGTTTTATCGGCTTTTTGACCGCGGACCAATAATTTATTGTGTTCGGTTTCGATGGACAGTTCTTCTTGCTCAAAGCCTGCCACCGCCATAGTGATCCGATACTGATCTTCTCCCGTCACCTCAATATTATAAGGAGGGTAAGCCGGTTGTTTTTCATTGCGGGCAGCGGCATCCATTAAAGAAGCCAGGTGATCAAAACCGATAAAAGAACGGTAGAATGGAGAAAAATCTAAAGTAGTCATCACTAATTCCTCATTATTTAAGCAAATCAGTTCGTTACGAACTTATGTTTGGACTGTTCAACAGTTGAACCAGTCAGTAACAGCAGCCACTCAGGCCTGCTGTTACTCCTTTAATAAGGTCAGTACTGATGTTTTCAAGCCAACATGATTAAAAAATTTAGTCTTTGCTGGCGGCTTCAGCGCCTTTGCTTTCGGTCGTTCGCTGTGTCAATGCTGCAGGCAGCAAGCGCAGTGCCGCAGGAACATCTGCGGGTTGCTCTAGCCCTTTGGCGAGTTGCTGCTGCAATAAAATTCCGTCCGGACTAATCAGCAGCAGCGCGCTTGTCAATAGGCCTACATCTTTGATCCGTAAGCCAAAACTGCTACCAAAATCGCCCCAGATAGCATCAGAATATATACTGACTTTGTGAAGCTCCATAGTCGCGGCAAAACGGCTTTGGGCAAACGCCAGATCGGTGCTTACCAGGATGCTACTGACTTGTTCGGGCAAGGTCGCTGTTTGCGCAATAAAATGCTGCGCCAATTGCCTGCCAAGTTCAGTGTCCAGGCTTGGCACTGTCTGGATCAACAGATATTTGCCGGTGAAATTGACCCGGCGAACCGGGTGCAACTGAGCATTGGCCAGCTTGAAATCAGGCACCAGCTGGCCCAGGGGCTGAACTTGACCTTGCAATTGCAGTGGACTGCCATCGGCGGTCACAGTGGAAATACGTTCAGGTAAATGAGCCGTCAAATCGGCCGCTGCCGCTTCGGTCAATAGACTGCAGCACAGCGCGATGGCAAGAGCCCAGCGGCTTGGGGGGAATCGTTTCATGGTAAAATCCTAAATTAACCGTCAGCACGAATAATACCAGCTTTAAAGTCAGCAACTTGCCGCAAAAAACTTCCAGCTTAAAATTCGCACTTGGCACACTTCAGCGCTACACTGGAACATAACATGATGCCGAGTGAGTAACCAATGGTAGCAGCGGTTTTAATTTGTGATGATTCCAATTTAGCGCGTAAACAAATGGCGCGAAGTTTGCCTGCCGATTGGCAGGAAAAAATATCCTTTGCTGGTCACGGCCAGGAAGCGCTGGAAGTGTTAAAACGCCAACCGGTTGATTTATTGTTTCTGGATTTAAACATGCCAATCCTGGATGGTTATCAGGTATTGCAAGCGATTAAAGAACAACAAATTCCGGTCAAAGTCGTGGTGGTCTCCGGTGATATTCAGCCAGAAGCGCGGGAAAGGGTGTTAAGTTATGGTGCCCTCGATTTTATTCGCAAGCCGGTGGCGGCAGAAAAACTGACCGAAGTATTAGAGCAATTTAGCGTTGCTCATACCGTGGCTGATAGCCAAAAAGTTCAGGATCGGGTGCTGTCAGGTGCTGCAGGTCATCAGCAGTTTGCGCTGGATCCGATACTGCGGGATGTATTTCAGGAGCTCACTAATGTGGCGATGGGGCAGGCGGGTGATTTGCTGGCTCGTTTGCTGAAAGTATTTGTCAAATTGCCGATCCCGAATGTCAATTTAATTGAAGTCAGTGAATTGCATATGGCGATTGCGTCCGTTGAGCAAAAGCAAACAACTTCAGCAGTGTGTCAGGGCTTTATTGGCGGCGGTGTTTCTGGTGAAGCGTTGTTGATCCTCAACGACTCCAGCTTTGTAGATATTGCTAAATTATTGAACTACGAAGGCAAGCTTACCACCAAAACTGAACTCGAACTGTTAATGGATATTGGTAACATTCTGATTGGCGCTGTGCTCAAAGGCTTGGCCGAGCAAATTGACATGTCATTCAGTCAGGGGCATCCGGTGGTGCTGGGACAGCACGCGCCGGTCAGCGAAATGATCAAAGCCAATGCCAGACGTTGGAAAAGAACCTTGGCCATAGAAATCAGTTATGGTATCGAGAATTACAATATTAACTGTGATTTGTTGTTACTGTTTACCGAAGACAGTATCAAAACACTGAATTATAAAGTCGAATTTCTGTTAGAAGAGTAGTTATGTCCCAAGATAATACTGATGTCTCACAAGTGCACTGGTTGCTCGACATGTTCCAGACCGTTGATGTTGGTCTGGTGGTATTGACGACTGACTACAAAATTCAAGTCTGGAACGGTTTTATGGAAAACCACAGCGGTTTGACCCCCCGTCAGGTGCGGGACCGAGTGTTGTTTGATTTGTTTTCCGAAATTGATGAAGATTGGCTCAGACGCAAATGTGATCCGGTGATCCTGCTGAAGAACAAAGCTTTTACCATTTGGGAGCAACGACCTTTTATTTTTAAATTCCGCAATTACCGGCCTATTACCGGGGTTGCCGATTATATGTATCAGAACAGCACCATTTTCCCGATCACTGACGTGCGGGGTGTTGTCACGCACTTATGCATGATTATTTATGATGTCACCGACGTTGCCACCAGCCGGTTGGAGCTGGAGTCGATGAATGGTCAGTTAAGACAGCTGTCCAAAACCGATTTCCTGACCGATCTCAGCAACCGCGGCCATTGGGAAGATGCCCTGCATCATGAATTTAAACGGCTAAAACGCAGTGGCCAGCGCAGCGCTTTGTTGATGTGCGATATCGATCATTTTAAGCGGGTCAATGACACCTTTGGTCATGCCGCTGGCGATGCCGTGATCCAGGCTGTGGCGAAAGCGGTGAAGAAAAATTTGCGGGAAACCGACGTGGCGGGGCGTTATGGTGGCGAAGAATTTGCCGTCTTGCTGGTGGATACTACGGAAGATCAAGCGTTGTTTTTTGCCGAACGACTACGTAAAACGGTGGAAAATACCGCTATCGAATATAACCATCAGATGCTCAAAGTCACGGTCAGTATTGGTATTGCCGAATTTAGTGCCGAGATGCATGAACACCGTAACTGGATTGAATCGGCAGATAAAGCCTTATATACCTCCAAAGCCAATGGTCGTAATCAGGTCACCTTGTGCCGCACTGCCGTCGAATAACTCAGTTGTGCAATCAAGCTAGTTGAGTCACAACAAGAATCGCCGTCAGCACCCAAGCTGCTGACGGCGGTATTGAGTTAATTTGGCACCATCAATAATTGCTGCATGCTGTTGTCCTCGTTGAGCTGTTCCAGTTTGACCGTAAAGCCCCACAGTCGGTGCAGATGCTTCAGTACCTGATGATAACTGTCTGCCAGCGGCACTCGCCGATTTGGCACAAATCTTAATGTCAGCGAGCGGTCACCACTGATATCGACATTCCAGACCTGAATATTAGGTTCAATATTACTCAGGTTGTACTGGGCTGACAGCATTTGCCGGATCTGCTGATAACCTTCATTATTATGGATAGCCGCTACTTCCAGGCTGTTTTCTTTATCGTCATCGACGATGGCAAACAGATGGAAATCGCGGATGATTTTTGGCGATAAATATTGGCTGATAAAACTTTCATCCTTAAAGTTTTGCATGGCAAAGTGCAGACTTTGCACCCAGTCAGAACCAGCTAGTTGCGGAAACCATGCTTTATCTTCAGCGGTCGGCTGTTCACATATCCGCCTGATATCGCAGAACATGGCAAAACCCAGCGCATAAGGATTGATGCCAGAATAATATTTTGAATTATATGGTGGCTGCGCCACTACATTGGTGTGGTTATGCAGTACTTCCAGCATAAATTTATCAGTGACCAGACCTTCACCGTACAGATGTTGCAATATGGTGTAGTGCCAGAAGGTCGCCCAGCCTTCATTCATCACCTGAGTTTGTTTTTGCGGATAAAAATACTGCGAGATTTTCCGCACTATCCTGACAATTTCCCGTTGCCATGGTTTTAATAAGGGGGCATTTTTTTCAATAAAATATAAAATGTTTTCTTGTGGTTCAGTTGGGAAATGCCGTTCTTGTGGCTCGTGGTGATGTTCTTTATTCGGGATGGTTTTCCAGAGTTGATTGACCTGAGACTGCAAATAATTTTCCCGATCTTTTTGCCGGCGTTGTTCTTCATCCATCGAAATTTTTTGCGGCCTTTTGTAACGGTCGACGCCATAATTCATCAGGGCATGGCAGGAATCGAGGATATCTTCCACTTCATTGATGCCATATTTCTCCTCACAGTCACTGATATATTTTTTGGCAAATACCAGATAGTCAATGATGGAAGATGCATCTGTCCAGGTTTTAAACAAGTAATTGTTTTTAAAAAATGAATTATGGCCATAACAGGCATGCGCCATCACCAGTGCTTGCATGGTAATGGTATTTTCTTCCATTAAATACGCAATACAAGGATTAGAGTTAATGACGATTTCATACGCCAACCCCATGAAACCACGTTTGTAGTTTTGTTCAGTCTGAATAAACTTTTTACCGTAAGACCAATGGTTATACCCCAGTGGCATGCCGACACTGGAATAAGCATCCATCATTTGTTCGGCGGTAATGATCTCAATTTGGTTCGGGTAATAATCCAGCTGATAGTGTTTGGCCACCCGTTCAATTTCGGTCTGATAACGGGTCAGCAATTCAAAAGTCCAGTCTGGCCCGTCTGGTAGCGGGCATACCGGCGGTTCAGCAACAGTTTTACGCTTGGCGGTCATGTTTTCTCCTTGCCGGCTTAGGCGGCCTGTTTTTTGAACAGCTCGCGGAACACCGGATAAATATCACTGACCTGACGGATAGGTTGAATGGCAAAGTTATCAAAAGTTGCCAGCAGTTTTTCGTATTCCACCCACAAACTCTGATGCGGTCGTTGCGTAATTTCGATATAAGCGTAATAACGCACCAAAGGCAGTAGCTGTTCTGTCAGTAACTGGGCACATTGTGGACTGTCATCGGCCCAGTTATCGCCATCTGAAGCCTGCGCGGCATAGATATTCCACATGCCGGGGTCATATCTTTCTTTGATGATGTCAGCCATCAGTTTTAATGCACTGGAGACAATAGTGCCGCCGGTTTCTTGTGAATAAAAAAACTCTTGTTCGTCCACTTCTTTGGCCTGAGTGTGGTGACGGATATACACCACATCGACGTTTTTGTAACTACGGCTTAGAAACATATACAGTAAAATATAAAAACGTTTCGCCATATCCTTGGTGGCCTGATCCATCGAACCTGATACATCCATCAAGCAAAACATCACAGCTTTACTGGTTGGCTCAGGCCTTTTGGCAAAATTGCGAAAGCGCAGGTCAAAACTATCAATAAAGGGCACCGCATCAATCCGACGCTTGAGTTCAGCCACCTGCTGCCGCAGTTGTTGCAGCTGGAGTTGATCCGGAATAGCTTCTTGCAGCAAAGCCTCAATTTGGCTTTCGAGCTGTTTGAGCTGTTTTTTCTTGCCAGCAGTCATCGCGACCCGGCGCGCCAGCGAGCCTTGCAAGGATCGGACTATATCGATGTTGCTCGGCACGCCTTCTGAGCGGTAACCGGCGCGGACATTCTTGTATTGCACCAGTTTATCCAACTGATTTTTTTTCAGATTCGGCAGTTCCAGATCTTCAAACAGCAAGTCCAGATACTCATCTTTGGAAATAGAGAAGACAAATTCGTCTTCACCTTCGCCATCCTTGCTGGCATCACCTTGGCCCGCACCACCGCCCTGACCACCCAGCGGCCTCTTGATCCTATCGCCGGTGCTGAACTGATCATTACCCGGATGGATCATCTCACGATGACCCCCTTTGCCTTGATGAAAAAAGGGCTCCGTGATGTCCCGGCCAGGAATGGTGACAGACTCACCACTATCAATATCTGTCACGCTACGTTTACTGATTGCATCAGACACGGCTTGTTTAATTTGTTGTTTATAACGGCGGATGAACCTTTGCCGGTTCACCGCACTTTTGTTTTTGCCGTTTAGGCGTCGATCGATAAAATGCGCCATAGCACCTCCGGCTGACCCTCAGTATCACTGCGATTTGCGAACGCGCAGATACCATTCTGACAACAGTCGCACCTGTTTACGGGTGTAGCCTTTCTCCATCATCCGATCGACAAAATCGTCATGCTTTTTCTGATCATCGGTCGAGGTTTTGGCATTAAATGAAATCACCGGCAGTAACTCTTCAGTGCTGGAGAACATTTTTTTCTCAATCACAGTGCGCAGCTTCTCATAGCTGGTCCAGGTGGGGTTTTTGCCATTATTTTTTGCTTTGGCTCTGAGCACAAAGTTAACAATTTCGTTGCGAAAATCCTTTGGATTACTGATGCCTGCCGGCTTTTCAATTTTTTCCAGTTCGGCATTCAGTGCCGACCGATCAAACAACTGACCGGTTTCTGGATCCCGGTATTCTTGATCCTGGATCCAGAAATCGGCATAAATCACATAACGATCAAAGATGTTTTGCCCATATTCGGAATAAGACTCCAGGTAGGCGGTTTGAATTTCTTTGCCAATAAACTCGACATATTTGGGGATCAAATAGCCTTTCAGATGCTCCAGATAACGTTCAGCGACATCGGCCGGGAATTGTTCCCGTTCAATTTGCTGCTCCAGCACATAAAACAAATGCACTGGATTAGCGGCCACTTCGGTACTGTCGAAGTTAAAGACTCTGGATAAAATTTTAAAAGCAAAGCGGGTTGATAAACCAGTCATGCCTTCATCAACACCGGCGTAATCCCGGTATTCCTGATAGGACTTGGCTTTCGGATCTGTGTCTTTTAAACTTTCACCATCATACACCCGCATTTTGGAATACAGGCTGGAGTTTTCCGGTAGTTTCAAGCGCGACAACACAGCAAACTGCGCCAGGGAAGTCAGGGTGCCTGGGGCACAAGGCGATACTTTTAACTCACTGTTTTCTAAAAGTTTGCCGTAGATTTTGACTTCTTCTGACACCCTGAGGCAATAAGGCACTTTGACAATATAGACCCGGTCTAAAAAGGCTTCATTGTTTTTGTTGTTGCGAAAGGTTTGCCATTCGGATTCGTTGCTATGCGCCAGAATAATACCTTCGAAAGGTAATGCTGCCAGGCCTTCAGTACCGTTATAGTTACCTTCCTGGGTGGCGGTTAATAATGGATGCAGCACTTTGATCGGTGCTTTGAACATCTCAACAAATTCCATCACGCCTTGGTTGGCACGGCATAAAGCACCTGAGTAGCTGTAGGCATCCGGATCATTTTGAGCAAAATGCTCTAATTGCCGGATATCGACTTTCCCAACTAAAGAGGCAATATCCTGATTGTTTTCATCGCCAGGCTCAGTTTTGGCAATGGCAATTTGATCCAAAATCGACGGGTATTTTTTCACCACCCGGAACTGACTGATATCGCCATTAAATTCATGCAGTCTTTTGCTGGCCCAGGGCGACATAATGGTTTTTAAATAACGTTTAGGAATGCCATATTCTTGTTCCAGAATATTGCCGTCTTCAGTTAAATCGAATAAACACAATGGGTTATCATAGACAGGTGAGTCTTTCAGATAATAAATAGGCACCTGTTGCATCAGTGATTTCAGTTTTTCGGCTAAAGAAGACTTGCCACCACCGACCGGGCCTAATAGATATAGGATTTGTTTCCGCTCTTCCAAGCCTTGCGCTGAGTGTTTCAGGTAAGACACTATCTGTTCAATGGCATCTTCCATGCCATAAAACTCAGAAAAAGCGGGGTAGCGGGCGATCACCCGGTTTGAGAAAAGCCGGCTCAGTTTTGGATCCTGTGCCGTATCAATAAATTCAGGCTGACCAATTGCCATCAGCAGCCGTTCTGCAGCGCTGGCGTAACAACTTTTATCGCCTTTACACAAAGTCAGGAACTCAGCAATGCTGTACTCCTCTTCTTTTGCCGCTTCGTATCTTGACTTGTAGTGCTCAAAAATGCCCATATGCACCTCCGCAACCTTGTCGTGGAAACTAAAGACTTTGTTTGTGTTATGCCTCAAGATTAGACAGTAAAATCTGGCTTCGCCTGTCTAATTCACAGAATTTAATTGAATTTTTTTTATGGCAAGTCGTAAAGATTCTGAGGCTATGCCGAACAAGGGGAGAGTGGTGGCGGCAAAAGGTGAAAAAAAACCCGGCAAGTGCCGGGTTCATTCACTGTGACTGCGCAAGTTCGCTTAGGCGAAGTTAGCGGCCGCAAATTCCCAGTTTACCAGTGCCCAGAAGGCATTCAGGTAAGTTGGGCGAGCATTACGGAAGTCGATGTAATAAGCGTGTTCCCACAGATCGACAGTCAGCACTGGTGTGATGCTGCTGTCAGTCAATGGGGTGCCAGCATTACTGGTATTGACAATATCCAGGCTGCCGTCAGCTTTTTTCACTAACCAAGTCCAACTGGAACCGAAGTTGTTGACAGCTTTATCGTTAAAAGCGGTCTGGAAAGCGGCGAAAGAACCCCATTTTGCATCAATGGCCGCTGCTAATGCGCCTGTTGGTTCGCCACCGGCATTTGGAGCCAGGCAGTGCCAGTAAAAAGTGTGGTTCCAAATTTGCGCGGCGTTGTTGAACACTGGGCCTTCAGAAGAACGGATGATCTCTTCTAATGATTTACCAGCAAAATCAGTGCCTTCAATCAAAGAGTTCAATTTCACTACATAAGCATTGTGGTGCTTGCCGTGGTGGTAATCCAGAGTTTCCGGGGAGATGTGTGGTAATAACGCATCTTTGGCGTACGGTAATGCTGGTAATTCAAAAGCCATTTCTAATTCTCCACTGACGTTGTTTATGGTGTCTGCATCGCGTAGACTACAAAACCTGACTAAAATACTCAAGTTTTACCTGAGTTTTGGCGGGTGCTGTAAGGTTCGCTGATGCTGTTTTTCTGCTGCTCTTTATTTTTGGGGCAGATCTTGAAAACTCAAGTGGCTGACCACAAATCCTCTGGTAAAATCATTCGACATTTTTTGCTGTATTGCAGAGGCTCCTGATGGAAACGATCGACAAAATTAAACAACAACTGGCTGATAACCCAATTATTCTATTTATGAAAGGGTCGCCAAAATTCCCAAGCTGCGGTTTTTCCGCTCAAGCTTCACAAGCGCTGATTGCCTGTGGTGAACAATTTGCTTATGTCGATATTCTGCAAAATCCTGATATCCGGGCAGAATTACCGAAGTTTGCCAATTGGCCAACCTTCCCACAGCTGTGGGTGGAAGGTGAGTTGGTGGGTGGTTGTGACATTATGCTGGAAATGTTTCAGCGTGGTGAATTACAGCCGCTGATCAAAGAAACTGCAGCCAAATATCAAAAACCAGCGGATGCCGCTGAGTAAGTTGGTGTTGATAACACAATAAAAAAGCAGCCGAGGCTGCTTTTTTATTGTCTGTGATCTGCGCAATACTGCATAGTTCTGCACTTGGTGAACGATATTTATTCGTGCCCGGGCGCCTCATCTTCGGCGTCAGTCGCCAAAAATGGTGGCGGCCAGCCTCCCAATTGCTGCCAGCGGTTAATAATATGACAGAATAATTCGGCTGTGCGTTCGGTATCATACAAAGCGCTGTGGGCTTCTTTGTTATCAAACGGAATTCCTGCTGCCTGACAAGCTTTTGCCAGCACGGTTTGGCCTAATGCCAATGCCGCCAGCGTGGTGGTATCAAAAGAGACAAAGGCATGAAAAGGTGAGCGTTTGATGTGATTGCGCTCAACGGCAGCGTTTAAAAAACTTTGGTCAAAGGCCGAATTGTGCGCCACCATCACAGCACGCTGACAACCGGCGTCTTTTTGCGCTTTACGCACGGCTTTAAAAATTTCGGTCAGGGCTTCTCGTTCGGTGACAGCACCGCGTAATGGGTTATAAGGGTCGATGCCGTTAAAAGCCAATGAGCTTGGATTGAGCACTGCCCCTACAAAAGGTTCTACATGAAAATGCAGGGTTTGCAGGATACTGAGCTGACCCTGTTCGTCCATTGTCAATAAAGTTGCAGCTATTTCTAACAAAGCATCGGTTTGTGCATTAAAGCCTGCCGTTTCGACGTCGATAACTACAGGGTAATAACCACGGAATCTTTGAGAAAGCAGAGTTGTCGCTTGTGTCATATCCAAACCAGCCTAAAAATCGGATCGGCAGTATGCCAAAAAAAATGCCACTCGTCTTGTTACGGCACATCCTTTGCAGGATTAATCTTGCTATGCTGTGCGCCATGTTCGTGCGGCTTTGTGATATGTCTGGCACCGATGACCGCAAGCTAAAACAGGAGGGCCTATGAAATCAAGTAGTTATCTGTTAGTGGCTCTATTGCTGACCACCCAGTCTGCCCTGTTGCAGGCCAACAGTTCGGATGGCCGCCACAATGTGCGGCATTATGCTGCCGCTTTGGAGCAGTCGAACTGGTCATTGAAGAATGCCACAGCACTGAGATGTGAGCTTAGTCATAGTATTCCAAACTTTGGCGAGGCGCTGTTTGTTAGTCAGGCCAATAAAGAATTAAACCTGCAATTTGAATTAAAAATGATCCGGTTGCCGGACGATTATGGCTTAGCCAAAGTGTTGTCGGTACCGCCGAACTGGCGCGCCGGAGAAGGTGCCAAAAGCATCTCTGAGCTTAAGCTGCTGAAACAGTTTGATGGTGCCTTGCCCAAGCAACAGGCCTGGACTTTGTTAACAGAGTTAGAGCAAGGGTTTAGCCCAACCTTTTATTTTGCTGATTGGCATAGTCCCTTTGATCAAATTGCGGCTGCCATTAATCCAGTGCATTTTGATGAACCCTACCAGCAATTTAGTCAGTGTATGGCGGCGTTACTGAAATTTAGTTTTGAAGATATCGCGTTGACAGTGCTGAATTATCAGTCCAACAGCGATGAGTTGACCCGGGAATCACAGCAGCGACTGGATCAGATTGCTGAGTACCTGAAACACGACAAAGCGGTTGCCAGTATCAGTATCGACACTTACACCGACAGTTATGGTGGGCGCTGGATCAACGAAGAGTTATCCCGCAAAAGAGCGGCCAGTCTAAAAGCATTTTTTGTTGCCGCCGGTGTCGATGACAAAGTGATCCGCACTGAAGGTTTTGGCGAAAAACGACATGTCGCCCCGAATGAAACCAGCCGTGGCCGCGGCACCAACCGCCGTGCTGTGGTACAACTGGTGAAGTTATAACTTGCTGGCAGCGGCGCAGGAATGGCGCCGCTGCCAGGCCGCTATCGAGTCGCAGTTTTTTTCTGGTCAAAACGTTGTGGGGACACCATGGCGCTCATTGCCTCTGGTAACGGTAGCGGCTCAGTACATAACTGTGCCGCCAGCTGTTCTGCCAGTATCGGCGCGAACAATAAACCACGGGCACCAAGCCCGCCAAGCACAAATAGGCCTGTACTCAGTTCTCCAGCCAGTGGCAGATGATCCGGCACTGTCACCCGAACGCCAGCTTTGGCCGAAACCACGCTGGCATCGGTAAACCAGGCTGGCTGCTGCAACACTGTATTGACCAGATCCAGATTGTACTGATTATCTTCAGCCAACTCGATGGCGGTTGTTCTGTTGCGATCAAAAGTCGCCCCGACGCAATGCTCCTGCTGGACTGCAGGGGTGATATAACCTTGATGACAGATCACAGTACTAAGCCCAGCCATGGCAGGCGCCTTGACATGGCTGACCTGACCCCGCACCTGATTCAGCGGTAAATATGCCGTGGTTGTGAGCGCGGTTAACCCTGTGCCATTGGCGAGCACTAAGCGACTGCGCAACAACTCACCCTGATTGGTCTGTAAACACCAACCTTCTGAGCCGGTAGCAGTCTCATCAGATGCCAATGCAGACAACTGTTGCAGCTGACAATTAAATTGCACCTGAAAATTGGCTTGTTGGCGTAGAAATGCCAACGCCGCCTGACAAAATTGTTGCGGTGCTAGCCAGCCGCCAGCTGGGAAAAATAAGCCAGGGTAGGGCAGCGGCAATCCGGCTTGAGCGCTTGCTTGGCTGGCATCCAGCGCCTGCAATAAACCTGGCGCGAAGGCCGGATCGGTACTGATTTTTTGCTGCCGGCTGGTCAGGGCTGAGGTACAGGCGAGCGTGAGCACTCCGCAGAAATCAGCGCCAAAATGAAATTGCTGCAGCAACTGACGATAAAAGCGGTTGGCAAAAGTGAAGGCATGGCTATGGAACGCCGACACCGGGCTATAGCTGGCCTGGAGCTGCGGATATAAAGCGCCTTGCCGGTTATGCGAGGCTTGCAGCGCAATATCGGCATCCTGACATAACAATTCAACGGCACAACCGCGTTGTTGCAGCGTCAGCGCGAGGCAGATAGACGCCAGGCCACCGCCAACGATAGTCACGGGTTCTGGCAAGCGTTGAGAAAATGCAGCGTATTCAGCGCTCAGGCCGGTTTGCTCAGCTGTCGCTTGGGGTCGCCCTGTGTGGCTGCCCACCGTCATTTCCCGTTTCCGGCCATAACCCTTGATTTTACGGACACTAAAACCGGCGTCCTGTAGACCGCGTCTGACTAATCCGGCGCTGGTAAAAGTAGCTACCGTACTACCGGCTTTAGATAATCTCGCCATTTGACTGAATAATTCAGGTTGCCACATTTGTGGATTTTTACTGGGAGCAAAACCATCTAAAAACCAGGCATCAGCCAGATTTTGCGCTGGCAGTTGTGGCATCGAGTCATGCACATCCCCTAACCACAAGTCCAGCGTGATGCTGCCTTGTTCAAACTGCAACCGATGACAGCCAGGTAATGCCACTGGATATTGCGCCAGTAACTGCTGTGCCAATTCGGCAAGGGTCGGCCAGCGTTGCAGGGCCTGACGCAAATCGGCCAGTTGCAGTGGGTACTTTTCAAAAGTGGAAAAATATAACCGCTGACACAGGGCGGTAGGTTGCTGCTGGCGATGCAGACGAAAGTGTTGCCATGCCAGCAAAAAATTTAAGCCAGTGCCAAAGCCGGTTTCAATAATGTGAAAAAAACGAGCCTGATGCTGTGCCCAGCGTTCGGGTAAGCCATTTTGCTGCAAGAACACATAGCGGGTCTCTTCCAGACCACTTTCATTGGAAAAATACACATCATCAAACAGATCAGACACTGGCGTGCCTTGGTCGTTGTAATGAATTTGCGCGCTTTTGATCACTTGCATAACGAGGCCTCAGAAAAAAATCCCGGCTAGTTTAACCTGATTGTCATTTTATTTGATAATAGTGTACAACTGTGCGCTGAAATTGGACCAGTTGCGGCAGAAAAGTCCGTACAATGTTTTTTATTCAGCTATTTTTGATGTGCCAGCACATCAGTAGACAGAACTAACTTATCAGCAGATTCAGGAGTCAGAATGAAAAGAGCAGTAATCACCGGATTGGGCATAGTATCCAGCATCGGTAACAATCAGGCCGAAGTATTAGCCTCGTTAAAAGCTGGCCGCTCAGGTATTACTTTTTCGCAGGAGTTTGCTGATCTGGGCCTGCGCTCACAAGTCTGGGGCAATATTAAATTAGATCCAAGCGAACTGATTGACCGCAAGGCCTATCGTTTTATGGCGGATGCTGCGGCATTTGCTTATATTTCTATGCAGCAAGCTATTGAAGATGCAGGTTTAACACCTGAACTGGTATCGCAACCACGCACTGGTCTGGTGGTCGGCTCCGGTGGTGCTTCTTCCAAAACACAGGTGGAAGCGGCCGATATCCTGCGGGAAAAAGGTGTGAAGCGGGTTGGGCCTTATGCAGTGCCTAAAACCATGGCCAGTACTTGTTCAGCTTGTCTGGCGACACCGTTCCAGATTAAAGGCGTCAACTATTCAATTAGCTCAGCTTGTGCCACCAGCGCACATTGTATTGGGCATGCGGTTGAGCTGATCCAGCTTGGCAAGCAGGATATTATTTTTGCTGGCGGTGGTGAGGAAGTCCATTGGTCACTGGCGATGGAATTTGATGCCATGGGCGCCTTATCAACTAAATATAACGAGACGCCTGAACTGGCATCCCGTACTTATGATGCCAACCGCGACGGTTTTGTCATTTCCGGTGGTGGCGGTATTCTGGTGATTGAAGAGCTGGAACATGCGTTGGCGCGTGGTGCAAAAATTTATGCTGAAGTGGTTGGTTATGGCGCCACTTCTGACGGTTACGACATGGTCGCGCCAAGTGGCGAAGGCGCCATTCGTTGTATGCAAATGGCGATGCATGATGTTACTGCGCCTATTGATTACGTCAATACCCATGGCACTAGCACACCGGTTGGGGATGTGAAAGAACTGGGCGCTATTCAGCAGGTATTTGCTGGTCAGTCGCCAGCGATCAGTGCCACCAAAGCCATGACTGGACATGCCCTGGGCGCAGCTGGCGTGCATGAAGCGATTTATTCATTATTGATGCTGGAGCATGGTTTTATTGCGCCTTCCATCAACATTACTGAGTTGGATGCTGCGGCTGAAGGCTTAAATATCGTCACTGAAGCCCGTGCTGCAGAATTAACCACAGTGATGTCAAACAGCTTTGGTTTTGGTGGCACCAATGCCACCTTAGTGCTGCAAAAATATCGAGGCTAAACCAGCCAGCGGCAGCCGCGTGATAAAAGCACCAAGCCACCAAGCGGTGGCTTTGTGCTTTCAGTCAGACTAAAATGCATTTTTCCTGATAATACTCAGTCCTTTAGCCGGTAAACACAGCCATGAAAATTTATGCTGATGAAAATATGCCCTATGTGCAGCAATTTTTTGCTGGCTTGGGTGAGGTCACTTTGGTCGATGGCCGGCAGCTTACTGCAGCGCAAGTGGCCGATGCGGATGTGTTGCTGGTGCGC
>CAZGHW010000027.1:0-52731 GCA_964525695.1 uncultured Rheinheimera sp. | reverse complement strand
TTGCCAATACTGGCATCTGTCAGTAACTGCACCGCTGAGGCTTGCTGTGGGCTGGCGGCGCCATCAAAAAAGATCGCGGCCTGGCCGCTGTGGACTTCATAATGGGTGGGGGCCGGGCCATTGAGCTGAAAACTACTCAATACAGCAGCCTGTTGATAATCATGCATATGGTTGCCATGATCTTCTTGCCATAAACCACCATCGACAAAACTGACTTTGTTATCATTTCTTTGTATCAGTACGGCATAACGCTGGCCTGGGCTGCTATAAATGGCCTGAATTGGCAATTTGCTATCAAAACTGGCCAGCTGTTTTTGCTGCTGGATATCGTAGACATACACTTGATTGCTGCCAGCAGCACTGAGGATCAGCCGTCCGGCTGATGCTACTTTGTCATGTGTATGTTCGGTGCTCGCTTTGCCTTCATTGGTATGGCTGGAACCATCACAGCCTGATAAGGCTAGCAATACAGTTGCTGCCACTAAACTCTGTCGGATATTAGAACGCTGGATAAATTGCACTGAAAAACCTCCCTGAATTGAAATGTTATACTATATCAATTTTGTGCCAGTGAGAATGACTATCAACGAAAAATTAACGCTGTTGGTCGCAGTCAGGCAGGAACAGAGTTTGCCACAGTACTCAACGAGCACCGTGGCAATAGAGTAGGGAGAATGTTACTGGGATTTTTTCCGGGCGCTTAAGCGAACCCATTCTTCTTTTACCGCCACTGGGTCAAAGTCGAACTCTGCACTGTAGGCAGCAATCACCTGCTGGGCTTGGCTTTCCAAGATGCCGGATAAAGCTAATAAACCACCGGGTCTGACGTAAGCGCTGATAATGGCCGATAATTCAGCCAATGGCCCAGCCAGAATATTGGCCACCACCACATCTGCTTGCAGCTGGGGTTGATCCTTGGGCAGATAGAGTTCGATTTGACCTGCCACGCCATTCCGCTCGGCATTGGCAGTACTGGCCTCAATCGCCTGTGGGTCGATATCTACACCGACCACCCGATTCGCTCCGAGTTTTAACGCCGCAATACCCAGGATGCCGGAACCGCAACCAAAATCGACTACCAGTGCTTGTGATAAGTCCTGACCATCCAGCCACTCCATACAAAGTGCGGTGGTCGGGTGGGTACCGGTACCAAAGGCCAGACCAGGATCCAGCATCACATTGACGGCGTTCGGATCCGGAATATCGCGCCAGGATGGGCAAACCCACAACCTTTGACCAAAGCGGATGGGGTGGAAATTATCCATCCATTCCCGTTCCCAGTCTTTATCTTCTAATTGTTCCAGTTTGTATTGCACACCTTGCTTGAACAAACTGACTTGTTGCAGTTGCCGGATCACTTTATCCATCGGATGCTCTGCATCAAATAGACCGACGACCACAGTATTGGCCCAATAAATCACTTCACCCGGCATAGGTTCATAAATAGGCGTGTCGTGGGCGTCGACAAAGCTAACCGCCTGTGCGCCCCAACTCATCAGCATATCGCTGACGGTTTCTGCTTGTTTTTCAGTGGTGTGCACACGTAATTGGATCCAGGGCATGGCATTCTCTTTGGCTGTTAAAGGGGGCGCTCGGCTTAAATCAGCTTATTAAACCACAAAGGCCAGCCCGAAGGCTGGCTGTGACGACTCAGAACTGGTAAACATAGCCGGAGTACAGCGTATTTTCCCGTTTGTCCGCTGCATCCGGATACTGAATATTGGCAGTACTGGCACCAAGTTTCAGCGTACCCTGCCAAAATGGCCGTTGATAATTCAGATCCAGTCTGACGATTTGCTGTTTGTCATTGACCGGTTTGTAGTTGGCAGGAAAACTGACACCGTCATAATTGAGTTTGATATTCCGGATGGTGGCATAAAGTCCGCTCTGATCGGCAAAGCGGGTGACTGCGCCTAACACCCAGCTTCTGGCATCACTGTCATAGGTGCTGCCGAGACTGCGCTGGTAGTAGCGGGAGCCGCTGCCGTAAGTAAAATGCTCATAAAAGCAATTATAGAATTTGCGATCAACATCACAAGCCACCATGGTATCTGCATATTCCACAAACATTTTGACTTGCTGTTGCGCTAGCTGCAGCCAGGTATGGCCACCTGCCATGTTGGCACAATCGGCAATATCAAGGGGACTACTGCCTGAAGTATCTTCACAGGTTCGCTCAAAGTACAGCGAAACCGGTCGACCAAACCAGAGGTCACGGTACTGGACATCAAAACCAGCCATCTGATTACCTTTGTTTGACTTCTCAAACTCGGCACAACCAGGCAGATTTTCCGGACAGCTGATATTGCCAGCCAGTAAATCTTTGAATGCATCTATCCCGCAGTTAATGCCTTCGCCACACAGTTGTGCAGTAAAGGACAAACCGATTTCCAGTTTGCTTATAGGCCTTAAATTCAGCCGGTTGCTCCACAAAAGCGGATTGGCCACCACCCGCTCATGCTCCATTCGGCTAACCGAACTTTGCACGCTCCATGGACCCAGCCAATGAAGCCATTGGTAGTCATAATCAGCTGTATGATAGCCGGTGAGCATCAGACCCGGCATCGGGCGGGCATTGGTGGATTTATGCAGGCTACTATCGACGCCTGGCCCCCACCACTGCTCAATATAACCGGCGCTTAAAGTCCAGCGGTCTACAACTAACGCCAGATAACTGTCATCCGGCCTGGCATTTTTACCATCAGTGGCGTCTTTGACCAAAGTAGCTGAGCCTTTCCCAGCCAGATACTTTGATTGAAAGCTGACACTGGCCGTTGCTTGTTGTTTTTCCCGGTAGTCACTACCAAAATGCCGGAATTGCGCGGCATCAGTGGCTAAGGATGCACTGAGTTTGCCCTGAATACTGGCTTGTTGCTCAGTAAAGTAACGTTGATACACGCGTTGGTAAACTTCAGCCACCTGGCCTGACAGCCGGTTTGCATCAACCTGTTTTAACTCCTGGCCAATCGCTTGCCAGCGCAGCGGATAGGTATTCAGCGGCGAGCCAATCAAACCATACTCTGCCAACAGTTGCATATCGGTACGTAAGTATAGGTCTGAACTATCGACAAAAAGTTCGGCTTGAGCCGCATAGCTACCCAGCAGCATCCCGCTGATGACCAACTGTTTAAACGGTTTGAATATCATAGTTTCTGACCTTTATAACGACTAGGGTTGGCAGATTTTCAGGGCGGCGATTCTACCTGTTCAAGCCTGGATTGTGAATGTTAATCTGTGTTTGTGAACAAATAGCGTAGTTATCCCGACAGCAAAAGCGACAGTTGTTTGTTGCCAGCGCCAAGACAAAATAGCACTTGTCAGTCTGCGTTGTTCAGCCTGAAAGTCAGCTGAACAACGTTATATCTATTGCGCGACGTTGATCAGCAATGCAGCGAACAATGCTTATTTTAATGGAAAAGTTGTCATAAAAAAGCGTTGAAATGTTCGTATTTGTCAGCGCTAATTCATAGCAGTCACCAGCCTGCACTGCAAGACAGTCGGTAGCCTTTATGCTAGAGTGCTGATTTTTAATGGGTCCTTGAGTAAGCAGGCGCTGTATGACATCAGACAATCAATCTAGTCCGGTAAATTGCCGGGTTGTGCATATTATTGACTCCCTGAATGGTGGCGGTGCGGAAATGGTGGTGTTACGACTGCACCATTCAATTAATCAACTGCCCGGGGCTGAGTCGTTTGTGATTGCATTAAGTCAAAAAGCTGATTACGTCATCCCGAAGGATGATCGGTTACAGCGACTCAGCTTCAAGTCGAATAAAAATCTGGATGGTTGGCTGCATGGTAGCCAGGTCAAACGGGAATTAACTGCAGCATTGGCACAAATTGCTCAGCAGTCTGGCCCTATTGATGCCATTTATTCTCACCTGGATGTCAGTCATGCGATTGTATCTAAATTAGATACTGCAATTCCCCGACATTATGTGGTGCATGCATCTTGTCAGGCGGAACTGAATACTGCGCGTAAACGTAATATATTTAATTACTTACGTTTAAAAAGACGCAAACGCGTGATGCATGGCCAAAGTCTGGTGACAGTGTCTGATGGGGTGCAGTCTGAATTGCATGGCCAAATTCCATGGTTAGTTGCCGGGCAAGCCTGCACTATCTATAACCCATTTGATTTGTCTTATATTGAAACCGCGGGTCATGCTGCTGATGCGGCGATCCCGGCTGAACCTTATATTTTGCATATCGGTCGAGTCAGTTCGCAAAAAAGACATGATCGGTTGCTGGCAGCCTATAAAGCATCCGGCACTCAGGTGAAATTAGTCTTGTTAACCAAAGCATCAACCAAGTTAACCAAGTTGATCGATAAGTTTGGCTTACAACAACAAGTGATAGTGCAGGGCTTTGTGCAGAACCCTTTTGTCTGGTTGAAGAACGCCCGTTTGTTGGTGCTTAGTTCGGATTACGAAGGGCTGCCAAATGTGCTGATTGAATCATTGTTATCACGAACCCCGGTTTTGTCGACAGATTGCCCACATGGTCCTGCTGAAATCCTGAAAAATTTCCAACCTGATTGGTTGGTGCCGATGACTGATGTTGCGCAATTAGCGATGAAAATCAAAACGATGGCAGAGCAGCCGGTGGTAGTCGATTTGCAGGCATGGCCACTTTATCAGCGTGTGCAGGCGCCAAACGTCGCGCTGGCATATTTGCAGCATGCGCTGGCACATCAAGCCGGGCGAGCCTAAATCTATCCAGCCGCAGCTGCATTTGACGTTCGTACTGCGGCTTGTATTGACAGCAAGAAAAAAGGCTCCATTGGAGCCTTTTTTGACGTTGAAACCTTTGTAGCCTTGAACTACTTCATGCCTAGTTTATGTTCCAGGTAATGAATATTGGTGCCACCTTTATTGAAGTTGACGTCGGTCATAATGTCCTTGTGCAAATCAATATTGGTCTTGATGCCACCAACCAGTAATTCACTGAGCGCATTGCGCATCCGTGCAATAGCGATGTCACGGTTCTCACCATAAGTAATCAGCTTACCAACCATTGAATCATAGTTAGGTGGTACTGTGTAATCGGCGTAAATATGCGAATCCCAACGCACACCGTTGCCACCTGGTGGGTGGAAGCGGGTGATAGTGCCCGGAGACGGAATAAAGGTCTTGGCATCTTCGGCGTTGATCCGGCATTCCACGGCATGACCACGAATCACGATATCCGATTGTTTGATTGACAGCGGCATGCCAGAGGCGATGCGTAACTGCTCTTTAATCAAATCAACGCCGGTGATCATTTCAGTGACCGGATGTTCCACCTGAATACGGGTATTCATTTCGATAAAGAAGAATTCGCCGTTTTCAAACAAGAATTCAAAAGTACCGGCACCGCGATAATTCAGATCGATACAGGCCTGCACACAACGACCACCGATAAAGTCACGTAGCTCCTGACTGATGCCTGGTGCTGGTGCTTCTTCCACCACTTTTTGGTGGCGACGTTGCATGGAACAGTCACGCTCACCTAAGTGGATGGCTTTGCCTTGACCATCGGCCAACACCTGGATTTCGATATGACGTGGGTTTTCCAGGAATTTTTCCATGTAAACCATGTCGTTACCAAAAGCAGCTTTGGCTTCAGCTTTGGTCATCTCAATTGAGGATACCAGTTCATCTTCGCTGCGCACCACGCGCATGCCACGACCACCGCCACCGCCAGCGGCTTTGACGATAATCGGATAACCAATGCGTTTGGCAATAGCTTTGTTGACGTCTGCATCATCTCCAACAGCGCCGTCAGAGCCTGGTACACAAGGCACACCGGCTTTTTTCATTGCTTCGATGGCGGATACTTTATCACCCATCAGGCTGATAGATTCTGGTCGTGGGCCGATAAATACCAGGCCACTGTCTTCCACTTGCTGGGCAAAATCAGCCCGTTCAGCTAAAAAGCCATAGCCTGGGTGAATGGCTTGGGCATTGGTGACTTCGGCCGCGGCAATTAACGCTGGGATATTTAAATAACTTTGCGGTGATGGCGCCGGGCCAATACAGATGGTCTCGTCAGCCAGCAACACATGTTTTAAATTACGGTCGACAGTGGAGTGCACTGCAACAGTTTTAATACCGAGTTCTTTGCAAGCGCGTAAAATACGCAGTGCAATTTCTCCCCGGTTGGCAATCAGCACTTTTTCTAACATGGGTCGGCCTTTTGAATTATTCAATCACAAATAAAGGCTGGTCAAATTCAACCGGCTCACCGTTCTCAACCAGAATAGCGGTCACAGTGCCTGCTTTATCCGACTGGATTTGGTTCATCATTTTCATCGCTTCCACGATACACAGGGTATCGCCAACTTTGACCGTTTGACCAACTTCGACAAAGTTTTTTGACGTTGGAGAAGCGGCGCGGTAGAACGAACCGACCATTGGAGAACGTAATTGGTAACCTGTCACCGCTGGTGTTACAGGTGCAGCAGCGACTGGCGCTGGCGCAGCTGCTGCAGGTGCTGGTTGTGGTGCCGCCTGGTAGTGCACTGGGGCATATTGTTGCACCGGGCCACCACGGCTGATGCGAACTGATTCTTCACCTTCAGTGATTTCCAGCTCGTTAATACCTGATTCTTCCAGAAGCTCGATCAGTTTTTTAATTTTTCTAATATCCATGACGATGTCGCCTAACTTAGTTGAAAAATGGGGTTAAAATATGGGTTTATGATCTTGGTTGTTATGCAAATCTTTCGTAAAAATTGCATCAGGCTTGTTGCCTTAATGCCGATACTGCGGCTTGGAGCGCGAAGTGGTAACCCTGAGTACCCAGGCCACAAATCACACCAGTCGCAATATCAGATAAATATGAGTGTCGACGAAATGCTTCGCGGGCATGAACGTTCGACAAATGCACTTCAATAAATGGCAATGCGACCGCCAGTAAGGCATCACGGATGGCAATGCTGGTGTGGGTATAAGCGCCTGGATTAATCAAAATATAATCCTGCTGCCCCAGCGCCTGTTGTATGGCGGTCACCAGTTCATGTTCTGCGTTGGTCTGCAAATGGGTCAATTCAACTTGTAACTCAGTGGCCTCTTGTTGCAGTTTGGCCACAACTTCAGACAATGTCTGAGCGCCATAAATATGTGGCTCGCGTTGACCCAGCATATTGAGGTTGGGACCATTCAGAAGCAAAATGCGTAAAACTGTTGCCATTTGTCGCCTGTTTCGTTGAAGTTCTATCATCTGCAGTTATCTTGCAAAAACCTAGGTTTTATCTTGCCAAATGCTGCTGAAAAAAGCATCTTTTTCCGCCGAGCTGCAGCTGATATTGCACAGTTGCCGCTTATTATAGAGAAATCGCAGCAAATGGCAGCAAAATACTGGTCTTATCAGCAGAGCGGAACTTTTTGTCAGCTTCGCAGTCGTCTGCAGCTGCTGGCAGCAAAAAAAACGCCAGAAGCTGAATTCTGGCGCGCTGCAGGGCAGTGGGTGGGGCTGGCTAGCCCGGATTCAGGGCCGCTAAATGGGCCTGAAATTGCGCTGGTGGCATAAAGCCAGTGATGCGGGATTTGGTTAATTCACTGCCATTTGGTGCAAAAAACAATAAAGTTGGTAAACCAAGCACATTAAATTTATCCAACACTTGCTGATCTTCGGCGGTCGCTTTGGTGACATCGATCCGCAACAAGCGGATTTTGGCCATTTCGGTTTTCACGCCGGCATCGGCAAAAGTAATGTGCTCAAATTCCTTACAGGCGACACACCATTCGGCAAATAAATCCAACATCACATACTGATTGGCAGCCTGCGCCGCGGCCAGTTCAGTATCGAGATCTGCCAGGGTTTTAATGTCAATAAATTTGCCGGCCGTGCTTGACTGCGCCGAGCTCACGACTGGTTGCGGGGCCGGCCACCAAAAACTTTGATTGAGCAATAAAGTTGCCGCCACTAGCAAGGTAGCCAATAGCCAGGTGACAGAGCGCCACAATGGCCGCTGGATTTGTTGCTGGGTCTGGTGCAAAAACAAAGCAAAAGACAACAGTAATAAGCTGAACAGGATCATCAGCACCTGATCCGGCAGGATGCGTTCCAGCAAAACCAAGGGCACAGACAACAGCAGAAAACCAAATAAGGCTTTGATCCTGTCCATCCAGGCACCAGGTTTTGGTAAAAATTTACCGCCGGTGGCACCTAAAACCAATAAAGGTAAACCCATCCCTAAGCTCAGCACATACAATACCAGGGCGCCGTAAGCCAAATCACCGGTTTGAGCTATGTACAACAAGACGCCGGTTAATGGTGCCGTGGTACAGGGGGAAGCCACTAACCCAGATAAGGCGCCCATCAACACCGAACTGCCGAGGCGACCCCCTTGTTGTTGGTTGCTGACCTGATTGATTTTTTGTTGCCAGTTGGACGGTAATTGCAATTGGAATACCCCAAACATTGCCAGCGCCAACAACACAAAAAGTACGCTGATCCCAGCCAACACCCATGGATGTTGGAAATAGGCCTGGAATTGCACGCCAGCACTGGCGACGACCAGCCCGAGTAAAGAATAAGTAATGGCCATGCCCTGCACATAACCCAAGGACAAACTAAAAGCCCGCCCGGAGCTTAATGTTTGACCCTGACCGACAATAATACTGGTCAGGATCGGATACATCGGGAAAACACAGGGGGTAAAGGCTAAGCCCAGCCCAAGCAGGAAAAACAACCCCAAAGTCCAGAAACTACGATCCTGATTTAACCGCTCTGCCAGCGCTGTTTGCTCGGAAACAGGGGCTTGCGTGCTATCACCAGCTTGCTTGTTGGCCTTGTCTGCGCCTGGCTCGGTCGTTGTCAGCGGTTCGGAATCGGTTGATTCTGCAGCCTTGCGACTGGTCGCTAATGGCGACAGCGGAATTTCAACGGTTGCCACCGGATAACATAAACCTGCTTCGGCACAACCCTGGTAACGGATTTTTAAGCTGGCGTCGTTATCTATATTGGCCAGTGGCACGGTATAGACCAGTTGATGCCGGTAAATTTCGGTCTGACCAAAATATTCATCCTGATAAGGCATGCCGGGCGGATATTGTGGGTGGGAGAAATTCACCGCGACCCCAGCGATTTTGAATTTATCCTTATAAAGATAATAACCGTCCGCAATTTGCCAGCTTAATTTCAGTTGATTGCCTTGTTGAGCAAAATCGACTTTAAAAGCTTGCTCAACCGGCAGAAATTGCTGTTGATTTGTTAGCTTACTCAGGATGTCATTGGCTTGCAGTGAAAAGCTGCCGAGCAATAACATCAGAAATCCACCCAGAATTCGTAACATCAGTAAAATTTTCCTTGTTGCATGAGATGCGGCTTGAAGATGCCCATGGTCACTGGCTACAGAGTAAGGTTGCTGTAACGGCAAGTGGGGCGACAAAACCACTTGTTTTACGTCTGCAACTGACGAATGGCTCAACCCTCAAGCATCATCAACTTCAGAGCATGGTTGCATGCTGCCACAATGTCAGGTTGCAGCCAATCGAAACAGGCGATTGTGTGAAAAGACCGGCTGGTGACAGCTCAGCTTTCAGCGCTGACCAAATTTGTTTTAGCACAGATTTTTTTCGTCGCCCCCTTGGTTTTTTTTCGGCGTTGCCCCATATAGCTGTCACATCAGATTTAACGTCAACGTTAAAACCCAAACCAAGCTTTAGGAGAAATTAAGCATGAATATTCGTCCATTACACGACCGCGTGATCATCAAACGCCTGGAAGCAGAAAGCAAATCGGCTGGTGGTATTGTACTGACAGGCGCTTCTGCTGAAAAATCAACTCGAGGCGAAGTGGTTGCTGTCGGCAACGGCCGGATTTTGGAAAACGGTACTGTGCGTCCATTAGAAGTAAAAGTGGGCGACAAAGTGATCTTCGGCGCTTATGTTGAGCGCAGTGAAAAAATTGATGGCCAGGAATATGTCATCACCAAAGAAGACAATATCTTAGGCGTAATCACTGAATAATCTCAGTTATTATCGAACCAAATCAAATTAAAAATATTCGAGGAATTATCAAATGGCTGCAAAAGACGTACGTTTTGGCGATGAAGCCCGTAACAAGATGCTCAAAGGCGTCAACATTTTAGCAAACGCTGTGCGCGTTACCTTAGGTCCAAAAGGCCGTAACGTGATTCTGGACAAATCTTTCGGCGCACCACTGATCACCAAAGATGGTGTTTCTGTAGCGAAAGAAATCGAGCTGGAAGACAAGTTCGAAAATATGGGCGCGCAGATGGTGAAAGAAGTTGCTTCTAAAGCCAATGACGAGGCCGGTGACGGTACCACTACTGCGACAGTACTGGCGCAAAACATCATCAACGAAGGCGTCAAAGCTGTGGCTGCTGGCATGAATCCAATGGATTTAAAGCGCGGTATCGACAAAGCTGTGATTGCTGCTGTAGCTGAATTAAAAGCTTTATCTCAGCCATGTGCTGACACCAAAGCCATCGCTCAGGTTGGTACTATCTCTGCCAACTCTGATGATGAAATTGGTCAAATCATTGCCAATGCCATGGACAAAGTCGGCAAAGAAGGCGTGATCACTGTTGAAGAAGGTCAGGGTCTGGCTAACGAGCTGGCCGTGGTTGAAGGGATGCAATTTGACCGCGGTTACCTGTCTCCGTACTTCATCAACAACGCTGAAGCCGGCCAGGTTGAACTGGACAATCCGTTTATCCTGACGGTTGACAAGAAAATCAGCAATATCCGTGAACTGTTACCAGTACTGGAAGGTGTCGCCAAGTCTGGTAAGCCATTACTGATTATCGCTGAAGACTTAGAAGGCGAAGCGTTGGCCACGCTGGTTGTTAACAACATGCGCGGTATCGTCAAAGTTTCTGCGGTGAAAGCGCCAGGTTTCGGTGATCGTCGTAAAGCCATGCTGCAAGATATTGCGGTATTAACTGGCGGCGTGGTGATCTCAGAAGAAATCGGTCTGGAACTGGAAAAAGCAACTTTAGAAGATTTGGGGACTGCCAAACGCGTGGTGATCACCAAAGACAACACCACTATCATCGATGGTGCAGGTGAGCAAGCCGCCATTGATGGTCGCGTCAAGCAAATCCGTCAGCAAGTGGAAGATGCCACTTCTGATTACGACAAAGAAAAACTGCAAGAGCGCCTGGCCAAACTGGCTGGTGGTGTAGCGGTGATTAAAGTTGGCGCTGCCACTGAAATCGAAATGAAAGAGAAAAAACACCGGGTTGAAGACGCGCTGCACGCCACTCGTGCTGCAGTTGAAGAAGGCGTTGTGCCTGGCGGTGGTGTAGCCCTGGTGCGTGTTGCGGCCAAGCTGGTTGACCTGCGTGGCATCAACGAAGATCAAAACCACGGTATCAAAATTGCGCTGCGCGCGATGGAAGCCCCACTGCGTCAGATCGTTGACAACGCCGGTGATGAGCCGTCAGTGGTCGTGAACAACGTCAAAGCAGGCGAAGGTAACTACGGTTACAACGCTGCCACGGGCGTGTACGGCGACATGCTGGAAATGGGTATTCTGGATCCAACCAAAGTAACCCGTTCTGCACTGCAGTTCGCAGCTTCTGTTGGTTCTCTGATGATCACCACCGAAGCCATGGTAACAGAACTGCCGAAGAAAGATGCCCCAGCAATGCCTGATATGGGCGGCATGGGTGGCATGGGCGGCATGATGTGATGCACACATCCGTCTAAAACAAACCCGGCGCAAGCCGGGTTTGTCGTTTATAAGGGAAAATTTGAGCTGAGAAAGAGTGAGCTTGGCTCACCTGCGCAGGCATCAAATTTTTTGGCAATAACCCACTGCCGTTTTCCGAACCAACCGCCAGGTTCGCCCGTTGTCACTAATCATCAAACACTATGTAATTGCCGGTGTTTGGTTGAACAATGTCATCTGTGAATAATTACCTGGGTCATGATTAAAAATTAATTGCGGCAAAATGGTAATCATCTGCTAAATTTTCGGTACAGAGGATTTCGTAGGTCAACCGGATGACAGCAGTTTCTTTTGCTTTGTTATCAACAATTTCCAACCTGGATACGTTACAGCAGGAAATGCAATTGCTGTTACAGCAAGCCTGGTATGTGCATGTCAATCAACGGGATTATCAGGGCGGTTGGGATGTTTTACCGCTACGTTGTGCTGCTGAACATCTACACAGTCACGCTGTGTTGCAAAGCTTTGCTATCGCCGGTGTCACGGCCTGGCAGGATTTGCCGTTGCTCAACCAGTGTCCGGCATTACAGGCCTGGCTGCAGAGTTTACCTTGGCCGGTTAAATCGGTTCGCCTGATGCGGTTGCATGCCGGGGCGCTGATTAAACCGCATCGCGATCATGGTTTATGCCTGGAGCAAGGTGAAGCCCGGTTACATCTGCCGTTGCAAACTCATCCTGAGCTACGTTTTTATGTCAATGAGCAACAAGTGCCGATGCAGGCGGGTGAACTCTGGTACATCAATGCCGATCAAACGCATTGGGTTGAGAATAAAGGCCAGCAGGACAGAATTAATCTGGTGCTGGATTGTGCCGTCAACGCGGTATTACAGGAGCAAATCTATGCCGGTCGCCAGCACTGAAGCAAGGTTGTTAGCTGAAATGCCTGTGATCAACAGCGCTGAACCCGATTTCAGCCGGTTACAGCAATTCGCCTTGCGGTTATTAGCCTGTGATGCTGCCGGTCCCGCCCGGCAATTGATCCAGCCATGGCTGGATCGGCTCTGCCAACAGGTCGGTCTCGATTTACATCCGGCGTTGTTTATTGATGCGGATGCCACTATGACTGCATTTGGCAAAGCAGTGTCGCCGACAACTGCGGCGCAGTGTGCCGAAGATCCGGAGCGTAGCCGGGTTTTTATCCAGGGTATTTTTGCCGCTATTCACGATCGGCTGACAGCACAGCCGGAACGGCCAGTGCAGTTGCTTTATGCCGGTACCGGACCGCTCGGTTGGCTGATGTTGCCTTTACTGGCATTATTCAGTGCTCGTCAGTTACAAGTCACGGCGCTGGATATTCATCCGCAATCGCTCGCCTCGTTCCGCCAACTGACCAGTTTGTTTGGCGTTTCTGATCGGATTTGCCAATGGGTTTGTGCGGATGCGACGGTCTGGCGACCTGAAAGCGGTCGCCATTTTGACCTGATCCTGTCAGAAACGATGAAACATTTGCTGCAGCAAGAACCGCAAGTGCAAATTTTCAGCCATCTACAGCAATTTCTGTTGGCGGATGGTGAACTGTTACCCCAACAGATCCATTTAGCGGCGGCGTTGCAATGGCACACTGACGCCGGGCCACAGACGGCCGTTTTAGGGCCGTTATTTAGCTTGAACCGGCAGAGCGCGGCGCAACTGGCGACTGGTGATCGCAGCATGTTGCAAGGTCGCTTACAACTACCGCATTTTGAAGCGGGCATGGTGAATTTAAAACTGACCACCGAGATCCAAGTGTATCAGCAACATCTGTTGCACCAAGAGCAATCACAACTGACCTTATCGCGCTATAAAACCAATCTGCGGTTGCTGCCGGGTTCTAGCCTGAATTTTCAGTATCAGCAAGGGGAATATCCGGATTTTCACTTTGAGTTTCAGACGCACCAGCCAACATTGGTGAGCAGTGCTGATGTCTCCGTGATACCGCTGTGGCATTTGCAGCGCTGCTGGCAAAAAGTGCAATTGAAAATGTACCGTGAACTCCCCAATGACGCTTATGCCGAAGAATGGCAATTGGATCGCGCAGTACTGGATTTAGCAGGGATTGGGCTTGAACCCGGGTTGACCGCACTGTACCAGTGCCACCGGTTAACTGATTTAAAAGCCTTTGTGCAGAGTAGAGGCTTGTCTGAAGCACAGATTCAGCACATCAATCTGCAATTGCAGCAACTGACCAGTGGTCTGCAGCCGACCGGTCCATTACCAGCCCCGCTGAATGCTGCGCAGTTGGCATTCTGGCAACAGCATGGCTATCTGGTGGTGCCTGGGGTGTTAACGGCCGCACAATGCGCGGCCAGCCGCGCTGCGATCTGGCAACATTTACAGGCCGATCCTTTAGATCCCGGCAGTTGGTATCAGCAGGGTGACAAAATGAAAAAGATTATGCTGCAACTGTTTCGTCATCCGGCGTTGGATCAGAACCGGCAAATTCCATTGATCCGACAGATTTTTCAGCAATTGTGGCAGCGGCATGATTTAGCGATGAGTACAGATCGGGTGAGTTTTAATCCACCGGAAACCGCTGACTGGCAGTTTCCGGGGCCCGCGATGCATTGGGATCTGCCGCTCACCTTACCTGTGCCTTTTGGCACTCAGGGCATGATTTATCTGACCGATACCACAGCTGAGCAGGGGGCATTTTGTTGTGTACCGGGTTTTCATTTACAAATCAGCGACTGGTTACGACAGCAACCGCAACAAGATCCTACGCAGCTACAGATGCAGCGCTGGTCTGACTGGCCAGTTCAGGCTATTGCTGCCAAAGCGGGTGATTTGATTATCTGGCATCATGCGTTGCCGCATGGACCCAGCGCCAATAAAGCTAATTTGCCGCGGATGGTGCAGTACATCAATTGTTATCCGTTGCAAATGGCAACTGAGGCGGATGATGACTGAAGCAGTCACTGAACTGGATATCCGTTTGCGGCAACTGCGCTACCGGCAATTATTGCAGCAACCCGACGAGTTATGGCAGTTGGCACAGGCAAGCAGTCTGGCTGAGTTTTGCGCCGTGCTGGCGACTGCGCTGCAATGGCCGGCGTTGTCGGTCGAAACCATGCTGACATTTTTGCAGCAACAGAATCAGCTGTACTTAGAGCCAGAATTAGTGCCATTTAGTCAGCTCTGGCAGCCGGCCACTTATCGTCGCAAAGATCAAAGTATCAGTTGGCTGCCGGCCTGGCACCGGCTCAGTCAGCCATTTTATCTGGATGATTTGCAACTGGCTGGTCAGTCGCTGCTGGCACAACTGATTAAACCTGTCAGCCGGCTGGTGGATCTGTTGCCCCAACGGCAATTTTTACCGGCAGTTACCCCAGATCTATTGATTTTTCATTGGTCGCGTTGTGGCTCTACCTTATTATCCGGCAGCTTTGGTCTGGCCTCTGAGGTCAAGGTGTTATCCGAATCCATGTTAATCAGTGATATGTTGCTGGATCCCCACTGGCCCAGGTCGATGCATCCTGACTTACTGCAGTTATTGATCCGGTTACAGGGCCAATGCCGGCATGCTGAAACGAAACTGGTGGTGAAATGTAATGCCTGGGATTTGCAGGACTGGCCTTTGTGGTTACAGACTTTTCCTGCGGCCAAGGTGATCTGTCTGGGGCGGGAGCCTGGCCGTATTCTGGCATCGCATCAGCGGGTGGCCGGGCGTCAGATGGTGTACTTGCAGCCGTCGGTCTGGCGTGATTCGACTTTACTCAATCCAGCCCTGCCGCTGTTGCTTGGTCGTATTCAGGTGATGCAAAGCCTGCTGCAACATTCAGCAGCTTTACTGGCCACAGGGCGGGCACAGTGGTTGGATTATTCACAGTTGATCAAGCTGAGTCCTGATCGGATCGCCGCTTGGCTTGGGCTGCAGCTGGATCAGCAGCAACAGGCTCGTTGGCTGGCTTTTTGGCAAACCGATGCCAAACAAGCCATGCCGGCAGATACAGCATCAAAGCTGCAATTTCAGCCCAGTGTGCAGCATGCTGCTGAAGTTTTTAGCGCCGCTGAGCTGCGGTTTATCCATCAGCAACTAGCTGCTCCTTATCTGGCGCTGCAAGTAAAGCACAATGTTTGACGTTGTGGCTAAGGGGGCATTTTGCTTCGTTGCTTTACGGTGGTGTCGCGCCGAAATACATGTCACCGAATGGCAATGGCGCATACCCCAACTGCTTGATCAGGACATTGGCCTGTTGTAACCAGGCTTGGTGTTGACTAAGTTTCGGAAATTCCAGTGGAACCGTGCATATGCTGCCGCCGAACTGGTCGACAGCGGCTGGGATCACTGCGGCAGCCTCAGATGACGGCACCGCAAAAAACTGTTGGATTTTCGTCAGTCCCTCGTTGCTCAATAGTGCATTGAATGACAGAGTTAACCAGTCACTGCTGGGCCAGTCTTGTTGTAATTGCAGCGCATAAGCCTGCAGCTCCAGCCAATAACATAGATTTTTTTCCGCTGGTTGCAGTGTTGGCCACAGCGTTTGTACCATCTTAAATTGATCTTGCTCGGCATCAGGCAGATAAAAGTTTTTCAGCGGAATATAGTCAAACAATGGCGGCACAAAGGCGTTGAGCTTTAATAACGAACGCACTGTCGAAAGTGGTTCACGGTGCAGATGCAGGATTTTTACCGGCTCGGTGAGCTGCTGGCGGAACCAGCGCAGGTGTCGCCAGCACGGAAAACCGGTTTCAATATAAGGCTGGCCAGTATCCAGTTGTTGCTGGATCTGCTGCAGATGCTGCTGGATCAGCTCAGCATTATGTTGCAGGGGTAAAATAGTAGCATTTAAATCTGGCCGGTATTGAAAATGGAGGGGTTCATGTTCGACCTGTGCCCGTGGCCATTGTTGTCGCAGCAATTCGGTTAGCCACTGGGTACCACAGCGGCCGGTGGATAACACAAAATATGCATTCATCAGCTGTCCTTGTCTTCATTGATTTTTTATCACAGATTTATCAGCAAAAATCCGCCTGATTTGGCTGGAAAGTTAGTCATTCCAGTTCTAGCTTGTATCTGAAAATAATACAAGATGGAGTTTATTAGAGTGGAGATGTTTCAACTGCCTGATGGTTTAGCCGTTCGCCCCGCCACAGCCCGTGACCAGTTATTCTTGGCGCAATTGTTTGAATCCACCCGCCAGGATTTACAACTGATTGAGCAAAGTGCGGAAGCCGCAGCAGAACTAATGGATTGGCAATTCCGCGCTCAGATTCAGGGTTATGCCCAGCAGTTTCCAAATGCAATGTATTTTGTCATTGAAAAACACAGTGAGGCGATTGGCAAAGTCACCCTGGATTTTGGCAGCAATGAAATCCGTTTAGTGGATATCGCCCTGTTGCCCAAAGCCAGAGGCAAGGGCTTTGCGGCGTCTGTGGTGCAGTCACTACAACTGGCCGCCAGTAAAGTTGGCACGCCAATGACGCTGACTGTACTGAGCCTCAATCTGCCTGCAAAACAGCTGTATGCCAGGCTGGGTTTCCAGCCTGCCGACCTCAGCCCGCCTTATGAACAATGGATTTGGTATCCGCCAGCGATGCGCAGCATCGTGATGGCCAGTTAAGGAACATTTAATCACAGCGAAGTCAGTGCAATTTGCCATTACCTTGCTCTGGCCTTGCTAGAGCAAAACACCACAGAGGTAAACCATGGAAGTATTTAACTTTACCAATCTGCAGTCGTTGCTTGGCGAACAAATCGAAGTCAGTGATGCCGTGGCGCAGAAAACCCGGATGAAATTAGTCGCGGTGACAAAGCCGGCGTGGCAACACCATAATTTCGATACTTTTTCCGTTGAACTGGAACACCCCGAGTCTGACTTATATTTCCCCTGTGGTAATTATCAGCTTCGCCATCAGGGCTTTGGCGCTGTGGTGTTGTACCTGTCACAGATTTCGGTAAATCGTTATCAGATAGTTGTTAGTCGCGCCATCGCGTCTGAGCAGCCGCTGCGACAAGCAGGCTGATCGGATCATGATGTCCTCTCACATACAAGGAGCAAGTTGTAATGTCTAATCCCTACGTTGGCGAAGTCAGAATGTTTGCTTTTGCTTTTACGCCGAGAAACTGGGCCAGATGTATTGGCCAAACCATGACTATTCAGCAAAACGCTGCCCTCTATTCTTTATTGGGGGTGCAATATGGTGGTAATGGCAGTACCACTTTTATGTTACCGGATTATCGTGGCCGGACTCCGCTTGGCCGCACCACCACCGGAGCCGGTCAACCTGACGGGTCACCGAATTACATCAATGGTCAGGCTGAAGGCACTGAAACAGTGACCCTGACTCAAGCCCAAATCCCATCACATACCCATGAGTTATATGGCGTTACAACCAATGGCAATAAAGTGTCGCCAGTGAGCAATGCTTTTGCAACGCCGCAACCTGCGGGCGGCAACTTTTATGTGCCAGCTAATGATACCAGCAAAGTGGCGCTGAATACGGCCACAGTGGCTATTTCAGGTGGGAATCAGCCGCACAACAATATGCAGCCAAGTCTGGTGGTGCAGTTTGCCATTGCCTTAGTTGGCATCTACCCATCCCGCAATTAAGGAGTGACAAAATGGATGCATATACCGGGGAAATTCGGATTTTTGCCGGTAATTTTGCGCCGGCCAACTGGTCATTATGTGATGGTCAATTGCTGTCGATTCAAAATTATCAGGCGTTATTTGCTTTAATCGGGACCACTTATGGTGGTGACGGCGTGAATACTTTTGCTACACCTGACCTGCGCGGGCGTTTACCTGTTGGTGACCAGCAAGGCGCAGGTTTAACGAACAGGGTGATGGGGCAGATGGTAGGAGCTGAGAATGTAACCTTGACAGAAATGCAATTGCCGGCGCATCAGCATCAACTGGCGGTTTCGACGACAGCTGCTAATTTGAGTCAAGCCACAGCAAACCTGATTGGCGGCGGCTTACATTATGTCAGTGCCACTGAAACAGCTTTTACGGAAGCTGCGATGGAAACCGGAACTATCGGGAGTATCGGTGGCAACGCCGCACACAACAATATGATGCCCTATTTGGTGCTGAATTTTATTATGTGCCTCAATGGCATATTCCCATCGCGCAATTAACAGCAGGAGGTGTTATGTCAGATGCATTTATCGGTGAAGTTCGGTTATTTCCCTATACTTTCACGCCTACTTATTTTGCTGCCTGTAACGGGTCTTTGGTGAACGTCCAGCAATATCAGGCGTTATACGCGGTGATTGGCAACGCTTTTGGTGGCACTGCGCCAGTAAATTTTGCTTTACCTAATTTGCAGGGCCGGGTTGCCATGTCGGCAGGGACCGGGAACGGACTAGCCGCCCGCACTTATGCCACAACAGGTGGTAACTTGACGGTCAGCTTAAGCCTGGCGCAAATGCCGGCGCATAGCCATAACTTGATGGCAAGGATCCCGACCGATGCAGCAAAAGTAACGGATGCTGCCAGCAATGCTTTTCTGAGCCGGGCAAAAGGAGCGGGGGGCGGCGCGTTGCAGGCCTTTAATGATGCGAATACGCCGAATGTGCCGATGGCACAGGCACTGTCATTAGCGGGTGGTTCGGCACCGCATCCTAACACTCAACCCTATGCCGTGATTGGCTTTTGTATCGCGTTAGAAGGGGTATTTCCTTCCCGTAATTAAATGATGCTGCATTGATAGTGCTAGCCTGGGGAGCAGATGAAGATTGAGGTTGTGAAGCAGTGGTGGTTTGGCTCCATCCTAGGGTTCACTCTGTGCTGGCATTCCGTTGGGGTTTGCCAGGACAGATTTTTTTTTCAACAAGGACGTCAGATTGTTGAACTGCGCTTATTGCAACCTTTGGTCGAACATAGCCTGAGTCTCAGCGCTGAACTCATCCCCGGACAGATTCAGGTTCGGGTGCGTAATCAGTTGATTTTAGTCACGCAACAGCCCTATCAGTTACCCAAACAGTCATTGGCTATCCGCTCGCTGATACAGCAACTGCAGTTGCTGCATCAGTATCAGGATAAGTATCTGTATCAGATTTCAACCGCCACACTGCAAGATAGTCTGCAGTTATTGCGCCTGTTGCAGCAACAACCCGAGATCTTGCAGATCCAGCCAGATCTGTTACCGCTTCGCCAGGCACTGCAGGCTGATGCAGCCTCTGAGCCAGTTTCTACAGCTGAGCTACAGTTTGATGCCAGTACTTTTAATTTGTATCGGTATGCGGCACTGGCACAACTCTGGCGCAAAACTCGCGGTAAAGGTGTGCGTATCGCACTGATTGATAACGGTTTTACCTTTAAACATCAAGCGTTGCAGCAGGTAAAACCTGTCTTTAGCCATGATGTGGATATGAATATTCCTGGTGCCGTAGCGGAACAGTCGGCCAGCCATGGCGATAAAGTTGCCGCTTTGATTTGGGGCCGGGCAATATTAGCGCCTCAAGTTGAGGCAGAGGCGCCTCAGCCCGGTCAGGCCTTTGGGCTGGCACCGGAAGCAGCCATGATTGCATTAAAATTAACCAAGCCCTGGACCAGTCAGTTGCTACAGGCTTTTATTCTGGCAGAGCAGCAGCAGGCTGATGTGATTAATCTGAGCTGGTTATTGCCATGGCTGGCGACACCACTGCAAGATTATCTGCAATATCTGGTGCAGTCGGCCAATCAAGGCAAAGGCATTGTGATTGTTGCAGCGGCGAATCCCGCACCTGGTGCCAACTCTGGTCTGGCAGCCATGCCTGAATTGCTGGTGGTCAGTTCAACCGATCATCAAGGGCAACTGGCCAATGCCAGTTGGGGGGAGAGCGTTGATATCGCTGCGGTCAGTTTTATCCTCAGTATCCATCCACAGCAGACAACAGTTTTTGCCATGATGGCAAAAACCTCTGCTTCCGCCGCTATTGTCAGTGCAGTGGTGGCGTTACTTCGGGCCAGTGTTCCTAATTTGACTGCGCCGCAGATAGAGCTATTGTTAAAGCGTAGCGCCAATGTCAGCACAGAAGTCAATAGCAAGGGCGACACATTGCATTATCGCGTGTTGAATGTGAATGCCGCGCTGCGGCAATTATTCGAGCTTGCAAAGGAATAGCGGAGGTTGTGTTGCAAACAACAAAGGGATTTGAGCTTCAGGATGAAATTGCCAGCGAAAACTTTGATTTTTCGTCCTCTGCTACAGCTTCATTTTTAACTTTTTTACAACAGTTTGGTCTTAGTATCGCGGTGACCTCTTACGATGGCCACCGTTTGATAGTACTGCGCGAAGTGGCAGGCGAACTGGATACTTTGTTAGTACCGGTGGCCAGGCCCAGAGGGGTCACTGTGTCAGGCAAAAAACTAACGCTGACCAGTTACACTGAACTGATCAACTTTTATCGCGCAGAGACTGATGCAGTCCCGACGGACATCTCGCAAGGTGCAGACGCGTTATATTTACCCCGCAATATTCATATTACCGGTGAAATTAATGTGCACGATGTAGGCTGGGGGCCAGAGGGATTATGGCTGGTGAACAGTCGATTTAGTTGCCTTTGTACCTTACAGCCTGATCTCAGTTTTAAACCACGCTGGTGGCCTTATTTTTTGGATGGACCGACCGGTGATGGCGCTGGACATCTCAATTGCATGGCAATGCAGCATGGACAGCCAGCTTATGTGACTTGTTTTGGTCCTTTTGTTGAGCATAAATCTTGGCGGGAACTGGATGATTTACACACCGGTTTACTGATTGATGTGGCCCAGAACAAGGCCGTGTTATCAGGGCTTTATATGCCACATTCGCCGACCATGTATCAAAACAAAGTTTATGTTTGTAACTCAGGTTACGGCACTGTGCTTTGTTATGACCCAGAAACGGCACAGTCTACAGTGGTACTAGCATTGCCTGGTTTTACCCGGGGTTTATGTTTTTATCAGCATTATCTGCTGGTTTGTTGTTCTAAACATCGAACCAGCCAGGTCAAATCTGTGATGCCGCTGGCACAACTTTATCCAGAGGCGCAAGCCGGTATTTATATTGTCGATACCACGGATTATTCAGTGGTGGCTTTTTTACGTTTTGATGGTGATGTGGGTCAGTTGTACGACATTGTGGTGCTGGAAGATTGCAGGCAACCGCTGGTATTGGGTCTGCAAGACAAAAAATTGATGAATATTTTTGTGTCTAATCAGGGCTGATACGGAATTAGCCAAGGAAAAGCCAGATGAAAAAACACTATGCCAAATTGGTACATGCAGTTCCGCTGTTACTTGCATTTACTCCCGCTGGTCAGGTCGTGTCAGCCAGAGCTGCCTCCACCACTACAGCTAAAAATAAAACCTTAGTGCTTGAGACTGAGCTGCAACATGCATCTGTTGATGGTTTTGCTGCCTTTGGGATCAATCCAGATGTTGGTCCTCGTCATCAGACGGTTAACACGGGGAAAACTGCTCTGGCATTGCAACCACTGCCCAGAGGTTACCTACAACAATATCTGCGTAAAAATAATCTTTCAGGCAGCAGCCAAGGGTTATTGACCGGTGTCAGGACCAGTGGCGATGCGGCTGAGTTGTTGCAAAGTGTCAACGTCTGTACCTCAGGAACTTGTCTGACCGGGACCCCGAATGCTGGCCAAAACTGTACCATTGATGACGATTGTTATCCGTCTGATACCGCCCCTCCAGTGGTCAGCAGTATCAATCGCAGCGGTAGCCCGGCAGCCAATGCAACCACGATGGCTTTTGTGGTCAGTTTTGATGAAAGCGCCAGCAATGTCTCAATCGATGATTTTCAACTGACAACTTCCGGTACTGCCGTTGGTACTATTGCATCGGTGTCAGCTGCAACAGGCAGTGCTATTACGGTCACGATCAACAGTATCAGTGGCGCTGGCAGCCTGCGGTTAGATTTAAAAGCCAATACCAATATTAAAGACAGTGCTGCTAATGGGGGCGGCACCAATGGTTTTGTCGCTGCTTACACCTCGGGGCAAACCCATACCGTTGATTTAGCTGCGCCTGCTTTTCAAAACGCAACGCCCAGCCTGAGTGGCACCACAACTAGTGCCACCACACTGGCGGTGCGGCTGAATGAAATCGGTACCGCTTATTACGTCGTTGTGGCGGATGGGGCTGCTGCACCAAGCGCAGCTCAGGTGAAAGCCGGTCAGAATAATGCCGGCGCCGCGGCGCTGAAAAGTGGCAGTATCAATATCAGCAATAACAGCGCTGATTTTACCGCGAACATTACCGGCCTGACCGCAGGGACATCTTATGATGTCTATGTAGTGGCAGAGGATACCGCCACCAATTTACAAGCCAGTGCCAGTAAAGTGGATGTAACCACCCAGAGCCTTTCACCCACCATCAGCAGTTCCACTTATGATGCCAGCAGCGGCGTATTGACCGTCAGCGGCAGCAATATCACCAACAACGGTGTGATTGATGTCAGTAAACTGACGCTGACGGGAGAAGGTGGTAGCACGTATACCCTGACCTCCGCTAATGTGAATGCCAGCGGCAGCACTGGTTTTAGTGTTACTTTAAATGCGACTGACAGAAATGCTGTGCAGCTGTTTCTGAATAAAGCGGGAACCAGTTCAACCTCGGGCACCAGCTATAACCTGGCGGCAGCGGATGATTGGGATAGCGCCGTCACCGCAGGCAATACCGCCGATCTAACCGGCAACGGCGTGACGGTCAGCAATGTGGCCGTGCCTTCGGTTACCAGTACCACTTACCACGCCGCTACCGGCACTTTAAGCGTGACTGGCACTGGCTTTTTAGCCAAAGCGGGTGCGACCAATGATATCGACGCTTCCAGCCTGACGTTTACCGGCGAAGGCGGCACCACGGTTACGCTGACCGACACTGCGGATGTGGAGGTCCTTTCCACCACCGCCTTTACACTGGTGTTGAGCAGTACTGATCAGGCGCTGCTCAACCAATACGCCAATAAAAACGGCACTGCTTCAACATCAGGCACCACCTATAATCTGGCCGCGGCTGAAGATTGGGCCGCAGGTGCCGACAGTGCCGTGGTGATTGCCGATTTAACCGGTAATGCTGTGACTGTCAGCGGAGTCGTCACGCCACAGCTGACCAGCGCTACTTATGATGCTGCCACCGGCTCCTTAGCTCTGACCGGTACCAGCTTGCTGCGTAAATCGGGCGCCAGTAATGATATTGATGCATCGAAACTTACCCTGACCGTCGAAGGTGGTGCGACTTATACCCTGACCGATACTGTGGATGTTGATATCAGTTCAGCCACTACTGCCAGCCTGACATTAAGTTCAAGCGATCGCGCTGCGCTGGCAACTTTGCTGAATAAGAATGGCACCGCATCCACTGGGGGCACGACTTACAATGTGGCAGCCGCCGATGACTGGGCCACCGGGGCAGATCCAGCCTTATTCTCGGCTGATTTAACCGGCAACGGCATCACGGTCAGCAATGTGGCGGTGCCCACCATTTCCAGTGCCACTTATAACGCAGCAACTGGTGAGCTGGCCGTCACCGCTACTGGCTTGTTAGCACTGGCGGGGGCTAACAATGATATTGATATCAGTAAATTACAATTAAGTGGTGATGGTGCTGCTTATAGCCTCACCAGCAGCAGTGTCGAGATTAGCAGTGCGACCAGTTTCAGTGTGACTTTAAACGGTACTGACAGCGCCGCGTTAACCAGCCGGATCAATAAGAATGGCACCAGTTCGGTGCTCGGTCTGACCTATAATCTGGCCGCCAGTGAAGACTGGAACGCTGGAGCCGATGCTGCTGTTGCTGTGGCCGATCTGGTCGGGAACGGTATTACGGCCAGCAATATTCCACCGGCAGTGGCAGCTGTCAGTGCCAGTACCGCCAACGGCAGTTATAAAGCTGGCGATATCATCAGTATTGAGCTGAGTTTTAATGAAGCAGTCACTGTCACAGGTACGCCACAACTGACGTTGGAAACCGGCAGCACCGATCAGGTTGTGGACTACAGCGCTGGTAGCGGCAGCACCACCCTGACGTTCAACTATACAGTGCAGGCGGGTGATAGCAGTCCTGATTTGGATTACTTGTCGGTCAATGCGCTCGGCCTCAATGGTGGCAGTATTCAAAGCGGCAGTGCGGTCGATGCGGTACTGACTTTACCCGCGCCTGGCACCGCCGGATCATTGGCTGCAAATAAAGCACTGGTGATCGATACCACAGCACCTTCGGTGAACAATGTCAGCGGTACTACTGCTGATGGCAGTTATAAAACCGGTGATGTGATAAGCCTGCAAGTGAATTTTAGTGAAGATGTAAATGTGACAGGTACGCCGCAGCTTAGCTTAGAAACCGGTGCTGTTGATCGGACCGTCAATTACGTCAGTGGCAGCGGTAGTTCGACCTTGCTGTTTAATTACACAGTCCAGACTGATGACAGCAGCATCGATCTGGATTACCTAAGCAGCAATGCACTGAGTCTTAATGGCGGCAGTATCAATGACGCGGCTGGCAATAACTCAGTACTGATGCTAGCCACACCTGGCGCAGCCGGATCGCTGGGCTTTAACAAAGCATATCTGATTGATGCTGTAGCGCCGACCGTCAGCAGTGTGTCTTCCACGACTGCCAACGGCAGCTATAAAATCGGAGATCTGGTTAGTATTGAGCTAAGTTTCTCAGAAAATATCACAGTCACAGGGACGCCCCAACTGACGTTGGAAACGGGTACCACCGATCGGGCAGTCAATTATGTCAGCGGCAGTGGCACTGATACCCTGACTTTCAGTTATACCGTGCAGCCAGGTGATAGCACGGTAGATTTGGATTATGTATCGAGCACAGCCTTAAGTGCCAATGGCGGCTCACTGCGTGATGCCGTGGGGAATGATGCGGTATTAACACTGGCTGTCCCAGGTACAGTTGGCTCTATCAGCGATAATAAAACTTTTGTGATTGACGGTGTCGTGCCGACAGTCGATTCAGTCACATCACCTGCTGATAATGGCGATTACAGGGTTGGTGATTCACTGAATATCGTGGTCAATTTCAGTGAAAGTGTGGCCGTGACTGGTACTCCGCAACTGGCGTTAGCAATTGGCGGAACAGATCGGCTGATCAATTACAGCAGCGGCAGTGGTTCCGATGCGTTAGTTTTCAGTTATACCGTTCAGCCAGGTGATGAGTCAGCCGATCTGGATTATAGCTCGTCCAGTGCGCTAAGCCTCAATGGTGGTACGGTGCGTGATCTCGCCGGTAATAACGCCACTTTAGCCTTGGCTGTGCCTGGCCAGGCCGGTTCGTTAGGCAGCAATAAAGCGCTGGTGATTGATGGTGTGGTGCCGACAGTGACGACTGTCAGTTCCACCAAAGCCGATGGCGTTTATACCATTGGCGAAACTATTCTGCTCCAGGTTAGCTTTAATGAATCGGTCAATGTCAACACCACAGGCGGCACACCGCAGTTGACGATGGAAACTGGTGCCGTTGATCGGATTGCCAGTTATCAAAGTGGCACAGGTTCTCAGATATTAACCTTTAGTTATACAGTGCAGGCTGGTGATGAAACGACCGATCTGGATTATGCCTCGACGGCCGCCTTATCGGCCAATGGTGCAGTGATCGCAGATGTCGCCGGCAATTCTGCGCTGCTGACTCTGGCAAGCCCAGGCACTGCAGGTTCATTGGGTGCCAATAAAGCACTGGTCATCGATGCTGTGGCTCCAGCCGTTAGCTCGGTCACAGTGCCCACAGCAGCCAGTTATGGCATCGGGCAGCAACTGAATTTCACGCTGAACGGCACAGAAAACCTGACGGTCGATACCACGGGCGGTACGCCAAGGCTGGCGCTGACCATTGGCGGCCAAACGCAATATGCCAGTTATATCAGCGGTTCAGGCAGCACGGCGCTGCTGTTTAGCTACACAGTACAAGTTGGTGATGAAGATGCCGATGGGATCGTGCTGGCGGCGGCTGTTGATGTCAATGGCGGCACTATCAAAGATGCGGTTGAACTGGATCTGCTCACTACGCTGAACAGTGTGGGGGCCACTAGCGGCGTGCTGGTGGATGGTCTGGTGCCAACTATCAGCGGCGCCACGCTTAATACCGCAGCCCCTGCCGATGCCAGTATCAGCTATCAGCTAACCTTTAGTGAATCAGTTAGCAATATAGACACGGCTGATTTCAGTCTGAGCAGCACAGGCACCGCGGCTGGTACTGTCAGCGCAGTCTCAGCCGGTAGTGGTAGCAGTGTCACTGTGACAGTGAATAACATCAGCGGTACCGGTAGCTTAAGACTGGATCATGTCAGCAGCAATATTGTGGATACCGCCGCTAATGCGCTGGCCGCATACAGCAGTGCGCCTGTGCATCAGGTGGACCGTGACAGACCCATTATCAGCGGGGTGGCCTTTGTCCAAAGCGCTATCGATGCCAGCAATCAGACTGCGGCGAGCTTTACTTTATCCGGGGCCGAAACCGCCACTACCGCCAATTACAGTATCAGCAGCAGTTCTGGTGGCAGCCCCGTGACAGGTTCAGTGACAGTCAGCAACGCCGGTCAGACCATCAGTGGGCTGGATGTCAGCGGTTTGGGGGATGGTACCCTGACACTCTCGTTGACCCTGACTGATGCGGCTGGGAATGTCAGTACACCGGCTGTGACGGCCACTATTGCTAAAGACAGCCTGATCCCGCAACTGACCCAGGTCAGCGTGGTCAATGGCAATTACAAAGCAGGCCAGGTGCTGACTTTCACTGTGAGCTTTAATGACACAGTGATAGTGACAGGCACAGATTCAACGCTGGCGATCATGCTGGGCTCCACCAGCCGGCAAGCCACTTTTGTCAGCAGTAGTGGCAGTAGCCTGACCTACAGTTATACAGTACAAGCAGGGGATAACACAGACCAGGATGGGGTGAAAATTCCGGCGAATGGTTTGACACTCAATAGTAGTACCATCAAAGATAGTGGTAACAATGCTGCCAATCTGAGTTTTGCACAGAGCAACCACAGCAATACCAAAGTGGATACCCAAACTCCGGCAGTGGCCGTGGTGACCAACCCGGCGCAGGCAGTCTTTGTCAATGCAGATAGCTATACCATTGCAGGGACCCATGCCGAGGATGCGGTGGTGGTGCACTTGTATGCCGATAACAACAATGATGGGGTGGCGGAAGGCAGTAGTTTAGCCAGTTCCGATGTGGTGAATGGGCAGTGGAGTATTCCGCGCGTATTACAAGCCGATACCGCGCATAACTTTGTGGTGCTGGCCGAAGATGCGGTTGGTAATCAGGCGGCGGCGGTGGATGTGCCGACTATTACCGAAGATTCACAAACCCCGCTGTTGCCGGTGGTGACAGAGCCGGCCGCAGCCTTAGTGCTCAATGCCGACAATCAACAAATTAGCGGTACTCACGCTGAAAACGGTGTCATCGTTGAATTGTTTGCTGATACCGATAATAACGGTATTGCCGATAATGACACTGTGCTGGCCGCCGCCACAGTGGCAGACGGCAGCTGGTCATTGACGGCGGTGCTAACTCAAAACAGCAATAACTATTTTGTGGTCAGAGCCAAAGATGCGGCGGCCAATCAAACGGCAGCGGTGAATATCCCGGATCTTACCGAAGATTCACAGGCGCCTGTGGTGTCCGTCAATCCGGTATCAACCAATCTGCCAAGGCCAGCTTTCAGTGGCACTGTTAATGATCCGGCCGCAGTCATTACGGTGACTGTCAACGGTCAGACCTATACCGCACAGAATAATGGCAGCAGTTGGTTGATCCCGGCCAATACCATTACGGCATTGCCCGATGGTGTTTATCAGGTGTCAGTGGTGGCCACGGATGCTTTGAATAACGCCAGCACGGCGGTGACTGCGCCATTAACGGTGGATCTGCAGGCACCACAGGGTTACAGCGTGGCAATCGAACAAAACCGCATCAGTAAAGCCAATGAAACTGCGCTGAGCTTCCTGCTGCAAGGCGCAGAAATTGGTAGCAGTTACAGTTATACCCTCAGTGACGGTACCAACAGTATTAGCGGCAGTGGTGATATCAGTTCTGCCAGCCAGCGGGTCGGTGGCATTAATGTCACAAGTCTGGCGGAAGGGACCTTGACCTTGTCCCTGGTGTTAACTGATGCCTTAGGTAATAGTGGCAGTGCGGTCACCTCTACAGTGTTGAAGCGCTATAACACCGCACCAGTGCTGGCCGATATCAATGCCGCCACAGCGGAGGATGAACAACTCAGACTGACGTTGAGCGGTCAGGATAGCGAAAATGATAGCCTGAGCTATCAGGTACAAACCCAGCCTCAACATGGCACTGTCACAGTTACTGGTAATGCACTGGTATATACCCCGGCGGCAAATTATCACGGTACCGACAGTCTGGTGTTGCTGGCTGAAGATGCAGAATTTAGTTCTGCACCTGCCACAGTGCAGATCACAGTGACGCCGGTTAATGATGCACCAGTGGCGCAGGATGATCGGATTAATCTGGCCAAGACAGCGAATAATCAATATTTGCTGGCGGTGCTGGCTAATGACAGTGACGTTGATGGGGATACGCTGACCATTGACGGGGTGCAGGCGGATGTTGGCATTGTTAGGTTGGCGGCCACAGGTTTGCGTTTTACGGCGCCAATCGATTATGTCGGTCCTGCCACCTTGCGTTACACCCTGAATGATGGCAACGGTGGTCGTGCCAGCGCGCTGGTCAATCTGCTGATTGAAGGCAATCGCAGCAGTGCTGTGCCGGTGATTACGGTCCCTGCTGATGTCACTGCCAATGCCCAGGCGCTCTTTACCAGAGTGGATGTTGGCACCGCGACCGCAGTTGATAGTGCGGGGGCTAAATTAAAAGTTGCCTTGGTTAATAATTCGCTGTTCTTTGCCCCCGGCTCGCACCTGGTGTACTGGCAGGCGACTGATGCTCAGGGCAATATTGCGACTAAATCGCAAGCAGTTAATGTCAAACCATTGATTTCTCTGAGTAAAGATCAGGCAGTGACCGAAGGCAATGACGTGGTGGTGCAAGTGTTGCTGAATGGTCCGTCACCGGTCTACCCAGTGCAAATCCCCTATACTGTGACAGGGACTGCCAATGGCAATGATCATACGCTGGTGGATGGGGTGGTGGAAATCAGTCAGGGCCTGAGCGCTGAACTGCGCTTCCAGGTGCTGGAGGATGGCACTGCAGAAGAACCGGAAACCGTGATTATCACGCTGGATCCGGCGCTGAACCGTGGCAGTCAGGCCCAAACTACTCTGCGGATTTCGGAGCAAAATATTGCACCAACTGCTGTGCTACAAGTGTCGCAGGCAGGCGAAAAACGTCTGACCCTGAGTCAGGCTGGCGGTGTGGCGACTATTGAGGCCACAGTGTCGGATGCCAATCCGGCCGATCAACTCAGTGGCAGTTGGCAGGTTGCAAATCTGCTGGGGGCAAGTCAGGCCGGCAACACCCTGAGTTTTGATCCGGCGCAACAAGCCCCAGGTGTGTATCCTATCAGCTACACAGTGCTAGATAACGGCAGCCCGCAGTTGCAGGCGACAGCGCAGGTGTTTGTGCTGGTCCAGCCCAGCCTGCCAGTGCTGACCGATGCCGATTCTGATGGTGATTTAATTCCGGATAACAGCGAAGGTTTTGCCGATACCGATGGTGATGGTATTCCGGATTATCTCGATGCGATCAATGAATGTAATGTGGTACCCGCTGAAGGCCAGCAGCAGGTCAGTTATCTGGCCGAAGGCGAACCCGGCGTCTGTTTACGGCGTGGCAGTGTCGCTGTCCTGAGTGATAGCGGTGGCTTGCAGGTCAAAGCTGTGGAACTGCAACCAGACAGTACAGCCAATAATATTGGTGGTATTTTCGATTTTATTGCTTATGGTCTGCCAGTGCAGGGGCAAAGCTATAATCTGGTGTTACCGCAGCGTAATCCGGTACCAGCCAATGCGGTGTATCGTAAATTTACCGAAGCTGGTGGTTGGGTTGATTTTGTCAGCAACGCGCGCAACCAGGTTGCCAGTAGTGCTGGCGAACGTGGTTTTTGTCCGCCACCTGGCAATAGCGACTGGACGCCAGGCTTGACCGAAGGGCACTGGTGTGTGCAGGTCACAGTTGAAGATGGTGGACCGAATGATGCAGATGGTATTGCCAACAGCGCCATTGTGGATCCGGGTGGGGTGGCGGTACCGGCTAATGGCAACACTCTGCCGGTGGCGGTCGCTGATACCTTGACCACGCCAATTAATCAGGCGGCTGTGGTGAATGTACTGGCCAATGACAGTGACGCCGATGGCGATGTGTTAACTATCACTCAGGCGGTTGGCAGTTTTGGCACCTTGTTGCTCCAGGCGGATAAACAGTTGTTATATACGCCAAAAACCGACTTCTTCGGCACTGACGTGGTGGTGTATAGTATTTCAGACGGCAAAGGCGGCACGACCAGTGCGGAATTGACAGTCACAGTGCTGAACAATAATGCGCCAGTGTTAAGCAATGACACTGCGGCGACCGATGACAGAACCGCATTGCGGCTCAATGTGTTGGCCAATGATACTGATCCAGATGGTAATCCGCTGACTTTAATCAGTGCGACAGCACAACAAGGCACTGTGAGGGTGCAGGAGCAACAGTTAACATACGTTCCTAAAGCAGGTTTTGATGGGGTTGATACCATCCGATACCTGGTGCAGGACAATTTTGGCGCCCAAGCAGCGGCAGAGGTAAAAGTGACAGTAAAAGCATATCAGGAAGTGATGGTGGTCAATCAAAGTCGGGGTGGCAGTCTGTCACCGTGGTGGTTAGCTAGCCTGGCTGCGGCAGCTTTGCTGTTGCGCCGACGGCGGTCAAAAGCACTACTAGCCGGAGCTTTGTTATTGCTCAGTCCGCTTGGGCATAGTGCTGATTGGTATCTGCAGGGGAGTTATGGTCAAAGCAAAACCGATAGTGCAGCAGCAGAATTTCAGTCGCAGTTGCCAGCTGGCAATATCCTTAGCTTTGATGGCAAAGATCAATTCAAAGCCATCCAGCTCGGTTATCAGTGGTATCCGGCGGTGGCGGTGGAGCTGGGTTACCTTGACAGTGGTGAAGGGCAGTTAACGCTCAAAGGCGACAGCCTGACCCCTGAGCAGTACCATCAGCAAGTCAAAGCCTACAGTCCGATTTTGGCGGACGGTGTCACCCTCGGATTACGCTTAACGCCATGGCAAAATGGCAACTGGCGATTAGAAGTGCCCTTTGGGCTGATCCGCTGGGATAGTGACATCAGCAGTCAACGTGGTACTACTGAGCTGCAGACCAAGCTGGATGGCCAGGAACTCTATTTTGCGCTGGATGTGCATTATCAGTTCAGCACCAACCTCAGTGCAGGCCTTGGTTATCAGAAACTAAAACTGGAACCGAATGACGTGGCCAATACTTATCTGCAATTACGTTATCGCTTCTGATAAGTCACAGCAGGCCAGTGTGCAACTGGCCTGCTACTTTTAGCTTGAGGGCCAGGGGCAAACCTGGCGCTGTTATTCCAGCCAATTGACCTGACCGCGGGCTTGTCTTCTTTTTAACATCAGATCTTCAATCAATGGCGTTAAAATCAGCTCCATCGCCAGTCCCATTTTGCCGCCAGGCACGACCAGGGTATTCACCCGCGACATAAATGAGCCGTTGATCATTTGCAGATAATATGGAAAATCAACATGTTTAATGCCACGAAAGCGGATCACGACAAAGCTCTCATCCAGCGACGGAATATCTTTGGCACTAAACGGGTTTGAAGTATCGACAGTCGGCACCCGCTGAAAGTTAATATGTGTGCGGGAAAACTGCGGCGTGATGTGATTGATATAGTCATCCATACTGCGCACTATGCTGGCCTGCACCGCCTCTCTGGAATGACCGCGCTCAGAAGTGTCGCGGATAATTTTTTGGATCCACTCCAGGTTAACAATGGGTACCATGCCAATCAGCAAATCCACATGTTGCGCAACATTGTGATCTTCAGTGACCACGCCGCCATGCAAACCTTCATAAAACAGCACATCGGTATCAGCCCGTAAATCTTGCCAAGGCGTAAAAGTCCCCGGTAACTGGTTGTAGGGCACAGCTTCATCAAAGGTATGCAGATACCGCCGTATTTTGGCACTACCATGTTCGGCATAACTGGCAAAACAATGTTCCAGCGCAGCAAAATCATTGGCTTCGGCCCCAAAATAACTGATGTATTTACCTTGTTCCTTGGCTTTTCGGACCGCCAAATCCATCTCTGGCCGGCTGAAACGATGGAAACAGTCGCCTTCGACCATGGCGGCATCCACCCCTAAACTGCGGAAAATATGCATAAAGGAGTTACTGGTGGTGCTGGTACCGGCGCCGCTGGAACCTGTGACGGCAATAATTGGATTTTTATCTGACATAGAGTTCCTGTTTGTCTGTTGCCCTGACCTTACCATAAAGGATAAAGTAAATCTTTCGCAACAGCTTTTGATATCTGCACCCAGTGGCTCCGCTGGTGCCTGGAGGATCTGATGTTTAATCCCATTCCGTGCTGGCTCCGGCTTGAGCCTGTCAAGGCCAGCGGTTGCACGCGTCATCAACTAAGGGCACGGTCATTGCTGGCCGGCCTGCTGTTGAGCAGCTTTCAGCTCAGCGCAGCAGATGAACAGGCGGAAACGGCTAGCGCAACCCCTGTCAGACCACCTGCCTTTAATCTATTGTTGGCCAATTTATCGGCGCAGAAGATCACCCACTGGCAGCAAATTAATCAACAGTCTGGTTATTTTAATCAGCCGGAATTTAGCCGCGATGGTCAGACGCTGTATTACACCGCCGAGCAAAGTAGCAACAGCGGTAGCCAGATGGATATTGCCAGTTATCAACTCAGTTCAGCTCAGCACGGTAAGGTCGCCACGACCGCGCTCAGTGAATACTCGCCGACCTTGCTGCCGGATGGTCAAGGCTTGTCTGCAGTGGTCGTTGAAGCCGATGGACGACAACGATTATGGCAATTAGCTGCTACCGCGCCGCCGCAGGTGTTATTGCCTGAGCTGATCGGTGTGGGTTATCACGCTTGGGGTCCGAGCCAAGATCTGCTGATTTTTCAGTTGGGGGATTCTGAAGCCGCACACCAGATTGTGTATCGCGACAGCGCGGGTCACTTAACAGTGTTGGCAAAAAATATTGGTCGGGGTTTGGCTTGGCAGCCCAACACCCATATTGGTTATTTTACCGAACGTACCGCAGCAACAGATATGACAGCACCAGTGCGCTTAGCACTGAGCTGGTATAACGTGACGACTCAACAACTGAGTCAGCGCCAGTTATTATTACCGGTGGGGGCACAGGACATACGCTGGTTATCGCCAAAACGTTTACTCACTTCGGCAGGTGATAAAATTTATAGCTGGCAACCGGGCGAAGCAAGGTGGCAGTTGTGGTTAGATCTGGCCCCTGCCTGTCAGGGCACTGTGAGTCGTTTTAGTCTGACACCGGCTCAAGACCGGATTGCTTTTGTCTGTCAGCCGCAGGAGCAATCATGAGTGTCTTATTGTGGGTGTTGTTGGCGCTGGTCTTGTTGCCTTATTTAGCGCGGATCCCGACTATTCGTGGCCAGATTGCGCTTGGTGGTTATGATTATCACAATCCAAGGGCGCAGCAAACGAAATTAGCAGGACTGGCGCAACGGGCCAATGCGGCGCATCAAAATAGTTTTGAAGCCTTGCAATTATATCTGGCTGCTGTTGCAGCTTGTGGTTTCAGTGGCGTCAGTGACGGGTGGATGCAATTGATGGCGCTTGGTTTTTTGCTGTGCCGTATCGCATTTATTTTGTTGTATTGGCTGGACCTGGCCTATCTGCGCTCCACGGTTTGGGTGATGGGCACTTTATTGATCCTGACGATGATCGGCAGGGCAGCACTGAGTTTCACCTCTGCGCTGCCCGTTTAAGATGGTTAAAATTTAAAGTCCATCAGCAATGGATCATGATCCGAAGAACGAAATGGGTCAGGCGCATAAAAACGCTGTTGCTGGGCTTTAGATTTAAACTCGGTATTGTAATCTAGCACTGCTGGCTCGTCGGCATTGATATTCCAGTGCTGAAATTGCTGCAACTGTTTGGCCAGCGGGGCAGTGGCTAGTGCATGATCAAGCGTACCGGAGCGGCCTTGATAGACAAAAGACCAGTGTTGGCCCTTGCCCGCCAGATGTTGGAAACCGGCTTGTTCCAGGCTGCGCACCGGATCTTCCTGCCGGTAAGCGTTTAAATCCCCCATCACTAGTACTTTCTCTGTGTTATTGCCGGTCGGATGACTTGCCAGCCAGGCAGTTAAGGCCTGGGCCGCTTTGACCCGGGTTGGATTCCAGCAAGCCTGGCCATCGCCCTGATCGCTATCGGCCGACTGTTGTTTTGGACAACTCCCCTTGGATTTAAAGTGATTGATACTGACTGTCAGTTCAGTGCCTGAAGCTTGATGGCGGAAACTTTGTGCCAGCGGGGGCCGGCTGCCGCGATCAAAAGGTGCATCCAGTTTCACTGCGGCAGTGCCAGCCGGACTGACGATGGCGCTACGATAAATCATCGCGACTTTAATATCATCGCCACCAGGCTTGACCGCAGTGCTGACAAACGCATACTGGTCTGAACCCAGCTTTTGATTGAGTTGGCGAACCAGGGTGGCAATAGCACTGTCAGTTGCTTCACCATTATTTTCCACTTCTAATAAACCAATAATATCGGCATCCAGAGTGGCCAGCGCGGCAATCATTTTGGCTTGCTGACGGGTTAATTCTTCGGCATTGCTGGCGCCGCGTTTGGTTGGGAATTGCGGCTGCTGGCCGGCGCCGGTGAAAAAATTCAGCACATTAAAACTGGCGATCCGCAAATCTGCCGTTTGTTTAGCAATCGGTGCTGCCGGTCTTGGATTCGCAGCGATAAAAGTCGGTTGCTGACTGACCACCAGCCGGTAACCCGCTTTGGTCTGCACCAGGAAGCCTGCCACATCTTTAACCTGATCGCCGACCCTGACTGTATTTGCGGCGCTCAGACCGCCAGTCGGAAAACGCACCGGATCGACATTTTGTTTTGGATTGTCATCGTCAAGCAGCAACTGATGCAGTTGCTGTTGTTGCTCAAAAGCGGCGGCAGCCGCACCTGGTTGCTTCAGTTCAGTGGCGACAAACAATCTTTTGTCTGCCAGTAACAATTCGCCATAACGGGCCAGACCATAACTGTCATTCACCACCAGTGTTTGTGGCAGTTGCAGATACTGGCCTTCCAGCGCTTCCCAGTCCGTTAACTTGGCCACGGGTAAGGTCAAACGGGTACTGCGCACCGGCACCTGGGCGGTACAAATGGCGCTGTGGCTTATATTGGTCAGCGCCGTCATCTGTTGTAATTCGCGTACAGTGCCGGTCAGTTCGATCAGTTGGCCGCGCTGGTATACAGTGGCCAACTGACTATCTGCAATCAGCAACGCTTCCGAAGTTGTGGCATCTTGATCCGGCGTCTGGCTTTGGATCAACAGTTTGGGCTCTTTACTGCCACTATATAAGGTACCCAGCACCACGCCTTGGGTGGTCAGAGTTTTGCCTACTAAGGGGCTGGCGTCGCTATTGCCTTGAATATCGGCAATAGCCGTAAATTGCTGCTGACATGCCGCATGAACCTGGAGTGATAACAAAGCGCAGCTAAATGGCAGCAACAGTCGGGATTTTATAAATGAGCACATCGGATGATCCTGAACAAAACACAGCTGCACTCTGCAGCAAGAGGTGCTCAGCTTAATTCAGTGGCAAAATTTGGCAAGTATCGGTTGGCGGATTTGATGACAACTGGCGGTAGGCTCCAGCAAAAATGCGCTGTTTTGCAGCGAAAACTGCAAAACAGCGACCAATGAACTTAGTTAACTTTGTTGCTCACGCGCGACTGCACGGTAGCCAATATCGCGACGACTAAAAACGCCATCCCACTGGATCTGGTCTACCAACAGATAAGCCGCTTGCTGGGCTGCAGTCACTGTCTGACCCAAAGCGGTGGCGCATAACACCCGGCCGCCGGCCGTCAGCACCTGACCATCGCGCAGTTGGGTGCCAGCATGGAATACCTTGGCTTCCCGGCTATCCATGGTTGGTAAACCGCTGATCACATCACCTTTGCGATAATCATCCGGGTAGCCACCTGCTGCCAGTACCACACCCACCGCCGCACGGCTGTCAAACTGAATGCTGGTGCTGGCTAGTTCGCCGCGCACTGCTTGCTGGCATAGCTCAACCAAATCCGATTGCAACCGCAGCATAATAGGCTGGGTTTCCGGATCGCCAAAGCGGCAGTTAAATTCCAGCACTTTACAGGTACCGTTGGGAGCTACCATCAAACCGGCATAAAGGAAGCCGGTATAAACCGTGCCTTCCGCTGCCATGCCTTGCACTGTTGGATAAATCACATGTTGCATCACCCAATCATGTACCGCTGGAGTCACCACTGGTGCCGGTGAGTAAGCGCCCATACCGCCGGTATTCGGCCCTTTATCGCCATCATCGCGTGCTTTGTGATCCTGACTGGAGGCAAAAGGCAACGCTGTGGTGCCATCAACCATCACGATAAAAGAGGCTTCTTCACCGACCAGAAACTCTTCAATCACCACCCGGCTGCCGGCATCACCAAATTTGTTGCCGGACAACATGTCTTCAATAGCAGCAAAAGCTTCGGCTTCGTTCTGCGCGATAATGACACCTTTGCCTGCTGCCAGGCCATCCGCTTTAATGACAATAGGGGTGCCCTGCGCAGTGACATAAGCTTTGGCATCGGAAATGTCGCTGAAAGTACCGTAACTGGCGGTAGGGATCTGATGACGGGCTAAAAAGTCTTTGGCAAAAGCTTTCGAACTTTCCAGCTGCGCCGCGGCCTTGCTCGGACCAAAAATGGCCAGACCGGCGGCCCGGAAACTATCCACCACCCCACGCGCCAACGGCGCTTCAGGTCCAACGATAGTCAGATCAATCTGCTGTTGCTGGGCAAAAGCCAACAGGGCAGGCACATCATCTGCTGCGATCGCCACATTTTCCAGATTGCTTTCCAGCGCAGTGCCGGCATTGCCCGGTGCCACAAACACCTGACTGACTGTTGGCGATTGAGCTGCTTTCCATGCCAGCGCGTGTTCGCGGCCACCGCCGCCTATCACAAGAACTTTCATCGACTGTTCCACTTAGGTTATTAAAATTATTGAGCTGTTGGTTTACGGAATTTCAACGTCATCCGGTCGCTTTCACCAATAGCCTGATATTTTGCTTTATCCTGCTCTTTTAAAGCCAAAGACGGCGGTAAAGTCCAAACGCCTTGTGGATGATCGGCAGTGTCTTTCGGGTTCGCATTCACTTCACTGGTGCCTTCCAGCACAAAACCAGCTTCTTCTGCCAGTTTGATGGCTAAGCTTTGTGGCATATAACCAGACTTGGTCCAGTCAGTATTCAGTTTCGTTGCTGGCAAACGGTGTTCAACCACCCCCAACACACCACCTGGTTTTAATGCGGCATAAAAGCTTTTATAAGCATTGAGTAGGCTTTCATCACCTTTTTGCATATACCAGTTGTGCAGGTTACGGAAGGTCAGCACCACATCGGCCGAACCCGCTGGTGCAACTTCATAACCCGCTGTTGGCGCAAAACCAGTCACTGACACAGCACTGAATACAGGATCGGCCGCCAGTTTTTCAATAAAAGCAGCACGGGATTTTTTCGCATAGTCAGAGGTGGCATCGGCGGGTTGATGCGCGGCGTAATACTTACCTTGCTCTTTTAATAACGGCGCCAGAATTTCGGTATACCAACCTGAACCCGGTGAAATTTCGACCACTGTGCTGGTAGGTTTTACTTCAAAAAAACTTAAGGTTTCTACCGGATGGCGGTGCACATCGCGGGCTTTATTGCCGCTGCTGCGGACCGGATGATTGACGGCTGCTTTGATGGCAGCTTCATCAGCCTGAACAAGGAAACTTGGTGCTGCGGAAAATAACAGGGTAGACATGACAACGAACGGGGTCAAAGCTTTCATGCGTTAGATCCTTATTGTTGAGAAGGCGCTAGTTTAGCAAAGCTGCCCCAGCTTTGCAGTGACAAACTGATATTTGTCACTGATGATACGACCAGTCGGTTTTTTCTGCAAAACGGATGTCCGGACTGCTGAATTTACTGCACAGCTGGCATTTCCTTATGCTAAAATACCGCTCTTTTTTCCGTCGCTATGCTTTTTTCGGGATGTTACGCTATGTCAGATCAAATCCGCATCGTGCTGGTGGGGACCACCCACACCGGTAATATGGGTTCAGTAGCCCGGGCGATGAAAACCATGGGTTTGAGCCAGTTAGTGCTGGTATCGCCAAAAGAATTACCCGATGGTCAAGCCTACGCCTTAGCGGCCGGTGCCAGTGAAGTGCTGGCCAGAGCGCGGGTGGTGGATAATCTAGCGGATGCCATCAGCGATTGTGGCTTGATCGTGGGCGCCAGCGCGCGTTCCCGCACTCTGTCCTGGCCTATGTTGGAACCGCGGGAATGCGGCGAAAAAGCCGTGCTTGAAGCCAAACAAAAACCGGTGGCGCTGGTGTTTGGCCGCGAAAGTAGTGGGCTGAGCAATGAAGAATTACAGTTATGTAATTACCATGTCTGCATTCCGGCCAATCCTGAATATAGCTCGTTGAATCTGGCGATGGCGGTGCAAATTGTGGCTTATGAGGTGCGGGTGGCGGCTTTGGCGCAGCGTCCAGCTCAGCCGGAAATTGAACAGGCACAGTACCCAAGCTCGGAACAGATGGAAAGATTTTATCTACATCTGGAACAAACGCTGAACGACACCGGTTTTATTATCAAACAACATCCGGGCGTGGTGATGACCAAATTAAAACGATTGTTTACCCGGGCGCGGCCGGAAGAGGCCGAATTAAATATCTTGCGCGGCATCCTGACATCGATCCAACGCAAGCAGCAACAGCCCGAATAACCCTGTGGCTGTGGTTTTATCCGCCACAGCAACAGTCAGAGTGCAAAGCCAAGAAGTCATAACGCCAGTTGGCAAAGGACAGGATGATGTTTGCAGGTATCAGAGAAGACATTAAGAGTGTATTTGAGCGGGACCCGGCGGCGCGCAGCTTCTTCGAAGTGCTGACCAATTATCCGGGTCTGCATGCCATTTGGTGGCATCGGCTAAACCACAAACTCTGGACTGCGGGTTGGCAATGGTTAGCACGGTTTTTAAGCACCTTTGCCCGTTGGTTGACCGGGGTGGAAATTCATCCGGGTGCCCGCATTGGTCGGCGTTTTTTTATTGACCATGGCATGGGCGTTGTCATTGGCGAAACTGCGGAAATCGGCGATGACGTCACTTTGTATCACGGTGTGACTTTAGGCGGCACCAGTTGGAATCCGGGTAAACGCCATCCGACCCTTGGCAATAACGTGGTGATTGGCGCAGGTGCCAAGGTGCTGGGCCCGCTGTATGTGGGTGAAAATGCCCGCATTGGTTCGAATGCCGTGGTGGTGAAAGATGTGCCTTCAGGTGCCACTGTGGTCGGTATTCCGGGCCGGATCGTTGCCAAGCAGGATGCCAATGTCAGTGAGCAGCGACAACATCTGGCGAAAAAATTCGGCTTTGATGCTTATGCAGTCGCCAGCGACAACCCGGATCCGGTGGCGCACGCCATTGGCCGGATGCTGGATCATATTCATTGTCTGGATAATAAAGTGGCTGAGCTGTGTCAGAGCATTAATGCGCTTGGTGGCAATGTCTGTCAGGCCGTGCCCGTGATGGATATTAAAGATGAAGCTTTCCTTGCTGCCGAGCGGGAAGCCGCCGAACAACGCCGCAAGGCGCATGAAGAATTTGATCCGACCATTTAACCGCGTGAGCGGCCAGGCACGTCAGCAATACTTGACTGTTTTAGTCGGATTAATACTTGACTAAATCAGTCAGGAATGTACAATTTGCGCCATTCTGTGGTCAAAGTTCAGGACATCAAGATGAGGTTAACATCAAAAGGACGTTATGCAGTCACTGCAATGCTGGATGTTGCCTTGCATACCAGTAGCGGCCCTGTGCCATTGGCTGATATTTCGGCGCGGCAGGAAATTTCCTTATCTTATCTTGAACAATTATTTGCCCGGCTACGTAAACAGGGTTTGGTTTGTAGTGTGCGTGGCCCAGGCGGTGGTTATCAACTGGGTCGGCCTGCCAGTGACATCTCAGTGTCTGAAGTGATCAGTGCTGTCGATGAATCGGTTGATGCCACGCGTTGCCAAGGCAAATCAGATTGTCAGGGCGGCGCTAAATGCCTGACCCACAGCTTGTGGAGCGACCTGAGTACCCGAATTGAAGATTTTCTCACCCAAATTACCTTGGGCGAATTGGTCAGCCAGAATGATATTCAGCGTGTGGCCAAGCGGCAGGACAGCCGCAAGTTAAAGAACCCTGACACTGAAATTGAAGTCAGCTGCCAGTTGTAAACAGCAGACGGAGCAGAACATGAAGCTACCTATTTATTTAGATTACGCCGCCACGACACCAGTCGACCCAAGGGTTGCGGAAAAAATGATGCAATTTTTGACAATGGATGGTCAGTTTGGTAACCCGGCTTCCCGCTCGCACCGTTTTGGCTGGCAGGCAGAAGAAGCAGTGGAAATCGCCCGTAGTCAGATCGCTGATCTGGTCCAGGCTGATCCACGCGAAATCGTGTTTACTTCAGGCGCAACAGAATCAAACAACCTTGCTATCAAAGGCGCAGCGCAGTTTTACCATAAAAAAGGTAAACACCTGATCACCTGCAAAACTGAGCACAAAGCAACGCTGGATACCATGCGGGCGCTGGAGCGGGAAGGTTTTGAAGTGACCTATCTGGATGTAGAAGCCGATGGTTTATTGGATCTGGCCAAACTGACTGCTGCAATTCGGCCTGATACCACGGTCATCAGCGTGATGATGGTGAACAATGAAATTGGTGTGATTCAGGATATCGCCGCTATTGGTGAACTGTGCCGCAGCAAGGGCATCGTGTTCCACGTCGATGCCGCCCAGGCAGCTGGTAAAGTTGACATTGACCTCAGCACTTTAAAAGTGGATCTGATGTCGTTTTCGGCGCATAAAATTTATGGTCCAAAAGGCATAGGTGCACTTTATGTGCGACGCAAGCCGCGGATCCGGTTAGAAGCGCAGACGCACGGCGGTGGTCATGAACGTGGTATGCGTTCAGGTACTTTACCAACCCACCAGATCGTCGCTATGGGCGAAGCATTCCGCATCGCCAAAGAAGAAATGGCCACCGAGAACGCCCGTTTTGCCGTATTACGGCAGCGTTTATTAGATGGCGTGAAAGACATCGAACAGGTGTTTTTAAATGGTCACCCAGAGCAAAGGGTGCCAGGCATCACCAACATCAGTTTTAACTATGTGGAAGGTGAGTCGCTGATTATGGCACTAAAAGACATTGCGGTCTCATCAGGCTCTGCCTGTACTTCTGCCAGTCTGGAACCTTCTTATGTGTTGCGGGCGCTGGGCTTAACCGATGAACTGGCACACAGTTCCATCCGTTTTAGTATCGGTCGGTTTACCACTGAAGAACAGATTGACCATACGATTAAAATTGTCCACGAAGCCATTGATAAACTTCGGGCTATGTCGCCGCTGTGGGACATGTACAAAGACGGTATCGATTTAAATACAGTGGCCTGGGTGGCACACTGATCCGAGCCGGACAGGTTCACCCTTTGGCGCCCGTGCCAGTCGCGGGCTGTGCAGATTAACGAGGTAAAGCACCATGGCATACAGCGAAAAAGTCATAGATCATTACGAAAACCCGCGCAACGTTGGCGGTTTTGCCAAAGATGATCCAACAGTAGCCACCGGTATGGTCGGCGCTCCGGCATGCGGCGACGTGATGAAGTTGCAAATCAAAGTCAATGCCGAAGGTATTATTGAAGACGCCAAATTCAAAACCTATGGTTGTGGCAGTGCTATCGCGTCCAGCTCACTGGTGACTGAATGGGTCAAAGGCAAAAGCCTCGACGAAGCCGCGCAGATTAAAAACACCGACATCGCACAGGAACTGGCGTTGCCACCGGTGAAAATTCACTGCTCTATTCTGGCGGAAGACGCGATTAAAGCAGCGATCGCAGATTATAAAACCCGGCACGGGGGCTGAGACATTATGGCGATTTCGATGACAGCAGCGGCTGCTGACCGGGTTCGCAGCTTTCTCAGCAACAGAGGCAAAGGTATAGGCTTGCGGGTTGGCGTCAAAACCACCGGTTGTTCTGGCCTTGCTTATGTTTTGGAGTTTGTCGATGAACTGAATGAGGATGATCAGGTGTTTGCGCATGATGATCTGAAATTGATCGTCGATGGCAAAAGCCTGGTTTATATCGACGGCACTCAGCTGGATTTTGTCAAAGAAGGCCTGAACGAAGGTTTTCAGTTTAACAACCCTAACGTCAATGGCGAATGTGGGTGTGGTGAAAGTTTTACTGTGTAATCTGGCGGTCTGATGAACTATTTCCAGCTGTTTCAGCTTCCGGCTCAGTTTGAGTTGGATTTAACTGAACTGGGTACCCGTTATTTAGCGCTGCAACGGAATTTTCATCCGGACAATTTTGCTGCTGGTTCCGAGCGGGACCGGCTGTTGGCGGTGCAACAAGCCGCCAATATCAACGATGCCTACCACAGCTTAAAACAACCTCTGCTCAGAGCTGAGCATTTGTTGGCACTGCGTGGCGTGAAACTTAATCATGAGCAACGTAGTTTTACTGATACTGCATTTTTAATGCAGCAGATGGAATTGCGTGAATTATTGGCTGACATTCTGCATTCCAGCGACCCTTATGTGTTGATTGATGAAGCAGAACAACAAATCCAATTGCAAAAAAAGCTGTTACTTAGACAGTTAGCTGAAGCACTGACCGCCAATCAGCACGAGCAGGATTTACTGGCGGCTGATATAATCCGCAAACTCAAATTTTTCTTTAAACTGCAGCAAGAGCTGGAGTTAACTGAACAGCAACTACAAGACTAAATCCCATTATGGCTTTATTACAAATCGCTGAACCCGGCCAAAGCGCCGCGCCGCATCAACATAAGTTAGCGGCTGGTATCGATCTTGGCACCACCAATTCGCTGGTCGCCACTGTGCGCAGTGGTGAAGTCAGTACGCTGTCAAATGCTGCTGGCGAAGATATGGTGCCTTCCGTGGTCCGTTACACCGCTGACCAGGTGGTGGTTGGCAAAGCGGCGATGGCTGCGGCGGTGGCTGATCCGGAAAATACCGTGATTTCAGTCAAACGCCTGATGGGACGCGGTTATCAGGAAACCCAGGCGCAAAGTCAGAAATTACCGTACCGGTTGGTCGATCAGCAAGGTTTAGTGGCGATTGAGACTGTGCAGGGCATTAAAAATCCGGTGGAAGTGTCGGCAGAAATCCTGGCGACCCTGGCTGATACTGCCAGCCAGACACTGGGTGGTGAACTCACTGGTGTGGTGATTACCGTGCCGGCCTATTTTGATGATGCCCAACGCCAGGCAACCAAAGATGCGGCGCGTTTAGCGGGCCTCAATGTACTGCGGCTGCTGAATGAACCAACAGCTGCAGCGCTGGCCTATGGGCTGGATTCAGGTCAGGAAGGGGTGGTTGCGGTCTATGATTTAGGCGGCGGCACCTTTGATATTTCTATTTTACGACTCAAACGTGGCGTGTTTGAAGTACTGGCGACTGGTGGTGACTCAGCGCTTGGCGGTGATGATTTTGATCATGCGATTGTTAGCTGGTTGCAGCAGCAAAGTGGTGAAACAGCACTCAGCCATCAAAGTCTGCGTCAGCATTTACAGCTGGCCAGAAGTTTGAAAGAGCAACTCACCACGGTTGACAGTGTCAGTTTTGAATTAACCACTGCCAGCGGAGCTTTGCCGTTGACGTTAAGCCGGGATAAATTCGACAGTTTGGTGCTGCCACTGGTCAGAAAAACCATTCGGGCTTGTAAACAAAGTTTACGCGATGCCGCAATTGAGACGGCTGATGTTGTCAAGGTGGTCTTAGTGGGCGGCTCGACCCGGGTGCCCTTGGTGCGTCAACAAGTTGCTGAGTTTTTCGCCACCGAACCTTTGACCTCTATCGATCCGGATAAAGTGGTGGCTATTGGTGCCGCAATCCAAGCCAACGTATTGGTTGGGAATAAATCAGATGCTGATACGTTATTACTCGATGTGATCCCGTTATCGCTTGGGCTGGAAACCATGGGCGGTTTGGTGGAGAAAATTATTCCACGCAATACCGTGATCCCGGTCGCCAGAGCCCAGGAGTTCACCACCTTTAAAGATGGCCAGACTGCGATGTCGCTGCACGTGTTGCAAGGCGAGCGCGAGCTGGTGGCGGACTGTCGCTCGCTGGCACAATTTAATCTCACCAATATTCCACCTATGGCTGCCGGTGGCGCGCATATTCGGGTCACTTTTCAGGTCGATGCCGATGGTTTACTTAGTGTCACGGCGCAGGAAAAGTCCAGTGGCGTCAGTGCCAGTATTCAGGTGAAACCTTCTTATGGTTTATCGGATGAGCAAGTGGCGACCATGATCCAAAGCTCAATGCAATATGCCAGACAAGATATGCAGTTGCGCTTGTTGCGCGAGCAACAGGTTGAGGCCAGTCGGGTGTTTGAAGCGGTCAGCGTCGCAATTGCCGCCGATGCACATTTGCTGTCCGCCAGCGAGCTACAACACATCGAACAGGCCCTGTCGACCCTGCAGCAAGTCAGTCAGAGCGATGATACCGCTGCCATCAAAGCGGCTATTGATCAGACCAATCATATCACCGACGAGTTTGCCGCCCGCCGGATGGACCATTCAATCCGGCAAGCCCTGCAAGGGCACAAAGTTGACGAGGTGTAACATGCCACAAATTATCTTTTTACCCCATGCAGAACTTTGCCCGGAAGGCGCAGCTTTAGCTGCTGAAAAAGGCGAAACTGTGCTGGATGTGGCGCTGCGCAATGGCATTGCCATTGAACACGCTTGTGAAAAATCCTGTGCCTGTACCACTTGCCATGTGATAGTGCGGGAAGGTTTTCGCAGTCTGAATGAAAGTGATGAACTGGAAGAAGACATGCTGGATAAAGCCTGGGGTTTAGAACCTGAATCGCGCTTAGGCTGCCAGGCCCGCATTGCCGATGAAGACTTAGTGGTCGAGATCCCCAAATATACTATCAACATGGTCAGTGAAGGCCATTAATCTGCTTTTGCCTACCTTTGTTATCTAAATAGGTCCAGTCACAAACGACTGGACCTGTATCCGCTACATTTTGTTCACATCATTGTAAATCACTGAAACTTAATATAAAGTTCGCCGCCTGTTATTTTTAGCATTTCAGGGAACTAAATTTATAGTTCTGAATTCGCTGGTTTTTTTAAAGTTGTTGACTACGCTAGTCATAGCTAAGCTCATTTTGATAGGAGATTTTTAATGAACAAAACCAGGTTAGCAACGCTGGTTGCCTTAACTTGTTATGCTGGTGTCGCTGCTGCTGAAGTGACCATTAATGGTTTTGCTTCGATCAAAGCTGGCATGGCCAGTAATGGCGATACGCTTTATGGTTATACTGACGAAATTGACTTTAAAAATGAAAGTTTGTTTGCTGTGCAGGTGCAATCTGACCTTGGCGAAAAATTGTCAGTGACAGCACAATTGCTGGCACGAGGCGTCAACGATTTTGATGCTGAATTTGAATGGGCTTTTTTAACTTACCAAATCAATGACAGCTGGCGGTTAAATGCTGGCCGGTTGCGCACCCCCTTTTACAAGTACTCTGATTTTCGTGACGTGGGCTATGCCTATGATTGGCTTAGAACACCACAAAGTGTCTATGACTTAGGTTTTAATACCATTGAAGGTTTATCCCTGTACCACAGCAGCAGCTTTGGTGATATTCAATCCAATGTGCAATTTGTGTTTGGCGGTTATGATGGTGATGCCCGGGTGTTAGGCACGCAAGCGCCTGCGCAAATTGATCAGATCACCGGCATCAGTTGGGAACTGAGTCAGGATTGGATTGCCTTTCGATTCGCTTATTTGATTGGCGATGTCAGTATTCAGTCAAGTCAACTGAGTACACTGACCAATACTCTGACTGCACTTGGTTTAACTCAAATTGCCAAAGATATTGATTTTGATAAAGATCAGGGCACTTTCTTAGGGCTGGGGCTGAATATCGACCGCAATGATTGGTTGCTGGTCACCGAATACACCCATGTTGAAGTCAAAGACAGCTTTTATGCCGATCAAGACTCTTATTATGTGTCGCTCGGCCACCGTTTTGGCAGTTATACCCCTTATGTCTCATTTGAAAAAGATGATGATGCAGCCAAACCCGAAATTTATGCCCGATTACCGGCGCAATTGCCCCCTCAGTTAACTGGTGGTGTTAAAGGTCTGGTCGATAGCCAGTTTTTTGATAACAACACCTGGAATCTGGGTTTAAGGTATGACTTCCACCCATCCGCAGCCTTTAAAGTGCAGTACAGCTGGGCTGAAGATCAAACTACCAAACGCAAAGATAATCTGCTGGCGTTGGGCGTTGACTTAGTGTTCTAACTGACCAGAGCCAGGCAACTGCCATGGTTTTGTGCCGTGACCCTGACAACCTTGAGGGACTGCTATGAAAAAAGTATTAGTTGCGACCGCAATTGCGGCTTGTTTTAGTTCTTTGACCTTGGCTGAGGTCGATGTATCCGGCTTTGCTTCTGTTGCTGGCGGCAAGGTGTTAAGTGGTACCGGGGTGCCAGGGTTTGTCGGTCCGACCTTTCTTGCCACTTATCCAACAGTGGCAGTATACGAAGAGGAGTGGAGCTTTAAACCTGATTCGAAGTTCGGTTTGCAATTTTCAGCAGACTTAACTGAAGGCTTATCCGCCACAGCCCAGCTTGTTGGCCGTGGCGCGGATGACTTTGATGCAGGTTTTGAGTGGGCTTATTTATCCTACGAGCTTAATGAACACTGGACAGTACAGGCCGGTAAAAAACGCTTGCCACTGTATTATTATTCTGACTTCTTTGATGTGAGTTACGCCTATCTTTGGGTCCGGCCACCAGCAGATAACTACACCTGGCAAATTTTTAATTACACCGGGATTAATGCACAGTTTAATTATCAGCTAAGCGACTGGACGGTCAACGGCAATATTTATACTGGCAGTGAGGATGATGGTTCGAACAAGCTACTGTCCGATTATTTTTTCAAAGAGCCTGTTCGGGAAATTTGGGAAAATATCATTGGCGGTGTGTTGAGTCTGAACCGGGATTGGCTGGATTTACGTTTGACTTATATGACGTACGAGAACCGGCGTTTTATCAGCGGTCAACCCAGACTCTGGAACAATGGTACTGATACCAGACGGGGTAAGTTTATGGGCTTTTCCGCCAATATAGACTACAACAACTGGATTTTATTAAGTGAAGTCAACCGGTTAACGCTGGAAGGTGATGATTTGGATACTTATCTGCTGTCCGCCGGTTATAGGATTGGGCAGTGGACACCTTATGTGGTGTATTCAGATTTTGATGCCAGTGGCGAAGTGCACGACACCACCAGTGTTGGTGTGCGCTGGGATTTTCATAATTCAGCGGCGTTTAAATTGCAATTTGATAAAGTGGATGACCTGATCAATGCAGACCATCCAGGTGTCGCTGGTGACAGTAAAGCCATCACTTTTGGCATCGATTTAGTTTTTTAAAGTTTGGAGATAACCATGTATTGGTATAAAGCTTTGACCCTGACAATGGCCCTGGCTGTAAGTTCTGTATCTGCCGAGGTCGCAGTCATTGTTCACCCATCAAACGCTGCGACATTGGATCAGGCTGAAATTGCCAGATTGTTTACTGGGCGTGGCACGACTTTTAACAATGGCAGTAAAGCAACGGCATTGAACCTGGCTGACTCCGTACCAGCCCGGGCTGAATTTGATACCAAGGTGCTCAATAAATCCTCCAGTCAAATGAAAGCGTTTTGGTCAAAACTGGTGTTTACCGGTAAAGGCACACCACCAAAAGAGCACCCGTCAGATGCAGAGATGAAAGCTGCGGTGGCGGCTGATGCCAGTGCAATTGGTTATATTGATGCTGGCGCTGTTGACGCTTCGGTGAAGGTGGTTGCCAAGTTCTAACTGCGCACAGTACAGCAGGCGTATTGAAAAACCACTTCAAATGAAGTGGTTTTTTGCATTTTTTCAATCGTTGCAGCTTGAGCCATTCAAGCGCTGCAAAACCCTGTATTGCCCCCTAAGGATGCACAAAGTCTTCGCCGGGTTGAATTGACCATAGCAACGCTTGAAATCACTTGTGGTATCGCTGTTTGGTTTTGGATTTCGTGCGATTGAAACTATTCGATCACTATTCACTCATTGAATGGTTAGGAATATTCCTGTTAGAAATGTGTAGATTGCATCCAGTCTCATTCTATTTCAAAAGGATTAAAGATATTCACTTGATGACTCAGACGGAGTGATGATTCATGTCTTTCAGAGCGCAGATAAGTATGGCTCATGCATTGCCGTTAACTGGCAATTCACGCTATTGATTGGACAGTGAGTCAGCTAAACCGCATAGCTCGTTGTTACGTGGCGTTACATTGCTGCTGGTTTAAGCAGCTTTTTCAGTGTTTTTATTCAATATAATACTTGCCTGGTTCAGTTTTAGGCAGCTGTTATGATTAAGAAATTATTGACCTTACTCCTATACACCTTATCACTTTTATTGTTTTTACCAGGTGCCTTAGCGGCAGAACCTGTAAATTCCAAAACATTGCAGCAATTAAAAGAGGATGCTGCAAAGCAAACAGAAGCGGCAGTGCCGTATTACCAAAACGGCAGCGCTTTTTTAAAGGCACCTTTTCAGGCCATGGAAGCGCAAGTCACACCGGATGGTTTATCACTGCATTCGTTGGCAGCCGAAGAAGCAGGACAATTTCAATTAAAACCGATTGCCTTTGGTAAAGCGCAACGGGTTGAAGTCACTCCTGGTACTGTGGCTATTGTCGGCGATAAAATTCAGTTACGGCGCAATGGCTTCACTGAGCTATTTAGTAGTTCAATGGATGGTATCCGGCAAGACTTTTTGCTGCATCAAAGGCCTGTGGGGCAAGAGGAGCTTCGTTTAGAGCTTGCCGTAGAGGGCGCAGAGGTGTCGGGGCAAGGCCAGCAGGTTAAGCTGGTTACCGCTGCCGGGCGAGAGTTAGTGTATAACAAGCTGCATATTACCGATGCCAATGGCAAGGTATTAACGGGTGAGATGGTGGCGGTAAATCCCCACAGATTGCATATTCGCGTGGATGACAGCGATGCCCGTTATCCGCTTCTTATCGACCCAACTTACACCGATGCCGACTGGCAGGTGCTCAACGAAAGATTACCGGGAGCTAACAATACAATAAACGCTGCAGTTGTCTGGAATAACATGTTATATGTTGGTGGAAGCTTTACGACTATAGGCACTGTAAAAGCTAATCGTATCGCCCGTTGGGATGGCAGTAGTTGGGCTGCGCTAGATGCTGGCTTGGATAACGCCGTTTATACGCTCGCTGTTTTTGATAATAAGCTGATTGCTGGTGGAAACTTTGCTAAGGCAGGCGACATAACCGTCAATTGTATCGCCAGTTGGGATGGCAGCAACTGGGCTAATTTAGGTTCAGTCGTAGGTCGTGCCGTTTTTTCGCTCACGGTATTTGGCGGCAAGTTGATTGCGGGCGGCGGGCTTTCCACTGCTGACGGCGTGACCGTCGGTAATATTGCCAGTTGGAATGGCCGCAACTGGTCTGCTCTGGGGGGAGGCACGAATGGTGAAGTTGGTGCGCTTACTGTGTTTGATGGTAAATTGATTGTTGGGGGGATTTTTAGCCAGGCAGGCAACATTGTACAAGCTAATCGTATTGCTAGTTGGGATGGCAGCAGCTGGTCTGCGCTAGGCTCAGGCATGGATAATACAGTTCGGGCGCTCACTGTATTTAATGGTCAGTTATTTGCGGGTGGGCTATTTAGTCAGGCTGGTGGTATAGCTGTTAAAAGTATTGCTCGTTGGGATGGCATCAGTTGGTCTGCACTGGGTACCGGCATGAGCGGTAGCGTTACTGTGCTTACAGTCTTTGACGGCAAGCTGATTGCCGGTGGGTCCTTTAGTAAGGCGGGTGGCGTAACAGCCAATAATATTGCCAGTTGGGATGGCAATAACTGGGCAGCACTAGGCTCCTTAAATAGCCAGGTTTGGGCGCTCACGGTATTAGACGGTAAACTGATTGCGACTGGGGGCTTTAGCAAGGCAGATAATGCAACAATCAATCGTATTGCCAGTTGGGATGGAGAACGTTGGTCTGCGCTAGGCTTAAGGATGAATAGTGATGTTGCTGCGCTAACAGTATTTAACGGCAAATTAATAGCAGGCGGTGCCTTTACCACTGCGGGTGGCGTAACAGTCAATCGTATTGCCAGTTGGGATGGCAGCAACTGGTCTGCCTTAGGCTTAGGCATGAATGAGCCCGTTACTGCGCTCACTGTATTTGACGGCAAGTTGATTGCGGGAGGGAGCTTTACCACGGCGGGCAGCGTAACAATCAATCGTATTGCCAGTTGGGATGGAAACAACTGGTCTGCACTTGGCTCAGGAATGAGTAACGAAGTTAATGCTCTGGCGGTATATGACGGTAAGCTGATTGCGGGTGGACTCTTTAGCACGGCAGGCGGTACAACAGCCAATCGTATAGCCAGTTGGGATGGTAGTAACTGGTCTGGGCTCGGCTCAGGCATGACACGTTCAGGCATGAGCAGCCTCGTTGATGCCTTAACGGTATTTGACGGTAAGTTGATTGCGGGTGGGGTCTTTACTTCGGCAGGCGACACCGCAGTCAATCATATTGCCAGTTGGGATGGAAATAATTGGTCTGCGCTAGGTTCAGGCATTAATGGCCAAGTCGCTGCACTCACGGTGTTTGGCGACAAGTTGATTGCTGCAGGGTACTTTACCGCAGCAGATGACACCGCCCGTAATATTGCCAGTTGGGATGGACGCAACTGGTCTGCGTTAGGCTCTGGCATGGATAGCGACATTTATGCGCTAGCAGTATTTGGCGGTAAGTTGATTGCGGGTGGGGGCTTTACCACTGCGGGAGGCGTAACTACCAATCATGTCGCCAGTTGGGATGGAAGCAACTGGTCTGCGCTGGGCTCAGGCATGGGTGGCACAGTTGAAGCATTAACGCTATTTAATGGGCACTTGATCGTGGGCGGGTACTTTGACACGGCGGGTGATAAATTTTCTCCTTATCTTGCCAAACTGGTCAGCTCTGCAGTTAATTTGACGTTTGATAGCCAGGGCGGTACTGAGGTGAGTGCGCTTAGCGGCACAGCCGGTCAAGTGCTGACACTTCCCGCTGACCCTAAGCGTGAGCACTATACCTTTGCGGGCTGGAATAGCGCCAGTAACGGAACGGGCACGGGCTATGGCAAAGCGGGTGATACAGTCACAATGCCAGCCACTGCGACGACACTCTATGCACAATGGACAGCCAATAGCTATACCATAAGCTTCGATAGCGCCGGTGGTTCAACAGTAGCGCCGATCCGTGCTAATTTTGGTGCCGCAGTGACAGCGCCAACCGCACCAACCAAAGAAGGTTATACCTTCGCCGGTTGGAGTCCTGCAGTGCCGAGCACTATGCCTGCAACCGACACCAAGCTAACCGCGCAGTGGACGATAAATGCCTACACCATTACTTTTGATAGTGCCGGTGGTTCTGAAGTCGCAGCGATCAGTGCTAACTTTGGCACGGCAGTGACAGCACCAACGGCACCAACCAAAGAAGGTTATACCTTTGCCGGTTGGAGTCCTTTAGTGCCAAGCACTATGCCTGCAACTGACACTACGCTGACTGCCCAGTGGACGGTGAATGCCTATACCATTACCTTTGATAGCGTCGGTGGTTCTGAAGTCTCACCTATCAGTGCTAACTTTGGCACGGCAGTGACAGCGCCAACGGCACCAGCCAAAGAAGGTTATACCTTCGCCGGTTGGAGTCCTGCAGTGCCGAGCACTATGCCAGCAGCCAATACCACAGTAACAGCGCAGTGGACGGTGAATGCTTA
>CAZGHW010000026.1:0-60808 GCA_964525695.1 uncultured Rheinheimera sp. | reverse complement strand
GTCTGGCACATTGATGCCGTTTCGGGGTGGAGGAGTCCATCCCATTGACCTACTATTTGATAGTATAGCTAATTGATTTATAAGTTATTAATGGTAGGTCGGACTCGACGCATCGCGTAGCGATGTGGCAGTCCGACAGGGTGAATGGCGAATGGTTAGTGAGAGACATGTCGGACTGCCGCTATGCGTCGAGTCCGACCTACTATTTTATAGTGTAGCTATTTGATTTATAAGTAATGAATGGCATGTCGGACTGCCGCTGCGCGTTGGGCGTCACGCGTCGAGTCCGACCTTCGTCATGCTAGTTTAACTATTTGATTTACAAAACATTAATGAGATGTCGGACTGCCGCTGCGCGTTGGGCGTCACACGTCGAGTCCGACCTACGATTTTCCAGTATAACTATCTGATTTATAAATTATTAATAGCCATGCTTGGTACGAATTAAGACGACAGCGCGGCCTGCAATTTTTGCTGGCCGGTTTTTTCGGCTTCAACATAACGGGTCCATTGCTGGGCCATCCGTTTTGCACCGTCAAACTGTTCGGCTTTGGCCAGTTGGCTTAATGCATCATTAAAATTTTGCAGGTTAAAGTAAGCCATGCCCATCACCAGGTGGGTGACGCCAGGATTACGTAACTTGCCTTTTTGCAGCGCTTTTTCTGCCAGTTCAATGGCTTTGTCAAACTCTGAACGGTTCAGATATAACTGCGCCAGTTGTGCATCTAATTCACCATCTTCACTTAACTTGCTGGCGGCCAGCAGCACCGGAATGGCTTTGTCATCTTCTTTCGCCAGTGTCCAGCAGTTGGCAGTAAACTTCAGGTTACGTAAATCCGCCGCCAGCAGTTTTTTCGCCATTGCCTGTTCCATCAGCCGGGCACCTTTAACCGGCGCCTGGTGGTAATAATACAGTTGCGCCAGGTTATACAAGTCGGCACCAGTGTTGATAAAACCCTGCTGATAAGCGGCTTCCAACACCGCCAGTTGCTTCTTCTCTTCGCCAATTTCGCCGTACATGCCGCCAAGTTGCAGCCAATATTTGCCCTGATTGTAATGCTGAACCATTTTTTCCAGCACGGCAGTGACTTGTTTCGGTTGTTTCAGCTCGTAATACACAGCGCGTTGCAACACCAGCCAGTTTTCTTCCGGCACTTTGCCTTCCTGCTCGACCATCGCCACCGCCTGATTAATAAAACCAGAGGCGCGCTGATAATCTTTTAACTGATACATCGCCTGCGCTTTTAATAAAAAGGTGCTGGCTTTCACCGGCGCTTTATTTAGCTTTTCCCAGCGATCGATAAAGGTCAGGGTTTTGTCATAATTCCCCTGCATCATATGCAGTTGCGCCAGACTAAATAAGGTCGACAGCTCCAGCGTCTCCGGGATGCCATCCTGCGCCACCACCTGTTCAAAGGCTTTGATCGCTTTATCGTATTGCTCGGCGTTGTAAGCAATAAAACCGAAGAAATTGTGCATCATGGCCAGTTCATAACTGTTCATCGAACTGCTTTTGTCGCGCACTTTATCCAGCGCTGCCAAAGCTTCGTCGGTCTTACCAGCATCCGCCAGCGCCTGGGCCCGTGCCAGCTGTTCATAAACTTTGGCGCGCAGGGCCGGGGTTTTGCGGGTAGTCGGGCTGGCTGCGGCAGGTTCTGCCGCCTGGGCCTGGAGCATGGTCAGCGGGCTCAGACCGGCTAATAACAAAGTGCTGCAACCATACAGGCTCAGAGCCAGCAGGCTGCTGAGTGATTTTTTCTTCAGCATTTATTCCCCCTTACCTTCCATCTGGAATGTGATGCGGTTTTGCACCCCGGCGACTTCAGTGGCTTCGCCATTCACAACCCGCGGTTTATATTTAAATTTCAGTGCCGCATCCATCGCAGCTTGTTCGAAGATGCCAGCCGGGTTGGCTTCCACCACCACCGGATCGCGCACAGTGCCTGTTTTAGTAACAGTGAACTGCACAATGACAAAACCTTCGATGCCACGTTGCAATGCCCGTCTTGGATAGACAGGCGCCACTTTAACAATCGGCAGATATTCACCATCACCGCCTTCCAGCGCTAAGCCACCTTCCAGCGCCATGTCGGAACTGACATCGGCCGAGAAGTCCATCGCGGCAGCACCTTCTGCATTGGGGGTCGCGGCATCCAATTGCGGTTGTTGCATTTGTGGTGGTGGCGTTTCTGGTTTTGGTGGTTTTTTCGGTTTACGTTCTTTGCGCTCGACTTGTTCTTCTTCTTTCACCCGGACAAAATCCAGCACAGAGCCGACTGGCGCATCGGTCAGGGCTGTACCACTGTTGACAATCAGCGACTGCATCAGAAAAAACAGCCCCAGCGTCACCACAGCGGATAAGGTCAGCGCGATTAGCAGCCGGCCAGCCGCTGAAGCCGAACCTGGTGCCTGTAAAGTTGCGTTGCTCATGCGTTTGCTCTCAATATAAAACAGCTCTGGTGGCATCGGCCAAACCAGAGCCTGGCTGATTATTCCTGGGTTGCGATCGACACATCAAACACGCCAGCGGCGCGGGAGGCGTCCATCACTTTAATCAGGGTGTCAGTGGTGGCTTTTTTATCAGCCTGGATCACCACACTACCTTGTGGGTTTTCGGCATACAGCCGTTCGATGTTGGCTTGTACGGCACGTTCATCAATCCGGCGTTTATTGATCCAGATTTCATTGGTGTCGCTGATGGCGACCAGGATATTGGCGCGATCTTTGTTCACGGCGGTCGAGGCTTCAGGTCTGTTCACGTCTATACCGGCTTCTTTAACAAAAGAGGCGGTGACGATAAAGAAAATCAGCATGATAAAGACCACGTCTAACATCGGGGTTAAGTCGATGGCGACTTCTTCTTCATCGACCAGATTCTGAAAATGCTGTTTCATAATATTCTCTTGTAGAGGCGGCTGACGCCGCACTTGCACTGTATTCAGGGGCTGCAGCTTAGTGCTGCAGCGTCATTTCACTTTCCAGATGGGCTTTTTCGGTTTTGCAAATCCGGGTCAGCCAGGTTGAGGCGAACACTCCGGATAAAGCGCCGACCATGCCAGCCATCGTCGGGATGGTCGCTTTGGACACACCTGACGCCATAGAGCGGGCATTACCAGAACCAGAAATCGCCATCACATCAAAGACTTCAATCATGCCGGTGACAGTTCCCATCAGACCCATCAGTGGGCATAACGCCACCAGTGCCTGAATAATCGGGATACTGCCATTCAGCTTGAGGCTGACCCGCGAAATCATCGCCTGACGAATTTGTTCAGCATTCCAGGAAGCCCGATCCGTTCTGGCCAGCCAGGCCGCCACACTTTGTTGTTTGTAGGCTTTGTGCCAGACAAAGATGTACAGCGCGCGTTCCAGGATCAGCAGCCACATCACGAAGATCAGCAGGCCGATCACCAGCAGCACCTGGCCGCCGGTCTCGGTAAAATCACGAATTGCCTGAAATATTTCCATCATGAGGTTCAGCTCCGCTCAGCGCGCTCAGCAATCACACCAGAGGCCTGTTCCTGCAGGATATAAACAATATTCTTGCTGCGGGTGTTGAGCATGGCGTACAGCAATGTCATCGGAATTGCCACCACCAGACCTTGCACTGTGGTGACCAATGCGGTGGAAATACCACCCGCCATCAGTTTCGGGTCACCGGTACCAAACAGCGTAATGGCCTGGAAGGTCACAATCATACCGGTGACTGTACCCAGCAGACCCATCAGTGGTGCCACTACCGAGATGATTTTGATAATGGTCAGATTGCGGCCCAGTTTTGGCACTTCACCCAGAATGGCTTCGGTCAGTTTCAGTTCCAGTGTTTCAGTATCAACGTTCGGGAATTGTGCCCGCACTTGCAGCAGACGGCCCAATGGGTTGTCATTGCGTACTTCAGATGATTTCAACTGACGATCTACCCGCAGCTTAATCAGCGTCAGGCTAATCAGACGTTCCAGCGCCAGTAACAGACCAACAGCACCTACCGCCATAATGATGTAACCAACCAGACCACCCTGATCCAACCGCTCTTCGAAGTTTGGCGCCTGCACCAGCAGACCCAGAATCGAACCACCGGTTGGGTCCAGACCAAACTCCACAATATTGCCGTTTGATTGTTGCAGCGCGTTGATGCCATCGGCATAACGGCTGGCTGGCTGGCGTAACAGCTCGGCCACAGTGCCGGTGACCGGATTCATTTCCAGATATTTACCATCAGCGACCAGGGCAAAACTGCCGACTCGGACTACTTCTTTTGCCACTTTCTGGCCACCGGCTTCAACGACATCAGTGCTGAACTTGACGACTTTGCCGGACTCGGTCATTTCGCGCTGGATCTCAAACCAGACCCGTTCAATTTCTTCAATTGAAGCCAGTTTGGAGCTTGAGCCCATCGACTGTGCCAGTTGATCTAAAAATTCAGTGCGGCCTGGTAACTGGGCTGATACCACTGAGTTTTGGAATTTACCTTTGGTATCGCCAGACACTTGTTGCAGCACGCCAAACAGCTCTTTTAACGAGCCCATCCGGGTTTCCAGTGCCTGATTTAACTCAGTCAACTTGACTTCATTTTGCTGGAATTGTTGTTCCAGACTTTCACTTAGTTGCAACTGACGATTGCGCTCAGCGGTGGCTTGTTGCAGCATCTGATCCTGCTCAGCCACTTTGCTGATAAATTCCTGCTCGCGTTTTTGGTTATCCTGATTCTGCGCCACCTGACCTTGTTCCAGTTGCTTTAACAACTGATCCAAATTCAGCGGTTGGGCTTTGGTCTGCTGTGCCATGGCACTGGTCAGGGTGCAGCAAGCCAGCAGGGTAGTGGTCAGTAGTTTGGTGATCAATTTCATCGGATTACTCACTTACTTCAGTCAGAGCGACCGGCAGAGATAACAGGTCAGGGGCCAGTTGTTTTTTCGCCATCCGCAGGCCTTTGCTTACTTCGGCGCGGTAGCTGTCAGGCAGCGGTTGCCATTGCCGGCTTTGTTTGTGCCAAATACCCAGTTCGTTGCCATCGCGGGTGGCAAAAATCAGCGCAGTACGACCGACCCGCAGGAAATCTACATCACGCTGCTGGCCAGACACTTCATGTAAACCACTGTAAGATTCCAGCGTGCGGCCGTAGTCCATTTCAATCTGGTAGGCTTCCATCACGCGGCGGAATTTTTCGGAAGAAGCGATATCTGATCTGTCCATCAGGCTTTCCAGCTCAGCTAAGCGTTTTTGCCGCTCTTCAGCCAGAAAAGGCACATCCAGCGCTACAAACTGCTTCAGGCCTGCAATCATCCGGATCATCAATGGGGTGATTTGACGTTCAATCACGCTGACGTTATTGATGGCAGCATTCAGATCGGCTACTTCCTGATCCAGGTTCGACATTTGCTTGCGCATTTGATCGTTGTACACTTTCAGGCCATCAATTTCTTTTTGGATGGTCTGAAACTGCTGCAGTTTGCTGTCAATTTTGTCGGTCATCTGATCAATTTTCTGCTGCGATGCAGCTGCAGAACTGTTGATTTTGGCCGCTTCTTTCACCACAGGCTCCAGCGCCTGTTGCTGTTGCGCCATGGCAGGCATGACGACTGCCAGTGAGGAAGCAAGCATGGCCTGCGGGACTAATTTTAAAAGCCTCATACTGTCAAACCCTGAGTATTTACGACCAGCGGGATACTGATCTGTGGAATTTGTGCACAGCATAGGGGCTGAATGTGACAGCTGTATGGCAGATTAATGACGTGTTCGTGTGCTGACCGCAGGCGAGAGAGCGAGCTGAATGTCGGCAAAAAAAGCGCATTTTGCGGCGATTTTACGCTGTTGGTCGCAGCTGCAGCGAACAGCACTGGGCATTGGCGGCGGCAGCTTTTATCATAGCCGCTGTTTTTCGCCTGCCCTGAGAGCTAAGTCTGACACCATGATTATTCGCGCTAAATTACACTGGTTCCGTATGTTGTTTGTCTGGCGCGGCTCAGTGCTGACGCGTATTTTGCCGCAGCTATTTACCATTATTGCGCTGGCGGGGCTGGTGCTGGCGGTAAAGTGGTTTTATCCGGCTTTGGTGCCGGATCTCACACCGCTGCCTTTTACTTTATTGGGCATTGCGTTGGCGATTTTCCTCAGTTTTCGTAATTCGGTTAGTTACGACCGCTTTTGGGAAGCGCGCAAGCTTTGGGGTGCTGTGCTCAATGAAAGCCGGGCCCTGACCCGGCAACAGCTGACGGCGGTCGATGTCAGTCAGCTACAGCGCCAGCAATTTGTTTATGGCTTGATTGCCTTTGTCCATGCGCTACGCAGCCAGCTGCGACAGACCGATTGCAGCGCGGCGCTACAACAATTGCTCAGTCCCGAGGCGGCGGCGCGCATCACGGCAGGGCGTTTTAAACCTGCATTGGTGGTGTTGGAGTTAGGCCAGCAATTAGCGCAAATGCGCCGTCAGCAGCAAGTCGATAGCATATTATTTGCTGCGATGGATCAGCAATTGTCCCGCTTAAATGCCTGTTTAGGTGGCTGTGAGCGGATTGCCAGCACGCCAGTGCCTTTTGCTTATTCGGTGATATTACATCGCACTGTGTATTGTTATTGTTTTTTACTGCCATTGGGGTTAGTCAGTACTTTGGGGTTGATGACGCCGCTGATCGTCGCTTTTGTCGCTTATACCTTTCTGGCATTGGAAGCGCTGGCGGAGGAATTGCAGGATCCCTTTGGCACAGAACCCTATGATTTAGCTTTGGATGCAATGACCGAAATGATTGAGTCAGCCTTGCGTGAAATGCTGGGTGAAACTGTTGGGCCGGCACCGGCAGTACCGGCCAATTGTGTGTTGACCTAAAATACGGCAGCCGCCGCTGCTGTTGCTGGCTAATATCCAGCGGCATGGCCCTGACTGGTTAACTGGGCGATGCTGTCGCTGGCTTGATTTGCTACGGTCTGGATCTGCTGTTGCGACTGAAAAGCCTGCTGCACCAGGGTTAAGCCCTGGCTGGCCAGACTGCTGGCATTGGTCATGCCTTGCATGGCGGCCTTGGTTAAGCTGGTATTGCGACTGACCACTTGCTGGATCTCTTGCGTGGAGCTGCTGGTCCGGGCCGCCAGGCTACGCACTTCATCCGCCACCACGGCAAAACCACGGCCTTGTTCCCCGGCACGGGCCGCTTCAATGGCGGCATTTAAGGCCAGCAAATTGGTCTGATCGGCAATAGCCCGGATGGTGGTGACAATGGCGGATATTTGCTTGGATTCTTCGGTCAGTTGGGTGATTTGCGCAAACGACTGCTGCACTTCAGTGGCCATGGCATCCGAGTTTTGCACGGCGGCTTGCAATAAATTTTGACTTTCAGCCGCTAAATTGACCGTTTGCCGGGATGAGGTTAAGGCCAGCGTAGCACCTTGTGCGACTGCCTTTGCATGTAAGATATGCGCTGTAACATTGCTGGCAAATTTTATCACCTTCACGACCTGGCCTTGTTCGTCCCGGATCGGATTGTAGGTGGCTTCCAGCCAGATGGCTTGGCCTTTGGCATCCACCCGCTCGAATAAACCTTGGTTAAACTGCCCCTTGGCCAATTGTGACCAAAAATCAGCATGTTGCTGATAAAAATCAGCTTTGCAGAACATCCGGTGGTGCTGACCTATAATTTGGCTGGCACTGTAACCGACGGTCTGCAAAAAATTGCGATTGGCTGTGAGAATAGTGCCATCCGGTAAAAACTCGATCACCGCCTGAGAGCTGTCCAATGCGGTCAAAATTGCTTGTTGTTCTTGCAATTGCAGGGTTTTCGCGGTGACGTCGGTGGCGAACTTGATGATCCTCACTACTTGACCTTGCTGTTTGACCGGCACATAAGTCGCCTCCAACCACAACGCAGAGCCATCTTTGTGCTGGCGCAAAAAAGTGCCAGCTTGTGGCACGCCTTGGGCCAGCTGTTGCCAGAATTGTTGATAGTCGCGACTGCGGGCATAGGCTGGCGGGCAAAATATCCGGTGATGAGCACCGGTTAATTCAGCGCTGTTATAGCCCACTGTCTGCAAAAATAACGCGTTGGCTTGTAAAATTTCACCTTGTGGGCTGAATTCAATCAACGGAATTTGTTGGTGCACTGCCTGATAAAACAAAGCTTCCATGCTATTGGCGAAAGATTCAGTCTGATCCTGGACTGCGGCCGAACTGAAAAAGTGCTTAAACATGTCAGATGCCTTTTTGTTTCATTATTTACTACATTAGCGCTATGTTACACGATGAAACGAACCACCAGCGAATTTAAATCAACTGCCAGTTTTGATAATGCATGCGCGGCAGCGCTGGTCTGGCTGGCTCCGGCCGCAGTTTGCGTGGCTAAATCGCTGATGTTGACGATATTACGGTCAATTTCACGTGAAACCTTGGATTGTTGTTCCGCTGCACTGGCGACGATATGGTTACTATCGCTGATGCGGCTGATTTCCTGCGCAATGTTTTCCAGTGCTTCACCGGCTTTGTGGGCCTGTTGTAGTGCCTGCAGCGATTTTTCTTTGCTGTGTTGCATCGATTGTACTGCTGCGCCGGTGCCTTGGCGGATTTTCGCCACCATGCTTTCGATTTCTTTGGTTGATAGTTGAGTTCGATGCGCCAGTGCCCTGACTTCATCGGCAACCACCGCAAAACCACGGCCAGCATCCCCAGCCCTGGCCGCTTCAATGGCGGCATTCAGCGCCAGTAAGTTGGTCTGTTCAGCAATAGCCCGGATCACATCCAGCACTTTGCCTATGTCTTGGGATTGCAGCGCCAGTTCGCCGACCAGTTCAGCACTGGTTTGTACATCGCGATCAATTTCGGCGATGGCGGCGACGGTTTGTACCACTTGTTGTTGACCAAGCTTGGTGCTCTGGGCCGAAGCGCCTGAAGCTTCTGAAGTTGCCAGTGCCGTTTTGGCTACCTCATCGACTGCACTGCTCATTTCTGTGATGGCAGTGGCGGCTTGCTGAATTTCATCATTTTGTTGCTGGATACCACGGGCAGCATCTTCGGTGACAGAATTAAGTTCTTCGGCGGCAGACGCCAGTTGGGTCGATGAATTGGCAATTAATGCAATAGTGTCATGTAGTTGTTGTTGCATGGTGCGTAATGCAGTGGCAAGTGCCGTGATTTCATCTTGTCCAGTGACTTCAATCTGACAAGTTAAATTGCCGCTGGCGATGTTGTTGGCAAATTGTAAGGCGTGTTGGACAGGTCCGGTGATGCTGCGGCTGATCAGCACTGCGGCAACGGCAGCACAGCACAGACTGAGGACAACAAAACTGACGACATAGAGCCAACCTTGTTCATATTGTTGTTCTGATTGCTTTGCCATCGCAGTGGCATAGTTTTTATTTAAAGAGGTGAGTGCGATCAGTGCTTTAGCCATGCTGTTAGCAATGGTTGCCAATTCAGTATTGGCTAACTTTTTTGCTTCATTCAACTGTTGTTGACTGACCAATTGCAGCAATTGGCCTTTTAACCCAACGTATTGTGAATACCGCTGGCTGAACTCTTGATATAGTTCCTGCTCACCCGGAATCGAAATCAAGGTTTGATATTGCTGACGGATGTTGGCGACTTCCTGTTCGATTTCGGCCTGAGAAGCGCGAATGGCATCAACATCGGCTGGTGTTTCGGCGATCAAACTACGCAGGGTGAATACCCTTAACCGCATCACATTCAGATCCAGAGCGGCGATGTTTTCCAGGCTGGGAATTGTGTTGTGCTCAATATTTTGTCCGACTTTATGCATGGCTGACATGGCGGAAAGAGCAAACACACTTTGCAGGAGTAACAACAATCCGACAAAAGCAAATCCAATGATTAAACGTGAACCTATCTTGATATTTTGCAGTTTCATAGCAGCTCGCTTTGGTGATCATTCAACTTTACGCCGTCAAGCCAGGATGTACGCTAGGCTTGCCATCTGGTGCTAAAGAGCTGGTGTGTTGTTGCTCGTGAAGATATAGCGCTTCTCAGCACGAACATTACACAGATCCTGCCATTTACTTTATAGGACAAATGAGACAATTGCAACAAATGAGACTGTTTTTTCAGCAGCTCAACCATGCGCTGGCTGCTGGTATCCCGCTATGGTCGGGTCGCAAATCCGTTGCTGCCAACGGCAATGAAGCAGATGACGATGCAACAAAAAAATGAGTCCTGTCGCTGGTTATGCGGCTGGGAAAATGTCGGTAACCTTTACAGCCTGCTTTGACTGTAGCACAGCAATCTGGCTATAAGATTGAATTTTAGGTTGTTTTTTGTACAGGCAAATTGTGGCGTCATCTTTGCTTTGTGCCGGTTTCAGCGAATAGGTCGCTGCAACTGAAGAATGGAGAAAACATGATGAAGGATATAATCCGTATTGTACTTTGCATGCTGGTGAGTCTGCTGTTTTCGGCACCGTTACTGGCAGGCCCGCTGCTGGTGATTGATGCTGCCAGTCAAAAGCTCACTGCCGCCAAAGGTGTGGTGGTGGCTGGACTCAGTTATGACGTCGAATTTCTGGATGGCACCTGTCAGTTGTTGTTTGCTGGTTGTGACGAGGCGTCAGATTTTATCTTTGGCAATGATCTGAATAAAAACCGGCTGGCCAGCACTGCGCTGATGGAACAAGTGTTTCGGGATATACCAGCGCTGGGGCGCTTTGATAGTTTTCCAGAATTGACGGAGGGCTGCAGCGATGTCACCGAATGTTCGGTACTGACGCCGATGTATCTAAACGGCAATACAGTCGTGGCGCATTCTTTTATCAACTATGTGGTGGATAGCTTTGACGATGAAATTCTGGACCAGACATTTTTAGCCCCAGCGCTGCAGTTAAATCAATTTCCGGCATTCACCTGGGCGGTCTGGCGACCGGCGTCAACAGTGCCGGCACCGGCCGTTTTTTGGTTGGGGTTAGCCGCTATGCTGTTTTGGCGGCGGCGCTAGGGGGCCGTTGTCAGTTTTGCTCCGGGCGGGGCAACTGAATGCTGTCAAGGTAGTGCATCATTACGCTTGCGGTTATGATGGCACTACCTGAGCCTTTACCGTCGTTAAGTAAACGCTAATGCAATACCATTTGCATATATCAAGCACTTCAAATTAGTATGTTAACAATCATCTGAAAGCGAAAGTGTTGATGTTTGCTCAGTCAGGCGTAGGCATGTAAGCTTTTGAGCTTGTTATCTTTTTCTGAACGTTGGAAAGGTAGGGCACAGTGGCATTTAACGCACGTTTTCAGCGCTCATCCCAAGTGCTGCTAGATGGCATTCTGAGTGTTATTTTACTGATGTGTGGGCCGGTATTCGCTGTCCCATCATCCGTTGTTGTCAGCTTTGATAATTTCTCGCAGAAAGTGGAGCTGGCGCAGATTGACAAAAACCTCTTTCAATTAGCAAACACTCAACTGCAAGTACAGTTGGCTCCGCGTCTTATTGTGAAAATTGCCAGAAACACAGCACCCGGTAATTTGCAACAGGGCTTAACTGCGAGAGCTCAGATCAGTGAATTGTTTCTGATGCGGCAAGAGCAGTATTTATTACTGACTTTTACTGATATTGAACAGGCATTGGCGGCATTAACCCAATTGCAGCGTGACCCGCTGGTTTTGTTGGTCCAGCCAGATTTGCAGCAAAAAAAGTTGCAGGCGCATGGCAATGTTGCGGCGCAGCCAGAATTGACGAAGTCAGCATTGCCTGACTACATTCAATTGGCTAAAACGCGTTTGCACTGGCCTGCTCAAGCAGGTAAAGGGGTGACGGTTGCGATGATTGATGATGGTTATGATTTTTCGCATCCTGAATTTGGGCATATAAAACTAGCTTTACATTATGATTTTAATCAAAAAAAGTTAGTTGAACGCCAATCAGGGCAAAGTCTGCAGCAACATGGCACCAAGGTCGCTGGTGTGCTATTTGCCGGCCATAATGGCGTTGCACCTGAAGGGATAGTACCAGCGGCCACAGTCGTCGCTATTGCACAACCGGATACCTGGACTAGCCATACTTTGCAAAGTTTTTATCTTGCTTATTTAGCTGGGGCAGATGTCATTAATTGCAGTTGGCATAGCCGCTGGCTGCTGCAGCCTTTGGTCGATGTTGTCAATGAACTGACTATCGCCGGACGAAAAGGCAAAGGTACAGCCATTGTTTTTGCCGCAGGAAATGAAGGAAAACAACTTACCGCCGGCATGCATGAAGCGGCAATCGAAAATGTCATGACTGTAGGGGCAAATGACAGCAATGGACAGCCTCTGCTAAGTAGTAACTTTGGTGCTATGGTTGATTTTTGGGTTTATGGTGGGGATAGTATGACGACAGCGAATTCAGGTTTGTACCTGCATTTTTCTGGTACTTCATTATCTGCTGCCATTGTCAGCGGCTATTTGGCGTTACTTCTTTCCCATAACCCTGAGCTACAGTTAAAGCAAGCCCAGCAGCAGTTAGCCAATATGTTGGAAATAGAATAGATGCAGGATCAGACTCGCGAATCTTTGGCACCTTCAATAGAAGAGCTTACACAGGAGCTTAACTTTAGTAGTACCTGCAGCAGTAACTTCCCAGCAGTGCTGGCCGGATTAAAGTTGTCGTTGGTTGTGACCAGTTATCAGGCGCATAAATTATTTTTTATTCGTTCAAACGGCAACAGGATTGATGTAAATTTCAAAAATTTTGCCCGACCTATGGGCTTAGCGGTAAGTGCCGGGCAAATCACCTTGGGAACTTTACATCAGGTATGGCGCTTCCGACGCTGTGATGATGCCTTACAAGGAGTTGAGCAATCACAGGCAGATGCTTGTTATGTTCCGGATGCATGCCATACCACAGGGCTTATCAATATTCACGATATTGCTTATGGCAATAACGGCTTATGGGTAGTTAACAGTGCTTTCTCTTGTCTGGCCACCTTAGAGCCTGGTTATAATTTTACGCCGCAGTGGAAACCTGATTTTATTTCAGCGTTAGTACCCGAAGATCGTTGTCATTTAAATGGGATGGCATTGCTGGATGGTGAGCCTGCGTATGTCACCACCTTTAGTCAGGTCGATACTCGCCGTTCCTGGCGGGAAGGTGCCAAACATCAGGGCACCTTGATCGATGTTCAGACCGGAGAACTGAAACTGAACAATCTGATGATGCCCCACTCACCTCGTTGTTATCAGGGATATGTCTACTTTTGTGAGTCAGGTTATGGTCTGGTTAGACGTTATGATCCTAAAACGGCAGAAGTTGTTGATGTGATTAAACTACCGGGCTTTACCCGCGGCATGGATTTTTATGGCCCTCTGATGTTTGTCGGCCTGTCCAAAACCCGCCAAAGTGGCGTTGCAGATCCTGCACCAATAACGCAAGAGTTTGCTGAAACATTCAGTGGTATCTGGTGTATTAATTTAGCTGACCATTCGGTGGTGGGTTATGTGCGTTTTGAAGGCAATATTGATCAGATATACGATGTGGCAGTGTTGGCCGGGGCTATGTATCCGGAGTTACTGTTACCAGACGATGAACAGGCGATGCAAGTGTTTCACTTTCCGCCGCTGAGTGCTGAAAAAGTCAGCAAGGGGTAACTTGATGGATAAAAAAATACTTAAAACCGGCTTACCGCTATTATTTCTTGCCGCGCCTCTACAGGCAGCTCCTGCGCTTTCGCATTTATCGGGTCGGGCTGGCGGCCGTTTTGCCAAAATATCACAGCAGCATCAAACCAGTTCAGGTACTGCAGATAACCGCAGTTTCGCAGCTTTCGCAACTAGCCAGGTTACACCGCCACAAGAACCACAGCTTGATCAACGCCAGATCCTTAGTTTTTTACAACACAACAATTTATTAGCGCCAACTGAGGAGCTCAGTACTTCAACCAGTGGTCAATTAGACAGTCGCTTTTTTAAAACCCTCAGTAACACCTACGTTTGTAACCCGCCATGGTCGACTTCAGGATGCGGTAGTGGTGGCGGCGATAGCATCGCGCCCACTTTTGATAATTCCACTCCAACCATCAGTAACCTGTCGACAACGACCTTGGATCTGACTGTTGATATCAATGAAGCTGGTACTATCTATTATGTGATAGTGCCTGATGGAGCCCAGGCTCCGACTGCGGCTCAGGTCAAAGCTGGGACTGCAGCAGGAGGTGGCGCTGCACTGAAAGCTGGCTCTCAAGTGGTCAGTTCCGCTAATTATTCACATAAGTTCAGTATCAGTGGTTTAACCGCAGCGACAAGCTATGACATTTATGTTGTGGCACAAGATAGCGCTTCAAGTCCTAACTTGCAGTCTACTGTCACTAAGCGGGATATCACCACCAGTACCAATAATGCCCTGTATTTTGATAACAACGCGAAAGTGACCGGTTTGTCAGGCATTAGTCCGGCGTCATTCACGGTGGAATTTAGATTGTTTCTGGATTCAGAGACTCCCGCTGGGAATTGGCAGGGTATTTATTGGACCGATAACGGAAATGACACCGGTGTATTTATTGAAGACAACTATGCTGTTTCTTTATGGACAACTTCAAATACAGCCTACAAGTCGAATTTGTTGCTGACATACGGTGCCTGGAACCATGTTGCAATCAGTTACAGTCCCGGCAATGGCGTCAGAATGTATATCAACGGTGTGCTGTCGAATCTTAATCTGACAGGCTCTCCCGGCGCAGGCGTATTGCCGCTTACCAATGTCACCATTGGGTATGGACCAGGCAATTTCGGTTTATCCGCGGGTGGGTATGCTTTGGGGGACAGTGCATTAGAGGATTTCCGCATTTGGAATGTTGAGCGGACCCAACAACAGATTAATGACAATAAAGATGCTGAATTAGCACCGCCTTATTCGGCCAATCTGGTGCGTTACTACGATTTTAACCATGGCATCGGAGGCGCGGTTAACAGCGCTGTCACCAGTTTGTCAGATCGGACCGGTAATTCTGCCGGTGGACTGTTAGAGAATTTTACCTTAAACGGTAGTGTTTCTAATTGGGTGCTAGTGTCATCACTTGGGGTTACCGCCCCAACTGTCAGCCTGAGTGTCAATCCTGCCAGCATTGCTGAAGCTGCAGGCGCGGCAACAGTCACAGCCACATTAAGTACCGCAGCAGCTTCTGCCACGACTGTCACTTTGGCCGCCAGTGGCACTGCAACGGGCAGTGGCACAGATTACAACCTGAGCAGTAGCAGCATTACTATTGCTGCAGGTCAAACGACAGGTACTGCTACAGTGACTGCGGTGCAGGATACGCTGGATGAAACCAATGAAACCGTTGTGCTGGATATTTCCAGTGTCAGTGGTGGAGGCGGTGCGACTGAAAGTGGCTCACAGCAGGTGACTGTGACCATTACTGATGACGATCCTGAACCAACGTTGTCTATTGCCGATGTAAGTCTGACTGAAGGGAATAGTGGCAGTAGCGCTATGACCTTTACTGTTAGTTTAAGTGCTGCCTCGAGTAAAGCGGTTACTGTCGCTTATGCTACCGCAGACAATACGGCCACTGCTGGCTCCGACTACACCGCAGTATCAGGAACCCTGACTTTTAATCCAGGTGAAACCAGCAAAACCTTTAACGTCAATATTGCGGGTGATAGTTCTCCTGAATCTGATGAAACCTTTACGGTGACGTTAAGCAGTCCAACCAATGCCAGTTTGGCGGATAGTACGGCATCAGGCACTATTTTAAATGACGAATCCGTCAATCAAGCTCCGGTCAATACCCAAGCGCCGATCGTGAGTGGCACAGCCACAGTGGGTAATGCTTTGTCGGCCAACACCGGTAGCTGGACCGATGCTGATAGTGATGCCCTGACCTATAGCTATCAATGGTATAGGGCGGATGACAACAGCGGCACTAATCTGGTTCTGCTCAGTGGCGCCATCAGTGCCAGCTATAACTTAACTGCCAGTGATGCACATAAATATCTAAGGGTGCTGGTCACCGCCAATGATGGTCGAGGGGGGAGCCAAACGGCAACGTCGGCTTATACCGCTGTGACGAACTCAGTGCCTGTAAATACAACAGCACCAAGCATCAGTGGTACCGCCGCAGTCGGCAATGCCTTGATCACCAGCAATGGAAGCTGGACAGATGTGGATGGCGACAATCGCACCTTTAGTTACCAATGGTATCGCGCGGATGATAACAGCGGCACTAATCTGGTGCTGCTCAGTGGTGCCATCAGTGCCAGCTACACTTTAACCGCCAGCGATGCGCATAAATACCTGCGAGTGGTGGTGACTGCCAATGATGGCAGAGGTGGTAGTCAAACGGCAACGTCGGCTTATACTGCTGTGACGAACTCAGTGCCTGTAAATACAACAGCACCAAGCATCAGTGGTACCGCCGCAGTCGGCAATGCCCTGACCACCAGCAATGGAAGCTGGACAGATGCGGATGGCGACAATCGCACCTTTAGTTACCAATGGTATCGCGCGGATGACAACAATGGGACTAATCTAACGCTGATTAGTGGGGCCATCAGTGCCAGCTACACTTTAACCAGCGCTGATTCGCGTAAATATCTGCGGGTGGTCGTCACCGCCAATGATGGGCGAGGTGGTAGTCAAACGGCAGTGTCGGCTTATGCAGCGACGACCAACTCTGCACCGGTGAATGCAACCGCACCCAACATCAGTGGTAACGCTACAGTGGGCAATCCGCTAACTGCCAGTAACGGTAGCTGGACTGATGCGGATAACGATACCCAAACGTACAGTTATCAATGGTACAGAGCCGATGATAGCAATGGCACCAATCTGGTGCTGATCAGTGGAGCAATCTCAGCAAGTTATACGTTGACAACCATGGACGCCCATAAATACCTTCGTGTGGTGGTCACGGCCAATGATGGAAATAATGGGACGCAGAGTGCTAACTCAAGCTTTATTGCCGTGACCAACTCGCTACCACAGATCAGCGGCACTGCCGCTTTATCAATAGCACAAGGCAGTGCTTATAGCTTTATTCCCTCAGCGACAGATCCAGATGCGGATGATTTAACCTTTAGTATCGTTAATAAGCCAAGCTGGGCAAGTTTTGATCCTGCTACCGGCGCCTTAACAGGTTCTCCGACCAATGCTGATGTCGGAACGACGGCGGGTATTGTGATCAGTGTCTCTGACGGTGGGCTGACAGCTCAGTTGCCAGCTTTTAACCTGACAGTGAGCAATATCAACGATGCGCCAGTGATCAGCGGCGCACCTGCAGTCACTGTAGCGCAAGGGGCTGCCTATAGCTTTATCCCCACAGCGAGCGATATCGATACCGGCACCACGCTCACTTTTAGTATTGTGAATAAACCTAGCTGGGCAACGTTCAATACTGCCACCGGGGCTTTAACCGGTACCCCAGGCAATGGGGATGTCGGGTCGACGGCGGCTATTGTGATCAGTGTTTCTGACGGTGAGCTGACAGCTCAGTTGCCAGCATTTAGCCTGGCAGTGAGTAATGTCAACGATGCGCCGGTGATTAGCGGCACACCTGCAGTTACCGTCGCACAAGGGACGCTTTATAGCTTTATCCCCACCGCGAGCGATATTGATGCCGGTACCACTTTGACCTTCAGTATCGTCAATAAACCCAGTTGGGCAAACTTCAATACTGCCACCGGCGCCTTAACCGGTACTCCGGCGAATAGTGATGTCGGGTCGACGGCGGCTATTGTGATCAGTGTCTCAGACGGTGAGTTGACGGCTCAATTACCGGCTTTTAGCCTGGCAGTGAGCAATATTAACGATGCGCCTGTGATCAGCGGCACACCTGCCGTCACCGTAGCGCAAGGGGCGGCTTATAGTTTTATCCCCACAGTGAGCGATATCGATGTCGGCACTACGCTGACTTTTAGTATTGTGAATAAACCCAGTTGGGCAATTTTCAATACTGCCACCGGTACTTTAACCGGTACCCCGACGAATGGTGATGTCGGGTCGACGGCAGCTATTGTGATCAGTGTTTCTGACGGTGAGCTGACGGCTCAGTTGCCGGCGTTTAGCCTGGCAGTGAGCAATGTCAACGATGCGCCGGTGATCAGCGGCACACCTGCCGTCACCGTCGCGCAAGGGGCGGCTTATAGCTTTATCCCCACCGCGAGCGATATCGATAGCGGCACCACGCTAACCTTCAGTATTGTCAATAAACCAGGCTGGGCAACGTTCAATACTGCCACCGGTGCTTTAACTGGTACCCCGGCGAACGCTGATGTCGGTGTCACAGCGGGTATTGTGATCAGTGTCAGTGATGGCGAATTCCCGGCGGCATTGCCGGCCTTTAGCCTGACCGTTACCAACGTCAACGATGTGCCGGTGGTGATTGGCAAGGAAGTGACGCTGGCGGAAGACACAGCGGTGACCTTGACGCTCATTGGTGAAGATCAGGATGCCGATGTACTGAGTTTTGACATTGTCAGTCAACCTGAACATGGTACGGTCACGCTGTCAGGCAATACCCTGGTGTATACAGCTGCGGCCGATTACCACGGCACTGATAGTCTGAGTTATGTGGCGAAGGATGCGGTCGCCGCGTCTGAACCTGCCACTGTCAGCTTCCAGGTGACGCCGGTGAATGATGCGCCCGTGGCAGTCAATGACAGTTATACCTTGCCACGTGCAGCCAATCATCAGTATGGACTCAATGTGCTGGCGAATGACTCGGATGTGGATGGTGATACGCTGACGATTGACGGCGCCTCCAGCAGTGTGGGCACTGTGGCATTGAATGCGCAGGGTTTAACCTTGACCGTGCCAGAGTTGTACGTTGGACCCGTCAGTCTCAGTTATACCCTGATTGATGGCAAAGGTGGCCGGGCCAAGGCTGAGGTCAGTCTGATCATTGAAGGTGGCGCGGCGAATAATTTGCCGGTGATTACTGTGCCAGCGGATATCAATACCAATGCTACGGCCTTGTTTACCCGGGTGCCGTTAGGCACAGCCACTGCGGTGGATAGTAACGGCCGGCGGCTACGGGTGAGCTTGATCAATGGTAGCTTGTTCTTTGCGCCAGGCACCCATCTGGTGTACTGGCAAGCGACGGATGCTGCAGGCAATACCGCCACTAAAGCGCAGAAAGTGAATGTCAGTCCGCTGGTGTCGCTGAGCAAAGATCAGTTGGTGAGCGAAGGCAATGAGGTGGTGGTCGATATTATTCTGAATGGTCCGGCACCGGTGTATCCGGTGCTGGTGCCTTATACCGTGACGGGTAGTGCCGATGGCAACGACCATACTCTGGTGGCTGGTGTGGCTGAAATTAGCAGCGGTACCAGTACGCAACTGCGCTTTACTGTGCTGGAAGACAGTCAGGTTGAAGGCAATGAAGATATCGTGGTGACGCTCGATGAAAGCCTTAACCGTGGCAGTCAGCGCAGTAGCCGGATTCTGATTAGTGATAGCAATATTGCGCCTGTGGTGACCTTGGCCGTGCAGCAACAAGGTGAAAACCGGCTGACGGTGAGCCAGGATGCGGGTGAAGTCACGATTAATGCCACTGTGACAGATGCCAATAGCACTGATCAAGTCAGCGGTGAATGGAGTTTTGACGGCCTGCGCAATGTCGCAAGCGTTAGCAGCGAACTGCGCTTTGATCCGGCCGAACAAGCACCAGGCTTGTATGAAATCAGCTATACCGCTACCGACAATGGCACACCAGGTCTGTCGGCCAGCAACCGGGTCTTTGTGGTGATCCGGCCGGCCTTACCGACTTTAACGACAGTCGATTCCGATGGTGATTTAATCCCGGACGAACAGGAAGGTTTTGCTGATAGCGATAATGATGGTATCCCGGATTATCTGGATGCGATTAGTGAATGTAACGTGATGCCAACCGAATTGCTGGGTCAAACCGAGTTTGTCGCCGAAGGTGATCCGGGCGTGTGTTTACGCTTGGGCACTATCGCTGCAACAACTGATGCTGGCGGTCTGCAAATCAGTAAAGACGCGGTGAATACCGATACGGTGGCTGTGAATATCGGTGGCATCTTTGACTTTATTGCTTATGGTTTGCCAGAGCAGGGCCAAAGTTACAGCTTGGTGTTACCACAGCGTCTACCGGTGCCAGCCAATGCGGTGTATCGCAAGTTCTCAGAGATGACGGGTTGGGTTGATTTTGTCAGCAATAGCCGTAACTCGGTGGCCAGTAGCCAGGGCGAACGTGGTTATTGTCCACCGCCGGGCGATGCCAGCTGGAGTGCCGGTTTAACCGAAGGGCACTGGTGTGTGCAGGTGACAGTACAAGATGGTGGTCCCAATGATGCCGATGGTATCGCCAATGGTGCTATTGTCGACCCGGGTGGGGTCGCCGTGGCGCTGGATGGTAACCAACTGCCGGTCGCAACTGCCGATGAAGCCAGTACTTTTGCCGATATAGCAGTGGTGGTGAATGTATTAGCCAATGACAGCGATGCCGATGGCGATGTCTTGACGGTCAGTCAAGCAGTGGCCGGTTTTGGGGTCGTAACCATTTTGGCGGATCAGCAGCTGAGTTATCTGCCTAATGCTGATTTTATTGGCACTGATGTGCTGGTTTACAGTGTCACTGATGGTAAAGGCGGTACTGCCAGTGCTGAGCTAACCATCAGGGTACTCGCCAATACGGCGCCAGTAGCGGTCAATGATGCGGCGTCAACCGACGATAAAACTGCGATTAGCATTGCCGTACTTGCCAACGATAAAGACGATGATGGCCAGCGCTTGACCATTAGCACTGCCAGTGCTGAGCAGGGCAGCGTGACTATCAGTGCTGATCAAAAGCTGCTGTATACGCCAAAACGTGGCTTTAATGGTGTCGATACCATTCGCTATACCATTCAAGATGGTGTCGGTGGCTCCGCCAGTGCCGAGGTTAAGGTGACAGTGCAGGCTTATGTGGATGTGCTGATTAACAACAAGTCGAGTGGCGGTGGCAGTCTGACGTTGTGGCTGGTGCTGGGGTTAGCGGCGGCTGTGGTGTTGCGGCGCAAACCACGGCTGCTGGCCAGCGCCCTGCTGTTGCTGGCGCCAGCGAGCCAGGCTGCTGGTGATTGGTATGGCCAGGTTGGTGCTGGCCTGAGCCGGGCCGATGTGGTTGAAAGCCGGCTGGCGACGCAGGCACCCGCTGGTGTGTTGTTGGAGTTTGATAAAAAGAGCCAGTCGTACAGCTTGAATCTGGGTTATCAATGGCTACCGAGGTTGGGGCTGGAACTGGGTTACCTTGATTTAGGGAATGCCGGGGTCAATATCAAAAGTGACAGTCTGACACCGGCGCAATACCATGAATTGGTCAAAGCTGTCAGTCCGGTGCTGGTGGATGGCTGGACGCTGGCAGCACGCTGGACCTTGTGGCAAAACGACAGTTTCCAGTTGGAACTGCCGGTTGGGATGATGCGCTGGGATAGCAGTATCCGCAGTCAGATGGGAGACAGCGTGAAAAAAACTACCGCTCAGGGCACAGATCCGTTTTACGGATTACAACTGAATTATCAGTTCGCAGCCGACTGGCAATTGGGGGTTGCAGTGCAGGAATTGGACCTAGCCCCGAACGCCGTCAGTCATTGGCAGCTGTTGTTACGCTATCAGTTCTGAAGCTGACTCTTATCAAAACCAAGGCCGCTTTATAGCGGCCTTGGTTTTTGGCTGCGAGAACTGGCTGATGCAGTTATTGCTGTAAAGGCGTCGCTGATGTCGCAGCCTTTGGCCAGACCGAAGGCAGTCGGTAAAGCCGGCCGCTGTTGATCCTCAGCGCTTGTTCTGTCTGTAGGCTCAACTGGGTAAAAGCGGTGCTTGGGAACAGCAAGCTGGTCAGCACCGTGCTGCCATCGTTGATAAAAAGCTCCAGCGAGTTTTGATCGAGGATCAGATCTAGCTTCAGGCTGGTTGGCGTCGCAGGCAGAAAAAGTGGCGCTTGTTGCAAAGCGGCAAAGGTATTGCTGAAGCTGACTTCGCCCGCTGCCGAGCGGTCGAGGATCAGTTGCCGCTTGGCCAGATCAAAGCGTAACTGCAGTTGCTGCTTGCCGTTGCCAAGTTGCAGCCTGAATTTTCCGGCGATAGCAGGCTGCAATTCCAGTTGCAGTCTGCTGCTGTCACCGGGTTGTAACGGCCATTGTTGTTGCCAGCTCGCGCCGGCTGTCAAAGTGTGGCCTGGCCAGTCTTTGACGAGCTGCTGATGGCTTTGCAATTCTGCCAGTGGGGTTGAAGTGAGCAGTAAACTGTCGCCTATCTGTTGTAATTGCAGCTGGCGCGGCAGCGTCATACTACTGCGCCAGCGTTCTGTTGGCACTGTGGTGGCGTAGTTCCAGTTGCTCATCCAGCCAATCAGCAGCGGATCGGGCCGTGCTGTTGGCAGATTGGTAAAAGTGACGCCAGCATAATTGTCGGTGCCGTAATCCAGCCATTGCAGCTGTAGCTCGCCATTGGGCTGGCGGTCTGGCAAAAATTGCTGGCCGTCAAACTGACCGACCAGATAAAAAGTGCCTGAGCCGCCATTCGGTGCGCCTGGATTGATACTGGCCAGCAGGACATCTTTGCGCTTGTTGCTGCCCGCAATTGTCATCGGTACCAGATCCGGGCACTCCCAGACGCCACCGAGTTGGAGTTCAGCGCCAAAATCACTCAGGTGTTGCCACTGCAATAAATTGCTGGAGCTGTAAAAGCTCAGCTGATTTTTCACTGCCAGTGTCATGATCCAGCGTTTGCTGGCAGCGTGCCAGCTGATTTTGGGATCACGAAAATCCAGCTTGCCCGGATTGGCGAGCACTGGATTGGCCTGGTATTTCTGCCAGCTGCGACCCCGATCCAGACTATAGGCTAAGCCCTGACTTTGAAACGTCTGACTGCCGCTGTTCGCCGCCATTTGGTCATGATAGGTAAAAATGGCCACCATCGGCGCTATGCCTGGTTGCCCGAGGCCGCTGCTATTGTGGTGATCAATCACGATGCTGCCGGAAAAAATGGTGCCCAGTTGATCCGGGTACAACGCTGGTGCTAATTCCTGCCAATGCAATAAATCCCGGCTGACGGCATGTCCCCAGTGCATTGGTCCCCAGACATTGCTATACGGATGATACTGATAAAACAGATGATATTCGCCATCCAGATAGACCAGTCCATTCGGATCGTTCATCCACTGCCGGGCCGGACTAAAATGCAACTGCGGCCGATATTGTTCCTGATATAACTCAGGTTCTGGCATCTTGGCCGGCAGGGACAGACTACAACATAACAGTGACAAACAGAATGAGGCATGGCGGCAAAAGTGATTTATGTTGGCCACAGCTTTTGAACTCCGCATGGTTAAAATTCGATCTTAATCGTTTTAGATTAAAATGCAAACTGTCATCATTCTGTTCCGACCTGTCGCCATCAGCCGGTAAGGGCTGAATTGAATTTACCATCCACTGCCACACGTAAAGCAGTGAGTCTGCTGTGGCTCTGACGCTCGAGGTTTTGCAGTTCTGGTCGTGGCGGCAAGTTTTGATTAATTATCCTGAAACGCGTAGACATTAGGCAGATAAATAGCTTCGCCTGCCTGATGTTTTTTACCGGCGAATTCAAAAAAGTTATGAATGCTCACCCCGTACACTTTTTGCGTATTAAATTGTGGGATCAGGTGATCAACAAATTCTTCGGCAATATGATGCGCGCAGCGGATTAATTGCAGATCTGCTTCATCACCATGCTGAAAATACATTTTGATAAAAGTGTGCAGTTGCGCCAGACGAAACACCACTTTCATGCTGGTCGGACGCCAGAACTTAAAATCCATCTGTGGATGATTGGCCAATTCAAAATCAAATTCGCGTTCGCCTTTCCAGGGGACGCAATGCACTTCAAAACCATTGGGGGTAAATACCTTGTAGATCGACAGTCGCGGTTTTTGTGGGCATTCCAGTACCTTGATGCCATCATGTTTGCCCCCCAGCAACTGCACATTCCAGTTATCCGGGTTGGTCAGTACATCCAGCGAATTTTCAAAACCATATTTCAACATGCCTTCAGCCATGCCCAGTGACGTTGCCACCGCGTGATAAAAAGGTGGGATATTGCCAAAACTGAGTTGGCGTTTCAGCCGGTTGATTTCTCTCAGCCTGTGTTCAACCTGTTGAATATTTGTGGTCATTGGCAAAGCCCTTTGCGCTTGAGTTTGGTTATTTTAGCGGTTAAATCGGTACAGCTTAGCTATTTTTCCAAACTTTGTTAATGCCGATTTGAGTAACAATCGCTATGTGGATAAAAATGCGCCCTCAGCCGAGGGAAATCTAGCTGCCGTTTGCAGTCGCTGCTTGTTGCTCAATGGAACCGCAAGCAGCCAGCCAGAGGCTAATCTTCAGTCCATAATTCATCATCGGCGGCCCAAAGTGCCAGCAACTCAGCCTGACGCGCCAGCTGTTTTGCCGCTACAGCCAGCTCGCCCGGTACTGTTGGACTGCCTTGCCAGGCCTGACCTTTGGCAGCAGCCGCTGCCAGTTTGCGCCAGCGACTGGCAAATGCTGCCAGCGCCTGGCGTGGCTCGGTCAGATCGGCGGCACTTAAATGGTCAAAAGGAACAGCTTGCGGCTGCGCGCCCGTGCTATCACCGGCCAGCACCCAGTGGCCGACAAAACCCGGATCGGCCGGATCTTCCACTGCCCACAGGCCAACATAAGGCGCAGTAAACCATTCCGGACTGTCACAAATAATGCCATGCGGGATATGCTGGCGGGTGACATAATCTGTAATAGCGTTGAACTGGCTATCACACCAGGCCCAATCTTCGGCGTCGTCAAAATCCATCGTTGCTTCTCTATCGGCTAAAACTCTATTGTCGGTGAGCAGCTGAGCTGCTGCAAGCATGGTTACAGTTAAAGCTGCAGATATCGCAGCCAGCACCCAGACAGGATGACACCAGTCAGCCAGGCAGGGATCAGCCAGGATGGACGCAGGCTCGCACTGATAAAACTCAGCAGCAGGCAGGGCAATAGCACCAGGCTTGGCAACGATGGCGCAAACAAGACATGGCTGGCGATAAAAGACACCAAGGCTAACATCGCAGGCCCAGTATATTGCAGGTGACGCAATAATGGCGGGAACTGTGCCAAAAATAGGGCATATTGCTGACAAAATTGATGTTGACTGACCTGCCAGCCAGCACTGATGAGCAGCAATAGACTCGACGCAATCAGGCCAATCCAGGCGCCGAGATCCGGTCTTTCCGTCCAGCAGATGTGACCCAGTGCCAGCACGAGCAGCATCAGCAACAAACGGCTTAATAAGGCGGCGGGTTGTTGTCGGCATTGCTGCCACCAGAACAGGCCAGCAATTGCAAATCTGCCCTCAACTGCGTTGGGCAAATGCACTCTGTGGTTCACTTTGTTGGGCTGGGCAGTCCTATGCCAGCAACAGCACAAGAGTGCAAAACTCAACCCCCATAACGCCAGCGGCAGCGTGGGGAGCCACAGCACAGGCAAACTCAGCAGCAACCACCACAACAGCCGAATGCCGCGGTACAACAAGGCAACGGCGTAGCCATATTGCAGCAGGGCAAAACAGAGCTGGGGCACCACTTGTTGCCACTGGTTCATATTGGCACTGGCAATAATAAGCAGATGTAGTAGCAACAAAGGATGGCAGACCAATAACAACAGTTGATCGACCAGCCTGCGCTGTGCGGTTGGAATAGGCAAACTATTGAGAAATAACTGATAACGTCGGCCTAATAACGCCTCACGATACAACCACAGCAGTAGACTTTGGCCACACAACAAGCACCAGGCGAGCAAACTGGCTTGGGAAGCTGGTAAATCAGCCCGGTAAAACATGCCATAGGCTAACACCAACAACATCAGCAGTGCTGCGACCGCCGGACCCAAGAGGATAATGGCGCCAAACAGCAGTTGCTGTATTTGCTGCACCAATAACTGCAGTTCATGCCATAAACAGCCAAAGCGAAATTGCAGATAGGCCTTAAATCGCATGTAGGGGCACCAAGCAAAACTGATGTTGCTGGAATAAGTCGCCATCATGGCTGGCGGCGATGATCATGCCCGGATATTGATCGACATAATGCCATAACGCATGTTGGGCCTGTTCATCCAGCGCAATATTGGGTTCATCCAGCAACAACAGTTCAGGTTGACGCATCAAAGCCGCAATCAGTGTCAATTTTTTCCGGTTGCCAGTGGATAAGTCAGCAATCAAGCAATCCAGTTGCGGTAAAAACGCAAAATCTGCCAGCAAAGTTGTCGGAGCCGGTAGTTGCCACAGCTGTTGCTGTAACTGTAATAAAGCGCGTCCAGTCAGAAAATCGGGCAGTGGCACACTGTCGGAAGCCAGCGCCACAGCCCGATCGGCTTGAGTTAAACGCCGCTGATGCCAAAAAATATTGCCGCCCTGGTGTGGGATCAAACCGGCAATAGCCGCCAGCAAACTGGATTTACCAGCGCCATTGGGGGCTAGCAGGCAATTACGCTGTTGTTGCAACGATAAACAATAATCGGTAAATAACGGTCGCTGACCGCGCTGAAGTTGCAGTTGCTGAATCTCTAAAGACATCAAAACATCACTGAGGCTAAACGATGTTGCAGTCTGGCAAAATCAACAGGGTGATGCAAGATGTTGGGTGTCCTGACTCGGTGGTGCACTCGTTGCAATAAGCCGATATTTGCAGTGATAAATGATACAGCGGAAAAATTATCCAACAAAAACCGGCAATTCTGAGAATCAATCTATACTTCAGGCAGATCGCAACAAAGCAGCTTGATGCAAAGCTGCATGATAGGTCGAAGTTTTGCTTTACAGGCTGAACGATGGACTGTCCGGCCCCTTAATCATTTGGCAAGTTTCTGCATTTTGAACTGACGGCTCAGTGTGTTTTGCCCCCAAATTGTTCTAAGCCCGGGGCTGACACTGTGATTTCCGCCGAGGCGTTTTGTCTGGCGGAACTTTAGCTTCAAGCAGGATTGCCGATGGTGACAGCACTGAGGGAAATAGTTTATTTCACTGAGTTATCGGTCCGACGGAGTTTTGTATGCTGACACAGATGAGTCCATGGCGCTTTGTTGTTAGGTTAGGGTTGGTGTTGATTGGGCTGCTATTGAGCCCGATGAGTCTGGCTGCTGTAACGGCTAATATTACGTTGAATGATTTTGCGGCTTTTCAAGTCAGAAATCCGGGGAAAAACTCGCATCTGCAAGTCCTTTTAATGCGCTCTGATACCGCCGATCATCAGAACACCAGAACCAATGCTTATACCCCGCAGTTCACCGCCAGCGGCACCCAATCCAGCACCTCGCTGACTGCCGGTTATTATACTGTGGTGGCTTATCATGATAGTTATGCTTCTGCCGCAGGCTGTGACACATCGCCGCTGACCAGCTACCAGCATGTATATTACGCCGATGGTGCCACTATCAATATTGCGGTTACTTGCACCATGCCGGATACCACAGCACCAGCCCCCAGCAGTGCCGCCACTTCGGTAGATGGGCAGACAGTGTCATTGCAGTTTGATGAAACCACTGACTACTACGGCGACTACAGCGAATTTGTGATTAAAGTAGATGGCACTCCAGTGACCATCACAGCGGGTAATTTCGATTTTGACATGACCTTTGATTTCACTGTCAGCCCGGCCATTACTGCAGGCCAGACGGTCACTATCAGTTTACCAGCCAATTCTGAAGTGTACGATTACTCCGGCAATCAGTCGCCGGGCTTTACTGATTTCGCCGTGACCAATAACGTCATCGGTGCTGCCGGTCCGGTGGGGTCATTGTTGTTCGCCGCCAGTAACAGTGCCGCTGGCATCCATCAGCTTTACGGTTACAACAGCAGCCGTAATCACGCTGGTTTAGTGATGGCGGCGAATAAATTTGGTGCGACGGGGCCAAAAGGTCAGACCTATGTATTTGATAATAAACTATTTGGATTTTTCGCGGCCGAAAATGGTGCCGGTGGGCTGGGCTATTTTGATGGCAGCAGTCTAACCATATTAGCGCAACTGGACTCGCTAGCGGAGCCGCGGCTGCAAAGCTTTACGCCCTATCAAGGCAGTCTGTACTTTACTGCGACCGATAACGGTGGCCAGAATTATCATCTGTGGCGTTATAACCCACAGGATCAAAGCGTGACAAAAATTTCTGCCGCGCTGAATTATGTCAATGCAACCGCTGTTGAGGTTTACAACGACAAACTTTATTTTGGCGGCTCAGATACCGGCACCGTGAACAATCCGTCGAGATTATTCTACTGGGATGGCTCGACCATTACCGAAGCGCCTGGTTTTGCCACTGGTGCCGCGACACCAAGATTGATGAAAAGCTATAACAATTATCTGTATTTGAGTGCGTCGCCTGCCAATGCCGTACTGGATACCGAGTTATATCGTTATACCGACAGTGCCGGTGGTTCGGTGGCCAAAGTGGCCGAGTTAACCCCTTCTGGCAATAATAATGGTTCTTCCACCATTAGCTTTTTCACGCTGTTTGGCAATAAGTTGTTCTTTTCGGTTGCTTACAATTATCAAGACGGCCGGCTGTATTCGGTCGATAGCAGTAACAATGTCACTGTGGAATATGACCCGCCGCTGGCATCTAATGTGAACCAACCGGCCGATCTGCTGGTGTTAGATAACAAACTGTATTTTCAATCAGTGGTGACGACTACCAACCGGGAAATTATTCGTTATAACTCAACCGGGAATGTCTCAGTCCTGACTACTTTTAATCCGGCCTCCACCACTGTCAGTTCGCTGGTAGGGTATGACGGCGATCTGTATTTTAATATTGATTTGGGCAATGGCCGTGAGCTGGCGAAACTGGAGTTATCGGACAATACAGTCACGCAATTAACCAACTTCAATACTGCTGGCGATAGTTTACCCACCTACAACATGCAGGTGTTGCCATTTGAGCTGGCGCCTGTGGTGCAACTTGCGCAGCATGCCGGTTATTTCAGTATCGGCGATGCTGCGATCACCCCATTATCGCAAGTGCAGATCAGTGATATTGACGGCGATGGCAATCTGCAAGGGATGCAATTGCAGTTACAAAACCAGCTGAGTGGCGATACGCTGAATTTCAGCGACCAATTTGGCATCAGCGGCAGTTATGACAGTAACACTGGGCTGTTAACTCTCAGTGGCAGCAGCAGTATTGCCAATTACCAAACTGCTTTAGCCAGTGTGAGTTTTGATAGCAGCAGTTTAGTCAGTGCCGACCGCCAGTTGGTGATCAGAGCTATTGATGCGGAAGGAAATATCAGTGCGCTGAATTCGTCAGCCGCCACTTTTACCATTAGAGTGACCGATAAAACGCTAAACAGTGTTGATTTTAATAGCCAACCAGTTGGATTAGACAAAGACAGTGATAGTCCGGCCACTGCGGCTGGTACTTTTGCGATCAGTGTTGGTGCGCTCGGTACTATCAACTTTATTGCCACCGACGATGCGCTGACAAGCAGTTTTGGCGATCTGACTGCTGTCGATGGTAATACAGGTGGTACTCATGGTTTTGTCTGGAATGATCAGCAATACGGTGGCGTGGACAGCATCCGGGTCATTTCAAATTACAGCTCGCCAGCTTCGATTGCCTTTGCCAGCGCCAATGGCGGCAGTTTTGATTTTGATAGTTTTGCCATTTGGGATGACGGTGTACTTAATGGTGCGCCTTATTATGCGCAGTTGAGTATCTATGGCTACCTTGATGATGTCAAAGTGGCTGAACAAATAGTGCCCATTAGTTTATTAAAACCAGCGCGGATCTTATTGAACAGCGATTTTGATGAGGTCGATGAGATCAGAATGCGTTATTACGATCCGTTAGATCCGACCTTTACTTATCCCTATTTCTGGGGGCTTTTGGATGACTTCACTTTTTTAGAAAATGTGGCCGATGTGACAGCGCCAACCATCAGTAGCATAGTGCGTCACTCACCGACAGCGGCTACCACTGCCAGTGATGCCCTGGTCTGGCGTATTACTTTTAGCGAGAACGTCACTCAGGTCAGCAGCGATGATTTTACTGTGAGTGGCAGCAGCGCTGTGGTGTCTAACGTTACTGCCATCAGTGGTTCTGTCTATGAAGTGACGGTGTCAGGTGGTGATCTGGCCAGTGTCACTGGCACAGTGACACTGGCGCTGGCCGGAGGGCATAATATTCAGGATAGTGCTCAGAATGCACTGACTGATACCACTGTTGGCGGCAGCAATGAAAATAATTTTGTGTTGGATAACACTGCTCCGGTGATCACGGCAGTCTCAATCCCGAATAGTCCGCTGAAAATTGGTGATCAGGTCACCGCCACCATCAGTGTCACGGCAGATAGTGATAATTACAGTTTGCTCTCCGGCACTATTGCCGGTTTTAACCTTAGCGGCTTGACCAAAGTCAATGACAGTACTTACACCGCCAGTTTTACTGTGACCGCAGGCTCTGACATAGCTGCGGGCGCAGATTTAGCTGTGAGTCTGCAACTCAAGGACAGTCTGGACAATAGCTCGGCTTTGTTTGATAGCGCAATCAGCCAAAATGCTGATAGCATCGATGGCTCCAGGCCCAGTATTGTCAGCGTGGTGAGATCGAATCCAACGGCTGAAGTCACCAACGCGGATACCGTCAGCTGGCTGGTCACCTTGAGTGAAGCCGTCACTGGCTTAACTGCGGCTGATTTTCAGTTGTTTTCGACTACGACCGCCACTATTAGCGATGTTAGCAGCACTGATCAAATTCAGTGGTTGGTACAGGCCAGCGGAGGGGATTTTGCCAGTTACACTGGTTTTGTCGCATTACAGCTGGCAGTGGGCTACAGCATCAGCGACAACGCTGGCAATGCGATGCAATCACCTGCCGGGGGGCAGGCCATTGGTGGCGCCCAAAGTTACCAGCTTGACAATGAAGCACCGCTGACGCCTTTTGATTTAGGACTGGAGTTGGCTTCCGATTGTGGTGTTAGCAGCAGCGACCGTAAAACCAATGACAACACGCCCACAGTGCTCGGTAACACCAGCATCAGCGACGTGGCATCTGTGACCTTGTATCGTAATGGCAATGTGTTGCTGGGCAGCACTAATCTGCTCGATTGTGGAGCCTGGGGGATCACCAGTAGTCAATTAAGTGATGGCGTGCATCAACTGACTGCCGTGGCTGTCGATGAAGCGGGGAATCTATCCGGTACTTCTGCCGTACTGGAAGTGTTAATTGATACTGTGGTGCCAACCGCCAGTGCCAGCGCCAGTGCTGTGACTGCACTGCAGGATGGACAAAGCAGCTACAGTTTTACTGTCACTTATAGTGATGACAGTTCAGGTGTGGATAGCAGCTCCTTCGATGGCAGCGATATTGTGGTGACAGGACCGAACAGTTATCAAGCCAGCGCCAGTGTCAGCAGTAGCAGTGGTAATGTGGTGACCTATGCGATCACGCCGCCTGGCGGCAGTTGGGATCAAAGCGATGCCGGTAGCTACAGTATCAATCTGGCAGCTTCGCAAGTGGCTGATGTAGCAGGTAATTTTGTTGCTGCCAATGCTAGTCTGGCTAGTTTTAGCGTCAGCTACAACGCTGCACCTGTCAATACCGGCTTGCCTGTGGTGACAGGGACTGTGCTGGTCAGCGGTGTGCTCAGTGGTACCCCAGGCAGTTGGAGCGATGATGAAAATGATACCCTGACATACAGCTATCAGTGGTATCGGGCCACAGATGCCAATGGCAGTGCCGCCAGCCCTATCAGTCAGGCCACCGCCAGCAGCTATACCCTGAGCAGTGCCGATGCCCATCAGTATATTCAACTGGTCGTGACCGTGGATGACGGTCAGGGCAATAGCAGCAGCACGGCCGCATCAGGTTGGGCTTTGGTGCAAAATACAGCGCCATTGAATGTCACGGCACCAGTGCTAACGGGCTCGTCGCTGGTCAATGGCACGCTAAGCAGCAATACCGGCACTTTCAGCGATGTCGATGCCGACAGTCTGACTTATAGTTATCAGTGGTACCGGGCTTTGGATGCCAATGGTCAGGGCCTGGTGTTGATTAACAGCGCCACAGCCAGTACTTACACTATCAGCAGTGCGGATGCCCATCAGTATCTGAAAGTGATAGTGACCGCCAATGATGGTCAGGGTGACAGTATCAGTGCCAGCTCGGATTGGTTGGCGGTGAATAATTCGGCGCCGCTCAATACGCTCTTACCTGCGGTGACCGGCACATCGATAGTTGGTGCTACCCTTAACGCCAGCACTGGCAGTTGGATTGATGCCGATAATGATACGCTAAACTACAGCTACCAGTGGTATCGTTCCGCCAGCAGTGATGGCCAGAATGCTGTCGTTATTGCAAATGCCACAGCGGCCAGCTACACAGTGTTGCCAGCGGATGCCCGCAGTTATCTCAGTGTTCGCCTGACCGCAAATGATAATTTTGCTGGCACAGTCGCAGCGAACTCGGTTTGGAGTGCCGTCATTAATACAATGCCTCAGATCAGCGGCAATGCGGCGTCAAGTGTCGCGCAGGACCAGCCTTATAGCTTTGCCGTCAGCGCCAGTGACAGTGATGGCGATACTTTAACCTTCAGCATCAGTAACAAACCTGCCTGGCTGGTTTTAAACACTCAAACCGGCACCCTGACAGGCACGCCGGGCAACAGCGATGTTGGTGATTACAGTAATATTGTGCTGAGCGTCAGCGATGGCATCATCTCGACTTCATTACCGGCCTTTAGCATCAACGTCAGTAATGTCAATGATGCACCGGTGATCACTGGTAGTGCCCCAACCACTGTCGCGCAAGGAGTGCTGTATAGCTTCAGCCCGACCGTGCTGGATATCGACGCCAATACCACGCTGAGTTTCAGTATCAGTAATAAGCCAGCCTGGCTGACGCTTAATCCGCAAACCGGTGAACTCAGTGGTACACCAGGCAATAGTGATGTTGGCGATTACAGCAATATTATTCTGAGCGTCAGTGATGGTATGGAAACGGTGTCATTGCCGGCCTTTAGTCTCAGTGTCAGTAATGTCAACGATGTGCCAGTGATCAGCGGCAGTGCGCCGACCACAGTAGCGCAGGGCGTGCTGTATAGCTTCACCCCGACCGTGCTGGATGTCGATACCAATACCACCTTCAGTTTTACTATCAGCAATAAACCAGCCTGGCTGACGTTGAATCCACAGACCGGTGAACTGAGCGGCACACCTGGCAATAGCGATGTGGGCGATTACAACAATATTATCCTCAGTGTCAGCGATGGTGTTGATACGGTGTCGTTACCGGCCTTTAGTATCAATGTCAGTAATGTCAATGATGCACCTGTGATCAGCGGCAGTGTGCCAACCACTGTGGCGCAGGGCGTACTTTATAGCTTCACACCGACCGTGGTCGATGTCGATGCCAATACCACGCTCAGTTACAGCATCACGAATAAACCGTCGTGGCTGACGCTTAATCCGCAAACAGGTGAACTCAGCGGTACACCAGGCAATAGTGATGTCGGTGCTTACAGCAATATCATCCTCAGCGTCAGCGATGGGACAGCCACAGTGTCGTTACCGGCCTTTAGTGTCAGTGTCAGTAATGTCAACGATGCACCAGTGATCAGTGGCAGTGCGCCAACTACAGTAGCGCAGGGCGTGTTCTATAGCTTCATCCCGACCGTGGTGGATGTGGATACTAATACCACGCTGATTTATAGCATCAGTAATAAACCAGCCTGGCTGATGTTGAATCCACAAACCGGTGAGCTCAGTGGCACACCAGGCAACAGCGATGTTGGTGATTACAGCAATATTATCCTCAGCGTCAGCGATGGTGTGGCTACGGTGTCGTTACCGGCCTTTAGTCTGAGCGTCAGTAATGTCAACGATGCGCCATTGATTTCGGGAGTGCCTGCTTTGACTGTCATTGCCAATAGTAGCTATAACTTTGTGCCAGTAGCGACAGATCCGGATAACGACAGCCTGATCTTTAGTATCAGTAACAAACCGGTATGGGCACAATTTGACACGGCCACAGGCCAGCTCAGTGGCACGCCGCTGCGCAGCGATATTGGCATCACCTCCGCTGTGACTATCAGCGTCAGCGATGGGCAGCTATCAACTGCGCTGCCAGCCTTTGAGCTGCAAGTGCTGACCGACAATACCGCGCCAGTGGCCGCTGATGCAGAACTGAGCCTGAACGAAGATGAAAGCCTGTTGATCCAACCGCAATTAAGCGATGCTGAAAATAACGCGCTCAGTCTGGAAATTGTGCAGCCACCAGAGCATGGTTCGCTGTTGATTGAAGGCACGGCGCTGCGGTATATGCCATTACAAGATTTTAATGGTACCGACAGCTTCCGCTATATTGCCCGGGATCAAGCGCTGAGTTCAGAGCCAGCCACAGTGCAGTTGACCGTCAATCCAGTCAATGATCTGCCATTGGCAGTGGCCGATCAGTTCAGTCTGGTCAGAAGTAATACTGACAGTTATAGCTTGAATGTGCTGGTCAATGACTCAGATGTCGATGGTGACAGTCTGTTGATTGATGGTGCCAGCAGCAGTGTCGGTGCTGTTGTCAGCACTGCCAGCGGCTTGCAGTTACAAGCACCAGCGCGCTATATCGGGGAAATTAACCTGCGTTATACCATCACTGACGGCCAAAAAGGACGTGCCAGTGCAGAGGTCAAAGTCGTGATCAGTGGTGACACCGCAGCTGAGTTACCAGTGCTGACGTTACCGGCTGATCTGGAGGTTAATGCGACTGCACTATTTACCCGCGTCGCGCTGGGAGTGGCGACTGCAGTCGATAGTCGTGGTCAGCCATTGCCAGTATCGTTATTAACAGGGACTACTTTCTTTGCACCTGGTGAGCATTTAGCTTACTGGCAGGCGACGGATAGCGCAGGTTTGTCCGTGACCAAGGCGCAGAAGGTCAAAGTAAATCCATTGGTCTCTTTGAGTAAAGATGCCACAGTGACAGAAGGCAGTACCGTTAAAGTGCAGTTCTTACTGAACGGTCCTTCGCCGGTCTATCCGCTGACGATCCCTTATACAGTGTCTGGCAGCAGTAACGGTCAGGACCATGATTTAGTTGCAGGTGAAGTGGTGCTACAAAGTGACAGTATGATTGAACTTCCTGTGCAAATTTACCCGGATAATCAGAGTGAAGGCAATGAAACTATTGTTATCGAGCTGGATCCTGCCCTTAATCGTGGTGCGAAAGCGCGGACTGTGCTGACCATTAGTGAGCAGAATGTAGCGCCACAAGCCTCGCTTGCGGTGCGCCAGCAAAATGAAAACCGCTTGACGGTGGCGCAAGACCAGGGCCAGGTCACAGTAACTGCCACAGTGTCAGATGCCAATGCACAGGATCAGCTGCAACTGAGCTGGAATACAGGTCAGTTGACGGATGTCAGTATTGACGGTCAGCAACTACGCTTTGCTGCAGCAGCACAGACGCCTGGAGTCTATCCGGTGCAATTGACGGTGACGGATAACGGCAGCCCGGCGCTGAGTCAGACGGCGGAGGTTTATATTCTGCTGCAGACTGGCTTACCTGTACTGAGCAAAGTTGATACTGATGGCGACTTAATCCCGGACGATGAAGAAGGTTTTGCCGACACGGATGGCGATGGCATTGCTGATTATCTGGATGCAATCAGCGATTGTAACGTGGTGCCTGAAATTGGTTCGCAGCAAGTGCGTTTCCTGGCCGAAGGTGAAGCTGGCATTTGTCTGCGGCGTGGTCAGGTCTCTGCTGAGGCTGATTCTGGTGGTTTGCAGTTAGCTCTGGATGAGGTGACAGTAGATCCGGCGGCACTCAATGTCGGTGGTGTGTTTGACTTTATCGCTTATGGTTTACCGCTGGCGGGTCAAACTTACCAGTTAGTATTGCCACAACAAAGGCCAGTGCCGGCCAATGCGGTATATCGTAAGTTCTACAGCGACCGCGGCTGGACAGACTTTATCACGAATGACAGCAACTTTATTTCCAGCAGCAAAGGTGAACGTGGGTTCTGTCCACCGCCAGGCGCGACAGACTGGACGCCTGGGCTGACGGAAGGGGATTGGTGTGTGCAAATCACTCTCACCGATGGTGGCCCCAATGATGGCGATGGTCTTGCCAACAATGCGATTGTCGATCCGGGGGGCGTAGCGGTGCAACTGACCAGTAACAGCTTACCGGAAGCCAAGGCGGATACGGCCAGCACCAGAACCGGTTTCGCGGTGGAGATTGATGTGCTGAAAAATGACACTGATGCCGACAGCGATCTATTGACGATCAGTCAGGCCAGCAGTCAGTTTGGTCAGGTGCAGATCCTCGCCAGTCAGAAGTTGCTGTACACACCCGTTGCTGGCTTCTTTGGTCAGGATACGGTGATTTACAGTGTGACAGATGGCAAAGGCGGCACTGCCAGTAGTGAAGTGACAGTGACAGTACAACCGAATAAAGCGCCATTGGCCGTCGATGACCAGGCTGCCAGCGATGACAGAACCGTCATCAGTCTGGAGGTATTGAAAAATGATACCGATCCGGATGGGGATACCTTGACGCTGCTGAGTGTCACGGCGACCCAAGGCACAGCCACTGTGATCAATGGCAGCACGATTCGTTATCAGCCAAAAGCAGGTTTTGCTGGCACTGATACCCTGACATATCTGGTGGCAGACAGTTATGGTGCCACCGGCAGCGGCAAAGTGACGTTAAGTTTGCAGGCATATCAGGAAGTGATGGTGATTAATAAAGCCAAAGGTGGCGCTAGCTCTGGTTGGTGGCTGGCGCTGTTGTTGCCACTAGCATTGCTACGCCGCTGTCGCGGCAGTTGGTTGTTGGTGCTATTACCCCTGAGCTCACAAGCGAACTGGTATGCAGTGGCTGAAATAGGTCAGAGTCAGGCGCAGCGCAGCACTGCGGCATTACAGGCTGAGTTAGCCAGTGGTGAGTTACTGCGGCTGGATAAACGGGATCTCAGTCTGGCGCTGGGCGCTGGTTATCAGTTCAGTCCACAATTGGCTGCTGAGCTGGTGTGGCGTGATTTGGGGGATGCTGGATTACAGTTACGCAGCAGTACGTTGGATCCTGTCACTTACCATCAGCAAGTCAGTCAGAGTAGCCCCTATTTGGGTGAGACTGTGGCTGTTGGGGGGCGCTGGCAGATCCGGCAATACCAACACTGGCTGGTGGAGTTATTGGCTGGTGTGCAGTATTGGCAAACAGAAGTCAGCAGTCAGTTAGTGATTGGCGGTATACCGTCAACAGAGTTAAGTAGCGACTTTAGCGGCACAGATTTATATTATGGTGTCGCTTTAGGCTATCAGGTTAGTCCGCAGTGGCAGGCTCAACTGCAGTTACAACGTAGCCAAGTCCACATTAATAAAGTGAACCAGTTGGCGTTGAGACTGAGCTGGCAGTTTTAACTAGGATGAAAAAAATCAGGCCGCAGAGTGCGGCCTGATTCTGTTCGCAAGGCAAAGCATTAGAACTCGTAGCTATAACTCAGGCCAAAACCTGTGCCAATTTCTTTGGAGCGAACAATCACATCCGATTGCGTCACTTCCTGCGTTTCACCCAGCAGGTTCTGCACTTTAAACTTCACTTTGGAATTAAAGTCCGGATACCAGGTGTACACCAGATCCAGTGAATGGAACGGTTGTTCAAAGGCATCTTGCCGGCCAGCCACACCAGACGCCAAAATGCGTTCGCCAAACAGGTTATACACCAATGATGTACTGTGCTCGCCATCGGCAGAATCGTAGTTCAGTTGCAGGTTCACCACATATTCCGAATGACCGGTCAAACGTTTGGTTGGGTTGGTCAGGCTGCCTGCCAAGGCCGGGTCAATCGACACTTCTGAATCACTGAGCGTGATATTGCCTGAAGTAAACAAGCCATCCGCCAGCCAATTGATATCCTGCAGGAACTCAGCTTCAATCCCATAGACTTCACCGGTTTCACCATTGACGAAAGTGGCGGTGTATTCAGTATCGCCAACGGATAAGATGGTTTCGATTGGGGCTGTAATGTCTTTATAAAAAGCGGCCACAGAATAGTTATTGCCATTTTCACCATAATACTCAAAGCGGGCATCATAGTTTTTGATTGGACTGCTCTTAAGACCAGCACGACCAATAGTCCGGATATCGGTCAGCGGATCAAAATACACCACTGGCACCACTTCCCGTAGATCAGGCCGGACTACAGTTTCACCATAACCAAAGCGCAGCTGATACTTCTCGCCACCCAAATAGGTCATTGATAAAGCCGGGTAAAAATCGTCTTTATTGATGGTGCCGCTCTGAATACGCTCGTTGTTATAGTAGATATCCAGCTGTTCGCGGCTGAAAATCAGACTGGAAGTACCGATAGTGACCTGTTTAAAGTCTTCATAGCGTACCCCACCACTAAAGCGCAGCAGGTTGTCATAAATCACGTCAAACTCACCATATAACGCATCGACTTTTTGCGCGGCCAGGTAATCGTCAGCATCCGGTGACGTTGGCTCACGAAAATCCACCAGCAGGGCATTTTTGTCAATCAGGCTATCGGTCAGATAACCGGTCATGCCAAGGATACCATCGGCCTTATCGTTGATCGGTAAAGAAACGCCAGTGGTGTTATTCATCGCAAAGGTCGATGTGTTGTACACCCGGGCTTTGTCGCTGAAATCGTAACCGGCTTTAAATTCCATTTCATACAGGCCACGACTGACCGGCAGGTTCAGATTACCGCTGTAGGATTTAACATGGTCTTCCATACTGACAAAAGAATAGGCAATCCTATTGTCATCGCCGGTAATCGTAGAACGCTGATAGGCGCCGTCTGTGCTATAAGCATCTTCAAAGGTGTAACTGACGTCAGTTGGGATGTCAGTTTCAGCTTTTGATTGAGTGTATTGCCAGTCAAAACCTAAACCAGCCAGCTCTAAAAAGGTATGTAAACCTTTGAACTGGTCGATATCGAGTGTTCTTTCCTGATACTCAAAACTATGATTCCGCACCGCCTGACCTGTACCCATAATGGTTTTTGAAGTACTGGCATTTGGGCTTTGTAAAATACTGATCTCGCTTTCGTCGTCGGCATCTGACAAATACATTTTCGAAAAACTGACTTCGTGCTGACCCAGCTTATAACCCAGATTCAACACACCGTTTTGACGTTCTGTTTCGGTGGTGACCTGACTGTCTTTCACTGTGTTATAGCAACTGGTGCGTGCTTCAGCCGCTGTTGCCATACTGGTTGAACAGTTTTCCAAAGATCTTTCACTGATCACTGCGGTTCTGCGTTCACTGAAATTCCAGCTGGTGTCATAAGCAACAGCAGCCAGCACGCCAACTTGTCCGCCAAACCAATCTTCGCTGAAACTGTCGCCAATATGGGCTTTTAGATTGTATTTAGGATCCAGTGATTCATCCTGCATCACCATGTTGCGTGGTAAGGATTTCAGTAACTGGTTATTAATTTGTAAAGCCTGGGCTGCCCGGCTGGCAGTGGCGGTATCTTTCAGGCCGTCTTTTTCAACAATGCCACGCAGGCTGAAATCGCCGCGGTAATGCACAATACCTTGTTGCAGTGCAGTTGGAATGCCATCGTCGTTACGATTGTAGGTAAAACCAGAGCCTGAGTTACTGTCTTTACCAATACCGGCTTCAAACCCAGCGGTAAATTCAGTTGGCACGCCCTTGGTACGGATATCAATGCTACCGCCACCAAAGGCGGCTGGCATCGAAGGCGAATAGGCTTTTTGTACCGCCATGCTATCGATAATACTGGCTGGGAAAATATCCAGTGGCATTACGTTGCGGGTTAAATCAGGGCTTGGAATATTGGCACCATTGAGACGGGCGCTGGAATAACGTTCGCCCAGACCACGCACATAAATAAATTTGCCATCGACCAAAGTCAAGCCTGTGACCCGACGCAAGGCCGAGGCGGCATCCGAGTCACCGGTTCTGGATAATTGTTCAGCGCCCAGGATATCAGCGACAAAAGCCTGAGTTTTACGTTCCTCAATGACGGCGGCAGCACTGCCTTGTAAGCGGCTGCCGGTGGCAACCACTTCTTCCATCAATTGTTCATCGGGTTGCTGTGCCAGCGCCAATGGGCTACCCAGCAAGGCCAGCGCAACAGCGCCTGCCAGTTTGGTACGTCGAAGATGCGTATTCATCTGTTGTTTTCCTGCTTGTTATCGAAAAAAAGGCGCAATAACAGCGCCTTTTTTTATCGATATAAAACCATCGGATTAGTCTTTATCCGCTGCAGTCACAGCTTCTTTGACCCATTTCGACCACTCTGACGTGGTATCTTTATCAGATAATGCACCGATAAACTCGGCACCTTTCGGGTCATAAAACGCATCCAATGTCTTCAAATCATTTGGTTTGATGGTGATTTTGGTTGAGGCTGTGTTGGTCGAATAACCATCGGCAGCCACCGCATCAGCGATAGCATCTAAAATTTGGCTGGCACCACCGTTCTTAAACCATTCTGTCATGGCCGTGGTATTGAGCGGACCCGTGCTAAACAAGCCACCAGCTTGCGAAAAGTTAACATCACAAGCCAATACAGAACCATTCATCTTGATCTGATTTGCGCGCACTTGACCAGGCGTTTTAAAGTTGATGCACTGCGTGTTTTTACCTTCTTTTTTCACCAGCAGCGTGTTGAAGAAAGACCCTGAGAATTCATCATCAAAAGTAATACCCAATGAAGGGCCATTGTCACGTACAGATTTACCATCTGTGGTGATGACGGTCACGTTGGCGAAATTCGGACTAGAAGGCTTGGTTTGGGTGTTGGTTGCCGGGTCTTTGTTGGTGATACCATCGATTTCAAAACCGCCGTTACCCATGTTAATTTTTTCACCTTTTTTGATCACCTTAGTGCCATCAGTGAAATCTTTTTTCGTATCAACAGTGCCATGGCGCACCAGAATATACTGGCCTTTACCTTGCCAGCCAGCATCAACGTCAATGCCGTCATCCTGAGTATCGGTCACCACGATATTTTTAATGTTGGCTGCGCCACCAAAAAACTCAATACCGTCGTCATAACCTTGGTGCACGTGCAGGAATTCGAAACTTGAGCCACTACCGACCGCGTTTAAGGTCAGAGAATTTAAGTCGTCACCATCGCCACCAGTTTTCGGACCTGAACCGGCGTACCAGATTTTGGCGTATTTAATGGTGCCGCTGTTGTCTGCATTATCTTTACCGCCGTAGTGGCTGAGGATACCTTCTGTAGGCGCGTTACAGGTACCAGCTTTGGCATCCTGTGTTGCATTGCGCTGTGCATCTGTACATTTGTCGGTCAGGCCATAGCCGTTGATAATAATACCACCCCAATCTGCAAACTGCGGGCCATCACCGACGACATCAAGTCTTGGGAAAGCATTAGCAGAAGTAAAGGTGATAGGTTTGTCAAAAGTACCAACCGCATTAATTTTTGCACCACGCGCGATACGAATGATCGATTCGCCGCTGGTAAACGCCATATTAGCGCCTGCTTCGATGGTTAGGGTCGGGCCAGCTGCTGTAGTGCAGCTCAGGGTGGTATTACAATCTTTACCAATCAACAAGGCGCCATTAAGCACGTGTGCGCCAGCATTTGGTAAGGCCTTAAATGTCAGGCTTTCGGTAATTTCAGTATTTTTACTGGCAAACACATCAGAATATATACAATCTTTGCCATCATAAGCACCTTGGATCTCACCACGTTTGGTGCAAGGGTTTGTTGTGCCTGTGCCGCCGTTGCCGCCAGTACTGCCACCGCTGTTGTTGGTTGTATTGTTTGAATTATTGACGCTGGTGTCGTTTACAGTTGGGGTAATTTTGATATCGCCACCACAGCCGGCCAGTACCAGGGCAACAGCTACAGCAGATACCTTAAACACAGTCTTGAGTTGCATCGATCTCTCCGAAATTTGGAAGTGTGGGTTAATCAAATCGGAGTCCAAGGTACTGAGGCTAAGTGACATTTTCGTTACAGTTCGAAGACGTCATAAATAATTCATCTTGTCGCTGTGGTTGCTTGGTTGTGATAGCTCCAGGGTTTCAGCCTGAATTAAGGCGGTCAAAAAAGTTTCAGCCCAATGCCATCAAGCTGTCTTATTCAACCTGAATGCTCAAGGGCAACAAAAAAATGGACCAACACTGAGTCAGCATGACAATTCGACGACGTTGTTTCATAAAATTGTCATAATAAGGCGTGATACTGCACTCAGTTGATATAACAAATGGATAACGGAAACTGCTATGTCGAGAAGAATTCTGATTGTTGAGGATGAAGCACCAATCCGCGATATGTTGTGTTTTGTGTTGGAACAAAACGGCTATCAGGCCAGTACTGCGGGCGATTTTGACAGTGCCATCAATCAGCTGGTTGAGCCTTACCCGGATTTGGTACTGCTGGACTGGATGTTGCCTGGTGGCAGCGGTATTCAAATCGCCAAAAAAATGAAGCAACATGAGTTAACCCGCAATATCCCGATCATTATGATTACCGCTCGCGGCGAAGAAGAAGATAAAGTTCGCGGCCTGGAAGTCGGGGCTGATGATTATGTTACTAAGCCATTTTCACCAAAAGAATTGATGGCCAGAATCAAAGCGGTGATCCGCCGGGTGGCACCTACCAGTCTGGATGAGGTGATTGAAGTGCAGGGCCTGAAACTGGATCCGGTGTCGCACCGTGTCAGTGCTTCGGAGCAACCACTGGATATGGGACCGACTGAATTCAGGCTATTACATTTTTTCATGACCCATCCGGAGCGTGTCTACAGCCGTGAACAATTACTCGATCATGTCTGGGGCACCAATGTGTATGTGGAAGATCGCACTGTGGATGTGCATATTCGGCGACTGCGCAAAGCCATCTCAGTCGCAGGACATGATCGACTGGTGCAAACTGTCCGTGGCTCTGGCTACCGTTTTTCGGTAAAATAACCCACCGCCAGCCAGTGTCAGGACGACACTGGCTTATGTTCGCCTTTGCAGCTGAGTAGGTGTTATGCGTTTATTGCTTTCCCGGCGAAAAATTGTCAGTCAATTAGTGGGGCTTGCCACTGTCTCGTTGTTGCTGGGCTGGATCTTCGGTCTGGCGCTGGAATTCTTATTATTATGTTGCGTGCTGCTGATAGGTTGGCACTACAAGCATTTGTTTTTGCTGGATAAATGGTTGTGGCGCGATCGCAAGTTATCGCCACCGGCCGGTGATGGCAGTTGGCAACAAGTGTTTGACGGTATCTATTACCGCCAGCGTAAATCCCGCAAGAAAAATAAAGAATTACGTGGTTTGGTGCGGCGTTTTCGCGACGGTGCTGAGGCCTTACCAGATGCCATTATTGTGCTGAATGCCGACTGGACCATTGTCTGGTGTAACAGATTAGCCCAGCAACTGGCTGGCTTGCGCTGGCCGTTGGATGAACATCAGCGGATAGACAACCTGATCCGGAATCCGGAATTTGCTCAATTTCTGCAAAATAAACAGTTTGAACATGGGCTGGAATTGGTGTCACCGCTGTCTGATGAAGTGACGCTGGAATACCGGATTTTGCAGTACGGCCAGAAGCAGTTTTTATTGATCATTCGCGACATCACGCAAATCAAGCAGTTAGAACAAATTCGCAAAGACTTTGTCGCCAACGTTTCGCATGAATTACGCACGCCATTGACGGTATTGCATGGTTATCTGGAAGTGATGGATGCCGATCATTTACCTTCGGTGGCGATTTGGCAAAAAGCCCATGGCGTGATGCTGGACCAAACTAAGCGGATGGATGCCTTAGTACAGCAATTGCTGACCTTGTCGCGCATCGAAGCCTCAGCCAAAGTTCAGTTTGATCCTGTGGTCGATGTGCCTGTGATGTTGGCGCTGTTAGAGCAGGAAGCGCAAAGTCTGAACCGAGAAAAACAACACCAGATTACTTTTAGTGTCGACCCTGATCTTCGGGTCAGTGGCATCACCGAAGAGCTGCGTAGTGCTTTTTCGAATTTGATCACCAATGCCATTAAATACACCCCAGCCAGTGGTGAAATTCAAATCAGTTGGCAACGCCAGCATACCAAAGCGGTGTTTTCAGTCACTGATAACGGCGAAGGTATTGCGGCCCATCATGTCAAACGGCTGACCGAACGTTTTTACCGGGTGGATGAAGCGCGCACCCGAAGTAGTGGTGGCACCGGCCTTGGCCTGGCTATCGTCAAACATGTGTTATCCCGTCATCACAGCAAACTGATGATTTTCAGTGAGCCAAAACGAGGTAGTAGTTTTTCTTTTACGCTGCCACCAGAACTGGTGCATAGCGCCCAGACGCTGAAGTCGCAGCCAGCAAAAAAAGCGGCTGGTAGCTGAAGGAGGGCAGTGTCTGATGACTGACACTGCCTTAGTTTGCGATTCATTTGCGTCAGCACGGTTTTTCTAAGGTTGATCATCGGTGCTGGCATGAACGCAACCCGGCTGAAACACTGTGACCATAATGCAAATGTTAGATGATTTTAATCACCACTTTGCCTTTGGCGCGGCCTTGCGCCAGATAGTCCAGTGCCGCCTTGGCCTGGTCAAACGCAAACACCTGGTCAATCACAGGTTGAAGCTTGTCAGCGGCAAGTAGTTGGCTGATCTCGCCGAGTTGGCTGCCATCGGGACGGACAAACAAAAATGTATAGCTGATCTGACGTTTTTTGGCTAAGGCAATGATTTTTCTGCTCATTAAACTAAAGACAAATGTCAGCACAAAGTTCAGTTTGCGGGCCTTGGCAAAGGCTTTATCCAGCGGGCCGACTAAGGAAACAATCTTACCACCGGGTTTGAGAATACGCAGCGATTGCTCTATCGCGTCGCCTTTGAGTGTGCCAAGTACCAGATCGTAATCCTGCAGCACCTGGTCGAATGATTGTTGGGTGTAGTCAATCACCTGGTCGGCACCAAGGCTTTTGACCAAGGCCAGGTTTTTGCTGCTAGTGGTCGTGGCCACTTCAGCACCGAAGTACTTGGCCAGTTGGATGGCAAAAGTCCCGATGCCACCAGCACCGGCCGGTATCAACACTTTCTGTCCCGGCTGAATGTTCGCCCGCTGTTTTAACGCTTGCCATGAGGTTAGCCCCACCATAGGAATAGACGCGGCTTGGACAAAATCTAGCTTGGCAGGTTTGTGCGCTGCTGCACTTTCAGCGACCACGGCAAATTCGGCGACAGCACCAGTGCCGGTATCAAAAATGCTGGCAAATACCGCATCCCCCACTTTGAAACGAGTCACCTGACTGCCGACTGCCACCACCACACCTGCCAAATCACTGCCGATGGTGGCTGGTAGCTGAAAATGCAACACAGGTTTGAACATGCCCGTCAAAATCATGTTATCAATCGGGTTTAGCGCCGCAGCATGGACCTGGACCAGCAGTTCATCGGCTTTTAGCGCCGCCGGACGCGGCACCATCGCTAGTTCGACCCCGGGCGATTTACCATAACGTTGAAAAGTGAGTGCCTGCATGGTTTGCTTCGTCATTTCTTGATACTCCCGGGCTATAGGTTGGGCTGACTCTGGTTTATTTCGTGTTGTGACTGCGTAAAAAGGCGATAGCTAAAAAAGTTTCAAGCGCGGCGGCAGGCAGGATCTGCGCTGTGGCTGCGCCTGACTGCCATTCTAAAATGCCAAGCGCAGCCAGCAGCACACAGGTCAGGCTAATCCCTTTGGCTAAAGCAAAGCGGGCTTTGTAGGCCTCGGTATTGCTGGCCAGCAGGAGCATCAGCGCAAAACCGGCATAAAATGCGGCAGCGCGGCGACTGACTAAACCAGCGCTGTCGGTGTAAGGCACTCCCCATTGCGTGAGCATCAGTTCGGGGCTGAACATCCATAAAGCGCTTAAAGCAAATAACAGCACTGAGCTCAACAATGCCAGTTGCCGGAATGTCATAGACTGTACTCGCCGTTATCCAGTTGCAGACTTTTGCGCAGGCCTTTGTCCAGCACTGAGGTTGGCGCAAAACGGCGTAAAAATTTAAGCTGAGCTGCCGCTTTGCCTGCGGTATAGCGCCGCTTCGGTGCACTTGCCATAGCCGCGCTGACAACAACTTCTGCCACCACCTCCGGGCTATCGCCCCCTTCCATCGCCTCGGCCACGACTTTTAACAGTTTGGCGCGGATCTGGTCATACTCGGGCAACTTGGCATCTGGCTGGACGTTATTGGCGTCAAACTGGGTTTTGGTAAAGGCCGGTTCAATCACCGAAACCCGAATGCCGCGTGTGCGTAATTCATGATCCAAGGCTTCTGAATAGCCCTCAACCGCATGCTTGCTGGCTGCATAAAGCGCCACATAGGGCATAGGTACCACACCAATAATGGAGCCGATATTAATAATGCGGCCGCTGCCTTGCCGGCGCATATGCGGCACTACGGCACGGGTCATCCGGACTATGCCAAAGAAATTGGTATCAAAAATACTTTGCGCCTGTGCCAGCGAGGGCCACGCCAAAACCGGCGTTATTGACCAGCAGATCGATACGACCTTCCCGTTTGATTATTTCAGCCACCGCAGCTGCAACAGACACGTCATCGGTGACGTCAAGTGGTAACATCGGAAATAGCCCTTCGCCTGCGGTGCTACCACGCCGGCTGGTGCCATACACAGTGAAACCTGCGGCCAGCAGACTTTTGGCCGATGCTTCACCGATGCCAGAGGATGCGCCAGTGACCAGCGCCACGCGTTTAGTGGTTTTCATAAAAATTCCTCATCTCAATCATTGATTAAATAGTTTGATAGCGCTCAGCGGCTGGCGTTGTGCGGTGATGTTGTGCAGTGGCGTTATGGTGACCAGCTCACGACGGTCAAAGCCAACCAATGCAGCATCCACTAGTTCATTGACCTGCATCATTGGAGAGAAACACCATACGATCAGCCAAGGTCAGTGATCCGAGGCTATGGAGGTCAAATAAACAAGCGTTTGTCATGTGCTGGGTTTTTCATGGTGCCGCTTAATTCCTTTATGATGACGATCATAATCTAAAATGTTAAATATTTTGATTATGATCATAATCAAAATATACTGCGGTCATGCTGTAGCGAAGAGGTTTGAAGGTTATGAAGGTGAGCAAAGCGCAGGTACGGGAAAACCGGCAACGTATTGTCGAAGTGGCGGCAACTTTATTTCGGCAACGTGGCTACGATGGGGTGGGGGTGGCGGAGTTAATGGCAACTGCTGGTTTTACCCATGGCGGCTTTTATAAACATTTTGGCTCTAAGGCAGACTTGATGGCAGAAGCTGCTGCTTGCAGTTTTGCCGCATCGGCAACCCAAACCGCTGAGCTCGAACTCGCTGACTTTGTGCGGCAGTATCTATCCCGGCAGCATCGGGATACGCCAGGTGAAGGCCGCACTATGGCTGCCTTATGTGCAGATGCTGGCCGTCAGTCTGAGCTGATCAAACAGGCGTTTGCCGCAGGTATTGAAAATCAGTTGGCCACTTTGGCAGCCAAAGAAACTGGTTTGAATGACAGTGCACAGCGCGAGAGCCGAGCCAACAGAATCGCTGCCTTTGCTCAGGTGGTTGGCGCCTTAGTGTTGTCGCGGGCTTGCCCGGATGACTCAGCGTTAGCGGATGAAATACTAGCAGTTTGTCGGGATAAAATACTGGCTCAGCATCAGCAATAGTATCCGCTGTCTGCGCCAAAACGCGGCTGTCAACTGTTCGCAACATGGTGCAGGCCTATAGCCGCTGGTTGAAAAAAGCCACGCCAGCACTGCCGTAGGCATTTGGTCTGCCCGGCAGATGCTGCTAAACTTCGCCGCCACACAACCAGATACCGAACTGATTGCCGATCTAAACCGTTACCCTTGCGTCACGACTTGTAATAACTCAGTTGTGAGTCGTTTTTAATTGGAATTATGATGTTCACCCACTTAAACAGCATTGGCTGTCGAATATTCGCGCCGATGTATTGTCCGCTATTGTGGTCGCGCTGGCCTTAATCCCTGAAGCCATTGCTTTTTCGATTATCGCGGGCGTTGATCCAAAAATCGGTTTATATGCTTATTTTGCCATTGCGGTGATTATTGCTTTTGCCGGTGCCAGACCGGCGATGATTTCTGCTGCAACCGGCGCTATGGCGCTGTTCGGTTATTTATGGCACCGCTTTAGCTGGGGCTGCCAGAAAGTCCAGCGCCAGTCCGGTTAAAGCCCGTACGCCATTTTCCAATGCCGCTTCGTTGATGCGGAAAAAGGGTGAATGGTTGGGAGCGGTATCATTCACCGCCACACCAGCCTCGGCAATGCCAAGGAAAAAGAACACCCCAGGCACTTGCTGCTGATAAAACGAAAAATCTTCGGCACCAGTAATAGGTTTAATCGCACTGACGCCTGCCTGGCCAGCGGCCCAGTTCAGCGTTGGCATGGCCCAGCTCGTCAGCGCCGGATCATTCCAGGTGACGGCGGCGAAGTTATGGTGATGAAACTCTGCGGTGGCACCACTGGCTATTGCGACATGTTCGGCGGTATGTTGCATTTTTGCCAGTAACTGCTCCCGCATGCCAGCATCAAAGGTGCGGACTGTGCCTTCGAGCTTGACCTGATCCGGAATAATATTCCAGCGCACGCCGCCATGCACCTGACCGACCGATAACACAGCTGGGGCCTGGGTGACGTCTAGTTGTCGGGCCGGGATTTGATGTAAGGCAGTGATCAACTGGCCGCTGACCGCGATAGGATCAACCCCACGCCAGGGGCTGGAACCATGGGTTTGTACGCCTTTGACAGTAATATTAAAACTATCCGCTGCCGCCATAATACCTTCGGCCTTGACCTGTAATTGGCCCGGCTCGCCTGGCCAGACATGCAAGCCAAAGATGGCATCCGGCTTGATTTTACTGAACAAACCTTGTTTCAGCATCAAAGCTGCACCACCTTCCTCACCGGCAGGTGGGCCTTCTTCGGCCGGTTGGAAAATAAACATCACAGTGCCAGCCAGCTTGGCCTGTTGCTGACTGAGGATATTGGCAACGCCCAGCAACATGGCGACATGAGCATCATGGCCGCAGGCATGCATCACGCCGACTTGTTGACCGTTGTATTCAGTGCTGACTTTGGAAGCAAAGGGCAGGTCAACTTGTTCAGTGACAGGCAGCGCATCCATATCGGCCCGCAGTGCCACCACAGATCCCGGCTTCGCGCCTTTTAAGATGGCAACCACACCGGTATGGGCGATACCCGTCTGCACCTCAAGGCCCAGCTTTTTCAGCTCAGCCGCGACAATTTTGCTGGTGCGAAATTCCCGGTTAGATAATTCCGGATGTTGGTGAAAATCACGCCGCCAGTTGATGACTTGTGGCATCTGGGCACTGATAGCAGCAGTCAGACTATTTTTATCAATAGCCAGCAGCGGACTGCTGAACACTGTACTGGCCATTACTGTTGACAACAGCGCCAGACGAGATAGAGCAGGAGTAAAAGACATGCGGCAACCTAGAGTTGGTGGTCCTGAAACAGGACTTTACCTTAGCCAAATCTCTAGCGCTTGCCAATGTTTTTGTCAGTGATCTTCAGTATCGCTAACGATAGCCGGGCACAGTAATTGGAAGCCGAGCCGTTTTAACTGCTGTTGTTCAGTCAAAATATCGGCCGCCAGCACCACGTGTTGCTGACACCAACTTTCCGGCAGTAATAACGTCAACTGACCAGGCGCGACCTCTAGCTGCAGTTCTGGCAGCACATCATCACGTCTTTTCTGATTCAACAAAATGGCCAGCCGAAATAGCACCAGGGCGTAAGTCACATCGGTCAGGTTATATAAATAACCATCCGGGAAATCTTCCAGTTTGATTTTGCCACGATGAAACCTGACCAAACAGGCCAATAACTGCTGCTGCTCTTGGTTAAACCCTGGCAGATTGGAGTTATTCAGAATATAAGCGCTGTGCCGCTGCACGCTGCTGGAGTTAATCTGTAGGCCAATTTCATATAATGTCGATACCCAACCAAGGATTTGCTGCCATTCATCTGCCAGTTGCCAGCCAGGTTGTGCCAGTTGCAACAACTGAAGTGCGGTGTTGCGCACCCGTTCGGCCTGCGGCAGATCAACGGCATAACGTTTAACCAAGCTTTGCACTGTATGGCTGCGAATATCCTGATGCTGCAGCCGATCGCTCATCTCGTATAACACCCCTTCGCGCAAGGCGGCGTCAACAAATACCATTTGTTCAATGCCCAGCATCTGAAAGGCGGCGATCAGAATCGCCAGTCCCGGGCAAAGCAACTGTTTTCGATCTTCCGTCAGACCCGGTAAATCCAGCTCATCATGATGTTCGGCTTGTAACAGCAACTGCTTTAATTTCAGCAAATGGGGCAGTTCGATAAAATGTGGCTGCCAGCCAAGCGCAGCGATAATGTCTTTAATAGTTTTGATGGTGCCCGAAGTACCGACGACTTGTTGCCAGCCAGTGGCTTTAAAACCATTACTGATATTTTCCAGTTCCTGCTCGGCCTGTAATACCGCCCGGTCAAACCTTTTGGCGCTGATTTTGCCTTTGGGGAAAAATAATCTGGCATAACTGACGCAGCCCATGTTGCGGCTGGCCAGTTTCAGCGGTTGAAAATCCTGACCTATGGCAAATTCAGTACTGCCACCGCCGATATCCATCACCAGCCTGCTATCCTGGAAATGCTCAAAATGAGCCACGCCCTGATAAATGAAACGCGCTTCTTCCTGACCGGAAATCACTTCAATCGGAAATGGAAATACCGCTCTGGCTTGATGTAAAAAAGTCTGGGCATTGCGGGCCCGCCGCAAAGTGTAAGTCGCAATGACCCGCACTGACGCTGGCGGAATGCCTTGCAGGGTATCGGCAAATTGACTCAGCACTTGCAGGCCACGGCCAATGGCTTCTTCACTCAGTTGCAGATCTTCGTCCAGCCCATCGGCCAGCAATACTTTTTGTTTTTCCCGGTGCAGTAGCTGCAAAGCACCATCGACAATCCTGGCGATCACCAGATGGAAACTATTGGAGCCTAAATCAACCGCAGCAATAAGTTCGGCTGCGGAAATTGCACTGGGAGTCAAATGTGTCATGGTTCTGCCTGAATCGTCGGACCAAACTGTTGGCCGGCCAGATAATCATAGATGGCCTGCTGCGAGCGGATATTCTTTTTATTACCACGTTTAACGTAGTCATTAAGTTGATGCTGATCAATGATACGGGCTTTCACGTTATCGTGCCATTGTAAATCCAGCACTGTCATGATCTGTTGCTTAATGCGCGCATCATAAATCGGTACGCCAACTTCGACCCTTTGGTCGATATTACGGGTCATCCAGTCGGCAGACGACAGGTATAAATCGATATCACCGCCATTATGGAACTGATAGACCCGGGCGTGTTCCAGATATCTATCCAGCACACTGATGATGCTAATATTCTGACTACGGCCAGCTACGCCCGGGATCAAGGAACACATGCCACGGACAATAATCCTGATTTTCACTCCGGCCTGGCTAGCTTTGTACAGTTGATCAACGATGTCGTTGTCGACCAGGTTGTTAATCTTCAGCAGGATTTCGGCTTTCCGACCGCTAATAGCAAAATCCATTTCGCGCTGGATCAGTGCTGTCAGCTTATGCCTGCTCCAGGTAGGGGATACAATTAAGTGATTAAAAACAAATGGTTTATAACTGTATTCGATAAACTCAAACACTTGATCTACTTCATCACAGATTTCCGGATGGCAAGTAAACAAACTCATATCGGTATAAACTCGGGCCGTTTTTTCGTTGAAGTTACCTGTGCCGATATGGGCATATTTTACCGTCTTGCCTTTTTCCTGCCGGCTGATCAGACAAAGTTTGGAGTGAATTTTTAACGTGGTCAGGCCAAAGACCACCTGAATACCTGCCTGGGTCATCCGTCTGGCCCAGTGGATATTATTTTCTTCGTCAAAACGTGCTTTTAACTCAACCACCACTGTCACTTTTTTACCATTGCGCACAGCATCCAGCAGTGAATGGATCACCCTGGAATTTTTCGCTACCCGGTACATCGTCATTTTGATCGATGTTACTTTGGGATCAAAAGAGGCTTGCCGCACCCATTCGGTAAAATAGGTGAAATTATGGTAAGGGTAGTGCAGCAGTACATCGTTGCTACGGATCGCATCAAAAGTGGTGGTATGCTGTTCAAAATCTGGGCTGGGTAAAGGTGGCAGCGGTGGATATTCCAGACTGGCATGACCGATATTCGGGAAGCTGATGAAGTCTTTAAAATTACGATAGCGACTGCCTGGGATCAATGAATCATAAGAGCTGGCGCCAAGCTGCTTTTTCAGCAGTTTCAACATGTGTTCCGGCATATTGGCGTCATACACCAGCCGCACCGGTTCGGATTCCAGTCGTTGCCGAATACCTTTGGACATTTTATCCAGCAGACTCTGATCCAGCGTATCACTTAAGTTATATTCGGCGTCCTTGGTCAGTTTCAGCGAAAAAGCCTGAATATCACAAAATTCAAAAAAGCCGCGGAACAGATCATGGAGACAGTGGATGATCAGATCGTCCAGCATCATAAACTGATGACGGTAACGACCACGTTTTTTGGTTTTGTTCAGATACAACGGCAATTCAATAAAACGCGATACTTCCTCGGTGGGCACCTGCACTATGGCGTATTCAGCTTTGTTGGCGCCGGTCATTTCGACCATCAAATAGGTGGCATTGTCTTCCAGCCGCTTTGACAATTGCAGATCTTCATTACTCAGCAGAATAGGCGAGATATGCCGCAGCACCCGTTCTTTGAAGTAGGTACGAACCCAGGCCGATTGCGATTCGTTGAGTTTGTAATGATCAATAAATTCAATGTTGTGCTTGCGCAGTTGCAGCAACAGCGCCAGATAAATACCATTAAATTTATCACCCAGTTTCAGCACATGACGCTGGATCTGTTGCATTAGTTCTTCGGCATCTTCTTGCTCGTCGGACTGATATTTTTTTAATAAAATCCGTCTTTTAACGTCTGCGACCCGCACCCGGTAAAATTCATCCATGTTATTGGAATAAATCCCCAGAAAACGTAACCGTTCAATCAGCGGGTTGCGTTCATCAGCAGCTTCCTGCAACACCCGTTCATTAAAGGATAACCAGCTCAATTCTTTTGGAAAATAATGCAATTCAGTCACTGTTTGTTGTTGGGGGTTCATAGCAAGACCGTCAATCCGTTTGGTAGCTAATACTCTATGGCACTTTTATGAAAGATTTATGAACAAGATAGCCCGAATGGGCTATCTTGTCGCTTGGCAAGGAGCAAGGTACAGCAATTAGTGCAGGTTTTCTACATCGACCACCACATCAGTGGCAATGGCCTCTAATGCATAGATCACTTCATCTTTATTCAGACCTTCCGGCAGCTCAACAGTCGCAATGGCGGTGAAGAGTGGCACGCCCCAATTTGGCGCACTTTGTTTCGAACTTTCAAAGTGCACAATATTAGTGCCTTTGTGTTTAATCACCGAGGAGAGTTCACGCACAATGCCGGGCCTGTCATTCCCTGTGATGACAAATTTCAGTAATTTATGCGCATCTAACTGGGTATTCTCGCCATGGTGGACATGAATATCCAGCTCAGGCATTTGCTGCAGGGCGGATGTTAACGCCTCGGCATGTTCAGCAGCGACTTCGATTTGCAGAATACCAGCAAAAAAACCGGCCAAATGGCTCAAATTACTGGCAGTCCAATTCCCATGATGTTCACTCACAATGGTTGCCAGCTGTTCAACCAAACCGGCTTTATCTTTACCTATCAGTGTCAGAACCAACTGCTTCATAGCGCAAATCCTTGTTTTTATGGAATACAAAATAAGTAGTCATTTTGTTAGCTTATTTTTAACCGCTTAGCTCTGGTATGTCCAGCTTGCTGGCCGTTATTGGTCGCAAACAGGACCTACACTGTAAAAAATTGCTACAAAATATCGGTGTTGCTGGCAGAAATATCAGGCGTGGTCAGTGCAAGACCAAACGCATCAGTGGCAAAGTGGGCTGGCTTGTATTTAGCAGCGAAATCTGTGGTTGGCAAATCTTGGTCATAATATTGTCATATAATCGACTTATGATGACGGTGAATCAACAACAGGCGCAGGCCTGAATCAGCCACAAGAGGACTGTCCAGTGAAAGCTTTTCAACTGTTAACTACTGCAACTCTGGTTGCCGCATCTTTAAGTTTTACCCTGCAAGCTGCCACACCTAAAGTGGATCCAGCCTTGCCTGAGTATCAAAAAGCCAGTGGCGTGTCAGGCAATATCTCCAGTATCGGTTCTGATACCTTAAATAACCTGATGACGTTATGGGCTGAAGACTATCGCAAAGTCTATCCCAATGTGAACATTCAAATTCAGGGCGCTGGTTCATCCACTGCACCAACGGCTTTAACGGAAGGCACTTCCAATTTTGGCCCAATGAGCCGGGCAATGAAACCTTCTGAAGTTCAGGCTTTTGAAGCAAAATATGGCTACAAACCGACAGCAGTGCCGGTCGCTATCGACTTGTTGGCTGTTTATGTCAATAAAGATAACCCAATCAAAGGTTTAACCCTGGCGCAGGTTGATGCGGTATTCTCGGCAACCCGTCGTTGTGCTTATAAAGAAGATGTCACTCGTTGGGGTCAACTCGGCTTAACCGGCGCCTGGGCGAACCGTGATTTCACCATGTACAGCCGTAATGCCGTGTCAGGCACTTATGGTTATTTCAAAGAGCATGCACTGTGTAATGGTGACTTTAAATCCAGCATCAATGAACAACCAGGTTCTGCTTCAGTTGTCCAGGGCGTCAGTGAGTCTATCAACGGTATTGGTTACTCAGGGATTGGCTATATCACGTCAGGCGTTCGTGCTTTACCGCTGGCGAAAAAAGATGGCCAACCATTTGTCGAACCTACTGCTGATCACGCCTTGGATGGTGCTTATCCGCTGTCACGTTTCCTCTATGTGTATGTGAATAAACATCCAAATAAAGAGCTGGCACCAATGGAGCGTGAATTCATCAAAATGGTGTTATCAAAACGCGGCCAGGAAGTGGTGGTGCGGGATGGATATGTACCAGTACCAAACAAGGTCGCTAGCAAAGTGTTAGCTGAACTTGGTATCAAATAACGTCTGAATTTATCCATGCATCAGAGGCGCTGTCATCAGCGCCTTTTGTCGTTGTGACCGCAAGCTCGGCTGATTAGATTGCAAAAGTATGACAAAAACCAGTCGAGTGTAATATTTCTGACATAAAGCTCATCTATAGTTTGCAGCATCCGAAAAGTCAGATGTGGATGTATCAACTATGCAGTCAAGCCAAGCCAGTTCAGCCAGTGCTGTCCCGGAACGCGCCTCGTTGCTGCCAAGCGGTGAGCGCCGTGCCCGGTTACGCCGTTGGCGCCGGGTGAAAGATCAACTGTCAAAATATGGCATCGCCTTTGCCGGTATCAGTGTGGTACTGGCCTTTGCCACAATTTTTGTCTATTTGTTTTCTGAAGTGGGGCCGATTTTTTCCTCGGCGTCAGTAGAGAAACAGCAATCTTATCCAACAGTGCAATCCCAACCATTGTTCAGCAATCTGGAGCGTTATGGTGAGGTTGGTCTGGTAGCTGATGCCAGTGGTTCGCTGCAATTTTTTGATGCCAAGACCGGTGCTGCTGGCCAGAAAATCCAGCTGAATCTGCCGACTGGTGCCAGTATCAGCAGTTTTGCCAAAGGCGAACCGCGTTCCGGTATTGTCGCCTTTGGTCTGAGTAATGGCCAGGTGATCGTGGCTAAACACGAATACAACCTGAGTTATCCAGATGATAAACGCCAGATTGTGCCAGTCGTGACTTATCCGTTGGGTGAAACCCCAATTCAGTTGGATCCGAAAGGTGAAGTCATCGCAGCTTTATCGGTACAGGAAGGTCCTGATGGTACCGCCCTGACCGCTTTTACCGGTGATGGTCGTTTATCTTACAACCTGTTTGCCGCCAAAACAGAATTCCTCAGTGGTGAAACCACGCTGGAACGGACCGACTATCAACTGCCAGATGCGCCTAAAACAGTGCAAAAGTTATTGGTCGATACCACGTTGCAAAATCTGTTTGTCGCTGACAATGAAGGTAAAGTGCATTATTACGATATCCGTGACCCGGCAAAGGCCCGTTATGTGGAAGCCGTATCTGTGGTGCCTGCCGGTCAGACTATTGGTGCGATGGAATTTCTGGTGGGGTCTGTGTCGCTGATTATTGGCGGCAGTGATGGTTCTGTCAGCCAGTGGTTTCTGGTGCGGGACGAACATAACAACCACCACTTAAAGCACATTCGCGATTTTGAGCAGCATCCTGGCGCGATAGTGCAAATTGAACCTGAATATTCGCGCAAAGGTTTTATGGCAATCGATAACCAGGGTCATCTTGGTATCCATTATGGAACTTCAGCCCGGACTTTGTGGCTGGAGCCACTTGGCGATGGTATTGCGCCACAACGCATTGCGATTTCCCCGATTAATCAAAGCTTCTTAGCATTGGCGACAGATGGTCAGACGTATCACTTTGCGCTGGATAACGCACACCCTGACGTGTCCTGGAAAGCAATGTGGAATGAAGTCTGGTATGAAGGCCGTGGCGAAAAAGATTATATCTGGCAAGCCTCATCAGGTTCAGATGAATTTGAAGCCAAGATGAGCCTGGTGCCACTGGCATTGGGGACCTTAAAAGCAGCATTATTTGCCATGTTATTTGCCACGCCACTGGCGGTGATGAGCGCGCTTTATACCGCTTATTTTATGGCGCCTGCTCTTCGCGGCAAAGTCAAACCAACCATTGAAATCATGGCGGCGTTACCAACTGTTATTCTTGGTTTCCTGGCCGGATTATGGTTGGCACCTTTTATCGAAAACTACTTGAGTGCCATTTTTGCTATCCTGCTGTTATTGCCGGTGATGATGTTGGTGACCGCTTACTTATGGCGGTTTGTGCCAGCCTCTTTACGCAGCCGATTGGGGCTGGGTTGGGAAATTGTGGTGTTAATTCCGGTGATTGTGCTGTTTATCTGGGTCTGTGTCAGTGTAAGCCCAGGAATTGATACCTTGTTCTTTGATGGCAGCCTGCGGCAGTGGTTTACCGACAACGGTATTAGTTATGACCAGCGTAATGCGTTAGTTGTCGGTATTGCGATGGGCTTTGCCGTGATCCCAAATATTTTCTCTATTGCTGAAGATGCCGTATTTAACGTACCACGTCACCTGACGCAGGGCAGTCTGGCTTTGGGGGCAACCCCATGGCAGACCATGCTGGGTGTGGTGTTACCCACCGCCAGTCCGGGGATTTTTGCTGCAGTGATGGTTGGTTTTGGCCGTGCTGTCGGCGAAACCATGATTGTACTGATGGCAACAGGTAACAGTCCGGTGGTGAACTTCAACCTGTTTGAAGGGATGCGCACCTTATCGGCCAATATCGCGGTGGAATTACCAGAAACAGCTGTCGGTAGCACTCACTTCAGGGTGTTATTCCTGGCTGCGCTGGTTCTCTTTGTATTCACCTTTGTCTTCAATACTTTAGCCGAAGTGATCCGGCAGCGTTTACGTCAGCGCTTTAGCAATCTGTAAGTGGAGCTTCGACGATGAGAGCATGGTTTAAAACGGGTACGCCGTGGATTTGGTTAAATGCCGGTGCTATCGCCTTGTGTCTGGTGATGGTGGTTGGCGTGTTAAGTTTGATTGCTGTGCAGGGCGGTAGCCACTTCTGGCCAGCAGATTTACAGACAGTACAAGCAAAGCAGGCCGATGGCAGCAATAAAGCGCTGCTGGCCGAGCTGGTGCGCACTGAAGAAGTCAGTGCTGTGGTGCTGCGTGAATCAGGCGCTGCGGTAGCCAGCAATGCTGAGTTTTTCCAGCGCCATTTACTGAAGCTGGGCAATCGCGATGTGTATGGTCGTGATTTTGCTTGGTTTCTGGCGGATGACTTAACTGGCTGGACAGTTGAGCCCAATGCCACTGTGATTGAACGGCGCGAATGGGGAAATTTCTATGGTTTCCCGCAACAATTGCTCGAAGGCGAGAAAGTGGTCGCAGAAGGGGCGGCGCTATGGCCTGAGCTGTTGTTGCGGATCAAAAGAGCCAATCAGATTTTTGACCAGATTAGTGCGATTGAAAAAGGCGATATTGGTGTTATCAACAACGGCCTGGAGCAATTGCGGTTAGAGCAACGCCGGCTGGAGCTGGAAGGCGCTGATGCTGCGACTATGGCACAATTTCAGCAGGAATCAGCTCAGCACAAAGCTGAACTGGACGCGCGTTATGCTGGTTTGCAACAACAACTGGAGCAACTTTATGCTGCGGCCAAACGCGATACGCTGCTGGCAACCACTGCTGAAGGTAAAAAGTTACGGATCAGTCTGGGGAACATAGTGCATGCTCATCAGCCAAACGCGATGACGTTACTGGATAAATCAGTGCATTATGTCGGCGCTATCTGGAGTTTCCTGGCGGATGATCCACGCGAAGCCAATACTGAAGGAGGTATTTTTCCAGCGATTTTCGGCACTATCACGATGGTGATCCTGATGTCGATTATCGTGACGCCTTTTGGCGTGCTGGCGGCGATTTATTTGCGGGAATATGCCAAAGATGGTCCTTTGCTACGGATTATCCGGATCTCGGTGTATAACCTGGCCGGTGTGCCTTCAATTGTGTATGGCGTCTTTGGTCTGGGGTTCTTTGTCTATATCTTGGGCGGTAATATCGACGCGTTGTTTTATCCGGAATCCTTGCCGGCACCGACTTTTGGTACCCCTGGCTTGTTCTGGGCTTCACTGACGCTGGCATTATTAACTCTGCCTGTGGTGATAGTGTCCACCGAAGAAGGGTTGTCCCGGATTCCGAGCACGATTCGGATGGGCAGTCTGGCGCTTGGTGCCACCAAATCTGAAACTTTATGGAAAGTCGTGGTGCCACTGGCGACGCCTGCAATGATGACGGGTCTGATCCTGTCGATTGCCCGCGCTGCCGGTGAAGTCGCGCCATTGATGCTGGTGGGTGTGGTAAAACTTGCGCCCACTTTACCGGTCGATGGTAACTTTCCATTTATACATTTAGATCAAAAAATTATGCACCTTGGTTTCCATGTTTATGATGTTGGTTTCCAAAGTCCAAACGTTGAAGCGTCGCGGCCTTTGTTATATGCCACAGCGCTGGTGCTGGTGTTATTAATTGTGGTGCTGAATATGGCCGCTATTCACCTGCGTAACAAGCTGCGGGAAAAATATCGCAGTGAATCCGATTAATCGGCTGCCAAACCCGGGCAAAGTCTGAACTTTGCCCGACACCGTGGCCCCAGGGCTGCTCTGACAGAATTTTGCAGTATTGAGAGAATGACCATGACGCAACAGCAAATGATAAAACACGATGCCGATCTGAATCTGGCTGACGAAAAAATTAAATTAACCGTCAATGATTTAAAACTGTATTACGGTGAATCACTGGCGCTGAAAAACATCAATCTGACCATTCCGGAAAAGCGCGTCACCGCTTTTATCGGCCCTTCAGGTTGTGGTAAATCAACCCTGTTGCGCTGTTTTAACCGGATGAATGACTTAGTCGATATTTGCCGGATTGAAGGTCAGATCCGGATGGACGGACAGAATATTTATGACAAGTCAGTCGATGTCGCTGAGCTGCGTCGTCAGGTTGGCATGGTGTTCCAGAAGCCAAATCCATTCCCGAAAACCATCTATGAAAACGTGGCATATGGTCTGCGTTTACAAGGTGTGCGTGACAAGCGGGTATTGGATGAAGTGGTGGAGACGTCACTCAAAGGTGCGGCTTTATGGAACGAAGTGAAAGACCGTTTACATGACAACGCATTTGGCTTGTCAGGTGGTCAACAACAACGTTTGGTGATTGCCCGCGCCATTGCCATCGAGCCGGAAGTGTTGTTGCTGGACGAGCCAGCTTCAGCTTTGGATCCAATCTCGACGTTAAAAATTGAAGAACTGATTTATGAGCTGAAAGATCGCTACACTATTGTGATTGTGACCCACAACATGCAACAGGCAGCGCGGGTCTCTGACTATACTGCCTTTATGTATATGGGCGATCTGATTGAATTTGATGCCACCAATAAAATGTTCACTACGCCATCGAAACAGCAGACCGAAGATTATATCACCGGTCGCTTTGGCTAATCCCTGCCTGAGCGCAAGGGTGAATATGCCGCAGCAGTGTGCTGCGGTGCTACCGGACAACAGGCACGAGCGGCCAACTGAGCGAATACACAGGAGTCCACGATGGATAAGCTGAATTTAACCAAACATATTTCCAGTCAGTTTAATGAAGAAATTGAACAGATCCGCAACCATGTGATGGCAATGGGCGGCTTGATCGAACAGCAGTTGTCGGATGCTCTGACCGCCATAGCGCAGAGTGATGCTGATTTAGCGCGGCAGGTGATTGCCACCGATTTAAAAGTCAATGAGTGGGAAATCCGCATTGATGGCGAATGTACTCGAATCATTGCCAAACGCCAGCCTGCAGCCAGTGATTTACGCTTAATTATGGCCATCATTAAGGCAATTTCTGACCTGGAACGGATCGGCGACGAAGCAGAACGTATTGCTAAAGTGGCGTTGGAGTCTTTTAACAGTGCTCAGCAGGATTTGCTGGTCAGCCTGGAAAATATGGGGCGTCATGTCGCGCAAATGTTGCATGATGTGCTGGATGCCTTTGCCCGGATGGATGTGGAAGCGGCGTTAACTGTTTACAAGGAAGATAAAAAAGTCGACCGCGAATATGAAGCTATCACCCGGCAGTTGATGACTTATATGATGGAAGATCCGCGTTCTATCCCAAAAATTATGAATGTGTTGTGGTCGGCCAGAGCCTTAGAGCGGATTGGCGATCGTTGCAAAAATATTTCTGAGTATGTGATTTCTTTTGTCAAAGGCAAAGATGTCCGGCACAGCGA